>DASRSI010000010.1:0-73952 GCA_035695445.1 Candidatus Cybelea sp. | reverse complement strand
TTACTACACAGAATCGGCCAAAGTCGCTCTTCGGTATCTATTGGAATTCCCAGCCCTATACGCAAAATTGCCAGTACCAGCAAGGATATTTGGAGCTCAGAGGGTAGTGGCGGGGACGTTAGGAGAACCTCCTACACGCTCCCGCCAGAATCGTTGTTCGACTCGGAATAGCTCGGAACAATGACCGAGTGTTTCCAAAGGTTGAGCGAGAGCCGAGGTAACCTAACGGTGACCAGTGAGCTTAATCGCCGAACCTTTCGAGCAGGAAACCCGTGAGGCAACTTATTGCTGGAGAGATTACGAAGGACGTTGTCGGATAGCGGTGGCCGCACATCCCTCATGTTCGCGGTCTGCCGATGAGGACAAAACGATGAGGGCCTATCCTGCCTGCCGTCGTACACCTTGCCAAAGGCCATCCGCTACCGCACGGCCCAGGGAGGTGCTATGACATTTGATGATGGTAGCCCGACCATCGCTTGTCCCCATTGTGGGCACGAGATATTTAGTCAGGCACGGTTTTGTCGAAGGTGTGGGAAAAGACCGCATGGCGCTGTGTCATCCGCTTGCGCCCAGTGCGGGGCTTCGGTAGAACCCGATGACCGCTACTGTTCGGCGTGCGGAGCCGCAACGGCTCCCTCCCCACGCCGCGAACGTGCGCAGCATAAAGCTCTCGCGCTTTCGTCTCTACTCAAAAGACCGGGACGCAACTTCTGGCCTTTGGTAATAGGGTTTGTCATTCTCGCCGCGGGCGCTATCGTAGTAGTCACGCGCCCCGACAAGCTCGCGAACTGGCAGCAGGTTCCACCCGCTCAACCGAGGCGCGTAACGCCTCCGACGAAGGCAAAGGAGGCAGCCGTTTCCGCTTACTACCACGCGATAGGGAACCAAGATTTTGAAACCGCCTATTCACTCTTGACGCCGTCGATGCAGAAGAGTCTCACGCTCAATGACCTAGCAAAACAATGGTCAAGCCTAAGAGCTAATGGTGCGAATGTTAAACTGGACGTTAGCACGTCCGAGCAGCCGGAAGGTGATTTTGTTCCGACCGTAGTCACGGAGATCGAGTCGTATCCCGGCGGGTACGTTCGCAAAAACGTCCTTAAGGGCGGATGGCATGTCGCAAAGATTGATGGCCGCTGGTTCCTAAATGACCGCGATTTCAGGACTGTCGCGAATGGGTCGCCGCCGTCCTCTCCACTCGACGGTGGATCGGCCCCTGGTTCGCGAGGCGTAGAAGCAACGGGTCTAACGAGCACGGCCTGCCCGGAACAGCAGAACCTGAGGCATTTCATGCTCGATGATACGCGGGAAGAGAATGTTCCGTCGCCACCTTCCGATACCGGTCTCGGCTATTTTGCAGAGCACGTTGCTGAGCTTACCGTGGAGCAACAGCGCATAGTCTACCAAGGCGTGCCATCTGAGTCTGACATGACGAAGCTAACGAACGCGACAAATCCCGTCTATGCTGTCCTTGCGGCCCATTGTCGTCTCGCGGATTTCGACTCACTCGCTCGCCCGGAACGGAATCCCATGGCGGGGTGGAATACGGCGGATTTCGCTCCGGCCACCAATACCGATGATGCAGTGAAGGCCACGACGAGAATGCTTGTCGCCGCGGTAGACGCAGAAATGGCGCTAGAAGCGCGCGGCCTTATCAGTGACTCCCTCGTCGAGCGCCTCTACGGGCCGTTCGAGCTGGTAATCCCCTTGTCTACTGTTCCGATGAAGTTCAGAGAAGGCTCGGTTACAGCGCTTGCTTCACCCCGATGACTTAACTCGAGGGCGGAGCCCCCGTATGACCGAGGCGATTGCTGTCAATGTAACGCTTCGAGAAGCTTGTTCCTAAGGGACAAACCCGCCAAGAAGGAGGGCTTTTCGTGAAACTTGCGGCTTTCTTGGCTGTTGAAGCAGCCTCGCTAGCGCTATCCCCTACCCTTCCGGCGCGATCCGCGACGCGAATGGCAGCAATGCAATACTACATCGGGACGTGGTCATGTAGCAGTGCAATCAATAACCGGCCTCTTCACTTTGCGACGAGGTACACCATGAAGGCCGGAATCTTGCAAAGTGTAGTCGAGACGCCGAAAGGATACGTGCAAAGCAGCTCGGTTACGTATGATTCGAAGAACGATCGTTATATAGATGCCGCCGTTGCGAACGATGGTACCTGGTTTGTTGCGTATAGGACCGTCCGCGGCAACACGGAGACCTCTGTCGACCATGTTACCTCCGATGGAAAGTTAGGACGTCTCGTCATCGTACGTACCAGCAGTACGAGCTTCACCTCCGCCGGCTATCCCGGATTGTCGGGTGGCAAGCCCTTCTTCACGACGACCTGTCGGAAATCGTAATACGTCGAAGATACTTCCGCACCGTCACAAGCACGATCGCAAGACGAACGTCAGCAGCAGCAACGCCGTGCAAATCTGCACGGTGAGTACTGCCGCACGGCGCGCTTTGCTCGCACTCGCCGCGTCGAGTGGCCGCTCGGTCCAGGATGACGACGCCGCACCATATAGGCCCGACCCTTTCGCCCACACGGTGCCGTCGTCGGTGACGGCAATGCCCGCCGCCGCAGCGATGGCGTTCGCTACTTCGTCGATCGGGAGCGTGCTCAGAGTTCCGAGCGTATTGCTGAACAAGCCGATGCGCTCTCCATCTGCCGTCACGATCGACAAGGCTTCGCGCTGGGTATACAGACCAAGTCGCCGGAATATTTCGCAACGCCGTTCGACCGATCGGATCTGCGCGAGCGGCAGCCGCACCTCACGCATCCGCGGCACCAGAAGCAGGTTGTGCCCGGCAACCACCGTCGCCTCCAGCGCCGTCGCGCCGAGCGTGATCTCCGTTCGGATGGCGACGATCAGGGCGAAGGTCGCGAAGATGCCGAACCCAACGATTACAATCGCGGTGAGGATCACGATCCAGTCGACGCTGTGATCGCCGTTGTCGTACATCAGCGGCAGGCTAAAAATCAGGGCCGCGATCGAGAAGATGAATGCTGCCAGGACGCCGAGTCCGATCCTCGCCGCCAGGCTGAATCTCCACGTCTGCATCGAGCGGCGGCCTAGTAGTCCACGCCCCGAAGGAGGTCGGCTGCGGGCACCTGCTGATAGTTTGGATTCTCTTGAACGAGCGTGCCGGCGAAGTTGGAATCGACGGTGCTATGGACGCCCGTCACCGTATTGACGACGACCGCGCGATCGAGCGAGTAGTTCTCCATCGCAACGGCTTGTTTGTGCATGCCTTCTTGAGCGGCACGGTCGCTCGCCAGCGCCTCGTCGGTCCGCTCTTGGCGAGCGGCATCTTGCGCCCGGTCGTTCGCAATGTCGGCTTCGAACATTCGCTGGAAACTCTGGCGAATCGCATCCTCTTGCGCGGCGACCGCGCCGAAGTTGATGCGCACGCTATCGAGCACCGCATTCGCCGTCTCGGCCAGCCGCGCAACCTGCCCATCCGATACGAAGATGTGGTTATCCGAGAGGCTCCACAGGCCGTTTGGGTTCGGCGGCAGCAAAAACACGTGCGCGATGAAGTGAACCGTTTTCGCGCCGCTGCCGAGCGTGCCGGCGAAGTCCGCCGCCGACTGGCCCGCCGGCGTCGAACTGCTTACGTGGATCTCTGCCTGCATCCCGCGCTGCTGCGCCAACGCTTTGTACATCGCGATCCAGGATGCCACCGGATCGCCCGTATACGGCAGCACGGCGCCGTGCAGATTTTCGCGCGCCAGCGGCGTAGCCGTTCGCAGAAACATCTGCGCGCGCGGGTTGGAAGGGTCGATGCCGGTGAAATGCATGTTGTACGAAACCTGCGCGCCTCCCGACGGTGCGTTCGCCATCGCACTCCCTCCGCCGGCGTTGAGCATCCAGCCGGCGGGAATGCTGATGCTGCCCGTGCCGTCGGCGAACGGGTGCGGGATCAGCGGCTCGGCAGGAGCGAGCGAAGTGCGCGCGCTTCCACCGCTCGCCCCAGCCGCAACGGTCATCCCCTGGAGCCGGCGCATCATCGGGCCAACCGTCGTATGAAAACGGGCGGTTGTATCGTAGAGCGCGGCACCCCCGGCCTGCGCGCCCGCGTTCGCGGTCACGATCGCGACACCGGTGTACTGCGTGCCGCCGGGCTTCGCGATAAAGAGCAGTGCCAGCGTGCGATCGCGGTTGTCTAACGCCACCTGCACGATCGTCGGTCGCGCGCCGAGTTCGGCGTGGAGTCGGCGCATGAGCGTCGCGGTCGCGGTGGGCAACGAGGAGCTTCCGAGGGTTCCCGTGAGAATGGTGCCGCCACCGGGATTGGCCGTGCTCTGGAACGTTGCGGACGATTCCGCGGAAGCCGGCCGCGGAACAAAAAGCCCGAAGAGTCCGCACCCTATCAGGAGCACGGTAAGGACCGCTCGCATTGCGCTAAAGTGCAATTTCATCATGACTCATGCTAGCGCTCATTTCGCGAGGCGAGTATGGGGAGTCAACCCCACCTTCTGCGGCGCCACATGGGGGCGGGGGCCTCAGTAGGGGTCGCTCCCCATGCCGCCGGCGCGCGTTCGGCGCTATGCTGAGCCGGTGCCGGTCTCCGAAGCGCTTGCCGCCGCGCTGCTGCAACGCATGCGACGCTTGAATCGCGCCGAACGGGGGGTGCTGCTGGGTGCCGCCGTCATCGGTCGCCGGTTCCGCTTCGCCGTCCTCACCGCAACGACGGCGTTGGTAGAAGAGCGTGTGCGCGAAGCGCTCGATAAAGTCTGTGCGTTACAGCTTGTCGTACGAGAAAGCTCGAACGGCGATTGGTATGCCTTTCGCCATGCATTAATCCGGGACGTCGCCTATGAAGAGTTCGTCGCGACGCGCGTGCGTCCGATACATCGGCGGATCGCTCGCGCGCTCGAACGATGTACCGGGGCAGAGGAAATTTCGCTCGACGATCTCGCCTATCACTCGTGGTTGGCTCGCGATGCCGTCCGCGGCCGCCGTTACAACGAAATGGCGGGCGACCGAGCTATCGCCGTTTTTGCCGACGCGGAGGCAAGGGTCTACTACGCGCGGGCGCGCGAATTCGCAACTCCGGGTTCCGAAGAGTATCGCCGCTTGTCGAGCAAGCTCGTCAATCGGAACGAAGAGAGCTGATTTGGGTTAAAAAACCTGGCCGTTACTCAATGCGATGCCCTGTAGCTGCCCTTGACCGGGAGTTTGATCCAATACCGTCCAGGTCGACTCTTTCGATAGCGGATAGGGCAATACGTAGATGTTCCCGTCAGTATACGAAGCGACGAAGAACCTGCTTTCGTCCTCAGTAATAGCGATCTGCGTCGCGTCGCTCCCGGTGGGGAGCTTCACTCGAATTTCCGGACGCCGTTTTCCCGGTCGAAAGACCGCGATAACCTTTGTATTCGTCGCAGTCTCGGCGACGACGATATCGCCCTCGTTGTCGACGATGAGGCCCTGCGGCTTGTGCACCTTCATGCCGAGAATCCGACCTTGCGCCGAGCCCGGCGCAAACTCTTCGATGCTGCCGAGACCTCGATCGTCGTTCGTGACGCGGTAGGCGACGTAAAGATTGCCTTCCGGATCGAAGTCCATTCCGTCCACTTCAGTTCCGGGCGTCTTCAATACTTGATACGCGTTCGTGCTTCCGGCTTGGTATTCTACGACCGTTCCGCCGCCCGCATAGGCATTGCCGTTGCCGACGAAGAGGTCGCCGTATTGGTCGACGATCGGGTAAAGCGGACGATAGAGATCTTGTGAATACGTCGTCGACGGAGAGAGCGAGCCGGCCGGATAAACCTTTACCGTCCCTCCATTGTGTGGACTGGGTTGGTTAGCGACGTAAAGGCTGCCGTTCTTATCAACGTACAAGCCCCACGGCGCGCTCACGCCGGAGGTAATCTTCCCGATGGGCGCTTGATTATAGCCCGTTTCGGAATAGATCAAGACCTCGCCGTTGCCTTTGATCCCGGCATAGACCAGCGGACCACTCTCCCCACTCCTCACGTTCGGTGAAAGCCATCCCGGCGCCGCGGGTATCTTGGCCGGCGGTGGCGCCGGCGAGCCGTCAGGCATGGGGTTGAGAGCAACCGCAGGAGTCTGAAGCGCTTGATTCGTCCCAGCGCATCCCGCGAAAAATAAGAAGATCGCGGTCGTGCATACCGCAAAAGAAAATCCACGCATGCTAAACGCTCCTTCCGCGCAACGAGCACGCTCCGTGATATCCCTTGGACCACGAGCCCGAGCGTCCTCCTCGGCGGCAAGAATCCATTCCCGCCGACGCTGCGCGCGGCCCTCGAACGCCCATATTGTATCGTGAAACCTGAGCCCGTGTTCGCACGTACCCGTCAGGAAAGGAAGCCGCACCATGTCGACCTCGCCGCGCCCGGATGGCTTGACGCTGCGCCAGGCGGCCTTAATTGCCGGGTTTGCATATCTGCTCAATCCGGTAAGCTACGCGGAGTTCTTCTTGTGGCCCAAACTTTTGGTCGCGGGAAGCGTTGGGCAGACTGCGGCGAACGTATCGAGCCATCCCGGCATGTTGCTCGGCGTCTTCTTTGCCTTCTTCATTAATTTTTCTGAGGACGTCGTTATCGCCTGGGCGCTCTATTTTCTGCTGGCCCCGGTGAACAAGGCGTTATCGCTCCTCGCGTCGCTCTTTCAGCTCGTGTACGCGAGCATTTGCTTCACGGGGCTCTTTAACTTATTGCCGGTATACCGCGAAGTGACGGATGCCGCATATGGCACTGCGGCGGGAGGCAACATGCCTCACGAGCAGATCTATCTGCTGCTGCGATCGTTTCGTTACGATTATTCGATGGCGCTCGTGCTCTTTGGTATCCATCTGGTGCTCGTCGGTGCATTGATCGTTCGCTCCCGTTATATTCCGCTTTGGCTGGGGATCGTGCTCGTCGCCGCTGGCCTCGGGTGGATCATCGTTATGCTCCAGCCGTACTTGTACCCAGGCCATCCGCTGGACTGGCTGCAGGTAACGGCGCTCGGAGAACTGGTCTTCATGCTGTGGCTGTTGTTCGCCGGGTGGCGCCTCAAAGAGCCGGCTATAGGTGCTTGACTCGAGCCCCCTGCCGGAGGAGCCGCTACCGAATTCCGGAAGGGCGAAAGATTATGCGAATTCCGTGGAGCTACAGGCTCGCATCGTACGCAGTACTACTAGCCGTCGCGTTCGTTTTCGCGTCAGTCGCCGCGTCTGCGGCCAACCCGAATCTGGATCACTGGTTTTTGAGCGCGACTGCTTTCAACGCGCCCGGCACCTCCCAGCCAATGCCGAAACCAGATTTTCTCGGCTCGTCGGACTGGCGCAGTTGCGGCGGCGGTCATTTCAATGTGACCGAGCCGGGCTTTTATTATGTGTGGACGTTACTCAAGTACGATGCAACGCATCACATTGCATTTGCGCGTGGACTCACCGACCAGTGCTCGCTGGCGCTCTTCAAGGCACCGCCGCCGTCCGTGAAAGCCGCGAATGCCGATCTATCCGAATACGGTACCGTTCGCGGACTTCGCCTTGGAAGCCCATACTCGAAGGTGCTGGCGCTCTACGGACCACCGGTAAAGCACGGCCGCCGCTTTGTCACTTCGTATTCAGCCTGGGTTCCGGCAATCGCGGTAAACCACAAACCGGTCGAGCTCAATGAGCGGGTCACGCTCGTGATCGTGGATGGGTTCGTCTCATCCATCAGCGTCTACATTGACGAGGCCCCGCTCGTCTAAGTGCCGCGCCTTCTTACGGGCAGACGTTGTTGTCGATCTTGAGGAAGTAATAACCGACGCGGTGGCCATGCGCATTCATCGCGTCGAACTCCACGATGGCGCGGCCGCACGATTGCCCAGGCGTGATGAGCCACTCCGTTTTGCTGCCGTCGACACGGTCGGCGTTGAAACAGTTCGACGCATTGTAGCACGAGTTAATCTCGCCGATCTCAGAATCAACGACGCCGCGGCCTTTCACGGTAATGACGATCCCGTGCTTCGTGCGATGCGTGAGGCGAACGGGACATGGCGTCACTTTGGCGCGGCGGGTACCGGCGCAGCTCTTATCCGGTCCAACCGCGGATAGTTGGCGCCATTGCTGAGACGGAGGGTTAGGACCCGTTTGGGCGCTGGGTTCCACGGATGTACAGGCCGCCAGTAGTGACAACCCCGCAGCGGCCGCCAATGCGTCGAACTTTCGAAACATGCTCGTCCTCCTCGAAGCGTAGTTCTACCGCTCTTTATACGCCGCAATAGTCAAGAAGTCGGCAATCCACGGGCGGCGCCGCCTCTTTGCGCAGGCTTCCTGCGCGGAGCACAGGCATTGCGCTCGCTTCTGCCTGCGCCGGCATGCGGCGCGGTGCTATGATGCGTCCAAACGTTGCTTTCAGCCGGAGGGACTATGCGCGCATACCAGCTCGTGCCAGCAGTACTTGGCCTCGTCGGCCTCCTAACGGGTTGCTCCGGCGGGGGTTCCCCCTGGCAGCCGTCGGCTGCCGCACCCAACGCCGCGAGAGTCCCGCAGGTAGCGGGCGGGCGTTCCTGGATTCTTCCCGAGGCGAGGAAGAACGATTTGCTCTACATCTCCGACTTGACCGCCCAAGTCGTCGATATTTACACGTATACCGGCCACAAGCTGGTTGGAACGCTGACCGGATTTTTCAATCCGGAGGGCTTATGCGTCGATAAGGCGGGCGACGTGTACGTCACTAACGATACGAGCGACGGCGTGCACCAAATCAGCGAGTACGCTCACGGCAGCACGACCGTTCTCCGCGTGATCAACGATGCCGACGGCAGAGCGAACGGCTGCTCGGTGGATCCAAAGACCGGCGACCTTGCGGTCGCGAATTTTTGGGGACCGACGGAACGCGAGGGTAACGTCGCGATCTATCCCCACGCGAGCGGCTCGCCAACGACATACTCCAATCCGAACATCTATTATTACTATTACTGCAGCTACGACAATCACGGAAATCTCTTCGCGGACGGCGAGACCTACGGCAGCGTCTTCGGCCTCGGCGAGCGAGTTGCGGGCGGCAAGGCGATGAAGTTCATCCCGGTCGATCAAACGATTTACTTACCCGGCGGCGTTCAATGGGACGGGAAGTACCTCGCGGTCGGCGATCAAGTGGCCGTCAAGCATAACTTCACGAGCACGATCTACGATTTTGAAATCAAGGGGAAGTCCGCAAAAACGGTCAGCACGATGATTCTCACTGGTTCCAACGAAGTCGCTCAGTTTTGGATTCCGTTCGTCGACACGGGCGGACATCACGGTCAGGCGAAGCGAATCATCGGCCCCAATCAGAATGGCGCCGATACGTTGATCTGGGATTATCCCAACGGCACGAGTCCGATCCAAACAATCTCCGGAGAAACCGATCCGATCGGCGCGACGGTCAGTCTCGCGAAGAAGTAATCGTTAGCGGTCGTTTCGCTCGCGGAGCGGCCGCTTTGACGATTCCACGGTGACGGCGACGGGGGCCGATGGAATGCCGTTTGCGACGACGACTAACGTACCGGCACCCGACTCGATGTCGGGAGGAACGTCAAACGACGTCGACACGCTCTGGCCGGAGGCGACGCCCATGAAGCTGGTTCCGTGCGTTCGGCAATACGTGACCCGGCCGCTCGCGGTAGCGACGATGCGCACGAGCGGATAGTTCGTCGCCTGTTGGTCGTCGTCGCCATACGCGTTTGCCTGTGAAATGCCGTTGAACCCGGTCCCGCTGACCGTAAACGTGCCGCCGGCGCTCAGTGTCGACGGTACCGACGTAATCGCGGGAGCAAAGCGCGCGCCGCTTCGGCGGCTCGTATAAATTTCGATATCGTGCGAGCCGTCGGTCTCCATGATTTGTCCGGTCGGCAGAACGAGAAGCCGCGTGTTAAACGTGGAATCGTTGGGGGCGTTCGGCGGGCCGGCGATGCCGGTGAGGTGCGACCCGTCGAAGAGATAATAGTAGGCCGGCGCATTGTACAAGCCCGGGCTCGCCGGAATCATAACGTTGCCATCGGTCAGCAATGCGGCTGGGCCGTCGGCGACGTCGAGTTGCGAACCGTTGACGACGGGAAAACTCTGCGTCTGGGTCCACTTTCCGTTTTTTGCGTTATAAACGACGTTCAGTCCATTGGCGCCCGCGACGAAAACCGTTCCATTGGGGCGCAGCATCTGCGGGCCGATCTCGCTGCCCCGAACGATATTGACCGGAAGCGCTCCCGCCGGCGTCCAGGTGTTCGCGCTCGGGTTGTAGACCTGAGCGTAGGGTGTATCTCTCACGTTCACGACCAACACGGTGCCGTTGGGAAGCAGCGTCCAACCCTCTTCGCTGTTCACGTCGTCTTTGCCATTACCGGGTCCGGTTTGCGTCCACTCGGACGAGTCCAGATCGAAGAGTGCCTGGTAATCGAAGCAGCAGTTACCGAGCATGTAGGTGCCGTCGGCGAGTACCACGCTCGAACCATCCCCGATGCGCGGCCAACCGGTCGGAGGCGCGACGGTCGTCCATGTGTCGTTGAATGGATCGTACATCGCACCGAGCGTCGTTTGGGCGGCGGTGCAGCCCGGGCCGTTATATTCACCGCCGTTCACGATCAGATTCCCGTTGGCAAGAACTGCCGATGCAAAATACTCCGGAGCGTAACCGCGAGGCATCAGCGCAGCCCGACTCCATCTTCCTGAGAGATAGCTACCGTTGCGATTCGGCGTTAGGCGTTGCCATTTCCGCGTGCACGTATCCTGAACCATCACCGTACCGTCGGTCATGAGCAGTTCGGTTCCGGGCCCGCTGCTCCACGAAACGGGCGCCAAGACTCGCTGCCATCCGGCCGCCCGCGAGCGGGAGACCTCGGCGGCAGTGATGCGGTGACGCATCCGGGGAGGTACGGGCGGTGCGTGCCCTGCGCGCAGCGACGCCAGGCTCGGCAGAGTCGCCGCCGCGCCGGCACTCGGCGTCTGAATGCCGCTGCCGCAGCCTCCGAAAACCGGAGTTGCAGCGACGAGCGAAATAGCAAGAAGCAGACGCCGCATGATACCTCCCGATGCGTCGATGTGTAGAGATTGGCTACCGCGGCGCGCAATCCCGTTTCGAGATGGATGAGCTCGCGGCATCCGAATACCCCCGCATGCGAAATGCCGTCCTTCTGGTTCTGACGATGCTCTGCGCAATCGGTGCAACCGCGCCACCCGCCACGACGCCCGGCGGCATCCCGCTAGACGCACCGTGGAAGCAAAAACTCTTCGCGCTCGCGCACGAGCGCTTCATCCATCCGGCGTGGGGGTGGCAGCACTCGGAGCGCAATTATCTTCTCGGGGTGGAGCTGGCGAACGGCGATCGTCTCGCCGTCGATCTCGACGTGCTGTTCGCCGCGGCATTTCTGCACGATATGTCCGCGTTTATGCCCTGCGCCGACAAGCACATGGAACACGGCGACTGCGCGGCGCAGCAAAGCGGTGCGGTACTGCGCGATGTGGGATTCCCGATGCAAAAGCTCCCGGCGGTTCAAGCTGCGGAACGCGGACACATGTTCTACAGCAATCCCGGCACCGAGCGGGCGGCGATCGTTTTGCACGATGCCGATTCGCTCGATTTCCTCGGATACATCGGCGCGGCGCGCATGATCGCGCTCACCGGTGAGAAGGCGACGAGCTTCGATCCGGCCATCGCCACGCTGCAAACCTTCGTCGAACAAATCCCGCCGCGGCTGATCACGGCGACGGCAAAGCGCGTCGGCGCGAAACGCGCCGCCGAGCTGCGCCTCTTTATCGCGCAGCTGCGCCGAGAAGAGGCCGCAGAGGTCGACGTACCCTAGCGGCGCTCCTAGACGATGTCGTCCGGTTGGCCGTGGTGCTCGTCCTGCTGGTCGCCCCGATTCTCGTCGGCGCTGCTCTCGCCGTACTTCGCTTCTTCGCCGCGCACCGCTCGCGCCGGATCGACCGGCAGGTCGTCGGGCGGCGCGACGTCGGGTGCGATCGCGTCATCATCGGTATCGTCATATGGTAATCCGCTGCTCATATTTTGAGTGTACCCGGGCCTGCGTCCGACGACCTGGAGTGCAGGGATGAACTCGAATCGGAAGGAAAGCCGACCACCTGCTTACTTCGTAATCGTTAGGGAGAGATAGATCTCATGAAAGCATTCGGTCGCCTGTCGGTAGCGGCGCTCGTCGCCCTCGCCGCCGCGACGGCATCGATTGGGCCCGCGCAAGCCGCTGCGCCCATCCTTATTAAGAGCTGCACCGTCAACAAGCCGAAGCCGATGAGCCACCAGGCGAGCGGCACGCACATCGTCTACGTGAACCTCGGCAAGAAGACGGCCGCGAGCGTGACGTTCCTGGTCGGCTACCGCAACGCGCAGAGCCACTATATTCGCCGCGTGGAAGATGTTGGAGAGTTCGCGCCGGGAGCGACGATCGATCATAACCTGAGCCTCTACAACGACGTGACGTACTCCGGTGCTCAGACGTCGCAGTGCGCTGCGGTCCAAGTAAAGTGGGCCGGCGGCACGATCTGGATCGCGCCTTCGTCGCACTAACCTTCTCATAGAGAAACCCAAGCGAGCCGATCGTGCGATCGGCTCGCTCTTTATGAGTAGGAGGGGTCCCCAAGGCGTCGAAGCGCGAGGGGTGCGCGTCGGATTTCGGACGATTGTCTCGCTCGCACTTTGTGCAGCAGCCGCCGCAGCGGCGATCGCCCACGTTGCGATCGACGTCGTCGGCGATTTTGCGCTCGCTCGCGATTCGTACGATAACCTCGGTCATAGTTCGCGTGAGCTGATGAGCGGCATCGCGCTCATCATTGCCACCTGGCTCGCCGTGCGCGGCCTGCGCATTTGTTGTGAGATTGCGGCGAAGCATCGCGCGAGCTTACTTCGACCGGCACTCCGGCTGCGCGAAACGCTTGGTCTCTTCGCCGGTGCCGTTGCCGCAAGCGTTGCGATCGTCCCGGCTATGGAGTATCTCGACGGTCGCCTCGACGGCGTTCGGGTCGGCGGACTCAACGACGCGTTCGGAGGCTCGATGCTACTCGGCCTCGCTACCACGCTGGTCTGTGCTACGGTCGTCACGGCCTTCGTCTACGCGTTTGCGCGCTGGCTGATTGCTCATCGCGATTCCGTTGCAGACCTCATCGAAACGCTGCTGCGACGCCCGCAAGTGGCCGTCGCACCGCACGAATACGATCTCATCGCGCAACGGGTTACCCCGCGGCGCCGCCCGCTCCACGCACTGCGACTCGCCAAACGTGGACCTCCTGGAACCTGCTTCGCTTAACTAATCCCCCTTAAGCACCCGAAGCACCCGTTCAGAGGAGCTACTCATGGGAATCCCCACCGCATGCGCGCGCGCTTGCGTTTCGTTCGCACTGGCGATCGTTTTCGCGATTGCCGGCTCGGGCGTTGCGTCTGCGCAGAGCGCTGGAATCGACGTCACCGGCTCGGTCATTGCGAACGACGGAACGCCAATCGCGGGCGCCTCGATCGTCCTCTCGTCGCGCGGCGGCTCGGAGAGTGCCCGAAGCGACGCCACCGGCGCGTTCGTTATTCATAACGTCAGACCCGGAACGTACGCGCTGCACGCCGGTGCGCCGGGTTATCAGACGATCTCGCAGCGGACCGTTACCGTTGATGCGAACAACTCGACGCTCGAGATCGCGATGTCGCCGGCGACGACGAACTCGCTGACGGTCATCGGCACGGTGCGTGCCGCAGCCGGCGAGACGGTCTCGACGGCGTCGGCACCAAGCGTCACGCTGAGCGCCCAGGACGCGGCGGCGGCCGGCGTTACCTCGGCCGCGGCGATGGTCTGGCCACAGCTCTCCGTGACACCGGTGATTCCGGCCGGCGGCGGGAGCAACGCGACGGTGACCTTTGCGGTGCGGGGGCCCGATCCGACGGAGACGCTCGTCGATCTCGACGGGCATCAGATGAACAACGGGAATACTGGGGACTTCGATCTATCGTTGCTCGATCCGGCGGCGTTGCAAGAAGTGCAGGTGCTCTACGGCATCGCCCCGTCGTCGCTGATCGGTCCGAACACCATCGGTGGCGGGATCAATATCGTTACGCTGCAACCGACGATCACGCCGCATTCGCTGGTGCGCTTTTTTGGCGGATCGTACGGCACGTTCGGCGGAACGGTGCAAACGACCGGAACCGACGAACGCTTGGGATACGCCGTCTCACTGCACGCCACGAGCTCGCTTGGATCGGTGAACCAGAGTGTCTTGGCCCCGCCGCCGGGCGGAACACCGCCAGGCGGCGGCGACGCTCGCCGCTTCGACGACGATGACGACAATCTCACGTCGCAACAAGTCGGCAGCAGCGCAGCCGGCGACTCCATCTTGGCGAAGCTGCGCTATCAGCTTGGAGGGCCAACCGGCTACGGCTACATTCAGCTCGACTTTCGCAATGAGAACGTCACCAAAGACGAGTCGGCGCTGCTGACCAACTTCACACCTGCCGGCTTCAGCGGCGGCGGCGACGACGACGCTATTCATCGCGGCGGTGCGGTCTCACCACTCGACGATGACGACGACGATGCCACTCCCGGCTACCAGAGCTTTGCGGGCACGTGGCTGGGAGCGCATCAGTCCAACTATGGTTTGGACGCACAGATCCCACTCGGAAACGAGCAGATTGACGGCGCACCGGCGACGCTGGTGCAGTTCAGCCATCTCACGAGCATCGCTTCTCAATCGGTTACGGGCCCGGGCGCGGAGACGATGCCATATCTCTACAATCAACGTGACTCGCTCGGCGACGATTGGCTCGAAGTCGACCATCATTTCAACACCGGCACGCTCTCGTTCAAGTACGACCTCGGCACCGAGACCTTGACGACCAACTACGTTCAAGGTCAGGTAACCGCTGAAGCCCAGCCGATCGGCGGTCCATTTGGCCCGAATCCGCAAGCGGTGACGCCTTTCTCGATCGTTCCGGCTGACGAACCGCCGGTTCAAACGCTGGGGCTTTCGCAAACCGAACGGTCGGCGGTCTTGCGGTACAACGGCGATCCTACGAGCCACATCCATTATTCGATTGCGGCGTATCAAAGCAACTTCAGCTCGTTTGGAACGAGCTTCGATCCCCGGGCGGGCTTCGTCTGGACTCCGACCGGAAACACCGCGGTGCGCGCTTCGGTCGGAACGACGTTCCAAACGCCGCAGCTCTCGGAACTCGTCGTGCCGCCGGTTGCGGACCGAGTTCCCATCGGCGGCGTCATTTTCATCGGCAACCCCAATCTCAAGCCCGATAACGCAACCGACTTTGACCTCGGCATGGAACAGATCTTCGGAAGAGCGCGGCACCCGCTCCACCTTTCGATGGACCTCTATCAAACAAATCTTCGCTCGCCGGCCAATCAGCTCAACGTGATTCCGATCCCGCATTGTGAGCGAAAGGACATCCCGTGTCCGATCAGCATGCCCGTCAATGCGGGCAATGGAGTCTACCGCGGCATCGACGTCCACGCCGATCAGCAGCTTGGCAGCGCCTTCCACCTCCGCGCAGGCTGGGATGTCGACAGCTCGTTCCTGACGGTGATTCCCGCCTCCATCCAAGACGGGACGCTCGCTGCGGGTGAACAGTCGCTTGGGCAGCCGCTGCACAAAGCGTACTTCGCCGTCGAACAGGAGCCACTTCAGGGCTTGGGCTACGGAGCCGAGCTCAATTACGAAGGGTGGTACAACGAGCTCAACCGTTCGCCGTATGCAACGCTCAACGCGCACGTGGCCTATCGCCACGACGGATTCGAGTACGGGCTCTACGGCACCAACCTCACGAACGTCTATGCCAATCCGTTCACGGTCGTCGGCGGAGGCTTCGTTTATGGCGGTATACCCGGAGCTCCGGTCATTCCGACGGACGCGTTCATCTTGCAGGGCGCTGCCGTCACTTTCGTCGTTACTCGAACGATCTGACCCTGGAGATACGCATGCCCGACGAGACGATCAAAGTTACGTTTCAGATCCGGCCGACGGCGAAAGGCCGCCTGACGTCGCTCAAACAGAAGCTGCTCGAGGAGGGATACCGGGAATCGGAATCGAGCCTCGTCGAGCGGCTGCTCTCGCCGAATTTCATCGACGCGCTCGAAGTGAACGTCAAAAAGATCCCGAGGGTCCATTCACGTTGACCACGTCGCACGGCTCGAGCAGTCCCGTTCGCATCGGCTTCGGCACGCTGGGACTGCTGGCGTTGTGCGCTGCTTCCGGAGCCGCCGCGCTCGCGCATGACGCGATCGACATCGTCGGCGATTACGCGCTCGCGCACGACACCTACGACGACATCATGCATTCGTCGCGCGAGCTGGTCACCGGCATGGCGCTGCTCCTCGCCGTGGTTCTCGCGTGGCGGGGTCTGCGCATCTGCTGCGAGCTGGGAGCTTCGTGGCGGGGCCGTCTCCAGTGCCGGCGGATCGATCCTCGCGAGAGGCTGCTCTTCGGCGTCGTAACGGCCGTACTAACCGCGTGCTTCGTCCCCGCGATGGAGTGCTTGGACGGCCGCCTTGCCGGTGCGCCGGTCAAAGAGCTCGACGATGCCTTCGGCGGATCGATCGCGCTCGGCCTTGGTTTGACGCTGCTCTGCGCCGCGGCGGTCGGCGCAATCGTTTATGGCATCTCCCGCTTGCTCATCTCGCACCGCGACGCCGTGGCCGCGATTATCTCAACGCTGCTGCGCCGGATCGAGAGCGCACCCCGCTTATCGGGCCGGCTCTTTTGGCGTCACGTCTTTACGCCGCGGCGTCGCCGAACGCCGCACGCACTGCGCCTCTGTAAACGCGGACCTCCGAATGGCGACCGGATTCACGGTCATCATTTTCTGCAGTCTACTGAAGGAGATTCGCGTGAATTTCGCTTGTACACGCGTTACACGGGCGGCTATCGCGCTCGTGGTAACGCTTGGCTTCGCCGCGCCGGTATGCGCGGCACCACCCCCTATTGCACCGCAAGGTAGCATCGTCGGGACGGTCGTCGACGCCGCAAACGGCACGGTGATTCCCGGCGTCCACGTCACCATCGTCGGTACGAGCCGCGAAACCGTTACCGATTCTTCCGGCCGCTTCAAGTTCGATTCCGTTCCGGTCGGCCACTATAAACTCTCGCTCACCCGTACCGACTACCAGCCCGCCGTCTCGGAGACAATCGAGATCGGCGGCGCAACGATGCAGGCCACGCTCTCGATGCACAAGGGCACGGGCGATTTGACGGTCATCGCCGAAACCTCGGCGCGCGCGAGCGACTCACTCGAACAATCGAGTACGTTCACCAAGACGGTCAACACCGAGCAGCTCGAGCGTCAAGGTATCCTCCGCGTTGCCGATGCGCTGCGAACGCTGCCCGGCGTCAACAACGGCATCACCGGCGATACCGGTGCGCTCTCCGATGACATCAATCTGAACATCCGCGGAATCGGCACCCTCGAGACCGAGGCCGCGCTCGACGGCCATCCGATCGGATATGGGGTCAAAGGAGGCTACAACTACAACCTCTCGCCCGACTACGGACTCCGCAATACGACGGTGCTCTACGGATCGGCGAGCGACCTCGTCGGCGTCGACGCGATCGGCGGTGTGATCAACTTCCAGACGCTCGATCCAACGCCGACGAGCCAAACCGCGCTGACGCAAGGCTACGGTACGTTCCAGCAACTCTCGACGAGCCTGCGTACGACCGGTACGCTCGGCCATCTGGGGTATGCCATTGCCTATGGTACCGGCTACCTCGACGGACCCTTTCGCAACGCGACGTTCTATCAGCCGGGCGCCGCATTCGACCAATCCGTACTCTCGGGGCCGGTTCACCAGCTGGGCGTCTACACCGACGACGGTGCGGCCAGCACCCGCGGCGGCCTGATAAAGCTGCGGTACGAGTTCGATCCCCGCAGCAGCCTCACGTACACCTACTACAGTGCCTCGCGCTGGTTCGACAAGACCACCAACGGCGACGGTGACTTCCTGCCGTATAACACGGCACTCGCTCGCGGAAAGCAGCAGCTCGCCGCATATAACCCCAGCAGTAGCAGCGCATATAAGTGTCCGGGCGGCACGTTTCCGGCGACGAACGCACTCGGTGCGCTCAACGGCTTCGGCCCGAACGGTCAACCCGATGGCGGCCTCACCTGTCAAACGCCGTCGCAGTATGCTTCTTTCAACACCGGTTGGCAGGGAGCGGGTCCGGCATGGGGCGCCTTTCATCTCTACGACAACGACATGACGTACCGATATCAAGGCGACAACTCCATCATCAAGGCGACCTTCTATACCAGCCTCTACGACATTCCGTGGGATCGCACGTTCCAGTTGCCGTTCTACACGTACCCGGGCTCGAACGCGTCGTGGCGCGATACCGGCGTAAACGAGAGCGGCTTCATGATTGGTGACGAGTTTCCAGGGCCAAACAGCGACTTCGAAATCGGCACGACGTACATGAACAACGCCTACTTCTTGACCACGAACGCCAACCACGGGAGCGGCGTGAGCAGCACGTCGTCCTTCCCGTACGCGTGGGAACAGGGATACTACGCCCGCTACGTCTACCACGCGCCCAACTCGCCGATCGCCGGTTATGCAAACCTCTGGCAGAAGCATGCCAGCGCGACGAACTCAACCTACATCGACTCGCGTTTCTCGGTCGTCGATCGGGCAACGAACCACGACGTGGTCCGCTTCTCGGTTGGAAACACGACGACGCAGCCGAGTCAGGACTTCCTGAATAAAACCTACGTTCCCAACGACGACATCATCGGGGCCGGCGGCGGTTCCGCAATCACCTGCGATGGCCTCAACTCGGTCGGAACCGCGCCGTCGTCCTTGCTCCAGCCGGAACAAGGCGTCGACGAGGAGCTCTCCTACACGCACCGCTGGTACGGCGACTCGACGAGTCAATTTCTTCTTTACAACACCAACATCTACAACAAACTCTATTCGACGATCGTACCCTTGAGTCAAACCGGGACGAGCTTCATTCCGCCGTCACTACTCGAAGAGTTCGAGCAAGCCGTCGGTGCCAAGTGCGGTGCCGCGGTGGCACCCTCGCTGCTTGGATCGACGGGTAACTTCAACGTCGGAACGATGCGCGCGAAGGGCTGGGACTTCAGCGGCCGGCTGCGTGGGACTCGCAACTTCTACCTCGACTACGACTACGCGCTGACGTCGACGGTCCTCGTCGGCGCCAACGAGCAGCTCATCCAAGATAACGTGACGCTGATTCCGGGAGCGCAAATCGACAGGGTTCCGCTCCACACCGCAAACCTGGCGGCCGACTACACGTTCAACCACGGACTCGACCTGCGCTACGGCATCTACTTCGTCTCGGCCGGCAACACGAAATCGCTGCCCGCCTACAACTACAGCAACTTCAGCGCGGCCTACCCCGTGAAAAACGGCATCATCACCGCCAACGTGCTCAATGTTTGGAATCAGTGGGCTTCGATTGCCGGGTTGATCGGCGACGGCGTTCCGTTGCCGCTCAACCAGTACGCGTCGGCTTCGAAGTACACGCCCTATATCGGTACGGCCGCAACCGAACAGTTCAGCCTGCCGTTCCGCACCATCTACTTCAGCTATCAGGTCCTCTTGGGACCGCACTAAGCAACGCCGCACGAGCGCCGGCGCCGCTACCGCGGTACCGGTGCTCGCGCGTCTCCATCGTCTTTAGGAAAGGCCACCCCATGTTCAGACTCGCTATCATTTGTACGTTCTTGCTTCTCCCGATCGTCGCTAAGGCGGCCACGCCGGTCGTCTGGCAGGCCGACCTCAACCACTGCCGTGCCGAGTTCACGGTCTCACACATGGTCGTCTCAAAAGTGTGGGGCCACATTCCCATCCGCGATCTGACGGTCATCAACAACGGCCGTACGGCGGTGCCGCAACGGATCGACGCAATCCTCGACGTCAGTCACGAAGATACGGATAACCACGACCGCGACGCCGACCTTCGATCTCCGACCTACTTCGACGTTGCGAAGTACCCGACGATGTCGTTTCGCTCGACCTCGATTACCGCAAAGGACAATACGGATTTCACCGTGACGGGCGACCTGACGATCAAGGACGTCACCAAGCCGGTCTCGTTTCCGGTGGAAGTCGTGGGCATCATTCCCGACGGAAAGGGATGGCGCGTCGGTTACAACGGCGTGTTCACCATCGACCGGCGCGATTGGGGAATCGTGGATGCGCGCCTCACGCCGGCCGGCGTCTTGCTCGTCGGATATACGGTGAATATCGGATTGACTGCGGAGGTTGTAACAAACGATCCGTGGCTGCGCTCGAAAACCTAATCCGCTGCTACTCGTGCTTACAGGAGCCGCACCATGAAGAAGACTCTTCTCGTTCCCGCGTTCTTGTTGGTGAGTGCCGTCGCGTTCGCGATTGGTAACGTCACCGCCGCAAGGGGCGCCGCGCAGCCGTGTCCGGGCGGCGCGACGCCCGTGCCCGCCGAGGCTGCGGGTTCCCACACGGTCGTGCTGAGCGACGGCGAATCGCGCCCGATCAACGGCACGCTGACCTCGGCCACCGCCGTCGAGCGCCCCTGCGATCTGATCGTCTTCGAAAACGGAGCGAGCCGGATCATTCCGACGAGCCCCTCGGGAACGGCGCTGCACGATCTCGCGCTCAACGGCACCGTCTCCGCGTCGGGCAATCCACTCGGCTACACCTGTTCGATCGAGCTCAAGTACACCACCCCGTAACGCCGGGCGTCCCATGCCGGCGGTATCGGGGTACAATGCGGGCATGCGATATTTCAACACTCTCCTCTCGGCGGTTCTGCTCGGCACCCTGGTCGCCGCGCCGGCGGCAGCGGATAACTCTGGCGGCAAAATCTTTGCGCTCAACGCGGTCAACGGATCGGGTCAGCACGGGACGGTCGCGCTCAAACCGCGCGGACCGAAGACCGTCGTCGAGATCCACTTGCTTGGCGCGCCAAGCAGTGCCGAGCCGGCTCACATTCATGCCGGAACGTGCGCTCACTTGAATCCCGCGCCCAAGTATCCGCTCACCTCGGTGGTCGACGGCATCTCGGAGACAACCGTCAATGCATCGATTGCAACCTTGACCGCCGGTGGCCTCGCGGTCAACGTGCATCAATCGCCGACCGATCTCAAAGACTACGTCGCCTGCGGCAACCTCTAGCCGACTCTTGTCATCCTGAGCGTAGGTGCGAAGCACCGTAGTCGAAGGGCCGACGCGCTAAAAGAGCAGCGTTTGAAAGTCGCCGACGCGTTCGAAGCCGACGCGCCGGTAGAGCGCGATCGCCTTCTCGTTGAAATCGTTGACGTAGAGCGATAGCGTCGGCGATACGTCGAGCAGGCGGTCGCAGAGCGCCGCAAGGGATGCCGTGGCCAGGCCGTGGCCGCGCAACTCGGGCGGCGTCCATATGCCTTGCAGCTGAATCGTCTGCGTGCACCACGGGCCGACGTTGCAGAAGAAGCAGATGCGGCCATCCTCGATTCCGACCCACCAAAGCTTGCGCTCGATCATTTGACGAACCCCCGCGCCGAACTCCGGAGCGCCGCGCCGCGGATCGTAGTCGAGCTCCTGACGGACCATCTGCGCCGAGCTTTCGGCGACGGCTCTCCATTCATCAATCTTTGCATGGCGCACGATGATGCCGCGGTGCTCGGCGGCGCGCAACCGCTCGCGGTCGACGACCATGACCCACTGCCGATCGCGAACGAGTCGTGGCGCGGCGTGCCACGAACGCACGGCATACCAGTATGCGAGCACCGTCTCGCGCGGACCGACGATCATGCGTTCGCCGCGCCGGCGCTTCGCGAACTCGCCGAACGCGTCGATTGCATCGCGTTCGGCTGCGAGTACGAGCTGACGCCCCCAGTACGCAACGCCGACGACGCTCGGTCCGCGGAGCGCGACGGTAACGTTGCGGCCCTCGGTGACGGTGCGATCGTGCAAGAGCACGTGGCTAAGGAAGACGTTGAGATAGGGCGCGCGCGCCAGGTACGCGAGTGCCGGTGCTTGGGTCGCGCTCGAAACCGCTTCGATCACGGATTGGTGAACGCGGCATCCATCAGCGGTTTGCTCGTTGGCTCTTTGCTCCCGCCCTCCGGTTCGAGGGTGACCGAGACGTCGGCGGTCGAGCGCGCGTCGGCCGAGAGCACGATCAGCGCGACACCGCGCGCGTCCGGAACGAACGTCGCCGAGGGTACGGCCTTCGTCGAGCCTCGCTCGGTGGTCCACGCTTCGTAGACTCTTCCATGCGGCGGTTCCGGCAGCGCTCGCAGCGCGAGGTAGATGCGGCTTCCGTGCGTGACCGCTTCTCCGTCGCCGAGCTGGTAACGGCGCGCGTGCGTATCGAGCACGTCGAAGAGCGCGGTCCGCTCACCCGCGAGATTTCGTGCGAGCGCCGTCGATCGATCGGAGAGATGCGCGAGTTCGCGCTGCTGCTGCTTGACCTGGCCGAGCAGCGAGATATTGGCAATCGATGAAATCAGTGCGATCGCAAAGCAGGCTGCGGCGACGAGATATGCAGGCCATAGCGTTGCCGACTTCACCCGAACGATCTTCCCACGGCGCATTCGAGGCCCTTCGCCGGGCGGCGTCGTAAGTCTGCGCCCATGGAACCGCTCGACGAGTTGCGCGCGAAGATTGCAGACTTTCCGGGTTACGGCGACGAGCTCGAGCGCCGGCGCTCCGACGAATACGTTCGCGCCTACCTCGGGGAAGCGCTCGCCGCGTTCGCGGCTCGCACCGAACTCGACCCCGGCGTTCGTCAGCGGCTTGACGAGTTGACGCTCCGTCTCGCCTTTGCCGACCAGCGAGCCTTTTCCGAACATCTGCGCAGCGGTGAAGAGGAGACCGGCGACGGTGCGGTGATGCGCGCCGACGCCGCGGCCGTCGAGCTCGCCGGCCGGGCGGCGACGCTCGATGCCGGCTCGGCGCCGCGCTTTCTCGACGAAGTCGCAACGATGCTCGACGGGCGCGAGGCGGCCCTCCGCGCGGCCGCTCTGAAGATGGCCTAGTGCTTCTTGCAGCCGCGGCGACGTTGCTGCACCTCTTGCCCCGCCCGCTTCACGTCGACGTTCTCTCTTGCGCAGGGCAGACGCGAGCCGTGCCGCGCAGTGTCGCGCCGGACTTCGATCCGGCGGCGCGCGAGGAGCTCGACGAACGATGGCAAGCATTGCACGTTGGGGCGATCCGCATCGTCTCGCGCGCTGACGCAACGATCTCGGTACGGCACGATGCCTCGCTAAAACCGCAGGCCTATCGGCTGACGGTCGACGGCGGACGGGCGGCGATTGAAAGCGCCGACGCCGCCGGTGCATTCTACGCCGTCATGACGCTCGCACAGCTCCCGGTTCGCGAAAACGGCCTCTGGTCGATGCCGTGCGTTCGCATCGAAGACCAGCCTGCCCTCACTTGGCGGGTTCTCTCCGACGACGTGTCGCGTGGACCCTTGCCGACCATGCGATACTTCCAAGAGCGGATTCGCACGATCGCGGCGTTTAAGATGAATGGGTATTCGCCGTACATGGAGCACGTTTTCGTTAGCCCGAGCGATCCGCTTCCGGCGCCGCTCGACGGCATCACGCCGGCGCAGCTGCACGATCTCACGCTCTACGCGGCGCGCTTTCACGTGGCGCTGATTCCCGAGCAGCAGAGCTTTGCTCACATGCACAACACCCTGCGCGTCGAGCAGTACGCGAGCGCCGCAGAACTGCCGCACGGTTTTCTTCTCTCACCGAACGTGCCGCTTTCGATGGAGTATCTGGGGCGCGTCGTCGCGCAAGAGCTGGCTGCGGTCGGCCGGCCGCCCTTCTTTCACATCGGATCCGACGAGACGGCGACGCTCGGGCTCGGGCAGACGCAGGCGTACGTCGCAGAGCGCGGCCGTTCGCAAGCGTACGCCGATCATATCGTAGCGATGAATCGCCTGATCGCGCCGTCGGGCGCGCGCATCATGCTCTGGGACGACGGTATCGAGAGCGATCCCGCGATCATGACGCTGATCCCGCGCAGCGCGGTCATCGTCAACTGGCACTACGGCGACGAGCCCACGTTCGAACCATATATTCAAACGATCGCACGCGGCGGCTTCGAGCAAATGGTTGCCCCCGGGGCGAGCAACTGGAACGAAATTTTTCCGGCGATCGATGCGGCTCTTACCAACGAGCGGCGTTTCGTGAGCGAAGGAAAGACGGCGAACGTCCTCGGTCTCTTTCAAACCGTCTGGCACGATGACGGTGAGACGCTCTACGAAGCGACGTGGTATCCGGTAATTTACGCGGCCGCCGCGGCCTGGCAGCGCGACGATCTTTCGCCGGATGCCTTCGCGCGCGACTTTCCGAGCGCGTTCTTCGGAATCGATGACGCGAGCTATAGCGCCGACGTCGCCGGCCTCGGTGGCGTGCTGCACGCTCTCGAACCGGCCGGTTCGGCCTACGGTCAGAGCGATGCGCTCTTTTGGGCGGATCCCTTCGAATCGCTCGCCGCCGGTCAAGTTGCCGGCGTCGATCTGCGGCAGGTGCGGCTTGCCGCCGAACGGGTCGAGCAGGATCGATACTTTGCCTCGCCGCCGCTGCACGCCGACGCCGCCTTCGTGATGTTTCTCGCCGCGCGGCGGTACGACGCGCTCGGACGGAAGTTCCAAATCGGCTCGGAAGTGCGCGCGATGTACACCGACGCCGTCGCGCATGCCGCGTCCGATTCCGACCGGACCGAACGCGACTTGTTCTGGTGCAGATACTGGATGTGGGAACTGCGCGACGCGTACGAAGAGCTCGCACCGCTCTACGAGCGGGCCTGGCGCTACGAGAACCGTGACGGGCATTTGGCGAGTAATCTCGAGCGCTACCATCTGGCCGCGCAGACGGCGATCCGTTACGCCGATGCGTTCTACCGGGTAACGCGCCAATACACGCAGACGAAGAGCTTGCCGGCGTTGAGCGACGTGCTTCCACTCTCGTCTTCGGAGGGACGCTGACGCTCGCCGCGCTGATTCTCCTCGTCTTCGCCGTCTTCGCCGTGTTGATGTATCTGCGCTGGGTGCCGGCGCTCGTTGCCGTGCCCGCGATGGCGATGCTGATGCCGCTCGTCGCCGGAGTTCCCGCCTGGAACCTTGGCGCGATCGTCACCGAGGGCGCGGTGCAGCTCGCACCGGTCTACGTAGCGGTGATCTTCGGAGCGCTGCTCGGGCGGGTGACGATCGAAACCGGAATCGCCCGCGCGATCGTCGACCTCGCCGCGGAGTACGGCGGTGAGCGCCCGTTGCCGCTCGCGCTCGGCTTTTGTGCAATCGTCGCGGTGCTCTTCGTCTCGCTCTCGGGGCTGGGCGGCATCATTATGGTCGGCTCGATCGTATTACCGATCATGATGACGGCGGGCGTGCCGCGGACGATCGCCGCGACGCTCTTCTTGATGGGATTCGCGCTCGGCTTTATCTTCAACATCGCCAACTGGACGTTTTACACGAAGTATTTCGGCGTTGCGCCGCACGAGCTCATTCGGTATGCGATCGTGCTCGCGATCGTCGATGCGATCGCGCTGGTGCTCTACGCCGCGATTTCGCTCCGGCGCGAGCGCGGATATGCGGCCTGGGCGGTGAGTGCCGGCAACGACGGACGCCCGCGCGTGCCGGCGATCGCGCTCTTCACACCGCTGCTGCCGCTCGTGCTCTACTATGCGCTTCGCATGGAGGCAGCACCGGCATTTTTGGTTTCGGCACTCTTCGGTGCGGTCGTGACGCGGCCGTCCGAAGCCGTGCAGCAGCTCGTTGCGGCGGCGATCCGCGGCATCGAAGACGTCGCTCCGGCGGTGCTGCTCTTCATGGGCATCGGCATGCTCCTGGTGGCTACGCGCCAGCCGCAGCTCACCGCCGCGCTGCAGCCGCTCGTCGGCGGAGGCTGGCTGCGCAACCCGCTCGCCTACGTCGTGCTGTTCGGTCTCGCCAGCCCACTAGTGCTCTATCGCGGACCGCTCAACCCGTTCGGGGTCGGCATCGTTATCTTCACGGCACTGCTGGCGGCGCACGTTCTGCCGCCCATCGTGATCGTCGCGGCGATCATGGCCGTGGTGCAAGTGCAGAACGTCTGCGATCCAACCAATACGGCAAACGTTTGGATCGCCAACTTCACCGGCGTCCCAATCGACGCGATCACGAAGCGCACGCTTCTCTATCAGATGGGCGTCGCGATCGTCGCGACGATCGCCGTCGTCGTTGCCGCGCCGGCGCTCTTCGGTCTGCACCCCTTTGCGCCGTTCGTTTCGGCGGCGGCAGCGGCCGAGACGCTGCCGGGACTGCATGCACCGGCGGCGGCGCGCAACCGCGTTGCCATCGACGACGACGGGACGCCGCTGGGGAGAGCGGCAGCCGATACCGTCGGCGCCGAACTCGCCGCCGTTGCGCTCCACACGTTCCGCGTGCGCGAAGATCCCAACGCTGCCGATTGCGCGCAGAAACCATACGCCGCGTACGTGTACGTGGGAACGTCGACGTTCTCGCTGAGCGAAGGAGAAGATCTCGACGTCGGCCTGCGTCTCCAAGATTGCGGTGGATGGATCGTCTCGGAGTGGCACGATCACGAAGTCGTTTCGCCGCCGCCTTCGCCCGAAGAGGCCCGCGTGCTCGCGGCGCAGGGCGTCGCGCGATTGCGCGCCTGGGCCGACGTCAATCCGATTGGGAGTGCGAATCTCTTCACGACCGGCGTCGCGTCGCGCACGGGCGATCCGCCGACCTATTTCTATGCATTCTTCCGAAGCGCCGACGGCAATCTGCGCGCCTACGTGCGCGCGGGGGGCCCTGCGTACGCGGCGGGACTGCGTTCGGGCGACGTCGTCGAAGATATCGACGGGCTCCCCTGGTGGCAGTACGGCACGTTTGTCTCCGAGCGGCTCGCTTACGACGGCAAACCGCACGTCTTTTCGGTTATTCGAGGGAAGCAAAAGATCGAAATTCGGCTCGGGACGCCGTTTACGGCATGAAATCGACGGAGCGATTCGGTTCGCGCGCGCAAGCCTACGCCGCATTCCGCCCGACCTATCCGCCGAGCGCGATCGATGCGGCCCTCGACGGTCTGGGCGATCCGAACGCGCTGACGATCGCCGACGTCGGCGCCGGCACCGGAATTTCGGCGCGCCTCTTTGCCGATCGCGGCGCGGCGGTGATCGCGATCGAGCCGAATGCGAAGATGCGCGGCGCGGCCGACCCTCATATCCGCGTTCGCTGGCGCGAGGGAACCGGCGAAGAGACCGGTCTTCCCGACGCAAGCGTCGATGCGATCGTCGCGTGTCAGGCATTTCATTGGTTCGCGACCCCGGAGGCACTCGACGAATTTCGTCGCGTTGCGCGGCGGCGTGCCGTCGTGCTGCAGTACGAGCGCGACGAGCGCGACGTTTTTACTCGCGCCTACGGCGATATCGTGCGCGCCCACGCAACCGACGACGCCGAAGAGCTGCGCCGGCGCGCACTGGAGTTCTTCGCGGCCTTTCCCAACGCGCGGACCGAAAGCGAGCATCTCTTCCGCCAACGGCTCGACGCCGGCGCGCTGCTCGGACGCGCGGCCTCGGCATCGTATCTTCCCTCGACCGGTCGCGGGGCCGAACGCCTGCGCGAGGATCTGCGCGTCCTCTTCGAGCGGTACGAACGCGAGGGTCACGTCGATCTCGCGATGGTGACCTACGCGTTCGTCGCCGATTGGTAGCGTGAACGCCGCGCCCGAGCCTCGCATCCGCGTCGGCATTGACGTCGGCGGAACGTTCACCGACGTCGTTGCCATCGATGCCGGCACCCGCGAACTGCTGGCGAGGGTGAAAGTTCCCACCACGCACGATGCATCCGGCGGAGTTGCCGAGGGCATCGTCGCGGGCATCGCGCAGCTGCTTACCGGTTCGGAAATCGATGCGAGCCGGATCGGTTTCATTGCGCACTCGACGACTCAGGCGACGAACGCGCTGCTCGAGGGCGATCTCGCGCGCGTGGGTGTCGTCGGTCTGCTCGACGGATTGGCGTGGCTCTCGAAGCGACAGATGCGCTTTGGAAGCGTGCCGCTGCCGGGTGGAAGGCCGTTCGCGCCGGCCTTTGCCTTTGCGCGCGCGCGCGATGAGGAATCGGTTCGCGCGAGCATCGAGCACCTCATTGCCGGCGGCGCGCAGGCGATTGCAGCGAGCGAGAGTTTCAGCGTCGATCGTCCGGCAGTCGAATCGTTCGCGGTCGCCTATGCGCGCGACCGCGGGATCGACGCCACGAGCGGCCACGACGTGAGCAGCATCTACGGGCTGCGCGCACGCACGCGGACTGCGGCGCTCAATGCCGCGATTCTGCCGAAAATGGTTCGCACGGCGCGTCTGACGGCGAGCGCGGTCGAGCGCGCCGCGATTCCCGCGCCGCTGATGGTGATGCGCAGCGACGGCGGCGTGATGGACGTGCGGGAGATCGAGCGCCGTCCGATTCTGACACTCCTCTCGGGGCCGGCCGCCGGCATCGCCGGTGCGTTGCTCTACGAACGACTGAGCGAGGGGATCTTTATCGAGGTCGGCGGCACGAGCTCCGATTGTTCGGCGATTCGGGCCGGCCGGCCGCAGATGCACCCGGCGCGCATCGGCGGGCATCGCACGATGCTGCGCACGCTCGATGTGCGAACGCTTGGGATCGGTGGCGGCAGCATGCTGCAGGTCGACGGTAGCCGGGTGCGCGACGTCGGGCCGCGCAGCGCGCACATTGCCGGCTGCGCGTACGCTGCGTTTGTTTCACCGGGCGACCTCGACGGCGCGCGGGTGGAACGTATCGCACCGATGCCGCACGAGAAGGCCGAGTACGTGGTCTTGATCGCGCGCGACGGCCGCCGTATCGCACCCACGGTGACCTGCGCGGCCAACGCGCTCGGAACCCTGCCACCGGGCGCCTTCGCGCATGGAAGCGGCGATGCAGCGCGACGCGCCTTCGAAATACTCGCAGCCCATCTCGGCGGCGATGCCGGCGCGCTGGCGGCCGGCGTGCTGCAGATCGCGGCCGAGAAGCTCCGCGCTACGATCGACACGCTGGTGAGCGAATACGAGCTCGATCCTGGCAACGTTACGATCGTCGGCGGAGGCGGCGCGGCCGGCGCGCTCGTTCCGGCAGTCGCTCAGACGATGGGCATGCCCTATCGCATCGCGCGCGACGCGGAAGTGATTGCCCCGATCGGCGTCGCACTCGCGCTCGTGCGCGACAGCGTCGAGCGCACGATCGTCGCGCCGTCGCCGCGAGAGATCGCTCGAATTCGGCGCGAGGCCGCCGACCGCGTGATCGCCGCGGGCGCCGCGCCGGAGCGCGTCGAGGTGGAAGTCGAAATCGATACGCAGCGCAACCGCGTGCGCGCGACGGCTTCGGGCGCCACGGCACTCGTCGAATCGGCAGTGGCGCTCACGGTAAACCGAGACCAACGGCGTGCGGTCGCCGCCGATTCGATGCGCTCTGCCCAGGACGAGCTCGAATCGATCGAGCTGACGAGCACACTGACGGGATATCGCCGTCGTCGAATCGTGACAGCGTTTGCGCGAAGGCGCGAGATCTGCGATCTGCGCGTGGTTGACGAACGCGGTGCGGTTCGCCTCGCGCTTCGCGATCCCGTCGTAACGCTCACCGTCATCGCCGAGTTAACAGCACGCGTTCGCGACGCGATCGAGCGCGCGACGCGCTTCGGCGACGTCGGACGTGCGCTGCCGGCGCTCTATCTCTTACGGGGCAGCCGAATCGCAACGTTCGAAGGGTTGACCAGCGCCGATCAAGGCGCCGAGCTCGCGAGCGAAGAGACGCACGGCTGCGCTCCCGAAGAGGAGATTGCGCTGCTGCTGGTGCCCCGCAGCGCCTAGGGGCTTTCTAATTCACGCGGGGCTGCCGAATCGCTAAACCCTCGGCTTCTTCGAGCGCGATCGTGCTCTTGTGGCGCCCGTATGCGAAGTAGACGAATAATCCGACGACAAACCAGAATATGAAGCCAAGCCACGCGATCGGAACGCCCCATACGACCGGGTTGCCTTCCTTGAGGAAGTACATCATGATCAACGCGCTCAATCCGGCAGCGATCGGAATGATATACGGTCCGAATGGTACGGTGAACGTGCCCTTGAGCTCGGGGTGACGAGTCCGCAAGAGCGGTACGGCTGCGGCGACCAAGATAAACGCAAGGAACGTTCCCATGTTTGTGAGCGAGCCGAGCACGCCAATCGGGAAGAAGGCGCCCGCGGCCGCGATCAAGATGCCAAAAATGATCTGCGAAAGCCACGGGGTGCGCCACGTCGGATGGAGCCGCACGAAGACCGGCGGGATCAATCCGTCTCGGGCCATCGCGAAGAATACTCGGGTCTGTCCGTACATCATCACCAGCAAGACCGTCGTCAGGCCCGCGATCGCGCCGAACGCGATCACGACGCCGGCCCAGGCCAATCCGACGTAGTCCATCGCAAAAGTTACCGGAAAGGTGACGTTGAGCTTGTAGAACGGAACGACTCCGTCGAGGATCGCGACGACCACGATGTAGAGCACAGTGCAGATCACCAGGCTCATGATGATGCCGAACGGCAAATCTTTCGAGGGATTCTTCGCCTCTTCGGCCGTGGTCGAGACGGCATCGAACCCGATGTAGGCAAAGAACATGAAGGCCGCGCCGCCGAGAACGCCGCCCCAGCCAAACGGAAAGTAACCGCCGGCGTGGGTCAACGGGCCGGCCGCGAGATGGTAGTTCGCGGGGTCGATGTGACCGATCCCAATCGCTATAAAGAAGAGAACGATCACCACCTTGATCGCAACGATGACTGCGTTGACCGACCCCGATTCGCGCGTGCCTTTGACGAGCAGCGCGGTCACCAGCAGGATGATTGCGGCGGCGGGCAAGTTGGCGATTCCCGGCGTCGGATCCCAATGGCTATGCTGCCACGCTTGGGGAATGTTCCAGTTCAAGAGCGTCTTCAGGATGAAGGTAAAGTATCCCGACCATCCGACACTGACCGTTGATGCGCCGAGTGCGTACTCGAGCACGAGTGCCCACCCCACGATCCACGCGAAGAACTCCCCGAGCGTCGAGTAGGTGTAGGTGTATGCGCTGCCGGAAATCGGGACTTTGCTGGAGACCTCGGCATAACAGAGCGCTGCCAGCGCGCTGACGATTCCGGCGATGATGAACGAGATCGTGAGGGCCGGACCCGCGCGAGTTGCGGAGCCGACGCCGGTCAGCACGAAGATACCGGTGCCGATGATCGCGCCGATGCCCATCGCGGTAAGCGCCCACGGCCCGAGCGAGCGCTTCAGGCCGCTCTTTTCGTTGCCTTCGGCAAGAATTCGCGCGAGCGGCTTTACGCGTTGCATCAGCATATCGAAACCTCTTTAGCGCAGGAAGCGAATGGCGAAGGGGTAGGTGTAGGTACGGCCCTCGCTCGCGGCGAGCGCTCCGAGGATGATGAAGAGGACCGAGGCGACGAGTACGACCAGGCACGCGACTCCGAACGCGATCCAGAGCGCGGCGAGATTGAAGGTGACCCCGGTGGAATCGGCGAGCGAGAGGGGAACGATGAATCCGAAGGTCGCCGCGACCGCGACGATCACTCCGACGATCGTGAGAAGCGTGAGTGTGATCTGAAAGTTCAGCGATGCTCGCGCGTGCTCGCCGATGAACTCCGACTCGTGGCCTTTGATCAAGTAGACGACGAGCGGTCCGAGCACGTGCCCAAACGGTATTCCCGCGATCGCGACGAGCGCGCTCAAATGCGCGGCCATCGCCCAGTTCCGCTCCTGCGCGGCGGTTTGAACTAACATGGCGGGTTATTTTGGAAAGCGAGGAAAGTCGCCTGCATGCCCGATTGCGACGTGTTGGTCGTCGGCGGCGGTAACGCCGGTTCTGCCGCTGCAATTGCAGCGGCGCGTCACGGCGCTAGCACGCTGCTCGTCGAGCGGTATGGCTTTCTCGGCGGAACGGCGACGGCGGCAATGGTCGGCCCATGGATGACCTTTCACTCCGCGAAGGAACGCATCGTCGGCGGTCTTGCCGAAGAGATGGTCGAGCGATTGATCGGCAAAGGCGCGTCGCCGGGGCACGTGCACGACTCGTCCGACTACGTGCCCACGATTACGCCGTTCGACCCCGAAGTGCACAAGGCGCTGCTCTTGGAGATGATGCGCGAGGCCGGCGTCGCGCTGCTCTTGCATGCGTACTTTCTTGCCGCCGAGGTCGATGGTTCGACGGTCACCGGCGCGACGTTTGCGACCGTGGGCGGGATGCGAAAATATACCGGCCGAGTGATCGTCGACGCAACCGCCGACGCACTCGTCGCGGCCTCGGCGGGCGTCCCGACGCAGCAAGGCGACGAGCGCGGACGCGTTCAACCGGCAACGCTGATCTTTCGTCTGAGTCACGTCGACTTGGCCGAACTTGCCGAGTACGTGCGCGCCAATCCCGAAGAAATGCGCAGTTCGCTTCCCGTCTCCGAGCGCACGGCGCCGCGACTCACCGCCGTCGCGGGACTCTACTCGCTCTGGGATCGCGCGCGCAGTGAGGGCCTCGTCGACATTCCCCGCGAGCTCGTCTCGTTTTTTATCTCGCCCTATCCCGACGAAGTGACCGTCAATATGACCCGCGTCGTCGACGTCGATCCGCTCGATCCCGACGATCTGACGCGCGCCGAGGTCGAGTCGCGTTTACAAGCGATGCAGCTGCTCGACTTCTTCCGAGCTCGGGTGCCGGGCTTTCGCAACGCGCGCATCGCCGGAAGCGGCACCCAGGTTGGAATTCGCGAGTCGCGCCGGATCGTGGGGCGCTACACGCTGACGCGTGACGACGTTCTCGCTGCCCGCAAATTCGACGACGCCGTGGCGCGCAGTGCCTATCCGATCGACGTGCACAATCCGCACGGCAGCGGAACGACCACCGAGCGTCTCGCGCCGGGCGAGAGTTATGAGATTCCGTATCGCACGCTCGTCCCGGTGAACCGCGAGCAGCTTCTCGTGGCGGGACGCTGCATCTCGACGACGCACGAAGCGCTCGCCTCGACGCGTTTGACGCCGACGGTCATGACGCTCGGGCAAGCCGCCGGTACCGCAGCCGCGCTCGCCTGTGCGCGCGGCGTACGAGCCGGCGACGTCGACGTGCGCGAGCTGCGCGAACAGCTCGTCGCCGATGGAGTCTTGTTGTGATCGGCTCGTTGGCGCGGGCCTGCGCCTACGGCGTCAACGTTCGCTTCGACGATCTCGGCGATTGGGGCGACGATGAGTTGCGGGCGGAATACGATCCGGCGGTTCCGGAGATTCGTCTCAACATTCGGGTCGCCGCGTCATTGCCGATCCCGGCGCTCGGCGAGTTCGTCGCCTTCGCCGTCGGCCACGAGCTCTACCATCACCGGGAACATCTCGGTGAGGTGAAGCGGATCGACGATCGGCGCGAACGCGAAGCCGCGGCCGACGATTTTGCACGCTCGCTGATCGAGTGCACGACGTGAGACTCGTCGCAGGTATCGACGGAGGGCAGAGCTCGACGGTCGCCGTCATCGGCGACGAAACCGGGCGCATTCTCGGACGCGGTTTCGCTGGGCCGGCCGACGAGGTCGGCGCCGGCAGAGAATCGGCGCGGCTGAGCGACGCGCTGCACGGCGCGCTCGACGGCGCGTTGAAGGATGCACGGCTCTCCGGCGCGAGCTTCGACGCGATCGTCGCGGGGATCAGCGGTTACGACGGACGCGTCTACGGGCGGATGCCGGCGTTGCCGTCAACGCGCACGCTGCTGATGCACGACACGCCGATCGCCCATGCCGGCGCGTTTGGCGGCGATGCCGGAGTCATCGTCATCGCCGGCACCGGCTCGGTCGTCTATGGTACGAACGAGAACGGCTGGTCGTGCACGCTTGGCGGATGGGGCTATCTCTTCGGCGACGAGGGAAGCGCCTTCGCGATCGTCCGCGACGCGCTCGCACGCTGCATGCGCGCGCACGACGACGGCGATTTGTCGTTTGAGAACGAGACGCGCTCGATCTGCGAGTTCTTCGAAGTTCCCTCACTGCGACCGCTCGTCCACGCATTCTATAAAGGAGAAGTGACGCGCGATCGCCTCGCTTCGTTCGCGCCGCGGGCGCTGGAGTTCGAGAGCGTTCGCTCGATCGCGCAGCAAGGTGCCGGGCGGCTTGCACAACTGGTAGGGCGAGCTATCGCTGCGGGAGCTGCGCCGCGCGTCGCCTTTACCGGAGGTCTCTTCGCCGACGACCGTTTCGAAGCGTCGCTTCGCGCCGCAATACTGCACATCGTGCCGAATGCCGCGATCGCAAAAGTGCGCTACGAACCGGCTGACGGCGCACTGCTCCTCGCCTATCGCGCGCTCGGTATCGGCATTACGGAGCTCGCTCGGTGAGCCCGTTCGATGCAATGCGCGGCGGGCTCATCGTTTCGGTGCAGGCTTGGCGTGGTTCGGCTCTCGACGATCCGCACGTCATCGCCGCGATGGCCCGCGCTGCCGAAGCGAACGGCGCGGTCGCGCTGCGCATCGAGGGCGTCGAGCATCTGCGCGCGGTCCGCGCCTGCGTCGCCTTGCCGATCGTCGGATTGATCAAGCGCGAGTATCCCGGGTTCGAACCCTACATCACGCCGACGCTCGATGAGGTCCGCGAGGTTCTCGCGTGCGGCGCCGAGATCGTCGCCTTCGATGCCACCCTTCGCAGGCGTCCCGGCGGCACCGAGCTTGGCCGCATGATTTCGGCGATCCACGCGGAGGGGCGACTCGCGCTCGCAGACTGCGCCGATGCTGCCGAAGCGCGCGCGGCGACCGATGTGGGCGCCGACGCAGTTGCGACGACGCTCTGCGGCTACACGCCCGAGACCGCCGCTCGCCGGCTCCCCGCGCTCGATCTCGTTGCCGAGTTCGCAGCGCTGCCGTGCTTTCGCATCTGCGAAGGTGGCGTCCGCTCTCCTCAGGAGGTGCGCGCCGCACTCGATGCCGGCGCCGACGCGGTCGTCGTCGGCAGTGCGATCACGAACGTCGACTGGCTCGTGCGCGAGTTTGCAGGGGCCGCCGATAGAGTTTCTTAAGAGCAGGCAGTGTGAGGAGAGCACGTTCCGTTGGTTGAGAATAGAGCGAAGAACGTCGGACTTGGCCGCGGATTCTGGACCGCAACGGCGGTTTTGGCGGTGCTATCGGTCGGCGCGATCGTCTTCTGGTCGGTCTTTCCGCTCGAAACGTATCTTCCGGCGGCAATCGTCACCGCACGGCAGGTCGATCATCTCTTCCGCTTTATGGGGGCGACGGGGACCGCGCTTTGGATTTTTGTCGCAGGGTACCTGGTCTACTTTGCGATCGCGTTTCGCGCGAAGCCCGAAGACGGGCCCGATGCGATCGGGCTGCAAATCCACGACAACCACAAGCTCGAGTTTTGGTGGACCGTTATTCCATCGCTCTTTGTGGTGTTGCTCTCGATCGTGAGCGTGCGAATCTGGTACGAGGTCATGCTCGAGCCGCAGAACGGCCTCGTCGTCGAAGCGATCGGCCACCAGTTTTACTTCTCGTTCCGTTACCCGCAGATCAACGGGGAAGTCACCGACGAGATGCATCTGCCGATCGGCGTGCCGGTGACGCTCAACCTGACGTCGGCGGACGTCATTCACGGGTTTTGGGTGCCGGCGATGCGGCTAAAAAATGACACCGTGCCGGGACTGGTGACGACGATCAAGTTCACCCCGCGTCTCGTCGGACGCTACCACATCGTCTGCACGCAGTTTTGCGGCGTCCTCCATAGCGAGATGGACAAGCAGTATCTCGTGATCGAGGATAAGACGGCCTTCAATAAGTGGTTCAAGTCGTGGCAAGAGAAAAACGCGCACGTCAGTAACGCGTTGCCTGCGGCGGGCGGCGGCGCGATCTCGCTTCAAGGAGGCAACTCGGCGGCCGGTAAGACGCTCTTCGCTCAAAAGTGCACGGCCTGCCACAAGCTGGCGCCGTTCAACCAGACGCTCGTCGGACCCGGGCTTGCCGGCGTTCTTCACGATCCCACCCATCCGAATCTCGTCAACGGGCAGCCGGCGACGCCGGCGAACGTGGCGGCGATTCTGCAGAATGGATATACGGGGAGCATGGGAACGATGCCCAACGCGACGGCCAATGGCCTCTCCTCGCAGGACATTGCGAACTTGGTAGCTTTTCTCGACGGGCTGAAGTGAGAGAATCATAGGGATTATGGCAGTAGCAGCATTACCGGCCGGCGGCATCGCCGATCACATTCATCCGGAGCCGCAAGGGTTCGTCCGCCGATACGTCTTCTCGCTCGACCACAAGATCATCGGCATTCAATACATCATCACCGCCTTTGTCTTCTTCATGCTCTCGGGCTTGCTGGCCGAAGCGATCCGGACGCAGCTGTACAACGCCAACGGCGGGTTCATCGCCCCGGATACCTACAACGAGGTCTATAGCGTTCACGGCAGTGCGATGGTCTGGCTCGTGATCATCCCGCTGCTGACCGGCGGTTTCGGAAACCTCGTCTTCCCGATTCAGATCGGAGCGCGCGACGTCGCGTTCCCGTGGCTGAACATGCTAAGCTTCTGGATCTTCCCGGTTTCGGGATTGATGCTCTTCTCGTCGTTCTTGCTGGGAGCGCCGACTGCCGGTTGGATGGAGTATCCGCCGGTCTCGCTGCAAGGTGCTGCCGGGACGTCGATGTGGTGCGCTGCAATCTTTTTGGTCGGCGTCAGCTCGACCATGACGGGCATCAACTTCGTCGTTACCATCTTGAAAATGCGCGCGCCGGGCATGACCTTTACGCGCATGCCGCTCTTCGTCTGGGGGCAGTTTGCAACGGCACCCCTGCTGATGATCGCGACGACGGCACTCGCCGCGGCGCTCGCGGCCCTCTTCATCGAGCGTCAATTCGGCGTGCCGTTCTACGATCCGACCAAGGGCGGGAGTCCGGTCATGTGGCAGCACATGTTCTGGTTCTACTCACATCCCGCCGTCTACATCATGATTCTGCCCGGCTTCGGCATCATCTCCGAAGTGCTGCCGACCTTCGCTCGCAAACCGGTCTTCGGTTATAAGCTGATCGCGTTCTCCTCGATGGCGATTGCATTGGCCGGATTCATGGTCTGGGCACACCACATGTTCACGTCGGGACTCGCGCCGTTCTTGCAGCTTCCCTTCATGATCATCACCTTCATCATCGGCGTACCGACCGGCATCAAGATCTTCTCGTGGACCGCAACGCTCTTCGGCGGAAAGATCCACTACACGACGTCAATGCTCTTTGCGATCGGTTTCATCGGGCTCTTTACGATCGGCGGCATCACCGGCGTTTGGCTGGCCGCAATCCCGTTCGATCTGCACGTGCACGGCACGTACTTCGTCGTCGGCCACCTGCACTACGTGCTCGTCGGTGGAAGCCTGATGGCAGTCTTCGCCGGAATGTATTATTGGTTCCCGAAGATGTCGGGGCGGCTCATGAGCGAGAAGCTCGGCCACCTGCACTTCTGGCTCTTCTTCATCGGCTTCAACGGAACGTTCATTCCGATGCACTGGCTCGGCATTTTGGGGATGCCGCGCGAGGTCGCGACCTACGATCCGCAGTTCGAGTTCTGGAATCGCTTCGAGACGATCGCGTCGTACCTTATGGCGATCTCGATTCTGATCTTCTTTGTGAACGCGATCTGGAGCATCCGCAACGGAAAGCGTTCCGGACCGAATCCATGGGGAGCCCGAACGCTCGAGTGGCAGGTTCCCTCGCCGCCGAACTACTACAACTTCAAGCACGTGCCGACGGTCTACGGATTGCCGTACGATTTCTCGCAGCCGTTACCGTATAAAGGGCTCGAAGACGAGCTGACCGACGCGCCGCCCGTTATGGCCGGATCGCATTAATGGCGGTTGCGACGCTCGCCCACGACGCACACGGAGAAGCCGACCAGCTCTACCTCGAGACCCGCGAGCTGCGTCTGCAGGGCTTCCTGCTCTTCCTGATCAGCGACTGCGTGCTCTTCTCGTCGTTTATCTTCGCCTATCTCTACATGCGTAACAGCGGTCAGGGCTGGCCGCCGCCGGGGATTCATCGGCTCGACGTTCCGTTCGCCGCGTGGAACTCGGTCGTGCTCTTCGGCTCCGGCGCGACGATGCATTACGCGCTCGAGAACTTCAAGCACGGCCACTGGATGCGCTACGTCTGGTTCTTGATGGCGACGATCGTGCTGGGCTTGGGCTTTCTCGGCGGCCAAGCCTACGAGTACACCCACCTCATCTTCACCGAGCACGTGACGTGGGCCGGGAGCGGAATTTTCGGCGCGTCGTTCTTCACGCTGACGGGAATGCACGGTTTCCACGTTTTCCTCGGCGTCTGCTATCTGACCGTGCTCTTACTGCAGTCGGCTGCCGGTGTCTATACGCGCGGGAAGTTCTTCGGAATCACCGCCGGTACGCTCTACTGGCATTTTGTCGACGTGATCTGGGTCGTTCTCTTTTCGATCTTTTACCTGATATGAGGCGCTAGAATGAATCCAGTAGTCATCGAACGATTGGGAGCGATCATCGCCGGAATCGTGGTGGCGGTCGTTTCGTTCTATTCACTCTATAAGGATTGGAAGGCGATCGGCGTCGAGAACAACGTCTTCAAGATCATGCTCTTTCTGCTCGGGCTCGGAGCGATTCTCGCAATCCTCGCCGGGCTCAACGTGATCGGCTTCTCGGAGCCGTCGAAGGGAGCCTAACGCGATGATCGTCCGAGACGATGAGTATCTTGATTTTAGCAAGGTTCCCGAGAGTCGCGGCGTTCCCGAGGCGCTGTATCGCGTCGCCGCGATCGGCCTGCTGATCATTTTCGCAATCGGCGCTTCCGTCTGTCTGCTCTCCGGTTACGGCCATCACTGGCCCGCCGATACGACGCTCCGCGTTCCGCTGAACGACTCCTCGCAGCCGTAACCGTTACAGGTCCGCGCGTTTGCCGTGCCGCGTCGCAATGCCGATTGCGAGCAGCGGGAGTTCGCCTTCGGGAAGCAATCCGGTCGGCTTACCGTCGATCTTGTGGATTCCGGCGTAGATCGAAAACTCGACGAGCGCGGGAAGGGTCGCGTTCGGCAACGCTTTGCGTCCCAGCCATTCCCACTCGTGCGCGACGGACCGATCGGCGAAGAGCGCGGCTGCATATCCGCAGGCTCCGACTTGGGAGTCGTGGTCCGGTTCGCGATAGCGCACGTATCCGTCGAGAATGTAGATCGGACGGAACGTCTGTAGATAGGCCGCGATCGGTGCGACGAGCACCGCGACGAAGTACCCGCCGAATGCGATCGCACCGACGGCAAAGATCCAAGCGATCTTGATGAGCGTCGAATCCGACGGAACGTGTTGCGCGCGGTAGACGATGCCCCAGGTGAGCGCGGTCATGAAGAGTACGCCGATGAGCGGCTCGATTGCAAGTGCGAAACGCCCGGTGAGGCCGCGCCAGACGATGTGGCGCTCTTGACGCGACCAGCGGCGCCGCACGGCCGTCCCCCAGCGCGGATCGGAAGGGTCGATCTTCATGCGTTCACCGTCTGCGGTAACGGCGCCGCGCGATCGACGATCGTGCGCAGTGCGGTGCCGGGCGGCAGCGTTCCGAGGGTGCGCCCCCAGCGCCCTTCGATTCGGCTGGTGAGAAATGCGTCGCTGACGGCCGCCGGTGCGTGCTGTGCGAGGAGGGCCGCCTGCCAGAGCAGCGCCATGCGTTCGCTCAGTTCGCGCCCCTGCGCTTGGGTCGCGGCGGTATCCGCAAAAGCGGTTTCGAGGCGCTGCGCGGCGCGCGCGATCCGCGGCTCGCCGGCGGCAACGGCGATCTCGGCGCGCCAGGCAGCGAGCGACTCGGGCTGCTTTCGAAGAATCCGCAGAACGTCCAACGCATTGATATTACCCGATCCTTCCCAAATCGAGTTCAAGGGAGCCTCGCGATAGAGCCGCGGCATAATCGATTCCTCGACGTAGCCATTTCCACCCAGGCACTCGAGCGCTTCGCCGACAACGGCCGGCGCTCGCTTGCAGATGTAGTACTTTGCCAGTGCCGTGCCGACGCGTTTCAGCGCCGCCGCCGCACGGTCGTGCGGCGCTTCGTCGATCGCTCGCGCGACGCGCAGGCAGAGTGCGATCGCTGCCTCCGACTCGAGCGCTACATCGGCCAGCACGTTTAGCATCAAGGGGTGATCGATCAAGAACTCTCCGAACGTGCGGCGATATGCGGCATGGTGAATCGCTTGCGCGAGTGCCGCACGCACGAGTGCCGCCGAGCCGAGCGCGCAATCCATTCGGGTATAGTTGACCATCTCGACGATGCGCGCCACGCCCTCGCCTTCTTCGCCGATCAAACGGCCGCGCGTTTCGTCGAACTCGACTTCGACCGAGGCATTGCTGCGATTCCCGAGTTTGTTCTTTAATCGCGCGATCGCAAAGAAGTTGCGCGTTCCGTCTTCGAGCACTCGCGGGACGAAGAAACACGAAAGCCCGCCCGCTGCTTGCGCGAGGACCAGAAACGCGTCGTTCATCGGGGCGCTGCAGAACCACTTGTGTCCGGTGAGCAGATACTCGCGTCCGGTCCCCGGCGTTTCGCACGCGATGGCACGCGTTTGGTTGGCGCGCACGTCCGATCCGCCTTGCTTCTCGGTCATGCCCATGCCGCAGAGTGCCGCCCGCTTCTCTTCGACTGGAACCAGGCGCGGATCGTATTCGCGCGCGCAGAGCGCGCCGCTCCAGCGCTCCGCGATCTCCGGCTGCATCGCAACGACCGGCACCGACGCGTAGGTCATCGAGATCGGGCAGCCGTGCCCCGATTCAACCTGTCCCCAAATGTAAAACTTCGCTGCGCGGCGCACGTGCGGCGACGGCAAGCGGTCCTGCCACGGCGCTCCCGCCAATCCCGCGCAAGCGGCGTGATGCATCAGCTGGTGCCACGCTGGATGAAATCGTACTTCGTCGATGCGATGACCGAAACGGTCGTGTGTCTGCAGTTCCGGCGGATGCTCGTTTGCGTCGAACCCGAGCGCGATCGTTTCCGCGCTGCCGGCGCGCTCTCCAAGGGTGGCGAGTTCCTCGACGGGCGAAGCCGGCGCCTCGCGCCCGACCGCTTCGACGAGCGCGCGATCGGAGCTAAAGACGTTGAAATTCGCAAGCGGCGGCGGTTGATTCTCCACCGTGTGGGTGGCCATGGCGGGGCTTTCGCGCTAGAGCGCTCCGGCTGCTGCCTTTTCGAGCGGACGGGTGCGCTCGTCGCGTTGCGATTTGAGCGTCGCGGCGAGGAAGAGCGCGACGAACGCGACGCCGCAGAACGCAAGGTAGGCGTCTCGGTATCCCGCGAGTTCACTCGATGCGCCGCCGAAGAGACCGCCGGCGAGCGAGCTGCCGAGAATCTGTCCCACGATGAGTGCTTGGCTCAAAAAGCCGACCGCCGTCGCGCGGGCGTTCTCGGGCGTCTCGTTCGTAACGATGTAGCGCGTCGGCGCCCCGAGGAGTGCGCCGAATCCGGCGCCGGCGACGATCATCGAAAGCAACACGAGGGGAAGCGAGGCAAAAGCGAGCGCAAAGATCGCTAAGCCGAGTTCGGTGAGAATCGCGCCGACGAGCAGAACGTCGCGGCTGCCGATGCGATCGAGTGCGCGTCCCGAGATCGGAATCACGGCGACGAAGGTAAAGGCGCCGAGCGCCGCGATGAAGCCGGCGGCCGCATATGAAAGACCCTGCGCACCGACGAGCACCGCGGGAATGAAGAAGAGCGAGCCCTCCAAGACGCCGATCACAACTTCGAGCGCATACGTCTTGATGAGTTGCGGTGCGCGAAGCAGCCCGAGCGGAACGATCGGGTTGCTCGACATGCTCTCCCAAACCGCGAAGGTTGCGAGAATGAAGACGCCCATGACGCCGATCAGCGGGCGCGCAGCAATCAAACCATCCATGAGGCCAAGGAGTCCCGCGCAGAGCAGTGCCAGCCCAAGGAGGTCGAGCGGGCCGCGTCGCCGCGGCGCCTCGGTTGGAATATCGGAGAGCGCGAGCGCAAAAACGACCGCCGCGAACGGAACGTTCGCCACGAATATCCAGCGCCACGAGATGAAGTGGGTGACGAGGCCGCCGATGCTCGGCCCAATCACCGCAGCGAGTCCCCACGTTGCCGCGACCCTCCCAAGCGCCGCGCCGCGGCGCTCGGTCGGAACGACGTCACCGATCGTGGCCGTTGCCACCGGGAAAATTCCGCCCGCGCCGAGCGCTTGTATCGCGCGGGCTCCCAGAAAAACTGCGTAGCTCGGCGCGGCGATTGCGACGATACTTCCGGCCGCGAAGATCGCGATGCAGGCAAGGTAGACCGGCCTGCGGCCGTATCGATCGGCCAGCGTGCTCGAAACGGCGATCGAAAGCACGGTCACCAGCAGATAGAGCGTGAAGACCCAGGCGAGATCGCCGGTCTGCACGCCGAACTCGCGACCGAGCGCGGGCAGCGCAGGCGAGAGCACGCTCAAATCGAGCGCTCCGGCGAAGACACCGAGCGAGAGGGTCCACAGCAGCCGGCTCATTACGAGACGATGCGGTCGATCACCATCACCGCGCACATGAGCGCGAGGTAGATCAACGAAAAGCGAAAGAGGTTGCGTGCCTGCAACGTGCTCGTCTGCTCGCGCCACGCGCGCAGGGCGTCGAGCAGAAAGACCCCACCGAGCACCGCCGCGGCCGCGAAGTAAAACGCTCCCATCACGTGCAGCGGGTAGAGAACGAGCGAAGCCGCGACCAGCAGAATGCTGTAGTAAACGATCTCGCGTTTCGTGCGCTCGCGCCCACAGACGTTGGGAAGCATCGGAATCTTGGCCTTCTCATACTCGGTCTCGGTCATCAGCGAGAGCGACCAAAAATGCGGAGGCGTCCAAAGAAAGATCAGTGCGAAAAGCCCGAGCGCCGGACCGCCGATGGTGTGGGTAACGGCCGCCCAGCCGACGAGCGGCGGCACCGACCCGGCCGCGCCGCCGATCACGATGTTCAGCGGCGTCGTGCGCTTGAGCCACATCGTGTAGATCACCACGTAGTAGAGATTTCCGGCCAGCGAAAGCCATGCCGCGAGCGGGTTGACCAGCGTAAAGAAGAGCGCGAAGGCAATCGCGCCCGTCACGAGTCCGAAGAGGGCCGCTTTCGTCTCCGTGATTCGCCCCTGCGGAATTGGCCGCGCTTGCGTGCGCTTCATGATCCGATCGATATCGGCATCCCAGACGCAGTTGAAGGCACCCGCCGATGCGGCGGAGAGCGCGCCCGCGATCAAGGTCCAACAGAGCAGCGAAAGCGGTGGAACTCCGCGCGCGGCCATCACCATCGACGCTGCGGTCGTGATCAAGAGCAGCACGATGATGCGCGGCTTAGAGAGTTCGTAGTAAGCCCGCAGGGCGGCAATCGCCGTCATCGCGGCGCCTCTTCGGCGAGCCGATCGTCCGCGCGGCGCGGCGGCGCGTCGAGCATCGCGAAGACCGCCGCGAGAAAGAAGGCGAGAAAAACAAATGCCGCGTTGACGGCGTGTGCCTCGCGCAGATTCGTCGGAAGCCGCAGCGCAACGTTGAGCAGACCGAGCAGCACCTGCATGGCGACCAACGCGCTGCCGAGCAGAACCGCAAGACGTACGCGCAGTGACGCCGCATAGGCCCAGGCAAGCGCCAGCGCCGCGGCGGCGCAGACGAGCGTCGCGCCGGCCGCAACGCGGTGCAGCATTTGCACGAGTTGGCCATGCGTGTAGACGACCACGTTGCCGGCACATCCCGGGATTGAAAGGCAGGCCAGACCCGCGCCGCTCGAGCTCACGTACGCGCCGACGCACATCGTCACGAAGGCGACGACCGCGGTGACGGCGAGAGCCGCCGGCATGACGTACGAGACCTCGGGCGCACGGCGCGTCGAAATCACCTCGGCCCCCGCGGCGGCGGCGAAAACGGCCATCGCCGAGAGCGATGCGATCAGGGCCATCGCGGTTGCCCAATGCGCGACCACCGAGAAGGGCGTATTTGCCAGCCGCACCGTCTCGGCGCCGAGGAAGACCTGCGCCAGAAAGATGAGGGCGATGGCAGCCGTGGTCGGGGCGACGAACGACGATCGGCCGCGCTCGCGCCACGCGACGGCGATCAGCGCGAGCACGAGCGCGGCAACGGCAAATGCGAGGAGGCGGTGCGACCATTCCCAGAGCGTCCCGTCGCCGAGTGCCGGCACGAGACGGCCGTGGCAGAGCGGCCAATCCGGGCAGGTTAGCCCTGCCCCGTTGATCCGCGTCCAGCTTCCGAGCATCAGCGTCAGGAGGGCCACGACGTCGGCGGCGAGCGCCAAGCGCAGCAGATGCTTCATCGCAATTCCAGCGTAGCCGTACCCATTGCCATCGGCAACTACATTAGCGAGATAAAAATTTGATGCCTGGGGGAGGCCGCCCCGGTTGGTTCGGGCGAAGCGGTCGGCCGTGAAGCGCTGGTCGGCCCTGGGAGGTCTAGCCCTAGGGCTCGTCTTGCTGGTCGGATGTCGGGAAATTCGCGTGAATACGCTCGCAGCGGGTACAACCGCCGTTCTCGGAGGTAATCAAATCACGGTCGTTCGGGATACCGCCTCTTTGAGCAAGTTGGGAATCCACGCGCCGGTTCACTATAAAGGCGAGTTTGGCGTCGTCTTGCTCATGGGGCCGCACGACCGAAGCGGTTACAAGCAAATCGTCGAGTCGATTCGCGCAAACTTGCAGCGCGTACGCGTCGTCGCGTTCGAACAGGCTCCCGCCGATGGCGGCGAACCGTCGCCGCAGTATCGAACCTATACGCTCTGGATCGTTCCGAACAGCGTCTATCGCCGTGGCGAGCGCGTCGAGGTCGTGACGCCAAGCGACGAACCGATCGCGTCGACGTCCTTGCCGTAAACGATGATCTCTTCGCGTAAGCAGCAACGCGCCTTCGAACCGATCGAGCGCCTCGACGCCCGCGCGGAACGCCTTCCCTTCGCGCTCGCGCCCAACGGCGATCCCACTGAGGCCGGCGGCATCTTAAACCCGGCTGCGACGCGCGATCCCGACGGAAAGCTCATGCTCTATCCGCGCTGCGTCGCGGAAGGGAATATCTCGCGCGTCGGTAGGCTTCGCATGAGCGAGCCGGCCGACGCGGCGACGATCGAACGCCTCGGGTTCGCACTCGAGCCGGAGGCGCCGTACGAGCTGCGTCCGCAACCGGGATACGGCTGCGAAGATCCGCGCGTCACCTATATTGCGGTCCTCAAAGCGTACGTGATGGCTTACACTGCCTTCGGCCCCGACGGGCCGCGCATCGCCATCGCGATCTCGGATGACGCGTATCGCTGGGAGCGGCTCGGATTAGTCCGTTTTGCCGGCAGCGCGAACGTCGTGGGCGACGATAAAGACGCCGCATTCTTCCCCGAGCCCGTGCTCTCGCCGCAAGGCCGGCGGTCGCTGGCATTCTACCATCGACCGATGCTCCATCTCTCCAGCGTCGATGGGCGGGCAGCGATTCCATTGATCGAGCGCATGCCGTTCGCCGATCGAGAATCGATTCGCATTGCGTACGTTCCGCTCAACGCCGTCTTGAAAGATCGCGCAAATCTTTGCAGCGTTTCCGAGAGCGTGCAAGTGCTCTCCCCCGACGCCCAGTGGGGATCGATCAAGATCGGCGCGGGGACACCGCCGACGCGCATCGCGCTCGACGGGGTCGAAGGGTGGCTCGCCGTCTTTCACGGCGTCGACGCGATTGCCGGAAAGCGTGGAAGACCGAGCCTGCGCTATAGCGCCGGCATCGTGATTCACGATCTCGAGCGCCCCGATCAGATTCTCTACCGCTCGCCGCAGCCGATCTACAAGCCGGAGTCGCGTCAGGAGCTCCGCGGCGTCGTCGACAACGTCGTCTTTCCCAGCGGCATCGATCCGCGTCCCGATCTCGGCGAGCGTACCTACGACATCTACTACGGCATGGCCGATTACGCGATAGGAGCCGCGCGTCTCCGCATCAATCAATGATGCGGTATCTGCTCCTCTCGGCCGTCATCGTGGTCGGCGTTGCGGTCATCGTGGCCGGGTGGGTGAATCGCGATTTGATCCGGATCAAGATTGCCTCAGTCTACGCGCACGTCTCACCGAAACCCGCAGCTCCGAGCAGTAACCAAGGTAGTGCGACGGCGCCGTTGAGTGGAGACGCCACGTGGGCGCTTTCGGCGTTGCCCGAGTGCTTGACGCAGGTCTCGGAATCGAACGGATCGCCGGCGTACGTTCGGCGGCATCTGCCGGCGGGCATCGCGCGTGTCGAGCCGCCCGCGACGTTGGTTTATGCGGATTGCAGCATTCACATCATTGGCGACGAAGCATTCGTGCAGCGGGGACTCGATCGGCTCCGAATCCCCCCTCACGCGGAGTTCTATCGCGCGCGCGGCCTCCTCGCGCTGGTTCGCGAGACCGCGGCCAACGCCGAACTGCGCGTCTACGAGCCGGCGCAACGATGACGGAGTAAACCCTGTAACGTGACGATTGCAGACGAGGTGAAGCGGCGGCGTACGTTCGCGATCATTTCGCATCCCGACGCCGGCAAGACGACGCTCACGGAGAAGCTGCTCCTCTACGGCGGCGCGATTCACGTTGCCGGGCAGGTCTCGGCGCGGAAGCGCCAGCGCCAGGTAACGAGCGACTGGATGGCGCTCGAGCGCGAGCGGGGTATTTCGATCACGTCAACGGTGCTGCAGTTTCCCTACCGCGAGCATATCTTGAACTTGCTCGACACGCCCGGCCACCAAGATTTCGGAGAAGATACCTATCGCACGCTGCTCGCTGCCGATAGTGCGGTGATGCTCATCGACGCGGCCAAAGGCGTCGAGCCGCAGACGAAAAAGCTGTTTGCGATCTGCCGCGAGCGCGGCATTCCGCTCTTTACGTTCATGAACAAGCTCGATCGTCCGAGCCGCGACCCGCTCGAGCTGCTCGACGAGCTGGAGAAAGTGCTCGGCATCGGGGCCTTCCCGATGAACTGGCCGCTCGGCAGCGGCGACGATTTCAAAGGCGTCTACGACCGTCGCACGCACACGGTGCATTGCTTCGAACGAGCCGCGCACGGTGCGACGCGCGCGGCCGTCTCGGTTACCGACGTCGGCGACCCGCAACTCCAAGCGATGGTGAGCGATCTGGTCTACACGCAATTTCGCGAGGGCATCGAGCTGCTCGATGGCGCGGGGGAGCAGTTCGACCGCGACGCGATGCTGGAAGGCAAGACGACACCGGTCTTCTTCGGAAGCGCCGTCACGAACTTCGGCGTGCAGCTCTTTCTCGACGAGTTCCTGACGATGGCGCCCTCGCCGGTCGAGCGAGCCGGCGTCGATCCGGCCGCCGGCGAGTTCACCGGATTCGTCTTCAAGATTCAGGCGAACATGGATCCGCGCCATCGCGATCGGATCGCGTTCGTGCGCGTCTGCTCCGGCGAGTTCGCACGCGACATGGCGGTGCACAACGCGCGCACCGGGTCGACGCTGCGTCTCTCGCGAGCGATGCGACTCTTCGCCGACGATCGCGAGTCGCTGGAGACCGCATACGCCGGCGACGTCGTCGGTCTGGCCAACCCAGGCGCCTTTGCGATCGGCGACTCGCTCTACGAAGGCGCGCCCGTTGCCTTTCCGGCGATCCCCTCGTTTGCCCCGGAACATTTTGCATCGGTGCGCAGTATCGACGTTTCGGGTTACAAGTCGTTTGGAAAAGGCATCGCGCAGCTGCGCGAGGAGGGCGCCGTGCAAGTCTTCTTTCCGTGGAATACGCCGCGAACCGAACCGATTCTCGGCGCAGTCGGCGAACTGCAGTTCGAGGTGGCAAAGTACCGCCTCGAATCGGAGTACAACGTCGAGACTCGTATCGACACACTGCCGTATTCGATCGCGCTTCACGTCGAAGGCGATCGCGAGCGGATCGCCGGCGCTCAGCTGCCTTCCAACGCAAAGCTCGTCGAAGATTGGGACGGGCGGCCGGTCGTGCTCTTCGAAAGCGAGTGGAGCGTGCGGCTCGCGCGCGAGTGGAATCCCCAGTTGGAGTTGCGCCCCTTCTCGGCGCAGCTCGACGAAGAGGCGATCGCATCGTGAACGCACGCAACCTAGCGGTCCTGCTCGTTGCGCTCCTTGCGGCGGGGTGCTCCTCGCAAAATCGAAACGAACGCGAGGCCGATCGCATCACCCGTGCGGTCATCGCGAACGACTTCAAGCCGGTTCAGGACGATGTTGCCAAAGGCATCGGTATCACGCGCGTTCAGATCGCGGAATGGTCCGACGAGCTCGGCGCGCAGGGCAAGCTGCTCTCGGTTAAAGAGACGACGGTAAACTGTTCGCCGGGGTGGCACTGCTTCGACGTGAAGTTTCAAAAGCACGAGTACCTCGAGCGGCTGCGCTTCGACGAGAACGGAAAGGTCGTGAACTGGGAGTTTCACATGGCACCCCAATCGTAGAGTTTGCGGCGATCCTCGCGGCGGCGGAGCGCCTGTCCGGCGTCGCGCATCGCACGCCGATCGTCACGTCGCGCGCGCTCGACGCGCGCTGCAACGCGCAGCTCTTCGTCAAGTGCGAGAACCTGCAGCGCATGGGCGCGTTTAAATTTCGCGGGGCCTATAACTTCTTGGCTTCGCTCTCGCCCGAAGAACGGCGTCGCGGCGTCGTCGCCTTTTCGAGCGGAAACCACGCGCAGGGTGTCGCACTCGCCGCGCGACTGCTCGGCGCGCCCGCTACGATCGTGATGCCCTACGACGCGCCATCCGTCAAACTCGACGCGACCCGCGAGTACGGCGCCGAGATCGTCTTCTACGAGCGCGCGCAGGCCAATCGCGAAGAAATCGCGCGCGCGCTCGCGACGGAGCGCGGCGCGGCACTCGTGCCCCCGTTCGACGATCCACGCATCGTCGCCGGCGCCGGCACCGTGGGCCTAGAGCTTGTCGAAGATGCGCGCCCGCTCGATGCAATCGTCGTGCCGGTGGGCGGCGGCGGATTAATGGGTGGAACGGCGATTGCCGCCCACGGCATCGATCCATCGATAGCGGTCTACGGCGTCGAACCGGAGAACGGCGACGATTTCGTGCAGTCGCTCGCGCGCGGTGCGCGCGTCACGATTCCGGTTCCCGCAACGATCGCCGACGGCTTGCAAACCATCTCGCCGGGCGAGGTGACCTTCGCGATTGCGCGGGAGCACGTGCGCGCCGTGGTGACGGTTGGCGACGACGAACTCGGCGAAGCGATGCGCTTCGCGTTCGAACGCATGAAGCTCGTCGTCGAACCGAGCGGCGCCGCGGGACTCGCCGCGCTTTTGCACGGGCGCATCCCGGGGCTGGAAGGGAAGCGAGTCGGCGTCGTGATTAGTGGCGGGAACGTCGACGCCGAGCGCTACGCGCGATTACTTCGTGATGTTCCCGCAGGCGACGTACTTGCCTAAGTTCGCCGCGCTTTCGTGCACGTTGATTGCGTAGGTTCCGCCGAGCAGCTTGTCGATCGTCACGTCTTTCACAACGGTGGTCGACTTGCCGTCCACGACGTTGGTGAGTGGATAGACCACGCCCTTGAGGTCGGCGCACGTCCCGTCGTGAATGTGTGCGGGTTGCGGTGTCGTAGCGGGTGTGCCGGTGAGCGCGATCTCGACCTGGACGTCGCTTCCCTGCTGGGTGAGCATCGCCGTGCCGCTCTCACCCGAAGCGTTCTGGGCGTTGATCGTCACCGTGGCCGTCGACGTTGCGGCCGATGCCGTCGAGAGAGCGCCGGCGAGTACGAACGCGAGGGATCCGAAGAGCAGCGTGAATCGTTTCATCTAGGTTCCTTTCAGCGAATGAACTAAGGAGCCGGGGTGTTCGAGCCCTCGATGCTTCGAACCGCTTCCAGGGCTTGCTGCGTCGGCGGCGCGTCGGCGCCGTCGACGATGTCGAGCAGGGCGGCGGCCTCGGCGTTGAGGCGGCCGAACGCCGCCGCGCTCTTCGCATTGCCCGCGGCCTTCGCCGAGGTTGCCCGCGAATAACTGCGATCCATGAGGGCCGCGAGCGAGTTTGCCACGTTATACTGCTGCTGCAGCGCCGCTGGGGAGATCGTGACTCGCGGGTCCATCGCGACGTCGAGGCTTTGAACGAAGGTGCGGCCGTCGACGTCGAGATGCACGCTGTAGCGCCCGGGAAGGACGAGCGGTCCTTCCGGCACGCGCGGGGTGTCGTGCGGCACCGCGGAGATCGGTAAATCTTGCTGCAGTGCCCTGGGCGCCGGCTCGCGCAGATCCCAGACGAAGCGATGCATACCCAAGCTCGTCGACGGGCGCACGAACGGGCGCTCCCAAGAGGCCGGCTTGTCGAGACTGGGAATCGGGGCCGGAGCGGAGTCGTCGCTCGAGTACCGGCGCACTTGGCGGCCGGCGTCGTCGTAGATCGCAATCGCGACGTGGTTTGCCGGCGTCGCGAGCGCGTAGTCGAGAATCGCTCCGTCGGGCGGGTTCTCACCGGTCGGTTCATCGGGCGGGAGCGGCGTGTCGGTATTGGTGCTGCGCCGGATGCGATATGCAAGGGCGGGCGCGAAGAGATGCGTACCGGGTGTTCCCGCGCGCGCCAGTTCGCGTAGCGGTTCGACGTCGTCGAGAATCCAGAAACCGCGGCCGTGAGTCGCCACGACGGCGTCATTGCGGTGAACGATCAAGTCGCGCACGGACGTGTGAGGAAGGTCGAGCTGCAAGGACTGCCAGCGCGCGCCTCCATCGAACGATACGTCAACGCCGTTTTCGGTCGCCGCATAGAGTAACCGCGATTCGACTGGATCTTGGCGGACCGCGTTCACCGGCTGATTCGGCAGGCCGTCGACGGCGAGCTTCCAGGTTGCGCCGCCATCGCGCGTGACGTACACGTACGGTCGCAGATCGTCGAGGCGAAAACGATTCACCGCAACGAAGGCCGTATTCGCGTCGAAGCGCGAGGCATCGATCTGCGCGATTTTGCTCCACGGGGTCAGCGCCGGCGGCGTGACGTTCTTCCAATGCTTTCCCCCGTCGGCGGTGATCCAGATCAGACCGTCATCAGTTCCGGCCCAGATCGTTCCGCGGCGCACGCGCGACGGTGCGAGTGCGTAGACGACGCCGCGATGCGCGCCGTGCTGCGGATCGTCGCTCTCGAACGCTCCGACAACCGGCGGCACGCCGGGGTGCGCGCGTGTGAGATCGGGACTGATTTGACTCCAGTTCGTACCGCCGTTCTCAGTTGCGAAGACGACGTTCGCGCCAAAGTAGAGCCGGCGCTTGTCGAAGGGATCGAAGGCGAGCGGCTCGCTTCGCACCACTCGGCGATCTTTCGAACGAAAAACGATGGGCGAGACCTCTTGCTGTTGACCGGTACGCTCGTCGAACTTCTCGACTTTCCCGCCGAAGAAGGTTCCGGGATTGAGCGGATCGGGCACGACGTAGCCGTACTCCTCTGCACCGGCAGTGTACCAGTCGCGCTGCGTCGTCTCACCCCAGTTTCCGCGGCTCATCACGCAGGCCGAACCGCTCTCTTGTTGGCCGCCGCAGACCCAATACGGGAAGCGCTGATCGGCATTGACGTGGTACATCTGCGCGGTCGGCTGGTTGTACCACGAGCTCCAGGTGGCGCCCCCGTCGACGGAGATCGTGGCGCCTTGATCGGCCGCAAGCGCGATGATTTTTGGATCGCGCGGATTGATCCAAACCGTATGATAGTCGTCGCCGCCGGGCGCGCCTTTCACCGCGACCATCTTTTTGCCGCCATCCGTCGATCGGTAAGTCGAAGTATTCGTCAGATAGATCGTCTGCGAGTTACTGGGATCGACCGCGAGCGAGATGAGATCGTCGCCGCGCTGCGCGATTTCGTCGGCGTCGTTGACGGGCGCGAAGTGTGCGCCGGCATCGTCGCTGCGGTAGAGCGCGCCGCCCTCGTCACCCTTCGCTTCCACGTCGGCATAGGCGTAGACGACGTTGGAGTCGCTCGGCGCCACCGCGACTTCGGCGCGTCCGATTTGGGCCGGCAATCCGGCCGTCAGCTGCGTCCAGGTCGTTCCGCCGTCGCTCGATTTGAAGATTCCGCTCCCCGGCATTTCGAACGATGCGCCGATCTCCCAGGGTGTCTGTCGCGCGGCCCAGAGCGTGGCGTAGACAATTTTCGGGTCGTGCGGATCGAGCACGACATCGAAGGCGCCGACGTCATCGTTTTTGTAGAGCACGCGCTGGAAGGTCGCTCCGCCGTCGAGGGTTCGATAGATGCCACGCTCGGAGTTGGGGCCATATGGGTGCCCGAGGACTGCCACGAAGAGGCGGTTCGGATCGCTGGGGTCCACCGCCATCGAGGCGATTTGCTGCCCGTCGCGCAAGCCCAAATGCGCCCACGTCGTTCCACCGTCGGTCGACTTGTAGATGCCGTCACCGACCGCGAGATCGGGCCGCTGCAAACCCTCGCCGCTTCCGGCATACACCACCTGCGGATTGCTCGGGGCGACGGCGAGTGCGCCGATCGATCCGGTCGGCTCGTTATCGAAGATCGGCACCCACGTGCGGCCTGCGTTGTCGCTTCGCCAAATGCCGCCGTTGACCGCGGCGATATAGAAGAGATTCGGCTGGTTCGCGACGCCATCGATCGCGACGGTTCGTCCCCCGCGCATCGGCCCGATGAATCGCCAATGCATCGATTGATAGAGCGAGGGTGAGACGGCTTGCGCCGGTGCGATGACCGGAAACGCTGCAACACCAAGCACCGAGCATAGGAGAGCGAACGGAAGAAGATGACGCATGCCGGAGTGCTTACGACGGAAGGCGGCGCTTTCCGTTGCGGCGCGAGCCGCGGCGTTTCGGTTGGAAAGCGGCACCGATCTTCCACGACGTCTTCCGCGGCAAAGTATCGTCTACGTCGTCGCAGCCAATCGGTGTAAACTCGCGGCAGTCGCCCGGGCGCGCCGCATAGATGCCGCAATAGTAACGCCCGCTGCGGGATCCCATTAAGAAGACGCACTGGTCGCCGAGGTCGTCGCCGACCTTCCGCAGCCAGCCGACGTGATAACCGTCGGCAGACGGACGTTCGACCACGTACTGCCGCATCGTCTCTTCATAGGTTATGCCGAAATGCTGGGCTATCCGCTGCACGTCGGCCTTGCTGACGAAAGGCTCGTAGCCGCTGCAGCATTCGGCGCAGCCGGGCGGACAGGCGATGTTCTCGGGCATGTCCTTTAGTTGTCCACGCGCCAGCTCGATGACTTTGCCGATCGCGCTCACGAACGCCGGATCGTCGTTATATTTGAAGATCCATTCGCGTTTGGTGATTTCATTGGTGTTGTAATAGCGCGTCGTCTTCTCGTCGAACTCGATCGTAATGTGTTCTTCGTCGATCTCGATTTTATTGACGTGCTCGAGCGGACGGGCATCGAGGAGCTCGGGATGCGTCGGCTGTCCGGTCCGGCGCGCGTAGTTGCGTAAATTGGTGAGGTCGATCGTATCCATAACAACGCTTCGATTCCCGCGCCTTGCGGGTACCGCCTTCGCGAAGAGCAAAAGAGAATGGCCATGCGAACGGCTATCGGCGTCGATCTCGGCGGTTCTCACGTCACCGCCTCGGTGATTACTGAGGACGGGGCGATCCATCGCCAGCATGAAGAGGATCTCGAAGACCTTCGATTTGAGGTGGTCATCGCGGCGCTCGACACGACCATCGGCTTAGCGCTCAAGGATGCCGGCAACGTCGTCGGCATCGGAATCGGCTCGCCCGGTAACATCGACGGAGCCACGGGCGCGGTGCTCTACAGCCCCAACTTCGGCTGGGAGAACGTGCCGCTCGGCGAGACCCTGCGCAAGAAGTTTGGGATTCCGGTATTTGTGGCAAACGATGCACGTTGTGCGACGCTCGGCGAGTACACGTTCGGAACGGGCAAGCTCACGAAGGATTTCGTGCTGTTGACGCTCGGCACGGGCATCGGCGGGGGCATCGTGGCCGGCGGTGAGCTCGTGCTCGGACATAAGTGGGGAGCCGGCGAGATCGGGCACCACCAGATTCGCCCGACCGACGGTTTCATTTGCAGCTGCGGGAAGACCGGTTGCTTCGAGGCGCAGGCATCGGGGACGGGGCTGATCCGTCACGCCTTTAGAGTCGCACCGTCGTTTCCGCGCAGCGCGCTGCTCGACGTCGGGCGCGACAAGCTCAGTTCGAAGAAGATCCGGCGCGCCGCGCAGGCGGCTGACGGCCACGCGCTCGCCGCGTGGAAAAATTACATCGCCGATCTGGCGATCGGGCTTGCGAACATCATTGCCTTCGTCAATCCCGAGACGATCGCGCTCGGCGGCGGCGTTTCGAGCGCGGGTGACTTCATGCTCGATGCGGTCCGCCCACCGGTCGATCTGCTGACCACGATGGTGCCGCGGGGAACGACGGAGATCGTCGTGGCCTCGCTCGGTAACGATGCCGGTCAGGTCGGAGCGGCGACGGTCGCCTTCAACGGCGGGTTGGCCGCAAGTGCATCCGCTGCGCTATAGGCTTTTCGCGGTCGTGCTCCTCGCGGCGATCGCAGCGCTTCCCGCGCGCTCGCAGACCGGCGATCCTATTCACAAGATTCGTCACGTCGTAATCATCATGCAAGAGAACCGTTCCTTCGATTCATACTTCGGAACGTTTCCGGGGGCCGACGGCATACCGATGCGCGATGGCGTGCCGACCGTCTGCGTGCCCGATCCAAAAACAGGTAACTGCGTGCGGCCGTTCCACGATACGAACGATCGAAACGGCGGTGGCCCGCATAATGCCAACTCGGAGGTCGATGACGTCGACGGCGGAAGGATGGACGGCTTCCTTACGACCGCGCAACGGAAAACGAACCGGCGCTGCGGCGGCGTGAATCCCAACTGCGGCGGTGGGGCGGACGTGATGGGATATCATGACGCCGGCGAGCTCGCAAACTATTGGAAGTACGCGCACGATTACGTGCTGCAAGACCACCTCTTCGAGCCGAACGCATCGTGGAGTCTACCGCAGCATCTCTTCATGGTCTCGGAGTGGTCGGCGTGGTGTAAGCGAATCGGCGACCCGATGAGCTGCGTCAACGAACTCGAGTCGCCGGACTTTCCGCCCGATTTCCGCTCGCGTAACGCGCGATTCAAGCCGCCGGCTCCGGGGCGCCCCGACTATGCCTGGACCGATTTGACCTATCTCTTGCACGCGCATCACGTGAGCTGGGGCTACTACGTGATGGCCGGCGACCAGCCAGACTGCGCGAACGGGCTAGACGATTGCGGCCCGGTGCAGCAGAAAGCCCACACTCCGGGAATCTGGAACCCACTCCCGTTCTTCGACACGGTGAAGCGCGACGGCGAGCTTGGCAACATCCGCGACCTTCGCGATTTTTACGCGGCCGCCCGAAACGGAACGCTGCCGGCGGTCGTCTGGCTCTGCCCGGCCGCACCATTCAGCGAACATCCCCCGGCATTGGTCAGCCGAGGCCAAGCCTACGTCACCGGCGTTATCAACGCGATCATGCGCGGTCCGGATTGGAAGAGTACGGCGATCTTTTTAACGTGGGACGATTGGGGCGGATTCTACGATCACGTCCCGCCGCCGAGCGTTGATGAGAATGGCTACGGTATCCGCGTGCCTGGGATGGTCATCAGTCCGTACGCACGGCGCAACTACATCGACCATCAGACGCTCAGCCACGACGCGTACAACAAGTTTATCGAGGACGACTTTCTGGGCGGTGAACGCATCGATCCGAAGACCGACGGCAGGCCGGATCAACGGCCGACCGTCCGCGAGAACGTCTCGATCCTCGGCGACCTGCGACGCGATTTCGACTTCAGTCAGCCCGCGCGGGCGCCGGAGATTCTACCCGGCGGCATCATCTGGAACGGCGCGCCGGTTAGGTAGATCCCTCGCGAGTTGGAGAGTGCTCCGTCGTGAGGGCACCCTGCACTCGAACGCGAAGGTCACGAACCCTTGGAACTCGAGGACCGCGAAGGAAGTTCGCCGGGCTTTGGAGCGCTTCTGCGGAGTTATCGGCTCGCCGCCGAGCTCTCACAGGAAGCCCTGGCCGAACGCGCGCGGATCAGCGTATCCGCCGTGAGTGCCCTTGAACGCGGATACCGGCGAACGCCGCAACGCGAGACGCTGACACTTTTGGCCGACGCACTCGGCCTGAATCGAGAGCGGCGCAGCACGTTCGAAGCCGCTGCCGTTCGTCCGACGCCGCCCCGTCGCGGAGGATCGGTCACGGTTGGTCCCTGGCAGAGGCCCAGCGTCGCCGCGCTTCCGTTTGCATTGACCAGTTTCATAGGCCGCGACGCCGAGGTGCGAGAGATCGCCGCACTTCTTCGCGATCGTCGGTTAGTTACGATTACCGGGAGCGGGGGCGTCGGCAAGACGCAGGCCGCGCTCCACGTCGCAGCTTCGGTCTCCGAGTCTCTCGACTGCTCCGTCGGCTTCATTACTCTCGCCCCTTTATCCGACCCCTCGGTTGTTACCGCCGCGATCGCGCTCGCACTCGGCGTCCAAGAGGTGCAACGCCATTCGCTGATCGAGACGCTCCTTGCATACCTTAAGAACAAATCGGTACTACTCATTCTCGACAACTGCGAACACGTTATTACCGAGGCCGCTCATGTGTCGGCGAAAATTCTGTCTAACTGTCCGAGCGTTCGAATCCTCGCCACGAGCCGCGAACCCCTTAAGGCCGCGGGCGAGTTTCGCTATCGTCTGCCCTCACTACGGCTTCCATCCTCCGAAGAGATACCTCATCTCGCTGCGAGCGATGCGGCAGCGTATGGTGCCGTCGCGCTATTTGCCGACCGCGCGCGCGCCGTCGACCATCGTTTCATACTCTATGACGGTAACGCGCCGGCGATAGCGGCAATCTGCCTCCGATTGGATGGGATTCCGCTGGCAATCGAACTCGCAGCCGCGAGAGTTACCATGCTGCCGCTCGCGTCACTTGCCGCGAAGCTCGATAACTCTCTCCAAATGCTGGCCGGGGGCGATCGAGCCGCTCCTCTGCGCCATCAAACGATGCGTGCGGCAATTGATTGGAGCTACGAGCTACTTTCCGACCGAGAGCAACGGGTGTTCGAGCGGCTCTCGATCTTTGCTGGGGGCTGCATCCTCAACACCGCAACCGCGGTTTGTGCGGATTCGGAAATCAGCGAAGACCAGGTTCTCGACGCGCTTTCGTCACTGGTCGATAAGTCGCTGGTCGTTGCGAATTTAGACGAACCCGAAACGCGATATCGGCTTCTGGAACCGTTTGCGCAGTTTGCAACCGAGAAGCTGGTCGATCGCGGAGAACGCGACCGAATCGCCGAGCGCCATGCGCTTGAGTCTCTGGAACTGGCTTGTACGCTCGACCGCGCTTGCTGGTCGGAGCCGGAGGGCGTGTGGTATCGTTTGTGGCGAGCCGACTTGGACAATTGGCGCGCGGCGCTCACGTGGACCCTGGCCCACGGCAATGCCGTTGCCTTAGGTCAGGAGCTGACCGGAAGACTTAGCGTGTTATGGCAACCACGGGCGGAAGAAGGGCGACATTGGCTGGCGATGGCCTTCAGGCTTACCGGCGTCAGTACCCCAGTCCGAGTCTTGGCGGCCATGAACTATGCGGGAGCGACGGTTGCGGCGCAATTTCGCGAATATCAAAGCGAGCTCGCGCACGCCGACCGAGCGGCGGAGTTTTATCGGCAAGAAGCCGACACTCTCGGTGTCGCGCGCGCTCAATCGCTTGCCGGACACGCGTTGCTAAGCTTGCGCCGCATCCCTGAAGCCAGGGCGCTACTGTCGGAGAGTCTCGCCGTCGCTCGCAAATCGAACCAAGTTGGCTTAATCGCTTATGTCTTGCGCTGCCTCGCTCACGCCTTTGCCATCGAAGGTAATATTGATCGAGCGCGTCTCTTGATCGCCGAAGCGATTTCTATTTACAAGCAAAACGGCAGCGAGTTTGAGGCATCGTGGACTACCGCCGAGCTAGGAGAGGCAGAGTTCTTGGCGGGGAATTCGGCGCTGGCTATCGAGCGCGCGAGCGAGGTTCTCGAGGCGTGCCGCAGGTTCGGAGACCTGCGCATCGTTCTAGTTCTCAACAATCTTGCAGGCTATCTGATCTCGTGCGGTCGATACGACGAGGCCTGCGTCTACGCGCGCGAGGCCCTGGCGCTTGCGGCGGAGCAGCAACGAGATGTAGTGAAATACTTCGCACTTCAGCATCTTGCGGCGGCTTCGACGCTAAAGGCTCGATCGAATCCCGACCGGGCCCCGCGAATGCATCCGCAGGCGGAGGTCTTTGGCTTCGTGACCGCTCGCCTGAAAGAGATCGGCTCCGCGCGGCTATTTGTAGAGCAGCAAGAGTACCATCGCGTGTTGAGCGTTCTGCGCGAATCAATCGGTGAGGACCAACTAACCTCACTTCTGTCGCGCGGCGCAACGCTCAGCGAAAGCGAAGCGCAGTCCAGAGCACTGATGTAGAAACAGTCGCGCGTGCGATCAGACGGCTGCGGCGGTTCGTAGGATGCGCAGCGATGCGTCGTCCGATGTGGGAATCGTGCCGTTTTCGGTCATCGAGGTGATGAGCGCGGCGATGCGACGCGAGCTGCGGCGCGGTGCGACGATCTCTTGATTGTGCCGGATTTCGGCAAGACGTGCGGGATTGGAGATGAGCGAACGGACCGCTGAGACGACCGTCGAGGCGCCCTGGAGTGCGATGAGGCCGAGGCCGTTGTGACGCACGAAGTCGACGTTCCCGCGTTCCTGACCCGGAACGAAGTCGTAAACGACCACCGGCAACTGCGCGGCATTGGCTTCCGCGAGCGTTCCCGGTCCGGCCTTGGTGACGAGGAGATCGACGGCGCGGAAATACTCGGGGATCTTGTCGGTAAACCCGAGCACGTGCATCGGCGTAGGAAGCGTGAGCGAGAGTTCGCCGAGCTTCTGCTCGAGGTGTTCGTTACGCCCGCAGACGACGACGAGCTCGATCGGCAGGCGCGCACGCGCCAGCGCGAGCGCCGTCGAGAGCAACTTCCCACCGCCCTCGCCTCCCGCCATCAGCATGACGACCGGCGTCTGCGCCGGTAGCCGGAGCTGGGCACGCAGATCGGCTTTGCTTCCGGTCACGTCGTCGAACTTTGGATGAATCGGATGGCCGAGAAGACGCAAGCGCGCCGGTGAGACGCCGCGCGCGAGCGCGCGCGCGTAGACTTCACGCGCCGGCACGACCACGGCGTCGGCATCGGGAACGAGCCACGATTCGTGGACTTTCCCAAGATCGGTGATGACCGTCACCACGGGGACGTGTTGCATCCGAGCGTCGTCACGCGCGCGCAACGCCGCATGGTTGAGCAGCGGATGGATCGAGACGATCACGTCGGGTTGATAACTAATGAAGAGGTCGCGTAGGCGCTCGCGATAGAGCGGCTCGCAGAAGCGCACGAGCGCGCGATAGCGGCGGCGCCCGTTGGTCGCATGGTAGAGGGCGCCATAGATGGGGGGCGCGTATCGGAGGGCCATACTGTATCCCAGCCCGAGCTGGGTGAGGGGAAAGGCACAATGAGCGGCCACGTCCTCGATACGGGTTTCGTACCGGCAGGGCGACTTAATTTCTTCCAGGGCGGCGGCGATCGCGTTGGCTGCGCTGCGATGCCCGCCTCCGGTATCCGAAATTAAGAGGAGCGCCCGTTTGGTCATTCGATCTCCCGATTAGGCTCTGACAGGCACCCTCCTGGTCGTACGCCTGCCGGCATTCCGCGCTCGGCGGCTCGTGTGAGCAAGCCTACCCAAAAGCGCCCGAGCCGGCGCATCGTAGAAGCGAAAAATGTCGCCAAACTCGACTTCGGGGTTTCGGTGGTGGCCATCGTGGTCCTCGGGGAGCACGACCGCCAGCGGCCGCAGCAGGCTCCGTAGCCAGCCCGGGGTCTGCCATCCAAGCCGGGCGGTGTGGCGCCACCAGACGTGAAGCTGACCCAGCGCCAGGCCCGCTAGGGCCCCCGGCCACGATAAACGCCAGAGAAGCGCCGCCACGACGAGATACGGCACCGACCCAAGGAAGCCGTCGAGCAGCACCGCAGGATCGCGGGAGATCACGGCGTGATCGAGGTAGGGGCGACGGCGGTCGTGATGGGTGCGCAGGTGCAGCGTAAACCAAAGATGCTGTGGGACGTGATAGAAGAACGTTGAGCCAAAATCTCCGGCAACGAGCGTAACGATGAGAGCCGTAATAAACGGGGTGCTTGCGGCGATGATGTGTGGCTGCACGGTTCATTCCATATACCACGCTCCACGCAAAAATGTCGCAGCGGCGCATCTCACGCGCGCCCTGAACATCGCGTTAAGCTGGCCGGCGCCTGCAAACGTCGATGCGCTCAAAGGAGCGGTGCTGATCCGTGACGGCCCGCCGGTCTCCTACGCCGAGCTTGCAATCGCGCGCGCAATTCTTCATACGAATCCTCGCCTAACGCAAGCCGCCGCTTTGCTCTTTGCCGGCGCCACCGCGAGTGCGGCGCGCGCCAACGCGCTCGCGCCGGAGTTTCTCGGTGCGACGCTCTTGCAAGAATCCGCATACGATCCGCACGCGCTCTCCGCGGCGGGGGCAATCGGGATCGCGCAGTTCATGCCGGAGACCGCCGCGGACGCCGGCGTCGATCCGTACGATCCATTCGACTCGATCGACGGGGCGGCGGCACTCCTTGGCGGCTACGCGCGCACGTATCGCGATCGGTATGCCGATCCATACACGATGGCCCTCGCGGCATATAACGCCGGACCGCTCGCGGTCGAGGCCTATCGAGGCGTCCCGCCATACGCAGAGACGCGCGAATACGTCGCGCTCATCTACGACCGCTGGGCGCGCATCGCAGCGTACGAGCTGCCGATGCATGACACCAGGCGAGCGCAGCAGAACAGGCGGAAATGAGACTCTTGCAAACGGGGGTCGCGGCGCTCGTCGTGCTCGCGGCAGTCGCCTGCGGGATCAATGCGAGTCCCGCTGATGGGCTGCTCTTTTCGCCCCCATCCGGTTGGCAATCCTCACCCGGAATTATGGGGTTCATGCAGTTTTGGCGTCCGCCGTCGGGCGGTCGCGAGGTGCTGATCCTCTTCAAGTCACCCAAACCGATCAAGCCGAGCGACATCACGACGCAACCCGGCATCGACGACTCGTTGAAGAACACGACCGTCGAGCGGCGCGAGGATGTGGTGATTTGCGGCCATCAGCCGGCCACCTATATGGAGGCTCGAGGCACGTCGTCGCACGGTGACGAGTCGCGGGTCGAGATGATGATGTCCACCGTGGGCAGCGCGACCTATCTTGCGATTTACGTCCGGCCGCTTGCCGCGGCGCCGCACCGATTGGCCGAAGCCTCTCTCCGGGAACTCTGTCCGAAGCCCTGACGCTTGCCGCGCCCAAGCATCGTAAAGCAGCTCCTCGCGCGCCAGCCGTTGGGCTGGAGCCTCGGCGAGGATCGCGGACCGAAGCTGCGGCGCATTTTGGGCTGGCCGTCGCTCGCGGCGATCGGACTGGGGACGATGCTCGGCGGCATCTTTCCCACGATTGGAACCGGCGCTCACGCAGCGGGCCCGGCGGTCATCCTTGCCTACGTGCTCTCCGGACTCGTCAGCCTCTGCGTCGCGCTCTGCTATGCGGAGTTCGCGTCAATGGTGCCGGTCGCCGGGAGCGCCTACACCTACGCATATGCAACGCTCGGCGAGCTCGTGGCGTGGGTGATCGGCTGGGATCTGATTTTAGAGTACGGGCTCTCGCTCGCACCGACGGCCTCTTCGCTCTCGGATTACTTTCAGCACATGCTCGGCAACGTCGGTATCGTCTTTCCAGCATGGGCACAGACCGCGAATCTTCACGGCGCGCACCCGCAGATCGATCTCTTCGCGGCGATCGTGACCTTGGCGGTGACGCTGCTGGTGGCGGTCGGCATTCGCGAATCGGCAGGCGTGAACGGCGCGCTCGTCGTGCTGCAGATCGTCGCGATGATCGTCTTTATCGTCGCGGTGGCACACGCCATTCGCCCCGCCAACCTGCATCCATTTACGCCGTTCGGTTATCATGGCGTGCTCGCGAGCACCGCACTCGTCTTCTTTGCGTATATCGGCTTCGACACGGTGACCGTCGCATCGGAAGAGGCAAAACGTCCCGAGCGCGACGTGCCGATCGGTATCATCCTGGCGCTGGCGATCGGCGGAATTTTGTACGTCGCGCTGACGCTCTGCACGGTCGGCGTGCTGCGATTCGATCGGCTCTCCGGCGGTGCGGCGATGCTCGACGCACTCGGATCGGTCACGAAGAATCACGCGCTCTACTGGATCGTCGCCATCGGCGGTCTTGCCGGAAACGCGACCGTCATGCTCACGTCGCTGCTCGGACAGGTGCGCATCTTCTACGTCATGGCGCGCGATCGTATGCTGCCGCCGGGCGTCGCGCGCATTCACCACGTCTTTCGCACGCCTGCACGAATGACGCTCGTGACCGGAGCGATCGTTGCCGTCTTCGCGGCCCTCTTGCCGCTAACGGACTTGCTCACCTTAGTGAATATCGGCACCTTGGCCGCATTTGCAATCGTCTGTGCTGGCGTCTTGGTGCTGCGCATCGTAAACCCAACGGCGGAGCGCCCGTTCAGGGCGCCGCTCTTGCCGCTTTTTTCGATTGCCGGCGCGGCGTCGTGCCTCTACATCATAACCGGCCTTGAGGTCGCTACCTGGATTCGCTATGGGGTATGGTTCATCGTCGGCGTCGGCGTCTATGCGCTCTACGGATTCCGCAACTCACGCCTGCGCGTGCGTTTAATCGAACCCTGAGCGGCGTGCGGGCTCTCAGGCGGGCCGAAAAAGAGGGTTGGTCCCTCCCCCGGCGGGAAGCCGCGGCCCTTGAGTATTCATATCGCGGCCGGTGACCGCTTCGAGCTGATTACCGTGCCGCGCGCTCGCGGCGTGCCATCCTTTGCCGAAGACGTCGCACAAGGCCTCACGGCCAATCCGAAGCGCCTGCCCTCGAAGTATTTTTACGACGAGGTTGGCTCTGCGCTCTTCGATACGATCACCAAGCTGCCCGAATACTATCTCACCAATGCCGAGGCGGAGATTCTCTCCGACTGGGGATGGCAAATCGTGCGCTTGCTCGATGGGCCGGTCGACTTCTTGGAACTTGGAAGCGGCAGCGCGATCAAGACGCGGCTGCTGATCGGCGAAGCGCTGCGGGTGCAGACCGAGCTGCGCTATAGCCCAATCGATATTTCAACCGAAGCGCTTCGAGCCTCATCGCTCGCGCTCGTTGAGAGTTATCCGACGCTGCGCGTGCGCGCCTATGCCGGCGACTATTTCGACGTTCTCGGATCGCATGCCGTGCGGCTCGAGCGCAGGATGCTCGCGTTGCTGCTCGGCTCGAACATCGGCAACTACGAGCCGCTCGAGGCCGCCGAACTCCTTCGATTGATCGGCGGCGCGTTGCGCCCGGGAGACGGCCTTTTGCTCGGCGCCGATCTAAAGAAGGATCGCGCGACCCTCGAGCTTGCGTACGACGATCCCACCGGCGTTACCGCGGCGTTCGATCGTAACGTCCTCGCGCGCATCAACCGCGAGCTGGGGGGCGATTTTGATCTGCGAAACTTCGACCACGTGCCGCTTTACGACGAAGTGCGCGGCTCGGTCGACTCATTTCTGCGAGCACGCGAGAGCGCGACGGTCTCGATCGAGTCGCTCAACTTACAAGTAAGCGTTCGCTCGGGAGAACGAATTCATACCGAATCGTCGTATAAGTTTACGGACGAGGAGATCGTTCGGCTCGGTTCTGCCGCAGGCTTTCGGCCGGAGTCTGCATGGCACGATCGGGGCAATCGCTTCAGCCTCCATCTGCTAGTTCGCGAATAGGAGTCTCTCAATGCCTCGGAGTCAATCGTTTTTTGGGATTGCTGCGGCACTCTCGGCCGTTGCCGCCATCGCAACCGCGGGTTGCAGCGCGGGAAATCTTACTCCGGTCAGCGGTACGAGCAGCCCGCAATGGATCGCTGCCGGTACTCTCGTCTACCACACGCCCCATTACTCGCCGACGCGTGAAAGCGCGTCGCACGTTCGACCTGCGCTCTTTGAGGTGCCCTACCTTGGCGGAGCGGTCATTCTTCAACCGAAAGTCTACTTCGATTTTTGGGGTTTCAAAAAGTACGGCGACCCCGACAAGATTCGCCCGCTGCTCATCGACTACGCGAAAGCCATGGGCGGCAGCGGCCACAACAATATCGAGACGCAGTACTATCAGGGCTCGACGGCGAGCAGGGCCTTCATCACCAACCCCGCCGATCAGTTTGGCGGGAGCTGGATCGACAACGTGGCAGTTCCCAAAACGCCCACCGATCCACAGATCGCCGCCGAGGCGCTCAAGTCGGTCGATCACTTCGGTTACGATCCCGACGGCGTCTATTTCGTCGTCACGCCGCACGCACACGGCGAAGCCAACTTTCCCGAACACTGGTGCTCGTACCACAGCGCGACGGTCGTGAAGAAGCACACGATCGCGTACGTCTACTTTCCCTACCTGCCCGACGGTGGTTCCTCATGCGGCGCGAACAGCGTCAAACCGCCGGCCGGCGAGAGCGCGCTCGATGAGGGCGTAACGATCATGGCCGGGCATGAGATCGGCGAAACGATCACCGATCCAACGCCCTCGACGGCGTGGGACGGTCCTGGCGGCGAAATCGCCGACATCTGCGCGTTTAACAACATTGCCAACGACAAGTTCGGCAAGAGAAAGTTTACGATGCAGGAGATGGTGAGCGACGCCAGCGAGAGCTGCGTCCAAACTTACCCATAACGCGCGCTGCGCTCGGCCAATCGCAGCAGTGCGTCCGCGACGATCGCGAGCGCCGATGCGGCGATGCTTCCGGCGGCGATCATCTGCGGCTGGTGCAGCGTTAATCCGTTGAAGATCAGCACCCCGAGGCCGACGCCGCCGACGTAGCCGCCGAGCGTGGCGATTGCGATCATCGCGATCGCCGCGATGCGGACGCCCCCGATCAGCACCGGCAACGCCTGCGGAAACTCGATGCGGCGCAACACCTGTGCCGGCGACATTCCCAGGCCGCGGGCCGCGTCGACCTGAGCCGGATCGACGCCGGCAATGCCAGCAACCACGTTACGCGCGAGCATGAACTGCGCGTAGAGCACGAGCGCGACGAAGATCGGCGTAAAGCCGAGGCCGAAGGCTTCGACGAAGACGGCAAGCATGGCCAGGCTCGGAATCGTGTAGATTGCGCCGAGCGTGCCGAGCAGCCAGGGAGCGACGCGCGGGCGGCGGACTGCGACGATACCGATCGGCACGGCGAAGAGCAGCGCGGCCGCGAGCGCAACGGCGATGAGCTCGACGTGCGTGCCGGCGAGCGTTGCGACCCGCCAGGGATGAGCGGCGAGATAGTTCATTGCGAGCGCAAGAGCTCGCGGCCACGCAGGAAGTATTGACGATAGACGTCGTCGCCGGCGTGGACCAGCTCGCGCACGTAGGGCGTTGCCGGGTTTTCGAAGAGCTCGAAGGGTGCGCCGCTCTGCTCGATTCGTCCGCCCCGGATCACGACGATGCGATCGGCCAACCGAAAGGCTTCGTCGACGTCGTGGGTGACGAAGAGCGTCGTCGTCTGGAGCTCGGCGACGATTCGCACGAGCTCGCGCTGCAGCGCGGTGCGGACGACGACGTCGACCGCGCCGAACGGCTCGTCCATGAGCAGCGCGCGCGGTTTCGCGGCGATGGCGCGCGCGACGCCGATGCGCTGGGCTTCGCCGCCCGAGAGCGCGCTCGGGCGCCGGTCCCGATACCGCGCGGGGTCGAGGCCGACGAGCCGCAATAGATCGTCGACCCGCTCGGCGATCTCGCGCCGGTCCCACCCGAGCAGCGACGGTACGACGGCGATGTTCTCGGCAACCGTCATGTTTGCAAAGAGGCCGACGGCTTGAATCACGTATCCGATGCTTCGGCGCAGTTCGACCGCGTCGAGCTCGCCAATGTCGGCATCGTCGACGAAGACACGGCCCGCGGCGAGCGGAACGAGCCGGTTGACGCTCCGCAGCAGTGTCGACTTCCCGCTGCCGGAAGGGCCGAGCAGCACGACCAGCTCACCGCCGCGCACCTCCAGCGAAATGTTCTCGACGGCGTAGCGATCGGAGGCCGGATAGCGCACCGAGACCGCTTCGAAGCGAATCGTCGACGGATTCATCGGCGCAAGAACTCCGCGGCAACGTCGGCGGGATCGGCCTGCGTGTTCTCAACGGCGGCATTCATTGCCTGGGCCGCGCGATCCGTAATCTTCGGTGAAACGCGATCGAGCACGCGCGCGATCGCAGGACGCGCAGCGAGGGTCGCTGCTCGCACGACCGGCGCGACGTTATAGGCCGACCAAAAATGCCGGTCGTCACGCAGCACCACGAGCGAGTCGGTCGCGATCGCGCCGTCGGTGGAGAACGCACTAGCGACATCGGCCTTACCATCGAGCAAGGCGCGGTACTTCAACGCGATGTCATACGTCCGCACGTCGCGGAAGCGGAATCCACCGTAGAAGCGCTGCAAGCCCGGCAGCCCGTCCGGGCGCGCGAGAAACTCTTGAATCGTAGCAAAGCGCAGCTCCGGTGCGGCGCGCGCCACATCGGAGAGCGTTGCGAGCCGGTAGCGCGCGGCGACCTCGCGCGTGGTTGCCAGCGCTTGCGAGTCGTTCATCGGCGATGGTGCGAGCCAGACGATGCCATACCGTTTTTGAAAGGCATTCGAAACGACGGCGTAAGCGGCGCGCGGGTTGGCGATCGGCGCGAGATGCAGCACGTCGATCAACGCGGTGCCGGTATACTCGGGGTAAAGATCGATATTTCCGCGCTCCATCGCGGCGATCGCGATTTGCGTCGAGCCGAGATTGAAGAGCCGCTCGACGCGCATTCCCGCGGCTTCAAGCGATTGCGCATAGATTTCCGCGATGACGAACGATTCGGTGAAGTTCTTCGACCCAACGTGGATTGCCGACGGGTCAAAGGCGCAGCCCGCGGCAAGCGGCGTCGCCGCGACCAGCGCCAGCGCTCGGCGTCGCGAGATGGCTCGCGGCGAGCCGTGCGGGGCATTCACGCGTGTGCCGCCGCGCGCCGTTCGGCGAATCCCAGCACGAGGTCGGCGCCCAATGCGAGCGCGGCGACGGCGGCGGCGCCGGCGAGAAGCAGTGCGGGATCGTCGGTCTGCAAGCCGCGGACGATTTCATCACCCAGGCCGCCCGCCCCGATGAACGTTGCGATGGTTGCGCTGGCTATTGTCTCGGTCGCCGCCGTGCGCAATCCCGCGAAGGAGATCGGCAGCGCAAACGGTACGACGACGCGCACGAAGCGCTGCGTCGACGTCATTCCCATGCCCGCGGCGGCGTCGAGCATCGCTCCGGGGACGCCGCGAATGCCGAGATCGACGCCGATCACGATCGGTGGGATTGCCAGCAGCGCGAGCGCGACGATTGCGGGCGTGGCGCCGACGCCGAGCCACGGCAGCAGGAGCATGAGCACCGCGATGCTCGGAAGGGTCCGCCCGATACCCGCAAGCGCCAAAACGGCGCTGCGCAGCGGCGCCGATTCGGCGGCGAGGATGCCGAGCGGAAGCCCGGCCGAAAGCGCGAGCGCGAGGGCCGAGAGGGCGAGGACGAGGTGCTCCGCGACGTGCGCCGTGAAATCGGCCATGCAAGCCAAGTTTTTTGCCGCTCGGGAGGCGAAACCCGGCACGTACCGCTAAACAAAGCAAAGAGATTTCATGATTACCCAGCCGTATCCAAAGCGGGCAACGGTCCCAGTTGCGACGCTCGACGATCCTTCGCTCTACATCAGTCGCGAGCTGTCGTGGGTCGAGTTTAACGACCGCGTGCTCGAAGAAGCCCTCGACGCGCGCTATCCGCTGCTCGAGCGGCTCAAGTTCGTGGCGATTTACGGAACGAACCTCGACGAGTTCTTTATGATTCGCGTCGCGGCGATCAAGCAGCAGATCGAGGCGCAAGTCGTGCGCCGTTCCGAAGACGGCCGCACGCCGACCGAACACCTTGCCGCGATTTCCGAGCGGCTGCGAGCCTCGTTGCCGAAGCAGATGCATCTCCTCAACGACGAGCTGCTTCCGGCGCTCGAACGCGAAGGCATACGTTTGATGCGCGTCAGCGAGCTCGATGACGAGACGCAGAGCGCGCTCGAGCGAACCTTCGACGATAGCGTCTTTCCGGTTTTGACGCCGCTCGCCGTCGACAGTGGACACCCGTTTCCATACATTTCAAACTTGTCGCTCTCCCTCGCCGTCGAGCTCGAAGAGACGACGCGCGAAGGCGTCGAGCTGCATTTCGCGCGCGTGAAGATTCCGCCCACGCTGCCGCGGTTCGTTCCCGTTGAGACCGGCACTGCGGACGAGCGGCTCTTCGTGCTGCTCGAGGATCTCATCGCCCACCATCTCGACGGGCTCTTCCCGGGCATGCACGTTCGCGACTCGTATCTCTTCCGCGTGACCCGCGACGCCGACCTCGATCTGCAGGAGGACGAAGCCGACGATCTCTTGCGCGCGATCGAGTCGGAGCTGCGGCGGCGACGCTTCGGAGAACCGGTGCGCATCGAGATCGAACGCGGGATGCCCGAGTATATGCGCGATTTTCTCTGCAATTCGGTTGAGCTCGAAGCCGTCGACTGCTACGAGATCGACGGCATGATGGCGCTGAGCGACCTCTGGCAGATCGTCAACCTCCCGGATTACGAGAGCGTGCGCGATAAGCCGTTCATGCCGGCGATTCCGCGACGACTGATCGGCGTTACCGACATCTTCGCGCAGATTCGCGAAGGCGATATTCTGCTGCACCATCCCTACGAGTCGTTCGACCCGGTCATCCAGTTCGTGCGGCAGGCAGCCGAAGACCCGAAGGTGCTGGCGATCAAGGCGACGCTCTACCGAACGTCGGGGAAGAACTCGCCGATCGTGCGCGCGCTGCTGACGGCTGCGGAGAACGAGAAGCAAGTCGCCGTGATCATCGAGCTCAAGGCCCGGTTCGATGAAGAGAACAATATCGAATGGGCAAAGCGGCTCGAGCGCGCGGGAGCCCACGTCGTGTATGGGTTCGCGAACCAAAAGGTGCACGCAAAGACGCTCTTGGTCGTGCGCGAAGATGAAGACGGTCTGCGCCGCTACATGCACTTCGGCACTGGAAATTACAATGAGAAGACGGCGCTGCTCTATACCGATATGAGCCTCTTCACGTGCCGTCCGGAGCTTGGCACCGACGATGCGCAAGTTTTCAACGCACTCACCGGCTTTTCAAAAGTTACCGACTATGAGGACCTTTGGGTTGCGCCGGTGACCTTCCATCGCGAGCTCATCGCACGCATCGAGCGCGAGACCGAGCACGCCCGCGCCGGACGCCCGGCGGGGATCCGCGCGAAAATCAATGCGTTAACCGAGATTCAAGTCATTCGCGCGCTCTACCGGGCCTCGCAAGCGGGCGTTCCGATCGATCTACTGGTTCGCGGAATGTGCGTGCTGCGTCCCGGCGTGCCGGGCGTGAGCGAGAACATTCGCGTGCGCAGCATCGTCGGGCGCTTCCTCGAGCATTCGCGCATCTACGTTTTCGAAAACGGCGGCGAGCGCGAGACGCACCTGGCGAGCGCCGATTGGATGGGCCGTAACCTCGACCGGCGCGTCGAGCTCGCCGTTCCGGTGCTCGATCCGGTCATCGCCGAAACGATTGCATCGCACGTGCTCACCGTGCTGCTCGCCGACAACGTGAAGAGCCGGGAACTCCAAGAGGACGGAAGCTACCGGCGGCTCTCACCGGGATCGGGCGAGATGCCGATCGACGCGCAGCGTGTCTTTCTCACTCAGGCGCAGGCGCTCGGCTAGCGAGTTCCAGCACGAGCTTCCACTCGTGTGGCATTACCGGCTGCACCGAGAGGCGTTGCCCGCGGCGTAACAATGGCATCGCGACGAGGCGCGGTTCGGCACGCATCGCCGGCAGCGTGACGGGATGCGCGAGCGCTTCGACGTAGGCGACGTCGACCATGAACCAGATCGGTTTATCCGGCTTCGCGCGCCCATCGAAGTAATCGCTCTTGCGATCGAATTGCGTAAAATCGGGATAGGCTTCGCGCACGACCTTGCAGATGCCGACGGCGGCCGGTGGGACGATGCTCGAGTGATAGAAGAGGGCGAGATCGCCGAGCTTCATCTCCATCATATTGTTGCGCGCCTGAAAGTTGCGCACGCCGGTCCACGGCGTGGTGCCGTCGGTGTGGAGTTGTTCGAAAGAATAGGCGCTCGGTTCGGTCTTCAGCAGCCAGTAGCGGGCCATTAGCGGGCGCCGTTAGGGCTGGTCGAAGATAAATCCTTGGCCGCGGTGCGCGCGGTGTGCTATCGTGATGCGGCATGCACAAAGGCGTGATACGAGCCACGACCGAGGGCTGGGAGGGCGTCGAGCCTGCCGGTTATACGCCGGAGGCACCCGGAACCGGCGTCGCGCGCCATACACTGGTCGGCACGCGCAAGAGCGATCCGAGCGAGGCGGGACCGCGCATGGAGCTGCGCTACTTCGAAGTGCAGCCGGGTGCGGCATCGCGCCTCGAAAAACACGAGCACGAACATTATGTCATCGTTCGCCGCGGCCTGGGATACGCAGTGATCGGCGACACGGCGACCGAGATCGCACCCGACGACGTCATCTACGTCGGCCCGCTCGAGCTGCATCAGTTCGTCAATCGCGGCTCCGAGCCGTTTGGATTTTACTGCTTCGTGGATACGTGTCGTGATTTTTCACAGGCGCCGACGCCGGAAGAGCTCGCGCGGCTCGAAGCCTCACCGGCGGCCGCCGTCGCGAAGCCACATGCCGTTCCACCGCCGGTAAAGCGATAAGCTCGAACCGTTGGCCTTGGGAGCAGCTGTGTGGCGGCGGGGACCTCCGACCCCGGCGCGCCCCCGGAGTCGGAGCTCGCTGGAGCTTCCGAAATATTCGTGCGGATGCTACCATGTCCTAAGAAGCGCGCTCAAGCGTAGGCTTAAGTGTTGGGAGATCCGTCCGAATGAAATCAGCGGTCCGCATTAACCACGCGCGACTCATGGTTCCACTGAGACCCGCTCACGGTCGATGGCGCCTACCCCGAGCCTGCCGCTGGGTCACGCCGTTTTTCCAGGAAGGTTACGTAAACGACGCACCCTTGAAGCTGCTGGTCGGCGCGTTCATCCTTGCGGCTTTGTGCCAAGCTCCAGCTATCGCAGTAACGGAACTGCAGCCGGATCAAACGGTGAAGCTTTCCAATGGAGCGACAGCGACCTCATACCACAACTGCGGTGACATGGATTTATGTGCGCGTGTTGAGTACACCGATGGAAGTGCCTTGTCAATTTACTCCGAAGGCGCTGCGTTGTGCCAGCCGTACTTCTTACACTTCGTTTTGCAAAACGCTGGAGGAGTAACGCAGTTCGAGTTCTCTCGCATGGTAAATCACACTGATACAAAGGACAAAAGTTGTGGCCACACGGTCCCAACGCAAATGGTTCTGGATCATGGTGCTGTTCATTTGACGGTGATCGAAACAACGCAAGGCACTCTTAGCTTAGTTTTCAGCGCAACGCATTGAAACAGCTGTTCCTATCACCAATACTCGCGCTGGCGCTTTGGACCTCAGCTGAAGCATCGAATATCGCCATTCAAGTCCAACCACAACAAGATGCCCCCGTATATATCGTCAACTGCTCTCTTGCTAAGCAGTCGGTTCAGATAGCTCGTGGCGTTTCGGTTGAGGGATTGAGCACCGGCATAGTATTCAGAAATAACAGCTTAAAGACGATTGCCGCTATCACTTTCAGATTCACAATGATCGATGCTTCCGGAGCGATGCTTGAAACACGCTTTAAGGACAGTACGGGGATATTTTCTCCAGGCGTTGTCATAGATAACATTCATTGGCTAGACGTAGATAGTTGGCCCACTCTAGGCGCAATGAGCTGTTCGGTCGGTCACGTGTCGTTCAAAATGGCAGTGTCTGGGACGCCCAGCCTTAAAGTCAGGAGAATTGTTGCAGTTTGACGCCATTGACGCATCCGTGCAGCGCCGGCACTATACGGGGGACGCCGCCTTAACGTTGCTCGCCGGTGCAGCGGGTTGCAGCCGATCGGCGGGCCGGAGGCGATGCGTGAATGACTGAACTTCTGGCGGCTGCAAACGACTTTGCTTCTAACGCCAAGCGTTATGTTCACTGGTTTGATGAAGCCGTGTCACATCAGGCATCGACGATTGAACTCTCAGCAGCAGCCGAGCGAAGTACCTTAGACTCCAATCCGTTCCCAGGAGGGAGCAGCATTCGATGAGAGGGTTTGGACCGATCTGCTTGGTGCTTTTGTTGTTAGCTTGCGAGCGTGCTGCTCAGTCGTCATCGCAGGCCTCTGCGGCCCCCAAGATTACGTCACCCAGTCCGACGCCACGCTGTTGGATTTACGACAAAATCTATCCACCGACCGAAGCAGCGTACGAAAACCAGCACGCCACGCTAGTCGAAAGGAAAGAAATCGAGAAATGGGCTGCGCCGGCGTCCTCTTTGCAAGATCGCCTGGTTCGGGCGAAGTCCCCTTGGGCAACGCCACCTTCTGCATTAGAGGAACATTTGGTTCGCTGGATGCGCGGTCAGCCTGGAGCCCTGCTCATTTTCGTTGCACGACCAATAGAAGTCAGTCGCTACGGGCCCAATGGGTACTCGCCATGGGTAGCTCTAAACGCTAATGTAATCATAAACACGGTCCAATGCTCGATCAACGCATATCCAACTACATAAGGCTCAGATCGGACGCATCGAGGGAGCAACACAAGTGATACCTTTCGACTCAACTCGCTACGCATTAACCTGCGCGGCCTTGGCGCTGCTCGCCGCGTGCGGCGCATCGCAGCCGCCGATCGGCGCGCCGGGCGCGATGCCGCAAAGCTCCGCGATCGTCACAGAGGCCGACCGCGGTGGATCGTGGATGCTGCCGGAGGCGAAGAACGAGAATCTTATTTATCTCGCGGACGAGTATTCGGTACTTGTCTACAACTATGCTGGGGAACAGGTCGGTTATATTGAGCAACTTATCGAGCCAGGAGTTTGCTCTGATCCGCACGGCGATGTGTGGATCACAAGCCAGGGTCATATTAGCGAGTATCCTCACGGCGCTACTGCGCCAATTGCAACTCTCAATGCGCCCTCCCAGGCTGTTAGTTGCGCGGTGGACCCTTTAACGAACAATCTGGCGGTAACGCTTAATGATGATGGCAATACCGAACTCGCAGTTTACCCGAATGCCTCGGGCGCGCCGCAGACCTATGCGGAGCCCGCCGGAACGGATTTCTTGTATTGCGCTTATGACGATGCTGGAAACCTGTTCGTCGATGGCAGACATAGCCATAAAGAGTCCTTGTTGGTGGAGCTCCAAAGCGGCAGCAATTCGCTTAGGACACTCACCCTCAACAAAAAGCTCGTTGGCGGTGGCGGCGTGCAGTGGGATGGGAAGTACCTTGCGGTTGGTGACGAACGCAACAACGTTATATATCAGCTCAGTATCGCCTCTGGTTATGGTACCGTGGAAAGAACAATTAAGTTTCCCAATTGGGAGCAACATCACAACTACCAGTTTTGGGTACATGACGGCACAATCGGCTTCATGTACTCGGGAAAATATTTTGGGTTTTGGAAGTACCCGAAGGGTGAAAAGCTAGTTCGAAAGTTTCTGTACGATTTCGGCACGACGGGCGGAAATGCGCTGAGCCTTGGGGCTAAATTTCATGGCTCCAACCCGTAGCCGCTACGTTCCGATCGCATTTACTGCCGCGTTGCTTGCAGCGTGCGGCGGATCGCAGCCGCCGATCGGCTCACCGGGCGCGATGCCGCAAGGCCGCGCGATCGCGACGCATGCTGTGCGCGGCGAATCGTGGATGCGGCCCGAGGCGAAGCGTGGCGATCTGCTCTACGTTTCCGGCGATGGTCTTTATGTTTTTACATACCCTGACGGCAAGCTTGAGGCAAAAATCACCTCCGGCTTGACGCAACCGCGTGGTCTTTGCTCCGACAAGGCAGGCAACGTTTTTGTCGTTGACTTTGGCCGCGAAGAA
>DASRSI010000009.1:0-117982 GCA_035695445.1 Candidatus Cybelea sp. | reverse complement strand
TTGTGACCCGCGTCGCTCACCTCGCCGCTGGTGTAAAAATTGTCGAAGAGTCCGAAGCGCTCGGCGAGCGCGTGCTGATTCGGTGTGACCCGCGCGCCGAAGTAAACGAGCTTCGGATCGCCATTGCCCTGCGGCATGTCGCCGAGGATCTGATCGTACGTCCGGTTCTCCTTGAGGATAAAGAAGACGTGCTCGATCGGACCGCCCGAATGCAGAATCGTCTGAGCCGGCGGCGCGGCCGCACCTTGCGCGCCTTGCGGATTGGGCGGGGGCAGTGCGCCGCCAAGCGCGATCTCCCGAATCGAGCCGAACTCGATTGCACCGATGTAATCGTGATAGCCGCGGCTCATCACGTCGAAGCCGAGATTCGATTTCGTTCCATCGCCCTTGCCGTCGACGATGTAGAGGCGGTTACCTCGCGCCAGTGCGTCGGTGGGATACCATCCCGACGGCAAGCGCGCCGCAATGCGGCCACCGCGAAGTACCACGACTTCGTTGGCGGCGCCGAGACTGACGTAGATCGCGTCCCCGGCGGCGGAGAGGGAGTTCGGCGACGAACCGATCGTATGCGGCGTCGCGCCGACGAAGACGTTGCGAATGCGCCGCCCGGTCGCCGCATCGTACGCGCCGACCGTATCGGCGTCGGCTTGCGCAACGTAGAGCGTGCCGCCTTCGACGAGCACGTCGCTCGGATGCAGATCGGTGGCAATCCGTCGCACCGCTCCGGTGCGTGCGTCGACACTTGCGACGTAGCGACCCGAGCGCACCGCGACGAAGATCCGCGTTCCGTCAGGCGAGAAGGTGAGTGGACCGAGCTGACGCCCAACGCGAATTGGCCGCGCGTGACGGAGCGCGTCGAGTCTGCCGATCAGCACGCTCGCGTCGCCATTCGTCGCGACGGCGACGATACCGCCGCTCGCCGCGACGGCGACGGGATAACTGTTGCGTTGCAGTGCGATCGTGCGCACGCGGCCGCTCGCCGGGTCGATTGCAAAAATGGCGTCGGCATTCGCGCCGGCGACGAGAACGCCGCGGCTCGTCCAAACGGGACGCCCGAAGGCGCCCGTTAAAGCGACGTGCCGGATCGCGCGCAACGAGGGTGTTGCATAGAACGCAAGCGCCGGGGGATTGAAGCCCGACTCGACGACCGCCAGCGTCGACCCGTTCGGTGAGAGTGCCGCCCCCTGCGGCATCGTGCCGGTGGAAACGATCGTGCCGGCGGGAGCCCGAACGATCCAACCGTTGGGAAGAAGGCTCGGAGAGGCACTCGAGGCGATCGCGCCGGTGCACGCGAGAACGAGCGCTGCGAGCGTTATGCGCGTTGTTGCGGCCATGTGCCTACCGTTAGGAGCGTGGGAAGCCGCGTCCTTGGCGCTGCCGGCAAGTGATTTGCACTTCTTTCACAAATAACTATCAAACTTTTCGTTATGAAGAACGCCGTTGCTCCATCGCTCTCTTTACTCTTGCTCGCTGCCGCCGGCGGGTGCGGCGCGCCCGAGAGCGCAACCCGCGCGCTTCCTGCAGCGGGAGGGGCGATGGTACGCGGAAACGGCGCCACGCTGGGGCCGGTGCTCTCCACCTCCGATGGCGGCCAGATCTTCGGTTTTGATGTCGATCAAAGCGGAAAAGACGGCGTGCTCGGCTCCTGGGGCGAGACGAAGATTTCGGTGCAGACGTTCGACGCCCTCACCGGCAAAATCACCAAGACGTTTGGCGCCAAGACCGGCCGGGCGGTTCAGAAGGGCGACGACTACGTCGTCGACGGAATCGCCGACGGCGACGTCGGCTTGGTCGACTTCCAAAAAGCCGGCATCCCCGGCAAGACTCCGACTCACGACATGTATCACCTCATGGATCCGGTCAACGGCAAGAAGTTCACCGGCAAGTGGTCGCCCACGATCGCACTCTTCAATATCTTGCAGCGAGCGGTGAATCAGAGCACGATCACGAGCGTTTTCTATGGCTACGAGCGCGAGGGATCGGATACGCCGAAACTCGTGGTCTCCGACATCGCAAAGAACGCGGTCAGCAACGTCATTGCGCTCAATCCGAGTCAATTCGGACTCGCGGACACGCCGCAGTTGGCGCAAGATACGGTGAAGAACCTCGCGGTGATCGCAACGTCGCCAAGCGCCGGCGCCGCGGGCGGCCCTCCGCCGGTGATTGCCACCGTCAATTTGAGTTCGGGTAAGGTGTCGGAGTTTAACGGCGTCAACTGCCCCGGCTCGGTTGGATGCGGATCTGCCAACGGTATCGGCTACGATTCGCAGAGCGGCATCGCGTGTACGACGACCGAACTCGACGGCGGAATCGAGTTCTATAACGTCGCGAAGCAGAGCGGCGTTCACGAGCTGCTCCCCAACGGCGGCGGCCAGTTCTTCGCGGGCGCCTACGTTGCGAACGATCCGGTTCATCAGCTCTTTCTGGTTGCCCAGCCGTTCTCGAGTACGTCACCATCGGGCAGCAGCGTGCAAGTCTATGGCGAGGACGGATCGCTCGTCGAGTCGATCGACGGGTTCGACTTTACCGATGCGGGCGATCTCGCAATCCCCATACGAATTGCGATCGAGCCGAAGCGGCGCATCGGCTGGGTCAACGGGCCGAGGGTCAGCCAACTCCAGGAGTTTTCCTACTAAGCTTCGCCGAGGAAAGAGCGCGGCCTGACGTCACGAAGCTGTAGCGCATGCTCGTTGCGGAGAGGCTCGACGCGAAACGCTTGCTCGCGATGAGCCGCCGGCAGTTGATCGAGCTCTACGCCTCGAGCCCCGCCGGTCCGATTCCCGCCGGTCCGGCGCAAGGCGTCGCATTGATCGCCGCCGGGTTGCCGTTGAGCGAGCTCTTCGCGCAGTGGACGAATCTCGTCGGATGGCAAGGGAAGACGTTCGATGCCGCGCGCGGACGGCTCGTCAATCGGATTACACCATTTCATCTCAAGGCGATCGCGGCCGAGGTGTACTCGGCGCCGAGTTTTCTCGATGGTAAGCCCTGCATCGTGCTCGATTATTCGAAGACCTCGACGTTGGCGCGATTCATTCGCGACGAGATCCGCAACGTCGCGCCGAACCTCTATCTGGGATTCGCCTACGTCGGCGGGATGCGCACCACCGGATTCGGCCTCACCTTCGGCACGTGACGCACCGCACGCAGGCCTTGCCGTGGATCGCGCTCGTCGCGGTCTATTTTTTGTGGGGTTCCACCTATCTCGGTATTCGGGTTGCAGTCGCAACGATTCCGCCCTACTTGATGACCGGCTTCCGCTACCTGGTCGCGGGGATGCTGCTCCTTGGGCTCCAGTGGCTTTTTTCAAAAGAGAAGCCGGCATGGCCGAATCGCTCTGCGCTGCTGCGCATCGGCGTCGTTGGCGTGTTGCTGCTTGCCGTCGGCAATGGCTCGCTCTGCCTTGCCGAGACGCGCGTCGAGTCGGGCACGGCCGCGCTCTTGATTGCAAGCTCGCCGATTTTTATGGTGCTCGTCGACGCGATTCGATCGCGGAAGGCACCCGGCGCACTCGCCATAACCGGCATCGTCATCGGCAGCGTCGGCATCGCATTTCTCGTCGGAAAGAGTTCGCTGCACGCCGACCTGTTCATGGCCGCACTGATTCTCTTCTCGTCGTTCGTGTGGGCCGCGACATCGGTCTACGCGCGCGACACGCCGCATCACGCATTGACGGCGCCGCTCGAGATGACGATCGGCGGCGCCTTCTCCATTCTTGCCGGTTTGGCGCTCGGCGAAACCTCACGGTTGCACGTTGCGGCGATTACGCCCGAATCGCTCTGGGGAATGCTCTGGCTCGTCTTCGGCGGGGCCATGATTGGTTACAGTGCCTTCGCCTACGTGGTGCGAACGCTGCCGACGACGACGGTCGCGACGTACGGCTACGTGAATCCCGTCGTGGCGGTGATTCTCGGTGCGCTCGTGCTCGGTGAGCCGGTCACGTGGCGGATCCTCGCCGGCGGCGCGGCGGTCGTCGCTTCGGTTGCCCTCATTCTGCTCGGAAGCCGGCGGACGGCCGAAGAGGCGGTCGCAAGCGGTTAATGCAACCGCGGGCGCCGCGCCGGCGTCTTGGGCCATCTATGGAAGAGCGTAAACTCGGCACAGAAGGTTTGACGGTTTCGGCGATGGGTTTGGGATGCATGGGGATGTCCTTTGCGTACGGCACGGCCGACGAATCCGAAGCGATCGCGACGATTCATCGCGCGCTCGCGTTGGGAGTCAACTTCCTCGATACCGCCGAAGTCTATGGCCCGCACACCAACGAGCGGCTCGTCGGCAGAGCGTTGCGCGGCCGGCGCGAGGGCGTGATCGTTGCGACGAAGTTCGGTTTCCGAATCGGCGCGACGGGCGTGAACGGTACTGCTGCGAACGCCAAACGGGTCGCCGACGAGTCGCTCTCGCGCCTCGGCATCGACCGCATCGATCTCTATTACTTGCACCGCCGCGATCCCGACGTTCCGATCGAAGAGACGGTCGGCGCGATGAAAGAACTCGTCGCCGAAGGAAAGGTGTGCTATTTCGGCCTCTCGGAGGTAAACGCGGAGACGCTGCGGCGTGCGAATGCCGTCCATCCGATTAGCGCGCTGCAGAGCGAGTACTCGCTCTGGGAACGGCGGGTCGAGCGGCACGTGCTGCCGGTGGTTCGCGAGCTCGGCATCGGTTTCGTGCCGTACAGCCCGCTCGGACGCGGCTTTCTCACCGGTTCGGTCAAAGTCCACGCGCTCGAAGAGCACGACGCGCGCCGCCGCCATCCGCGCTTCTCCAAAGAGAACGCGCAGAAGAACGAGCGCATCGTCGAAGTCGTTCGCGCCGTCGCTCACGAGTGCGGAGCGACGCCGGCCCAGGTTGCGCTTGCGTGGGTGCTCTCGCGTGGCACCGACGTCGTTCCGATTCCCGGAACCAAGCGCGTTCGTTATCTCGAAGAGAACGTGCGCGCGTTCGACGTGCATCTCACCGACGAACAGGTCGCGCGGCTCGAAGGGCTCGCGTCGATGACGGCAGGGGAACGGTATACGCCCGATATGATGGCGCTCGTCGAGCAGTAGAGCCTAACCGGGGGTCTGAGCGTCCTCTGCGACATCTTCGATCTCGGCATTCGGCGACTCGTTTACGATCTCGATCGATTCGACCGCGCCGGCGTCGGGTATCGCCGTCAAGCGCTCCTCGTTGGTGCCCAAGGTGGGATTTACATCGTACCACTCGATTGCATAGGGTGATTTCACCCTGATCTGCGCCTCGAAGCCCGCGAGTAGTTTACCGGCGATCGTTCGGCCGCCGGAGACGAGGCGAACCTGCTGGCCCGCGTATTCCTGAAGCTGCTCGTCGGTCATTTCGAGTCCTTCGCCCTCGCGGTACGAGCTAACCTATGGCCGTTTACTACCGGAACGCATTACGGCGCCCCGGCGCGAACCGCCCCCGCCGCAGCGCAATCCGAGAGGCTTCCGCCGAAGATGGCAGCGAGACCGCAGCTCGACGTGAACATGCGCCGGTTGTCGTGCGGCACGCCACGTACGAAGGCATAGTTTTGATTCGTCCCGGCGGGATGGCGTCGCGCGATATAGGCGATGAAGTATTTCGCCCGAGCGAAGCGGTAGGCGCCTTGCGCTTCGCCGCCGCAGCTTTGGTCGAGGTCGTCTTCCTTCGGGTTCGTGTCGGCCGTGCCCATCAAGTAGGTAACGCGGCGGCCGACGTAGCGCGATTCGAGCTCGGCGGCGGTGCCGGTGACGTAACGCGGTGCGCCTGCGAGCCCGTAGCGCCACTGGTTGAAATCGGCGCAGTTGGTCTGCGGTACCGGACGCCAATCGGTGAAGTAAAAGTACGACGAGGGATTCGAAACGATGAGATGCACCGGAATTCTCGCGCCGGGATCGAGCTGCGAGGATTTGCCGACGATGGCGTAGCGTTGCACGATCTGTCCGCCTGCGGAATGACCGGCGACCACGATCTCGCGTAGTTTTGGAAAGCGTTTCACATCCGAGAGGCGTGCGATCATCGCATCGAAGACATCGTAGCTGCTGATCGGTGCGGGAGCGATGGCGTCGGAGCCGCCCGGCCAGAGTCCGCTCCAGTAGAGTGTCTGCGGCGAAACGTTCGCACCGGCGAGCTCGCTGCGTTCGACGAACTGCGGCGCGATCACGAAGGTATCGTCAAGCTTGTGGGCCGCGTTCGCCGCGATAACCCCAGTGTCGTAATAATAGTCCGCGTCGCGCAGCACGCCGTGCACGACGATGATGGCGCGCGTTACGGTCGGGTCGCCGTCGAGTGAGGTCGTACCGAAGTAACGCGCGTAGCCGCTGCCGAGTGCGGTGCGCACCAGGAACTCGCGGTCGGCCAGGCGCCCGGCATTGTCGGGCTGGGGCGTCGTGGTGACCGGCACGGGAACGGTGCCGAGCAGCAGAGCGGCGGCGAGCATCGTGAGAAGCGAGTTCGAGCGCATCGAGTCTGCTTCGGCCAACGATTCAGCCGCTCCGGCTCGGCACCGTGCCACCCATCTGGCACTGCCGTTTGAGAGCATCGGCGCATGGAGAGTCTTCTCACGCGGCCGGAGCTCTACTCCGCCGCAGAGCTCGCCGACGCCGGCGCAAAACACCTTTGGCACGGGTATCCGGATGAATGCTACGCGTTTACGAGCTTCGCCGATTCGCTCGTCGGGCTCGCCTGGGGTTGCGGCTGGTATCCGCAGCCGCCATACGTCGGCCTGCGCAACGCGATGATCGTCGACTTCGCTTCACGCAGCGAAGAAGAAGCGGAAGCGTCGATTAGCGCCGGATGGAACGGCGCCTGGGAGTTCCCGATGGGAACGGTTGCGACGGTTCGGAGCCGCACCGAGGTCGACGCGCAGAACGCGCGGTTGGAGCGTCACCTCGCGCTGATCGCAACGGGCATGCCGATCGGAGAGTTTCATCACGACGTGATCGAGCCGCTGCTCGATCCCCGCACGTGTCCTCGTCCTCAATGCGACACGTGCGAACGTCGCGGCGCGCGCCGCCTCGAAGACGTCTTCGTTTCGCTTGGTGACGGTACCGGAGAGCGTGCCGTCCAGCTCTTCTCGGCGTGGCGTCCGAGCGCAAAACTCCTGGCGCGAGTCGACGCGGCCGGTATCGAGATCCGCGCGCATCCGCTCGACGAAATTCCGGAGGACGATCTCGCGGCGAACCGTTTTTACCACATTTGGGATGGCACGCCAATGCAAGCGCAAGAGTTTCGAAGGAAGATCTGGGCGCCCGCCTGGCGCCGTGCTAAAGGTACGCCCAGGTAGAGCTGGTATCGTGCGTTGTATGCCAAATCCGGTCGTTCACTTTGAGATCATGAGCAAGAATCCTCAAGATTTGAGCGCGTTCTATCGCGACGCGTTCGGTTGGGAGATTCCCGAGCAGTCCATTCCGGGGGGCGCCGGCGTTCCGAACTATTATCTCGTCGCTCCCGACGGCAAACAGCCGCCGAAATCCGGAATCAACGGCGGATTCGGTGGGACGCCCGACGGCTACGAAGGGCACGTCACGTTCTACGTCGCCGTCGACGACGTCGCCACTGCGCTCGAGAACATCGAGAAGCTCGGCGGCACCCGGATGATGGGTCCCGATCAGGTGCCGAACGGCCCGGTGATCGCGTTGTTCGCCGATCCGCAAGGCCACACGATCGGTCTCGTCCAGACGCCGTAGCGGTTCGGGGCCTTACGGCGCGTCGCTCGCGGAGAGTGCTGCTTTCAGCGTGGTGACCGGCTGGCCCGGGATTGCGGCGTCGATGCTCTGCGCCGCGTCTTGCATTCCTTTTGCCGACGTATCCGAGAGCACCCAGCCTAAGGCCGGCTTGATGTAATCGGTCCCTTTGAGTGCTGCCGTGCTCGCTGCCGGTGTCGCGCTCGCATTCGGCGCTGGGGTGGGCGCTGCGATTCGCGCGTAGGAGATCTCCCAATAGCCCGTACACCGTTTGGGAACGCTAACGACTTTCGATTGGGATGCCATATAGGCTTGAAGGGCTTGTGGGCCGCTCGCGGCGAGATCGCTGGGCGTTGTGCTCGCGCAGAGCTCGCGCGCCGCAGCCTGCAACAACCGGTAACGATCGCTGAAGCTGCGAGCTCCCTGCGTCGCAAACAGTCCTTCGATCGGCGCCAGGTAGTCGCTCCATGGCGTCGTCTTTTGATTCGCTGCGCTGCCGGCCGCATACGGCGCGTCGCGCGGACGATCCGGCAGACTCGGAATGTTCGCGCCCTGCTTGTACGCCTCCGGAGGTTGCGGGTTGTTGAGGATCAGCAAAACGTAGATGCGCGCGTCATTGCGCCGGTTCGAATTTCGGAGCGCGTACTTCACCGAGCCGACCACGTCCGCGAGCGTTGTGACGCCGGTGTTCTCGAAGTAGCCGCCGTCGACAAGGCGTCCCCACGGCAACGTAGCGACGTTGCCGGTCGCAGCGCTCGCAACCCGGCTTTCCAAAACGCCTGCGGGGCTCACCACCGGAAATCGTGCGGTAAGGTGAACCGCGGTGCTGACCGGCAGCTTCGTGATGTGGTAAGCGGCGTTGGCATCGTATGCGTAGTATGAATCGTTCCGAAAGTGCGGCAGCAAATCGCTGATGATGAAGCGCTTTCCAAGCTCGACGTTCGTCGAATTCAAGAAGAGTGCGGGCATGTACGGACCGTTCTTGCCCGAGTAAATTCCGAGAAAATCGTTCGAGATCGAAGGGTTTCCGCCAAACAAATTCTGCCAGCTCGACTCCAGCGACGCCTCAAAGGCGCGCGCACGATCGAATTGCGGAATCGGCAGCGGCCAGAACCGCTGCAGCCCCTCGGGAAAGAGCAGCGCCGCGATCGATGGCGAGAGATAATCTTGATCGATGAAGTCCAAGAGCCGGTGCTCGCAATCGCCGAAATTTTTCGGATTGGCGTCGTTCGGATCGAGTTTGGTGCAGTTGTCGAACGTGCCGGGATTGGCATCGTTCTGATTGAGCCAGACGAACGCGGTCGCTCCGAGGGAACTCCCCGAGACCGTGCTCAACGCGAAGAGATGGCGGTAGAAGGCGCCGTTCGTCGACGAGTTGAGCGCTGACAAGACGTTGGCGGTCCAATAGGCGGCGCGCAATCCGCCGCCCTCGCCGGCGGCGAAGATCATCGGACAGGGGCGCCCGACATGCGGACAGACGTGCGCCATCCAGTTCTCGACGCTTTTGCGGTTGAGTGCGATCGGCGAGTGAATATCGCCGGGTGCCGGCGCCGCCACTCCAACGGTGCACGGAGGATCCCACGCCTGACAGACGCGTATCACGCGATCGTCGTTCGAGCGTTCGAAGAGTGCGACGAGCGCGATGGCGACGATCGTCAGCGTCGGCCAGTTCAATCGCCGCGGCACGACGACGAGCAGCACCGTGGCGGCCAGAACCCAAAATCCCACGCCGATGCAGACGACTGCAATTGTAGCCAGTGCGGTCGGGAATCGCACCGGGTTGCCGATCACGGCGATCGTCACCGCCGCGCCGATCAATAGCAGAATCGCGGCCGCAATCGGCAAACCGTTCCCGGGAAGAAGCCCGGTGCGCACGCGCGCGATGACGCCCTTCCACCGGTGTCCAGCAATCGGAAGCGCGAAGAAGAGCAGCGTGTAGAACCCGATCAGCCATCCAAGGCCGATCGAAATCGAAATCGAGGGCGCGACGTAGCTTAGGAAGGCCGGCGCCACGGCCGTCGCAACGACGATGACGATCCAGCACGGAATCAGGTCGCCGGATCCGGGTTCCTTTCCCTCTCTGCGCACGGCAAGTCCCGAAGCGACGGCCATCGCACAGATGCTAAAGATCGCGGCGAGAACGGTGAGAAAACCGTGTCCGCCGGTGTCGCTCGCGCGCTGGATCGCCAGCAGCTCCGAGCCTTCGGCGACGCCGTTGAAAAGAATTGCGAGCAACAAGCTTCCCGCAATCGGAAAGATGCAGAGCCATACGAACGACGTCAAATTTCCGAGCTCGATCACGTAGTTGCGCCAAGCGTCGACGCATCGTGCGAGGAGAGAGCCGGGTGCCGGCGCCCTACGTGCCATTGCGAGCGGGAACGCCGAGCATCTCGATCCCGTAGTGTTTGAACGCCGGCCAGAGCTGCGGCAGCGGCGGATGCATGCCTCTGCAGAGAAGAATCGGCCGATTCCGTTCGTAGGGCATCGCGTACGGCGAGGTGCCGAAGCGTGCCACGACCGTTACCGATTTGCAAATCGCGGCGAACTGCGCCGGTTCGACGTCGACGGCGAGCACCACCGAGCCGTCGTAGCCCCGCGGCCCCCACAGATAGTATTGATTGTTGCCGCTGAGCGCCGGCGGAAGGTTCTTTCCGTAAACGTCAATTGCCGCGGCTTCGCCGTAGTTCGATGCAAAGATCGCCGCCTTCGCGCGATCGGCCGGTGGCAACGCGGCGTATGCGCTTTCGACGTCGCGCGCCAGCTCTTGCCAACCGAACTCGTCGGAGAGCATCTGCATGAGCGGTGCGCCAATGCCCGCGCGTTCGACCGGAGGCGGGCGGAAGGACATATTGTCGAGCATTCGCTCCAAACGTTCGGGCGGGAGCACCGGCAACACGAGCGGCAGCGCGACGGCGCCGTTGGCCGCCGCCAGGACTGCCCAAATCGCGATCAGAATTGCCGGCAACCGCGTGCACGCGGCCGCACCGAGCGCGAACATCGCCGGGTAAGCGCCGGCCATATAGTAGCTCTTGCCGTGCGTGACCACGATAACGATTGCAACGAAGAGAAACGCGATCGACGCAAACCGGTATGCGGCGAGCCGCGCCGATACGAACGGCGCGACGATGCCCGCGATCCAGAGCGGTGCGAGCAAGAAATTGATCGAGAGGATTTGTCCGATCGTAAACCGGATCGGCGAGCCGGTGAAGTTGCCGCTATTGTCGTTTCTCACGAGTTCGAGGAAAGGCAGGCCGTGCACGATCTGCCAGATGACGTTCGGCAGTGCAAGGATCGCCGCAATCAGCGCGCCGATCCAGAAGTCTCGCGAGCGAAAGACACCGCGGGGACCGGTGAGGGCCATGCCGGCGGCCAAGCCAATCGCCCAGAAGAGTACGCCGTACCTCGCTTCGAATGCTGCGCCGACGAGCAGCCCCGCCCACCAGTACGATCGTGGATCGTCGCGAAGCGCCGCGCGCGCGAGAAAGTAGACGATCGCGGTGAAGGCGATCGGTTCGAAGGTGGTGGTCGAGAGCGTCGCAGTCATCGCGGTGACGAGCGTCGCGCTCGCGGCGGCGATTGCGGCGAGCCACGCACCACGGGTCGTCGCGCCGAAGAGCTGCGCGAGTACGACCGTCACCGGCACGAGAAAGATCGCCGCGAGCACCGCGGGGATTCGCAGTAGCCATGCGTTGACGCCGGCGGCTTGCGTCAGTGCCGCGAGTAACGGCACGAGCGGCGGCTGATCGATGTAACCGAATGCCGGATGACGCCCGCAGACGATGAAGTAGAGCTCGTTACGAAAGATGCCGTACTGCGGCGCGACCGCAAGGTGAACGATCGCGACCAGCGCCGCAATGCACCACGCCGCCCACTGGGCGCCGCGCGTTAGCCCCGGCCGCTCGGTCGCGCGGCCGTGCGTTACTGCGGCGGCGGCCACAGCGCAACTCCCGTTGGATAGTTCGCCTTGTTCCAGCCCTCGTTCACCGATCCAATCACCTTTCCGCCCGGATAGTCGAGAATCTCAACCTGTTCGAAGTTCGAAACGAAGAGACGCGTCCGTTTTTGGTTGAGCGCCTCCCACATCGCGCCGTTGGGAACCGCGATTTGGGTGACGAGCTGCTTCGTGGCCTCCGAGTAGACGTTGATCGTACCGCTTCCCTCCGCCGCCAGCAGATGATTGCTGCCGTCCTCCACGAGACCCCAAGGCTCGCTGAACGAAACGCCGAGATCGATGGCCTTTCCGTGCGCATGCTTGAACTCCGCGAGCGCTCCATTTCCTCCGTTGGTCTGATACGAAATAAAGATCGACGACGTTCGGTCGTGGCGCGTGATACCGTCGACTTGAAAGTTTTGCAGCGTGAGAACGCGTGACGGAACGCTGGCGTTGGGAGGATAGACCGAAACGGATCCCGGGTTGAAATAGGCGACCGGCGCAATGTTCGCAACGTACATCGTTCCGTTTGGCGCGACGGCGATGTCGAATGGAACCCAATCCGTCGGGACGATCAGTCGCGAGTAACTCGTCGAGCCCTTCGGATAGACCTTGATCGCGCCCGGCGCAGGGCCCTCAGTTGCGACGCCGATATCGGTCACGTAGAGATTGCCCGCCGCGTCGGTCGTCATGCCGTTGGGGTCGTCGGTATCGGCGATCGTTCCGACCGGATCGTATTTGCGACCATGCATCTCGAAGATATCGATGTGTCCGTAGGATGAGGGATCTCCGGTCGGATCGGCGACGTACAGTAGTTCCTTCGCCCGCTTTGCTTCGGGTGCTATCCAACTGCGCACGCGCGGCACCGCGCGCGCCGTTGCGGGAACGAGCGCGGGCGACTCACTCGTTTCGGGTTGGCCGGAGCAGGCTGCCGCCGAGCAGAGCATCGTAACGGCGAGCGCGCCGCGGCTGAAATGCGAAAGCTCCATGCACCGGCTTACGCCGCGCTATCCCGCCGTCCTGTTTACGGAATCCGGTAAATTTGGCCGGTCTGCGCGCCTTCGATGCTCTTTGAGTATGCGAGCGCCACGCGGTGCACCGCGACTGCTTCAAAACCGCGAAAGTATGGGGCGTAGTTTTCCATCGACTCCTCGAGCACGGTCGGGCTGACGGCATTGATGCGATGCGAAGGAAGTTCGATCGCCGCCGCGCGCACGAAGCTCTCGATTGCGCCGTTGACCATCGATGCCGATGCGCCGAGGCGAATTGGATCTTGCGACAGGATTCCGGCGATCAGGGTGAACGAGCCGCCGCTTTCGACGAAGGGCCGTCCGGCGAGAACGAGGTTCACTTGACCCATCAGTTTGTCGCGCAAACCGAGGTCGAACTGCTCGGCGGTCATCGATTCGAGCGGCCCGAAATGTACGTTCCCGGCGGCGCACGCGACGGCGCCGAGCCTTCCGGTGCGTTCGTACATCGCGCGAATGCTCTGCGGATCGGAAATATCCACGCGAATGTCGCCGCTGGAACGTCCGGCGTTCACTATCTCGTGCCGCTGCGAAAGCTCGGCGGCGACTGCTTTGCCGATGGTGCCGTTTGCACCGACGATCAGAACTCTCACGAAAATACCTCCTTATTAATGAATGCATCGAGTGCGCCGAGTGCCTCGGGCAGGTTTGCACGGCCGTAGCCGAATCGCACGTATTCGTCGCCCGCATCGAAGAGCGTGCTGGGCAGAAGCAGAACGCCGGCGCGCTCGACCAGCTTGCGGCAGAACTCGTCGCTGCTGCCGCGCAGATATCGCGGAAAGGCCGTCGTGCCGGCGTTGGGCCGCCGCCACTCGAAGAGCTGCTGTCGACGCGCGAAGAACTCGTCGAGGCGCTCCAAGTTCTCCTCGGTAATCCGGCGGACGCGTTCGATGAGGCGTTCGCTATGGCGTAGTGCGAGTGCGGCGAGAAACTCACTCGGTGCGGCGTTACAGATGCTCGAGTAATCCTTGAGCGCCGCCATGCGGTCGCGCAGCGACGCGTCGCGCGTTGCAATCCAGCCAATGCGCAGCCCCGCGAGGCCGTAGGCCTTCGATAGGCCCCCAACGGAGATGCCCCGCTCGTAGAGGTCGCAGACGGCCGGAATGCGCTCCGCCTCGCGCTCCGTACCGCGATAGACCTCGTCGCTGAGAAGCCAGAGCCCGCGCCGGCGCGCGATCGAGACGACGGCCTCGATTTGAGCGCGGTCGAACGCATAGCCGGTCGGATTGTTGGGCGTGGTGAGAACGACGGCGCGCGTCTCCGGACGAACGAGCGACTCCAGCTCGTCGATTTCGGGCGAGCCATCGTCGCGAAGGTTCGAATTCCATCGCGTGACGCCGGCACCGATCGCTTCGGGAACGGAGTAATGTGACTGGTACGCGGGAAACTGCACGACGATATGATCGCCGCGTTCCAACGCGGCATTCATGAAGATCGAGATGGCTTCTTCGGAACCGCTATGCGCGAGCACCGACTCCGGATCGCCGTGAGCGTAGAGCGAGGCGATCGCTTGGCGCAGCGCGTCACCACCCGGCGTCTGCGTGTAGCCGAGCGGCAGTCGGAGCAGCGCATCTTGCGCGCTTGGCTCGAGGGCGAGCAGCTCGCCGGCCGGCATCGATTCGGGATCGCTCGAACAGAGCAGGTAGCGCGTACCGAACTCATAGCGAGCGAAGAATCGTTCGAGCGCAAACGGCCGAGGCCTCACGATGCGCGAAGCGTTCGCCTTTGGCGCTGGGACTCCCAGGGGAGGCTTCGCGTGATGAGAATCGCAGGGCTATCGTGCGAACGCGAGTCGTGGTGAACGACAAGATGCAGCGAAGATACGTCTACGATCGTACCGAGCCGGCGGGACGCCACTTTGCGACCGGTTTCTCACCGCAGCTCACACCCAAGGCAATGCTTGCGCTGGGGGTCTTTGGCGGAAAATACATGACCGATTGCCGCAAAGAGTTTCCGCCTTCGTGGTTCGTGCGTGCAAAGCTCTGCAGCGAGCGACACGATCCGCAGCTGAATTACTTCGGCGTGAATGCATCGCAGACGCTGCGGGAGTGGCGCCGCAAAGGCTGGATCCATCCGCAGGATCCGCGCGGATGGTTTCAGTGGTATTGCCGCTACTATATGGGAAGGCGCAGCGACGACGACGCGCGGCAGATTCGGCGCTGGCGCGCGATCGCGCGGCATCTCGCCGCGATCAAAAAGAACTGCGTTCCCGGCGACCTTCAGTGCCGTCGCCGCCAGCGTCAAGCGCTGCTCCACTGGGCATACGATAGCCGGCGGCTCTAACGTGCGAATCCACACCTTCGGCCACGGAACGGCCGGCGAAATCGAGCTCGCCGCGCTCGTTCGCGGAGCCGGTGCGAAGGCCGTCGTCGACGTTCGCAGCGTTCCAAAAAGCCGCGCGCATCCGCACGTCTGGGCCGAGCGCATGGCCCTGTGGGTTCCGGACCTTGCCGGAGCGAGCTACGAGTGGCGCCCCCGTTCTTGGCGGCTTTCGCAAGACCACTCCGGAGAGTCCCAACGTAACGCTTCGTCACCCGGCCTTTCGCGGGTACGCCGACTACATGCAGAGCGGCGCCTTCCGAGACGCGCTCGGCCATCTGCTCGAGGAGGCCGCGACCGCGCCGACCGCGATCATGTGTTCGGAAACGCTCTGGTGGCGTTGTCATCGACGGCTCATCGCCGATGCGCTGGTGCTGCTGCACGGGATCGAGGTGGTCCACCTCATGCACTCGGGCGCGCCGCGGCCGCACACTCCGACGCCCGGCGTACGAGTGCTCCCCGCCGGCATCTTGCAATACGACCTGCCGGCCGCATAGCAGGCGAGCGGAAAGCTGGTGCGGCCGTAGAAAACTTTGTTCCGCATGGGAACCGATTTTGCGGCCGTCTTCGACGAGCACTTACGCGCGGAGTTCGAGGCGCACGACGCCTCGGCGACCATGGCGACGATGAGCGCCGCACCGCATCTCTACCACGTCCCGACGATGGTCGGCGGCAACGGCCGCGACGAGATCTTTGGCTTCTATCGGGACCACTTCGTAACGAAGTGGCCGAAGGATACGACATCAACGCTCGTCTCGCGAACGATCGGCGACGATCAGCTCGTGGACGAGCTGGTCATGCACTTTACTCACGATTGCGTCATCGACGCCCTGCTTCCAGGCGTCGCTCCGACACAGAAGCGTGTAGCGCTTCCCGTCGTGGTGGTGGTGAAGTTTAGCGAAGGCAAGGTCGCGCACGAACACATTTACTGGGATCAAGCCTCGCTGCTCGTCCAGGTTGGATTGCTCGACCCATCGGTGCGGCCGGTCACGGGCGTGGAACAGGCGCTCAATCTCCTCGACGGCAGCTACGCCACAAACGTGCTCTTATCGCGTGGCAATGCGTAGCAGAGCGGCGCTCCTAACGTTTCTGATCGTTGCGGCGTCGACATCCGCAACGCTCTCCCAGGTGCCCACTGCGGACGCAACGGCCGCAGCGTTACTGGCGAAGCATCGCGCCTACGTCGGCTGGCAGCTCGGTGACGGAACCTTCATGAGCATGCGCATCAAGGGCCACGCTACGGATGAGAAGGGAAAACGCGTCGAAACCTTCACTATGACTTCGGCCGGCGTCGTCTATCACAACACGACCACGATCGTCGATCAAGCGAATGCCACCATACACACCGGTTATACCGGCAAGCTATTTTGGCGGGCCGACGTCAACGGTTTCCCAACGCCCGTCTACGGCGATTATGCGAAGTATCTGGCCTCGCTCACCGTCCTGCGCCAAGAGGGAACGAGCGAGCTTCCCGCAACGTCAAAGGGCGACAAGACCGTCGACGGCAAGAGCCTCAGCGTCGTCCGAGTGACCCTTGCCAACGGCGACCCGATAGATTGCTACGTCGATCCGCAAACGGGAGCATACGTTCAAGCGATCATCGATCCGGACGGCTCGTACGAGACGACCATTCACATCCGTTCTTACGCGGACGTACTCCCCGGTAAAAAAATGATCTCCTCGTACAGACTCGATGACGACAAGACGCTCGTTAGCTACGATACTTTTGAGCCAAACGTTCCAATCGCGGATACCGATTTGCATCCTCCGCAGGCAACCGCGTCCTGGACCTTCGAATTGCAAGATCCCGTTCCGATCACGATGACGCACGACCGAATGTTGGTCGACGCAACGGTCAACGGCGTCAAGGGAAGGTTTATCCTCGACACCGGTGCCGACGCAATCATCCTCGACAATCGTTTCGCCGATCGCGCGAAGGCGGTTGAACTCAAGGCGACCGCCGACTTCGATACCCTCTACGGATCGGTGCCGACTCGCGTGATGCGCGCCGATACCGTTTCCATCGGCGGTGCGACCCTCCACACTCCGATCGTCTACTCCCAAGACTTCCACAAGAGCGCCATGGGTACGTATCGCGGCCTCGATTTCAACGAATTAGATGGTCTCATCGGCTACGATCTTTTCGCCGCCACGATCGTCAAGCTCGACGTTTATGGTGCGAAGATCAGCGTCCTCGATCCATCGACCGATCTCTCGGCGCAGTCCGGTCTGCAGCTGATCGTCGATCTTTCGGAGGGAACGCCGATTATTCCGATGACACTCAATAAGTCGATCCCGGTGAATGCGATGCTCGACACCGGTAATCCCGGGGTTGTCTTCATGAGCTGGGATCTGGCAAAGAAGCACCATTTGATGGAGTACTCCGAGGGATGTTCCTCGCTCGAAAGTCTCGCGATCGGGCCGATCACCTACTCCGAACAAGAGGCCTGCGCCGCGGCTTTAGGATCGAACGAGATGCTGATCGGCTTCGACTTTTTGAAGCGCTTCGATTTCGTCTTCGATTATCCGCATGGTCGCATCTTCCTCACGCCGAATAAGAACTGAGATATGCATAACAACGAATCATTCGGACTCAACCGCGCTGCCTTTCTCGCAGGCACGGTCGCCGCGATGGGCGCCGGCCTTACCGAACGTGCGCTCGCGGCGGCTCCGGCCGGCAATGCTTCCGAGGGCTCTGCGGAGCGGCTTCTCGGGCGGCTGATGGCCGGCAATAAGCGCTTCGTGGACAACGACTTTCCGGACCAGAGCCGCGTCGCGATAAAGCGCGAGCTGCTGGCGGAAAGCCAAGCGCCGTTCGCGGCGATTCTCGGCTGCTCCGACTCGCGCGTGATTCCGAACCTGATCTTCGTTCAAGGTCTCGGCGACCTTTTCGTCGCGCGCGTCGCGGGCAACTTCCCCGACGATTTGGTCATTGCGTCGCTCGAATACGCGGTCGAGCATCTCGGAACGCGGCTCGTCATGGTACTCGGCCATCAGAACTGCGGCGCCGTGAAGGCCGTCTATTCGGCGCTCAAGGACGGCTCGACGCTGCCTCCGCATCTCTCGACGATGCAGAATATCATGGGGCCCGGTATCGCGAGCGTGGTCAAAGCGAAGGGCACCATCATGGAAGCGACCGAGGCGAACGTGCGCGCGGCAATGAAGGATCTCAGAGCGGATTCGCCCACGCTGGCCGACGCCGAAAAATCGGGGCGAATCTTGATTACCGGCGGCGTCTATCTCCTGCACACGGGCGCGGTCAAACTCGTCGAGTAGAGTCTACGGCTGCCATTCGGTGCCGTCGGCATATTCGACGCGCAGGATCGTGTAGGTGGCAAGGCGAGCGGATAGGAGTGGAAACGCGGCGACGGCAACGCTCGTCCCCGTGCAGTTCTCGTCGTAGCGGCGATTCGATCCGCTCTGCCAGTTCTGCATCGAGCTCCATCCGTTGATGTCGACTCCGGGCGAGAACGTGCCGCGCCGATCGAGTTTGAGCGTCGCGGTCTGATCGCGCTCGCGGCTCGTAATGATGAAATCGATGACGACACGCGTTGCGGTGACAGAACTCTCGTTCTTGAAGGAGATGCACGCGTGCGCCTGACGCCCATCACGCTTGACCGCAACCCATCCGCCGAGCACGGCGATGTGCCCCGAAGGCGCGCCGCCGAGCGTCGGCGTGCCGAACTCAAGCTGACGCCACGGGTTCGGCGTTGGTTTCGGCGACGGTGACGGAGAGGGCGTAGCGAGAGCCACAACGGTACTCAAAACGGCGAATGCGATCATCCGCTCGAATTTCTACGACTGCCGGTTAGGTTCCGGCGTCGGCTCCGGCGTGGAAGATGAACTTTACGATCAGACGATTGAGCGTCGCGCCGGCGGCCGGGCTACCGAAGTTGACGTAGAGCTCGTTACCAGCGGCGAATCGCTGGTGGTACGCGACGGCGAGGTTATTTCCGACCTGCGTTGCAAAGCCGCCATAGCCGTTGATGTCGCGCAGCTCGAGGCTGGCGGTGCTCTCGCTGCTGATGTCGTAGCCGAGCGATATTCGCCGCAGCCACTGCGAGTCGAGCGCGCCGTTGGAGAACGCGCGCTCGTACGTGCCGTCGTACTCCAACCCGAGCGACAAGCCGCGCCCGAGCGGCCGGCTCGTAACGATCGTGAAGAGGTGCGCGTAACTGTCGCCAAACGGACCCCACGAATAGTTGACGTCGATCGGCGTCGGCGTGCCATCGCGATACCCGACTGGAAACTGGTAGAGATTGAACGGCTGGGTGACGCCGTCGAGGTAGCACGGATACCCGGTAAAGCTCGACTGGAACAGGATCGGACCGGTGCAGCCCGGTCCTTCGGGAATTGAATACGAACGCAGCTGCCCGACCGCCGCCCCGGCGCCGTTAATCGAAAACTGGTTCTTAAAGACCGCGGTGATGAAATATTGAACGTCGGCCTGATGCACCGCGCCGGACTCATCCAGGAAGCGATCCGCGGTAAAGAAGAGCGTGTAGTTTTTTATTGCCGGCGTCGATCCAGCGTAGTCGGTGAAGAACTGCGGTCCGCGAATATCGGAGTTGGCCGTATAGCCGTCGATGGGGTCGTAGTTTGGCGAGATGTCGAGATACCCGCCGTTTACTTCGAAGTTCCCTTTATGGCGGTCGATGAAAAACTGCGCGAGATCGGCATTGCCTTGTGGAACCCAGGATCCATTTTCGAACGAGTAATCGCCGAAATAGATCATGCCGTTTTGCAGGTTACGCACTTCAAAGCCGTTCTCGATCGTATTGTCCCATCCGGCGATGCTGTGGTTGGCGAAGACGCCGTCGCTCCAGTAGGTGAAAGCGCCGCCGGGGAGCGCGTGCTGAAATCCATAGGCCGAGTCGCTGAACGTGTTGTTCGTTGTGGCATCGTAGCCATGGAAGGTCAGCGCACCGAAGGCGCTTTGGTCGAACGTTCCCTCGACTTTTCCACCGCTGTCGAACGGCCCGACGGCAGGCGAATAAAAGACGAGATAGGGAGCCTGCACGTTCGTCCCGGACGGCGCGCGGACGCTGGAATTGGCGTTGATATAGGCCGCGCCCTGCGCAAAGAACGGACGATACTCGACGAGCTGCCGTTGGAACTCTTGCGGGGCAATCGTTTGCTGGTCTATTTCGACGTTTGAAAAATCCGGATTGAGCGTGCCGACAAACCGAATCGTCGGCGTGAGCGGATAACTCAGATCGCCGCCGTACCAGCGCGTATTCATCGGTAAGAAGGTGCCGTTGGCCTGTTGGACCAGATTGCGGTCCTGCCCAACGCTGCCAAGCGCAAAGATATCGGCGCGAGGTTTCGGCCGCGCGGCGGCCGATGCGGCGAGATCGAGCTGAGCCGCCGGCCAAAAGCGGGTGTCGGGCGAAAAGAGCGGCCAGGTGCCGCTCGGCGCGTCTTGCATGATCGGATCCCAAACCCACGAGAGATGCTCGCCGCGTGTGGCGACGCCGCGAACGAACTGCAAGCGCCACGTTTGTTTTCCGCCGCGGGGTACGCGCAGAACGTTGAGCGGGACGATCATGACCGCGCTCCACGCGCCGCTCGACGTAACGGCGGCAGCGGTCCAGCGCGGTCGAAATCGTGTGTTCTCGTTTGCCTGCTCGTAGCGCACGCCGCGCGGCGTCGTTTCGAAATAGTAGACTTGGCTCCCGGTTCCGCTCGTGTCGACGCCGATTCCAACGAAATCGTCGATGCCGAAGCCAGTGTCGTTCGTGGTCTGCGATGCGACGATCGGAACGCCGGGCTGATCGGATTTGAAGGCGACGTAGAGATTCTTATCGTCGTAGAGCAGATAGGCCGTCGTCGCGAAGCGCGAGGGCGAGCGGGTCGTCACGTTTTCCCACGGACCGTTGCCGTTGGGTACCAGTCCGGCGGCCCATGCCGGATCGGCGAGCGTGGGGTCGAGGGGCAGCGGATGCGGCGCGCGCGCGACGGTAAAAGAGAAGGTTTGGGAAACCGCGGCGCGTGACGGGGCGGCGCAGAACGCGAACGCTGCCGCAACGCAGGAGAGCGAATAAAGTAAGCGCAGCGCCGGCGTTCTCGAGAGCATGCCTGGGCGAGTTTACCATGCGCAAGCAAGCCGTGGGAGTCAAATCCCTCTCAAAAGCTTTGCGCCTGCGCCGTGGGACGCGGGACGCCCGCTCTCGACCACGCGTGCACGAGCGACGCAATGATAGCGAACCATCCCGTCAAGCCGAGCGCCGCTCCGGCGGTCGCCGCCGGGGCGTTCTGAAAGACGAGGCCGGCGGTGACGCATGTAATCGCAAGCTGCATCGCCCCAAAGGCAATCCATGGCCCGCGCGTGTCGAGAAGTTCGCTCGGCTGCGTCTCGTCGTCGTCACCGCGAGAGATCGTCGCGATGAGCCGTACGCCAATGCGAAAGATATGTCCGTTGACCATCTGCCCGGCCCAACCCGCGAGCATGACGAAGCCGAAGGCCCCGAGCCACGGCATTCCCGCAAGGACGCCGGCGCCGAGCGCGAGGGCCACACCGAGCCATCCGACCGCCGCACCGATAAAGCATTGCGGAACGCGATACGTTACCGTCGCTCCGGAGAGAATCGTCGTCACGTCCGTCGCATAGGCTAATGCGCCGGCGCCGAGAAAGCCGCCGCCGAGCCACGCAAGCCAAGGAATTCTCCCTGCCGCTCCGCCGGCGAGAAGCACCGCACCGATCAGCGTCGCCGTTCCCGTGACGATGTGAAGCATCGGCCACTGCGAGCGATTGCCGGTCATCGGTCGCAGCGTTCGAGCCGAGACGCCGTAGATCAGCAGCGTGAGCCAGCCAAAAAGCGCGATGCTTCCGTGTGCGGGCGGCAGCGCGAAGAGCCACGTGGGTCGCCACAGCTCGGAGAAAATCCACGCACTCGCGGCACCCAGCACGATTGCGATAAAGAAGAAGAGGAAGGTTACCGCAAATGCACGGGCGACGGCCTTTGTGATCCGATCGGGCGATCGCAGCGCGCCGCCGAGGGTGAAGGCCGCGGTGACGAGATAGACGAGGAGCGTCAAGGCGACGGCGAGCGCGATCAGCCAGAGCATGGTCGGCGCCGCGAGAAAAGCGAACACGAACGCTGCGACCGAAGCGCCAAAGAAGACGAGCGCGTAGCGCGCCGCCGTCTCGAATCGCCACGATACGTCGAGAAAACTCGGAATAGCGTGCAGCAAAATCGAGAGCGCAGTCATCGTCAGCCAGCCGAGCGCAACCAGATGAATCCATCCGATCTCCGCTAACGAGAGGCCAACGACGCCGAGGCGAAGCGCGATCCATAACGCGAGAATCCAAGAGAGTCCGTGACAGAGCTGTCCGAATGCCAATCCGAGCGGCGGAATCCAATGCCGACGCGCTAACGCAGGCTGCAGAGCCGCGGCGTCGTGCATTTAGTGATGATCGACGCGCGGCCGGCTCTCGCGAGCGAGCAGCTCGTCGACGAGCTCGACGATCCCTTCGGCGGCAGCTTCGAGCAGCGCGCGCCCTTTTTCGGCGCTCGCTTTCGTCGGATCGCCCATCACGCCGCTCTCGCTGAGTTGACTCCAGTACTCCATCATCGCGAGTGGTCCGTCGCCGGCAACGAGATCGGTCCAATAACTCTTTGACGGGCGATGCGAAAGCTCGTGCACCGCTTGCGTCATGTCGACGAGATCGGGGCGAAGCGCGAGATAGAGCGAGGTTTCGAACTCGCAGGCGTGGTTCATCCCGCCGACCGGCTCGGATTCGCGTAACGACTCCGCGGCTTCGCGCACGCCGGGAGCAGACCAGTAACTCACTGCCGCGGCAAGCGCGCCGGTCTGAACGACGCAGAGCCGCGCGATGATATCGATGAACGGCGCGTTGCTGCCATGACCGTTGACGATGAGAATGCGTTTGAACCCATGGTGCGCGAGACTCTTGCAGACGTCGAGCCCGTAGTCGATCAGCGTATGAGCGTCGATTGTGATCGCTCCGGGAAAATCCATATGGTGCGGGCTATACCCGTGATTGATCGGCGGAACGAGCACCACGCGGCCGGCGGCGCGCGAAGCGGCGAGTTCGCAAACGCTCGCGCAGAGCAGCAAATCGGTATCGATCGGAAGATGCAAGCCGTGATCTTCGAGCGTGGCGATCGGTACGATCGCGACGCACGGTCGGGCGGCGGCCGCCTTGACTTCCGGCCACGTCATTTCACCGTAACGATACTTCTGCGCCATCCCGCCTTCTTCTCTACTCAAGGTGTTTTTGCATACAGCACCATGTCGGTGAGCCGCCCATCTTTGACGCATGCGTTGCGCATGATCCCTTCGCGCCGAAAGCCGGCTTTTTCCAGCACGCGAAAACTCGCGGGGTTCCATGCCATCGGCGTTGCGAAGATCCGCAAAAGCCCTAGGTCGTCAAACGCATAGCGGCAGACGCACCGCAAAGCCGTCGTCGCGATGCCGCGTCCCCAATATTCCGGACCGAGCCAATATCCGACTTCGGCGGCCCAACGTTCGATATCCGTGCCGATAACCAGACCGATGCCGCCGGCGACCGCGCCGTCGACGACGATGCTAAAACTCGTTCGCGGGTGCTCGTCCTCGACAGAACGGATCCATCGCGCGGCGTCATCGCGCGTGTACGGATGCGGCATCCGGTCTCGCAAGTTGATCCAAACGCTGCGGTGATTTGCATTCCTGGTCAGCGTGTCGGCGTCGTCGGCGCGAGGAGCCCGCAGCGTAACCGCGTCGTCACATTGCAGCATCGAGCCTACGTTCTAGCCCGCGTCACCGGGCATCCCGCCGGAGCGCGCAGAACCATCCGCCATGACGCATTGCCAGCGGATCGGGATACTCCTAGCAGCACTTCTTACAAGCGCCTGTGCGGGCGGTCCGGCCAACGAGAGCCTTCCCTCGGGCGTCGCGAGCTCGCCGGCCCAGCACCATCACACCACTCTCAGCGGCATCCGCGTCTCCGGCAACCACCTCGTCGACGGCAACAGCGACGTCATCGATCTGCATGGGATCAATCGCTCGGGAACCGAGTACGCGTGCATCCAAGGGTGGGGTATCTTCGACGATCCGAGCGATGCGCCGTCGGTTGAGGCGATGACGACGTGGAACGTGAACATCGTTCGCGTGCTGCTCAATGAGGATTGTTGGCTCGATTCAACGGCGTCAACCCGCAGTACGCCGGGAGCAACTATATCAACGCGATCGTGAGCTACGTCAACCTGCTGCACCAGCATGGGACGTATGCAGAGGTCTCGCTGATTTGGGCTGCGCCCGGATCGTACCAGGCCACCTATCAACCCGCCGCTCCCGACGAGGATCACTCGCCGGCAATGTGGTCGAGCATGGCAGCAACGTTCAAAAACGATCCGAACGTCATCCTCGCGCCGTGGGGCGAGACGACCGTCGGCTGGAAATGCTTTATGAAAAAGGGCTGCGATAACGAGGCGACCTACGGGCCGAGCAACGCGTACTACCAGACCGCCGCGATGCAGCAGGCCGTCAATCTCATGCGCCAAGCCGGTTACAACGGCGCGATCTCGATTCCATGCATCGATTACGCCAACGCGTGCGGAAAGATCGGCGGCTCGAAATACGATGGCTCGACGTGGCTCGCGTCGCGCCCGCACGATCCGCAGCAGCAGTTGATCGCCGAAGCGCACGTCTACGGAAAGAATGCGTGCGATACGACGGCCTGCTTTAACTCGAGCATGCGCCCGATCACCAAGGTCGCGCCGATGATCTTCGGTGAAACCGGCGAGACGTACGGCGGCTCCGATTGTACGAGCGGATACGTTCCGACTTTTATGAACTGGGCCGACGCACACGGCGTTGGGTATGAGGCATGGACTTGGGATACGTGGGGCGGCTGCGGCGTGCTGATCTCCGATTACAGCGGCACGCCCGCGAACGCATGGGCGAAATGGGTGAAACGGCACTACCTCAGCCGCTAGCATGAACCTCAAGGTCGACCGCGCTACGGCGAAAAGCGCGCTGCGTTTCGTGCTGCTTATCGGCATCGTCAATGCCTTCGCCGACTTCACCTATGAAGGCGGCCGCGGCGTTGCCGGGGCGTTTCTCGGACACCTCGGAGCAAACGGCGCAGTCGTCGGTGCGGTCGCCGGCGGCGGCGAACTCGCGGGATTTGCGATTCGCTCCGTCGCGGGGACGATTGCCGATCGCACCGGCCTCTACTGGCTCGACGTGTGGGTTGGATACGCGATCAACGTGCTCTGCGTCCCCGCCCTCGCACTCGTCGGTAGTTGGCCTGCCGCGGCCGGCCTGTTGATCGGCGAACGCGTCGGCCGCGGCATTCGAAAGCCCGTTACCGCTGCGATGCTTTCGCATGCGGGTCGTTCGTTGGGCAGCGGACGTGTCTTTGGGCTCAACGAGTTTCTCGATCAAACCGGCGCGACGATCGGGCCGCTCGTCGTCGCGTTCGCGATTGCGCGCGGCGGGTACGCAACCGGATTCGGCGTCTTGATCGTTCCGGCGCTGCTCACACTGGGGTTCTTGACATTGGCAACCCCGGCGGGGCGCGAGTTTGTGCCGAGCGCCGAGCCCGACTCGGGACCCACCGTGCACGACTGGCCGGCCTTTCGCCGCTATGCGATCGGCGGCGCGCTCGTCGCCGCGGGCTACGTGGATTTCGCGCTGATCGCGTTTCGTTTTCAGCGCGATCACGTTGCCGGAGCTTCGGCGATCTCGATGTGGTTTGCGGTAGCGATGGCCGTGGGAGCGATCGCTTCACCGATTCTCGGGCGCTCTTTCGATCGTATCGGGAAGCCGGTCGTCGCACTCGGTATCGCCCTGACGTCGGCAGCGACGCCGCTCGCGTTCCTGGGTCACGGTGCGATTGCCGAAGCTGGTGCGGCGCTGTGGGGAGTCGGAACGGCGGTACAAGACGCGTTGTTGCTCGCGCTCGTCGCCGGCGTGCTCTCGCACCGGCGGCGTGCGTCGAGCTTTGGCCTCTACGATCTGCTTTTCGGCGCGGCGTGGTTTGCCGGCAGCGTCATTGCGGGCGTACTGGTCGACCGGTCGATCGCTGCGCTCGTGATTTTTTCGGTGGTATTGCAGCTCGCAGCGATACCGTTCTTCGTTATGCGGCCGAACGCTCGCTCGCGATAGGCTCGCCGGAATTGGGAAAGTGCTTGGTATGAAAGCTCTCTTAACGTTCATTACAGCGGCCGCCGGCATGTTTGCCGCCGGCGCGATTTCATTGGCGCAAGGAGCTCCGCCGCCGCCGGGTGCAGTGCCGCCCTACGTCGATACCGCGTGCGGCAGTTGGCAGGGCGACGTCTGGACGCCGAACGGCCAGTGTCCGAGCACTCTCTACAAGCACGAAGTGGTCACCGGAACGATCGTGAGCGTCAAAGGCCACCTGGTCACGGTTCAACAGACGACCAAACAGGTGGTCATCGACGACTCCGCCGCGCTCAATAATCAGAGCAGCGGGCGAGTTGCGGTCGGGCGCCAAATCGTTGCGCACGGATATTGGCAAGGTGAGAACTTCTACGCAACGGCAATCACCGGCGGCCAGCCACCACCGCCTCCCGCTCAGCAATAGCGCATAGCTTCGCTCGATCTCCTTAAAACGCAATGACGGCGCGCTTCGCATCGAAGCGCGCCGTCATGAGCGCCGAGGTTTGTGCGTCTCCTAGTGCCGGTGTCCGGAGACGCTCACGTTGACCGGTTTCGATGCGATGCCGTTTGCAACCACGACGAGTTTGCTCGCGCCCGAACCGATGGTCGACGGAACGTCAAAGCTCGTCGAGACGATCTTCTTACCGGTCGCAACGCCCATCGTGCTGTGATCGTGCGTGCGAGCGTAGTAGACCTTTCCGCTGTTATTGTTCGTGATCCGAACAAGCGGATAGTTCGTCGCATTTTGGTACTCGTCGCCGAACGACATCGCTTGGCTCAAGCCGTTGAACTGCGTTCCGCTGATTTGATACGTCTGGCCAGCGCTGACGCTCTTCGGCGCCTTCGTGATGGTCGGAGCCCACTTCGGATTCGGCGAGCCGGTCGGCGTGTAGACCTCCGCTTGCGAGTAGCCGAGGAGCAGAATCTGACCGGTCGGCAGCAGCAGCGGCGCACCGATTTCACTGAGGCCGTTGAGCTGAGTGAAGGTCGTCCCGTTCCATTCGTATGCGCTCCCGCTGTCGCCGAAGACGATAACGTTGCCGCTCGGTTCGAGAACGGAGAAGTTATCGCCGGCGTTGTCGCCGTTGGGGAAATCGGGACCCTTCGTCCAGCTCTTCGTGTTTGTGTTGTAGACCGAGGTATGGCCCGGGCCGTATCCGCTCGAGTACGAACCGGTGCAAAAGACCGTTCCATCGGGACGCAGCATTGCCGGTCCGATTTCGCCCGGCGGGTAGTAGCAGAGGCTCGGTCCGTAGAGCAGACATCCGTACGGCGACGGAGAGTGCAGATCGACGATCGTCGATCCGGCGGTCGTCCATTTATGCGTGGACGCGTTGTAGGTTTCGGAGTTTGGCGCGTTCTTCACGTCCTCGGTGAGAATGGTTCCGTCGGCAAGCAGCGTCCAGCCCTCCTCGGAATTAAAGTCGGCCTTTCCCTTATGACCGACGACCTTCCACTGGAGCGTCTTCGGATCGACATAGGCATCTTGTTTCGTCAGCTTTTGGCCGACGAGCATTTTGCCGTCGGGAAGAACGGTCGATGGCGAGTCGCCGATGTAACCCCATTTCTTCGGATGACCCAGCGGCGAGAACGTCATCTTCACTGGATCGTAGACGGCACCGAGATTCGTGAGTTGCAGCTCGTAACCGTTCCCGGGCGTGTTGTACTCGCCGCCGCTGATCACGAAGTCGCCGTTTGCGAGCACGTCGCCCGCGGCAGCGTTGGGACCGTATCCCGATTGCAGCGAGCCGACCTGCGTCCACGTTCCGTTCGCGTAGTTGCCCGACGAGTCGGGAACGTAGCGGTAGAAGTCACTCCAGTTCGAACCGCTCTGCGCGAGCACCGATCCATCGGTCATCAGCCATTCCAGCTGAATATACGTCGGAGGCGCCGACGTCAGTCGCGTCACTCGCCCACCCTTATGGCTCTGGTTCCATGACTGGAGCGCCTGCTGCGACACGCCCGGCAAGACGGAGTGATTTCCCGAACACGCCGCTGTTCCAACCGCCAGGATGACGGCAAACGCAAGCAGAGCCGGTCGTAAGCTGAAGCGAAGCACGCAAAACCTCCAAGCCGAAAAGAAGTCTGGGAAAGCGAACCCTTTTGAGGTCGCCCCGCCTTTTCCCGCTTAGGCGGGAAGGCGCGCACGCGGATTCAAATCTCCGCTGCGAGGGGGATTTTGCATGTCCGCAACGTCGCAGCGCCGGATCGCCGCCGGTTTGATCGTAGCGCTCAGCATCGCGGGTTCGCCCGCTGTGTTCGCGCAGCAAGTAAGCGTGACCATCAACGGTGAACCGCTCTATCTGAATCCCGGGCCGATCGAGCGAACCGGCCGCGTCTTCGTTCCGCTTCGCGGGATATTCGAGCGCCTCGGTGCGGCCGTCGTCTATTCGTCGGGCACGATCAACGCAACCAAAGGAAGCACGACGATCTCGCTGCAGATCGGCTCGACGCAGGCAACGGTGAGCGGACAGCCGCAGACGCTCGACGTCGCCCCATTTATCGTCGGAGCAACGACCTACGTTCCGCTGCGTTTCATCGCGCAAGCCCTCGGCGCGAACGTGGGCTACGATAACTCGACGCACGTCGTCGCGATCAAAATGCCGCACTCAATGCCGCTGCCGCCGAATCCGCGTCCCCCCGCGCCGCTGCCCCCGCCGCCCAATCCGCCGCCCGCGGTTCGGCTGCGCGCGCAACAGCCGGCGCCCGGCAGCGAGACTCGCGATCGCTTTGCGATCATCGCGGCGGAGTTCACGCGGAACGTCGACGCCGCCGGTGTGCGCGTCTGGCTCGATGGCGCAAACCGCACGCTGCAGAGCGGCGTGTCGCCGAGCGGATTCTCCTTCAAGCCGCCGGCGCCGCTGGCGTTCGGCAGCCATACGGTCCGGGTTGCCGGCCGCGGGCCGGGTGGGGTTGCCTTCGATCGCTCCTGGTCGTTCACCGTCGCCCGCACGGCGACGCCCGAGATCACCATCACGATGTACAAGCCGGCGCCGAATGCCGCCGTTGGTCGTAACTTCACGATCTCCGGGAATACCGTCGCCAACGGCCGCGTCCGGGTGACGGCCGGAGCCTCTCCCTCCTCGAGCGGCCAGTTCAGCGGCACCACCAGTGCCGGCCCGAAGGGGAACTTCCAGCTTGGGGTGACCCTGACGACCCTCATGGGACAGCAGACCGTGACGGTCCGGGTGGTCGTGACCGACCCCGCGACCGGGGCGACCGCCGAGAGCACGATGCGCCTGCGACTGAACATTTAGAAGGTAGCGCTTAAGACTTTTTTCATCCGCCGGGTCTAGAGTCGGGCCATGGCAAGGAAACTTATTGCGCTTGTTGTCGCCCTCACAGGCCTGGCTGTCGCCGCTTGTGGCGGGATCGGCAGCCATAGCGTCGGCGGAGGTACCATGATGCTTCCGTCCATCGACAACGATCTTGTCGTCGACGCCGTTCTTCCCAAGAACGCGATCGGCGAAGAACTACCGAGCGAAGGCCTCGGTTCGATCAAATCCAAAAAATGGGTGGCCCTGCTCGGCGGATTCACACAAACCACCTACTCGCAGGCACTCGGCTTTCCGCCCGGGACGAAGATCACGATTCACAATCTTTCAAAGAGCATCACGCATACGCTCGATGTGGTGAAAGTCATTACGAAGCCGCCGGCGATTTTTCCGTCAAGCCCCAAACTCTCGGTACCCGCGAAGGGCGGCGGAAAACTCGAGGCCGGCTACGCGAGCGGTCCGATCAAGCCCGGCAAAACCGTGACGGTTATGTTGGTGAAAGCCGGCATCTATTTGATCGGCTGCGCGTTCCACTACCACAACGGTATGCGCGACGTGCTGGTGGTGCAACCGCACGCGACGCCGGGACCGCAGGCAACGCCCGCGCCGCGCAACACGAGAACACCGGGCTCACGTTCGAGCTACGATCCGTAAAGGGGAGAATATGTTCAGGAAATTCATTGCCGTCGGTGTAGCGATCGCCGGCCTGGCAATCAGCGCCTGCGGCGGTCGCATGGCGAGCAATGGCTCGATGGACGGCGGCACGGTCTTGCTGCCGTCAGTCGACGGCGATCTCGCGTTGTACGCAACGATGCCGAAGAACACGATCGGCGAAGAGCTTCCCGGCGAAGGGCTCGGGCAGATCAAGTCGACGAAGTGGAAAGCGTTGCTCGGCGGATATACGCAGGAATCCCGTTCGCAATCGCTCGGTTTTCCGCCGGGCACGAAGATCACGATTCACAATATGTCGAAAAGCGTCACGCACACGCTCGACGTGGTGAAGATCATCACGAAGGGCCCGGCCGTTTTCCCGAAGGATCCGCAGCTCTCCGTCGCCGCGAAGGGTAAGGGAATGCTCGTGGCCGGCTATGCAAGCGGTCCAATCAAGCCCGGCAAATCCGTGACGGTAACGCTCGTCAAAGGCGGCATCTACCTGATCGGCTGCGCATTCCACTATAGCAAGGGTATGCACGACGTCTTCCTGGTCGGCAAGAATGCCCGCCCCGGCCCGCAAGCGACGCAGGCACCGACTTCGAAGCCGACCTCAAAATCGAGCTGGGACCCCTAAGCCTCTTTCCTTCCGACCTGAATCTTCATGACGATTCGCGTCGATTCGTTCGTCGATTGAATCCGTACGCCGTCCATGAACGCGTGCATGAGCTCGAAGCCGCGCCCGCGTTCTTGGCGGCGCACGAAGGGGCGCCAATGGCCGAAGTCCTCGACGGTTATTGCGAAAGTGCCGTCGCCATGCGCCGTTTCGAGACGAATCAACCCGGGGTCGTCTTCACGATAGGCATGCTCGATCGTATTGGCGACCGCCTCGCCCACCGCCACGAGCACGCCGAAACGCCGTTCTTCATCGACGCCGAGTGACTCCAGTTCGTCCCCGACGATCGCCCGCGCGATCGGCGCCGCCGCTGAGACGGCCGAGAAGATATAGGGCGAGACTGGTGCGTCGCGCGTGAGAATGAGCAGCGCAGCATCGTCGCGATTTGCGAGGTTTTGAAAAATGCGTTCTTGCAGAGCTTCGGCCGGATCCGCAACGTTTTCGGCGCTCGACCCGCACTCGATCGCGAGCCTCTTCACCGCATCGGCGAGCCGCTTCTCGCCTCCGATGACGTCGCGTTCGTTCTCGGTGAATCCGTCGGTGTAGAACACGATCTGACCTCCCGCGGGAATGGTTACCGTCCAGTCGCGGCTGTTGATAGACGGAGCGCATCCAAGTGGCAGCGTTCCCGACGGAAGCAGCCGCACCAAGCCGTTTGGGAGCGCGAAGAGCGGCGGCGGATGACCCGCTGCCGCGTACGAGAGAACGCTCGAAACCGGATCGTAGAAGCCGATGATCGCCGTGACCATATCGTGCGATTCGCGAAGTCCGATAATCCGGTTCACGTGGTCGAGTACGCTTGCGGGCGTCGCGGCTTCAACGGCGGCGGTGCGGATCGCTTGACGGATCTCGCTCATGATCACGGCCGCTTCGAGCCCGTGCCCGGCGACGTCGCCGACCGAGAGTGCGACACGCCGGTCGGGCAGATGGAACGCGTCGAACCAATCGCCGCCAACCTCGGCTTCGTCGCTCGCCGGGCGATAGGCCGCGTAGAATTTTGCGCCTGGAATTTCGGGAAGATGCTCGGGCAGCAACGCGCGCTGCAGGCGGTCCGCCACGCGGTGTCCGCGCTGCGCGATGGCCTGGCCGGAGATGACGAGACCAATCTGCGTGGCGAGTACCCTTACCGCTTTGCGCGCGGCATCGTCGAAGCCCGGCGCCGACGCCGTATGGCACGCGATCGTTCCGAATGTGTTGCGGCCGTCGCCGATCGCTTCGACGATCGAATCGCCGGCCTCGCCCTCGGCTCGCTCACCGGCGGTGAGACGAAAGCCCTGTTGGCTGGGGTGCCGTCGGTCGACCTCGATCTCACACCGCTCCGCGAGTCCCCAAACGACCGTTTCGGCGACCCGCTCGAGCGCATTCGGGAGAGAAGCGTGAGCCGTTAAGGCGAGCCCCGCCTCTTCCAACACCTCAAGAACGCGGTCAAGCCGCGTCGTCGAAGCATCGGGCGAGCCCACCATTTGTTCTTTTTCAGCCTCTGTTGAGCCGGTAGCGGTAGTTTAGATACCCCGAAACGATGGGAACAAACCAAGGGCTATCCTGTAGGAGAAGTGACCATGCCGACCATTGCTCGCGAGCGAGAGTCGACTCCGCTTGGGCGCCGCCGGCTTCTTGCTGCCCTTCGAGCTTTTCGCCGGGGCGATTTTAGCGCGCGTCTTCCGCGCGATCTCTCCGGAATCGACGGCGAGATCGCGGAGGCATTCAACGATTGCATCGAACTCAATGCGAGCCTCGCGCGCGAGCTCGAACGAGCTAGTGTGGTCGTGGGGCGCGAGGGACGAATTGCTCAGCGCGCGTCGCTCGGCGCCGTCGGCGGTTTGTGGCAAGGATACGTCGATTCGGTAAACCAGCTGATTACCGACCTGACGCAACCGATGGCCGAGGCGGGACGCGTGCTGGGCGCCGTTGCGAACGGCGATCTTTCGCAAAGCATGGCGCTCGATATCGAGGGCCGGCCGCTCAAGGGTGAGTTCTTGCGATCGAGCCGGCTCATCAATTCAATGGTCGCGCAGCTCAACGCGTTTGCTTCCGAGCTGCTGCGCGTCGCGCGCGAAGTCGGGTCCGAAGGAAAGCTCGGCGGTCAGGCGGTCGTCAAAGGCGTCGCCGGAACCTGGAAAGATCTCACCGAGTCGGTCAACACGATGGCCGGAAATCTGACGAATCAGGTTCGCAACATCGCCGACGTGACGACGGCCGTCGCCAACGGCGACCTCTCGAAGAAAATTACGGTCGAAGCGCGCGGCGAAATTCTCGAGCTCAAAGGCACGATCAACACGATGGTCGACCAGCTCAACGCGTTCGCGTCGGAAGTGACTCGCGTCGCGCGCGAGGTCGGATCCGAGGGAAAGCTCGGCGGTCAGGCCGCCGTCGCGGGCGTCGGCGGTACGTGGAAGGATCTCACCGATTCGGTGAACACGATGGCCGGCAATCTCACCAATCAGGTTCGCAACATCGCCGACGTCACCACCGCCGTCGCCAAGGGCGATCTCTCGAAGAAGATTACCGTCGACGTCAGGGGTGAGATTCTCGAGCTGAAGGTCACGATCAACACGATGGTCGATCAGCTCAACGGATTTGCCTCGGAAGTGACGCGCGTCGCGCGCGAGGTCGGATCCGAGGGAAAACTCGGCGGACAAGCCGCCGTCGCCGGTGTCGGCGGTACGTGGAAAGACCTCACCGACTCGGTGAACACGATGGCCGGCAACCTCACCTCGCAAGTTCGGAATATCGCCGAAGTAACGACGGCGGTTGCGACCGGCGACCTTTCGAAGAAGATCACCGTCGACGCGCGGGGCGAGATTCTCGAGCTCAAAGGCACGATCAACACGATGGTCGATCAGCTCAACGCATTTGCGTCGGAAGTGACGCGCGTCGCGCGCGAAGTCGGCTCCGAAGGGCGGCTCGGCGGCCAAGCCGAGGTGCAAGGTGTGAGCGGCACCTGGAAAGACCTCACCGATTCGGTCAACTTCATGGCCTCGAACCTGACGTCGCAAGTGCGCAACATCGCCGACGTCACCACGGCCGTTGCCAAGGGCGACCTTTCGAAGAAAATCACGGTCGACGTTCGCGGCGAGATCTTAGAGCTGAAGAACACGATCAACACGATGGTCGATCAGCTCAACGCGTTCGCCTCGGAGGTGACGCGCGTCGCGGTCGAGGTTGGCTCCGAGGGGAAACTCGGCGGCCAGGCGCAGGTCGTCGGCGTCAGCGGCACCTGGAAAGACCTCACCGATTCGGTCAATTTCATGGCCTCGAACCTGACGTCGCAAGTGCGCAACATCGCCGACGTCACCACTGCGGTGGCCAACGGCGACCTTTCGAAGAAGATCACGGTTGCGGTTCGCGGCGAAATCTTGGAGCTGAAGAATACGATCAACACAATGGTCGATCAGCTCAACGGGTTTGCATCGGAAGTGACGCGCGTCGCGCGCGAGGTCGGTTCCGAAGGGCGTCTCGGCGGTCAAGCCGTCGTCAAAGGCGTTGGCGGCACGTGGAAAGATCTCACCGACTCGGTCAACACGATGGCCGGCAATCTCACCAATCAAGTGCGCAACATTGCCGAGGTGACGACAGCGGTCGCAACCGGCGATCTTTCCAAGAAGATTACCGTCGACGTACGCGGCGAGATTCTCGAGCTCAAGGGCACGATCAACACGATGGTCGACCAGCTCAATGCCTTCGCGTCGGAGGTCACGCGCGTCGCGCGCGAAGTCGGCTCCGAGGGGAAACTCGGCGGACAGGCGCAGGTCGTCGGCGTTAGCGGCACGTGGAAGGACCTGACGGATTCCGTGAACTTCATGGCGTCGAACCTCACCTCGCAAGTGCGCAACATCGCCGACGTCACCACGGCCGTCGCCAACGGCGACCTTTCGAAGAAGATTACCGTCGACGTCAAGGGCGAGATTCGCGAGCTCAAAGACACCATCAACACGATGGTCGATCAGCTCAACGCGTTTGCGTCGGAAGTGACGCGCGTCGCGCGCGAAGTCGGTTCCGAAGGACGGCTCGGCGGTCAGGCAATCGTCAAAGGCGTCGGCGGCACCTGGAAAGACCTCACCGATTCGGTGAACACAATGGCCGGCAATCTTACCTCGCAGGTTCGCAACATCGCCGAAGTCACGACGGCCGTCGCGACCGGCGATCTTTCGAAAAAGATCACCGTCGACGTGCGCGGCGAGATTCTCGAACTCAAAGACACGATCAACACGATGGTCGATCAGCTCAACGCGTTTGCGGGCGAAGTTACCCGCGTCGCGCGCGAAGTCGGTTCCGAAGGGCGGCTCGGCGGACAAGCGCAGGTCCGCGGCGTGGCCGGCACGTGGAAAGACCTCACCGATTCGGTCAACCGGATGGCCTCGAACCTCACCTCGCAGGTGCGGAACATCGCCAAGGTGACGACCGCTGTCGCCAACGGCGACCTTTCGAAGAAGATTACCGTCGACGTTGCCGGAGAAATCCTCGAGCTCAAAGACACGATCAACACGATGGTCGATCAGCTCAACGCCTTCGCTTCGGAGGTGACGCGCGTCGCGCGCGAAGTCGGTTCCGAAGGCAAACTTGGCGGTCAAGCCGTCGTCAAAGGCGTCAGCGGCACGTGGAAAGACCTTACCGACTCGGTCAACTTCATGGCCTCGAACCTTACCTCGCAGGTGCGCGGCATCGCGCAGGTCGTCACCGGCGTCGCCAACGGCGATCTCAAACGCAAGCTCACGCTTCAAGCGGCCGGGGAGATCGCGCTGCTCGCCGAGACGATCAACGGAATGATCGACACGCTGGCAACCTTTGCCGACCAAGTCACGACGGTAGCGCGCGAAGTCGGTTTCGAAGGAAGACTCGGCGGTCAAGCCGAGGTTCCCGGCGCGGCGGGGTTGTGGCGCGACCTCACCGACAGCGTCAATCAACTCGCAGCCCAGCTGACCTCCCAAATCCGCGCGATCGGCGAAGTCGCCACCGCGGTGACCAAAGGCGATCTGTCGCGGGCGATCGAGGTCGAGGCGCGCGGCGAAGTCGGTGAACTTACCGAGAACGTCAACGAGATGATCCAAAACCTGCGCGACACGACGCGCAAGAATACCGAACAAGACTGGCTCAAGAGCAACCTCGCGCGATTCACCGCGATGTTGCAGGGCGAGCGTGATATCAAGACGGTCAGCCGGCTCATCATGTCGGAGATTGCGCCATTGGTCGACGCACAAGTCGGCGCACTCTACGTAACCGAACCGTCGGCCGGCGAGCCGCTGCTGCACCTGGTTGCCAGCTACGCACTCGCCAAACGCAAGTCGGCCGCGCCGACGCTGCGCCCGGGCGAGGGCCTCGTCGGACAGTGCTTTATGGAGAAGCGCCGAATTCTTCTCACCGAAGTTCCAAGCGATTATATAACGATCGGCTCGGGAATCGGATCGATGCGTCCGGTCGCGCTCATCGTGCTTCCGGTGCTCTTCGAGGGCGACGTGAAGGCCGTCATGGAGCTGGCCTCCGCCCGGCACTTCAGCGAGACTCATCTGCGCTTTTTGGAGCAGCTCACCGAGTCGATCGGCGTAACCTTGAACACTATTGCGGCATCCATGCGCACCGAAGAACTCCTCAAGCAGTCGCAGGCATTGACGACCGAGCTGCAGAGCCAGCAGATGGAGCTGCAGACCACCAACGACGAGCTCGAAGAGAAGGCGCGATTGCTGCAAGAGCGCAACGCAGAGGTCGAGCGGCGCACGCGCGAGATCGACGAAGCGCGCCAGGAGCTGGAGCGTCGGGCCGAGCAGCTGGCGCTCACCTCAAAATACAAGTCGCAATTCTTGGCAAACGTCTCGCACGAGCTGCGGACGCCCCTCAATAGCCTGCTCATTCTTTCGCGGCAGCTCTCCGAGAATGCGGCCGGTACTATGTCGGTGAAAGAGGTCGAGTTCGCCCGCGCGATCCACGGCTCCGGCGCCGACCTATTGCGGTTGATCAACGACATCCTCGATCTTTCGAAGATCGAATCGGGAACGACGTCGATCGACCTGCAAGAGATTGCGATCCTTCAGATTCAGGACGAAGTCGAGCGAACATTCGATCAGATCGCGCAGGACAAGAGCCTCGACTTCATCATCCGCTGCGATGAAGGGCTGCCCAAGGTGTTGCTCACCGATCCGACGCGGCTCCAGCAGATTCTCAAAAACTTGCTCTCGAATGCATTCAAGTTCACCAACGAAGGCAGCGTGACGCTCGACATCACGATCAGCCGCGATCACGGCATTGCCGGCATCGGCGGGCCGGCCGTCGCGTTCTCGGTGACCGACACCGGTATAGGCATTCCGCAAGAGAAGTTCAACGTGATCTTCGAGACGTTCCAGCAAGCCGACATGGGCACGTCGCGCCGGTTCGGAGGCACCGGCCTCGGCTTGGCGATCAGCCGCGAGATTGCGGCGCTGCTCGGCGGCGAAATCAGCGTTCGCAGCACGATCGGTGAAGGCAGCACGTTTACGTTCTTCCATCCGCTCGAGCGCAACGTTGGGACGACGACCGTTCAGCGCACGGTCGCGATCAGCGGCGGCGTTCACGAACGCATCGTCCGTCCGGTGCCGCGCACGACCGCCGAAGAGCACTCGCACGGCGAGATCGAGGACGACCGCGAGCAGATCGAGACGATCGATCGCGTGCTGCTCATCATCGAAGACGACCTCGTCTTCGCGCGGATTCTGCTTGGGCTCGCGCGGGACCGCGGATTTAAAGGGATCGTTGCGCTCTCCGCCGCGCAAGGCTTGGCGTTGGCGCGGCGTTTCCGTCCCGACGCGGTCACGCTCGACATCAGCTTGCCCGATACTGACGGCTGGAACTTGCTGCAGGAGCTCAAAGACGACCCAACGACCGCCGACATCCCCGTGCACGTCATCTCGGGCGCCGAACAGTGGCAGCACGCGCTCGACTTCGGCGCCGTAACCCACCTGACAAAACCGGTCACCGAGGAAGCGCTGACGCAAACCTTCGATTCACTCCTCGGGTACGGCGGAGGCCGCTCGAAGAATCTGTTGCTCGTCGAAGACGACATCACGCAGCTCAATGCAATGGTCAATCTCATTGACGCCGGCGAAGTCGCCGTAACCGCGGTGCGGACCGGTGCCGAAGCGATGCAGGCGATTGCCGAACAGCGATTCGATTGCATCGTCGTCGACCTCGGTCTTCCCGACGTGAGCGGCGAAGAGCTCATCGCACAAATGCGCCAGACCGCGCACGCCGCTGCCGTGCCGATCATCGTCTATACGGCGCGGGACCTGACGCGGCAAGAAGAGCTCAAGCTGGCGGCGCTCAGTGAAACGGTGATCGTGAAGAATGCACTCGCGCCCGAGCGGCTTCTCGACGAAGCGCGATTCTTTCTCAATCAAGTCGAGTCAAAACTGCCGGCGAGTAAGCGGACGTCGTCCGACGTGGCGCTCTTTCCCGGACCGTCCCTCGCGGGGAACCGGGTTCTGATCGTCGACGACGATACCCGCAATATCTTCGCGCTGCGCAGCGCGCTCGAAGCGACCGCAATCGAAGTGCTGAGCGCGGAGAGCGGTCAGGAAGGGATCGATCTGCTCAATACGATGCCGAACGTGGACATTGCGCTGATCGACATCATGATGCCGGAGCTCGACGGGTATGAGACGATTCGTCGAATTCGGGCAAATCCGCGGTTCTCCGGCCTGCCGATCATCGCGCTCACCGCCAAAGCGATGCGCGGCGACCGCGAGAGCTGCATCGCCGCGGGCGCTTCGGAGTATATTAGCAAACCGGTCGACGTCGATCAGCTTATTTCGCTGCTCCGCGTATGGTTGAACCGGTAGTTACGCCGGTCGTCGAAGCGGCGCGCGACGACGGGCTCGCGGATTTGGAGCTCAGCCTTCTCCTCGAGGCGGTGCACCGGTTCAGCGGGCAAGACTTTACCGACTACGCGCAGGCAACGCTGAAACGGCGCGTGGCAGAACGGCTGCGCTCCGAAAACGCGCAGACGATCTCGGGTTTGCAGGAGCGGCTGCTTCACGATCCCGACGCGCTCGCGCGCTTCGTCTTCGCGATGTCGGGCGGGAGCGGACAGCTCTTTGCCGACGTCGTCTTTTTCCGCGCCTTTCGGCTGCACGTCGTCCCATTGCTGCGCACCTATTCGTTCGCACGCGTTTGGGTGCCGTGCTGCGCGAGCGGCGAAGACGCCTATTCGCTGGCGGTCCTTCTCCAGGAAGAGGGATTGCTCGAACGATCGATGATCTATGCGACCGATGCGAGCGACCTCGCGATCGCCGCGGCGCGGGCCGGCACCTTCGAATTCGAGGCGAGCGGCGATGCGTCTGCCGCACATCGCTCGGGTGGCGCAAAGCGGTCGCTCTCCGAATTCGCCGATCTCTCCGAGCGCTCGCTCACTTTTAGGGACGAGTTAAAGCGCCACATCATCTTCGCCAAGCATAATCTGGTCACCGACGGGTCACTGAACGAGTTCCACGTCATCGTCGCGCGTGGAGTTCTGCGCCACTTCAATCGGTCGCTGCAATTCCGCGTACATAATCTCTTTCTGAACAGTCTGATCCGCCTGGGATTTCTCTGCCTGGGTTCGAGCGAGAGCCTGCGGCATACGCCGCACGAGGGTGTCTTCCGGCGGGTCGCCGACGATGCCCCGATTTATCGTCGCATGCGCTGACAAGCGCCGAGGGCGGGGACCGGAACTAGCGCCGCGAAGGCTCCCATTCCTTGGACGTGTCCCTCGGAGGTACACTATGCGCGTCGCTTCTATCGTCATTCTCGGCTCGTTGATTCTTGCCGCATGTTCGCACTTGGGAGGAGGCACCGCCGTGCCCGCAGGGCCGGCAAATACGAACGCGGCATCGCGAATTTCTCCCGATACGCGGACTTCTCCCGATAGCAATGATGCGATAACGCTCCACAGTTTTAAAGGTCAGGCGAGCGGCGGCGAGCCGGCAGCATCGCTTGTCAACGTCAAAGGCACGCTCTATGGAACGACCTCGTCGTACGGCGGCGGTTATGGCACCGTCTTCGCGATCAGCCCGCTCGGCAAGTTTCGAACGGTCTACAAATTCCGCGGTCAGCCCGACGGCGCGTATCCGCTCGCCGATTTAACGCTGCTCAACGGACAGCTGTACGGCACGGCCTCGGCGGGCGGCGTGCACGGCGACGGTACCGTCTACACGATCAGTCCTGCCGGCACCGAACACACCGTCTACAGTTTCGGGAGAGCCGGCGACGGACTCGATCCGGAGTCGCGGCTGCTCGTCGAGAACGGCGTTCTCTACGGCACCACGCGACAGGGCGGCAAGCACAGCGAAGGCACCGTCTTTGCGGTGAGCCAGGCCGGTCAGGAGAGCGTGATCCATAGCTTCGCCGGTGCGCCATCCGACGGGGCCCATCCGCGCGGCGGACTCGTTGCGCACGACAATTGGTTCTACGGCACTACGGTCGCGGGCGGCAAAACGGCCGGTGGCGGCGCGGTCTACAAAGTCAACGCGCTCGGTCAAGAAAAGGTCCTGCATGCTTTCGACTTCACGCCGGGAGATGGCAAAGGTCCCAACGGAATGCTGCTCTACTACGACGGCGTATTCTTTGGTACGACGCGCGGCGGAGGAACGCGGTCTCTCGGAACGATCTACGAGATCACGCCGCAAGGGCACGAGCTCGTGATTCATAGTTTCGGCTCGAAGCTCGACGGTGCATATCCCGTTGCCGGATTAGCGCTCGATAACGGCGAGCTCTACGGCACGACGTCGGGCGGCGGGTATAGTCCGCGCCGTGCGAACGAGTGCATTTCGTCGGGCGCGATTCGTCCGGACGGTTACTATCGTTGCGGAACGATCTTCCGCACCGATCCGTTCGGAACCGAACACGTCGTCTATCGCTTTCGCGGCGATCCGAATGGCGCGAATCCGGAATCGGGCCTGCGCAACGTCGGCGGCGTGCTCTACGGAACAACGTTCTGGGGCGGCACCTCCGAATTCTACGGCACGGTCTTCCGCATAATACCCAAATAGCGCACCCCCTTTGTCATCCTGAGCGTAGCATCGCGAAGCGATGCGTAGTCGAAGGGCTGAGCGTAGCGCCGTAAGCGCGTAGTCGAAGGGGAGCGCAGCATCGCGAAGCGATGCGTAGTCGAAGGGCGGAGCGCAGCATCGCGCAACCCCGTGTCATCCTGAGCGTAGCGCGCGAAGCGCGCGTAGTCGAAGGACGAGCTAGTGCGGGCGATCCTTACCGCGAGCAAGGCGTCGAATCTCCGACCAGTCTCCGTCTATTAGGGCCTGCTTCTTGGCGCGTGACCAGTGTTTAAGGTGCTTCTCCCAGGCAATCGCATCGATCACATCGCGGAACTCCGATGAGTAGACGAGGCGGACCGGCCTGCGTGTGAACGTGTAGCTTTCCGGATCGGTACCGAAGTTGTGCTGCCCGACGCGGTACTCGATGTTATTCGTGATTCCGGTGTACAACGACTCGTCCGCGCAACGCACTATATACACGAAGTAGCTCCTCATGCAACGCAATCTGCGACGAGGAACTGTTTCGTCTACGGGACGGTCGTGCTTGCCCTTCGTGGTTCGCCCTCCGTGGTTCGCCCTTCGACTCCGGTGCTCCGCACCTACGCTCAGGATGACACGCTCCCGGTCGCTACGCTCACCATGACACGCTCCCGATCGCTGCGCTCATCATGGCAATCGCTGAGCGAGTCGCGGGTGGGTCCATAATAGCCGCTTAAGAATCGCTTGCTAGATTAGGCTTTGATGATCTTCGATGAAGAGAAGATCGACGGCTTGATCGCCCAGTGCCGCCTTGCCGAGGCTGCGGCTGCGCTGACGCTTGCACGTGCGCCTTTCCGCGACCGCGCTGCGCTCTGCGCAATTGCTGGTGACGATCGCGGCCTCGCGCGATTCGTCGACGCGCAACTGCTCGCTTGCACTACTGCCGCGGAAGTCGCGAAGTATTACGGAGCGACGGACCTGGAGCCAACGGCCGAAGATCATCTCGTTGCGGGCGTCGTGCTCACCTGGACGGCCGATGCTGCCGGCGCGCTCGACTCCCTTCGGGCTGCACACGATCGCGCCGTCGCGCATCGGCGATTTTACCTTGGCGTAGCGGCTCGAGAGCGGTTGGCCCATCACGCGCTGCTCTTCGGCGACGTCGAACTCGCGCGCACCGCGATCGACGAGGCGATTGCCATGGCCGACGCATACGCGTTGCCGAGCTGGCTGCTGCGCTCGCTCGCCGCGGCCGCAAGTCTCGCGCTCGACGCAGGCGACCTTGAGCGCGCCGGCGAGTTCCTCGAACGCGGCCGCTCTGCGGCGCGCTCGCCGGAAGAGCTCGCGCTCCTCGCCGCGACGGGCGCACAACTTGCCGTCGAGCTTGGCGACGACGCGGCGCTCCCCGCATGGACGTCGCAGCAGATGATCGAGACCGCGCTGCGCTGCGAATCTGCCGAGGCGGCCGCCGCGGCAACGGCGGCCGCATTGATTGTGGCGCGAACGCCCGCGCGGGAGACTCCGGTCGCGATCGCGTTGCGGCGCGCGCTTTTGCAGGCCGCCGGCGCCGCGAGTGCCGTTGAGCTTTTCGCAACGGCAGCGCAGTACGGCGATCTCGAAGAAGCACGTTTCGCGGCGGAAGCCTTCGCGGCGATGGTCGCGCCGAACCGGCCATATCTTCACGCGCACCAGCTGCTGGCGCGAGCACACCTGCTCTTGCGCTCGGGCGAACGCAGCGGCTGGATCGATAATGCCGGCGATGCCGCGCGCGCGTTCAGCGCAATGGGCATGCGGCGCTGGACGAACGAAGCGATGCGTCTGCTGGTAGCACAAGAGCCCGCGGGCGATCGCCGCCCGCGCGGGCGGCAGAGCGGCGCGGTGCTGACCGGGCGGGAAGAGCAGGTGGCGCAGCTCATTCGCCGCGGCGCGCGCAATCGCGAGGTTGCCGTGGCGCTGCAAATCAGCGAGCACACCGTCGAGCGTCACGTGAGCTCGATTCTGGGGCGGCTCGGCCTGCGCTCGCGCTGGCAGATTACCGATGCGCCGAAGAGCGAGGAATCTTAAGACTTCGCAAATTTTCTTATGGTTCGATAAAGTCGCGTTGCCGATGCCTTAACGATTCGCGCATTCCCAGGATGCACTCAGAACTTGCTAGCCCTTAGCATCGAGTTGAGCTCCGGCCGAAGTGCCGTCTCTGGTTTGCTGCTGGGAGTGAAATTTGATCAAGAGCCTGCTCCGGGTCAAGAAGCGCGTTCTTTTCATTCTGTTTGTCTACGTGATCGCTCCCCAGGTACGCGCGCTCGCCGAAACCGGCGGAATCATCTCGGGCACGGTCATCGACGATAAGACGCGCGCCGCGATTGCGGGCGCCCAGGTCGTGGTGAAATCGCCGAGCGGCACCTATAAGACGGTAACCGATGCCAAAGGCGAGTTTCGCTTCCTGAGCGTCCTGCCCGACTCGTACTCGCTCTCGGTCGCCCACAGCAGCTATCTTCCCTACTCGACGACCGTGATCGTCCTCAACGGCTCGCAGCAAAACGTGCCGGTCGTGCTCTCCAAGACGCTCAAGATCATCGCCAGCACCCACTCGCGGTCAGCCGGGAGTGCCTTCCAACGCGGAATGACGATCGATACCTACACCGTGACCGGTGCGCAAATCGATACGGTGATGGGCAAGTCGTTCAACGCCAACGAGGAGGATCTGCTGCGCAGCATCCCCTCGGTGACCATCGATAAAACCGGCACGGTCTCGATTCGCGGCGGCTTCGCCTTCGAGGCAGCCTACGAGTTCGAGGGCCTCGATTACACGACGCCGACGCCGAACTTGCAGAACACGCTGCAGAACGTCGCCAACTTCAACCTGCTCAACGGCGTCGGCAGCGTGCAGCTGATTCCCGGTGCGGGTGATGCGACGCACGGCGACACCGGGACGGGGCTCGTGCTCTTCACCGCCAAGAACGGCACCTATCCCACCTACCTTCACGTCGACACCGAGGCATTGCTCTTTCCCTATCTCCACCAGCTCGGGCTGGAGTGGGGTTGGGCAGACCCGGGGCAACGGCTCTCCAACTACGCCGGCTTTATCGGAATCCGGCGCGCATTTCAGTACGGGATTAACGGCACGGCCGCTAACACGCTCGGAACGCTCGGAACGAACGCGGCAACGCTCGGCAGCACGATCGATCCGAATCTGGTCTACTACTCGCCGCAGTTTCTCTCATCGAACGATTTTCTCGATAACCTGATCTACCGCTTCGGATCGAACGAAAACCAGCGCCTGCAGTTCTTTATCCAGAGCCAGTCGATCGACCAAACGCTCGACTACGGCGGCTTTCAATTTCTGCCGTACATCTCCGGCGGCACGACCTCGGGCAAGTGCGCGCCCTATCCGGTTCAGGGTCCCAACGGCGTGCCGGTCAACTCCGCGCCTCAAAACTACGCCTGCAATAGTCTGATCCCGCTCTTTCCGGGTCAGCCCAATACGTATGCGTTCGTCTCGCAGGCCGACGAGCGAAAGAGTCCGTTCCTCGCCTATAAGGGCGAATATGACGTCAACTTAGGAGCGTCGACATTATTGACGACTCGCTTCTGGCGCACGTTCTCCGGACAGAATCAAGACATGCCCGCGCAAGGGATCTTCGCGCAGCCGTTTGGAGGCACGCGCACCGCCGGACAGATCGATGGTACGACGCAGATCGGCACGAAAAACACCTTGAAGTACGGCGGGATCTACGAATACGTGGTGCCCTACGGTAATCGCTACGATTTTACGTCGTACACCGCGTTCACGACCCCGGCGAACATTATCACCTACCCGATCACGCATCCGCTCCAGCCGCTGCCGCTGCCGTATACCTACACCGGCCTGTTGCCAAATAACAATCCGTTTGCGGCGGCGGGACTGGAGAAGGACTTCATGTCGCCGGCGTTCTGCGCGCAGCAGCAAATCTCGGGTTGCGGATATTTATTCTCGTACTTTCCCGGCGGCGTGCGCTTTCCGTTTGAGGAAGACGTGCAGACCGTCACGCAGCAGCAGTACGGCCTCTATCTGCAAGATACGCTGGAGATGAGCAATCGCTGGAAGGCGATGGCCGGTCTGCGGCTGGACGGTTACAACTTCCAGATCCCGCTTCAGGCCGGCGCGCCGGCTTCGATTCCGGCAGCCGAACACCAGCGGCTCTACGAGCCGCACTTCGACATCTCGGATGCCATGGATAATCGCGACACGATCCGCTTGGGCTTCGGGCATACGCTCTCGATGCCGCTGCCATCGCTCATAGCCAGCGACGTCAGCCGCGCGCCGTATGCGCCGTTCGCGAATATTCCCTCATACGATAACGACACCGGCAAAGCGGCGCTCTATTGTGGGCCACTCGCCAATCAGCGCTGCGCCAACTACGGCGATCAGCTCTATTGGCTGACGCGCGACTATCGCTTCGGGAGCTCGACGCTCGAGGCACCCCTCGTGGGAGCGACCTTTACCAACGTCGATATTTCGTGGGCCCACGAGTTTCACGACGGATCGGCGATGAAAGTCACGCCGTTTTACCGTCACGGGTACAACGTGATCGAGCAGACCGCGCAGATCGTCGGTTTCAACTATCAAACCGGCTCGCCCGTTTTCAACAACGTCCAGTACTCGAACGAAGGCATTCAAAAGGCCTACGGCATCGAAGCCCTCTACAATCGAGAACTTACGTTGGGGCTCTCGATGCAGCTCGGCGCGACCTACATCAGCCAGTTCGGGAACGAGCCGCCGGGTACGTTCCTGCAACCGGCGGCACTCGCGGTGGGGGAAGTCTATCGCTCGCCCGATCTCTCGCCGTTTCAGCTCAACGCGGCGTTCAACTATCGCAACTCACACGGTTGGCGTTTCAATCCGGTGATTTACGCCAACTCCGGCTATCCGTACGGCGCAGGTTACTACACGGCGATTTACTGCAACGGCATTCCGGTGGTCGTCCCCAACACGAGCCTGGGCATGCTCTACTCCAATACGCCGGGTTATATCGACCCGCTCGATCCGGGATCGTGCACCAAGCCGAATATTGCCGCGACTCGCGGTATCGCCGAACGGGGCCTGCCCGGCGGTTTCTACACGGCGCCGCGCGTGGATGCCAACTTAACGATTGAGTTTCACCCGATGACGCGCGGTATCGCGCAGTCGGTCTTTGGCCTGCAGGTCGTCAATCTCTTCAACAACCTCTATAACGTGCCGGTCTACAACGGTTGCTACGGCGCGCCGGTGACGTCGGGTCTCCAGAGCGGCAACGCGCCGTGCACCTATTCCACCGCGCCATACGCGCCGCCGGACGTCTCGGCGCACGGCAACCAGCCCTATCTCACCTATCCGAATGAGGCACCGATCTCGTTCCGGCTCTACTATCAAGTGACGATATGATGTATAGAAATAACTTATTGCGTGGCGCACTCCCCGTCGTTGCCGTCGCGGTCGTCGTCGGTTGCGGGAACGGCGGAGCATCCGAGCCGCCGATAACCTCTCTCGATCCGGCGGCCACGAGCAAGCTGCAGTTTGCCGTCGGTGTCGCGACGCTCTCGTTCAAAGGGGGCGCGGACACGGCCTACGGCCTCAACGTGGTCGAAACGCTGCGTCAGAAGGACGGGCTCTCCGGTACGCTCTACAACGTGCCGATCATCATCGGCCCCAGCAGCTTTTCGGTGCTGACGTCGACCGAGACCGGTAGTGAAGTTCAATCGGCGGGTTCGGACCTTGGTACCAACCACATAACGTGGGCCACGCTCAATCAAACGCAATGGACGCAGCCGCCGCTCGGTCCGAAGAGTTCGTCGACCGGAGCTTTCGGTTACGGTTTGTGCACCTGCAACTCCGACTCCGGACCCGGCAACGGCTTCACGCCGCTCTATCAATCGTACAACTTGCCGATCTACGGCAGCGAACTCACCACCTGGTATGGCGGACCGCCGGCCTTTCCCTCAGGTGGCGCGGCGCTGCGCGCAATCGGCTGGGAAGGCTACTCGCTCGGCTTCACCGATTTCGCGGTGCAACCGGTGATCGGCAAGTACAACCTATATGCCGCCGTTCCGCCGTCCTTCGATACGCCCGGCAATCCTACACCGAGTCCCGGACCCAACGGAACGCCCACGCCGCCGCCGGGCATCTTGGCGGCCGGCGCGCAGCTCGTGAATTTGAAAGCGCTGCCGGCGTTTCCCGTACCCGGTTTCAAGCCCGATGGCAAGGGCGGCGGGACGGTGCAACTCGCAGTGCCCGACGGCGCGAGCGAAGCCTTGGCGATCGTTCGCGACATCGGCGGCAGCGGTCAGCCGAGCAGCCCGTGTCTCCTCACGCACACGACCGATACGTTCTACACCGTCGTAACGCACCGAAACGGACGCGTAAACGTGAACCTGCCCGACAATCTCGGGCCGGTCAACGATTCGGGGGGAAAGACGCCGACGATCTGTCCGGGCGCCACGTATGAGGTCTATGCGGTCGGCGCCGACTGGCCGGCGTACGAATCGTCGTATCCTTCGAATCTCTCACAGCTTCCGCTGATCAAGAGCCCGAGCGGACAAGCCGACATTAGCACCTCCTCAATCCTTACGGCTTCGTATCCGAAGTGACGCGCGTACTCAGCAGGCGTCTGGCATCGGTGACGGCAGGTATGCTCGTCGTAGCACTGACCGGCTGCGGGGGCGGCGGCACGTTTCCAAGTGGTTCGGTCGTGAACTCGCCCGGCGGCAGCGATCCGCCGCCGACGAACCTCGTCAAAGTCAAAGTAACGGTCACGGTGCCCGCGCAAACTCGCAAGGGCGTTCGTCCCGATTATATTTCGGAGAACACCGAGTCGCTCGTGATCGGGCTAACGTCCGTTGACGGTAAGGGCGTAACCGGCGTCAATCCGACGACAATGAATACCACGCCGAAGGCGCGCGACTGCAAAGTGGAGGCCGGCGCGACGGTTTGCAGCGCGACGGCCTCCGGCTCGCCGGGAGCGGATCTCTTCGCGGTGACGGCGTTTTCGGCAACGAACGGGAACGGCAGCGTTCTTTCGTCGGGCACGGTGCAAGCGAAGATCCAGTCGGGCGGCGGCGGCGTGCAGATCAGCAACAAGCTTTCGCTCTCGATCGGCGGCATCATCGAATCCTTAAAGCTCGTGCTTTCACCGAAGAGCGGCAAGCGCGGTACGCCGATGAAGTCGTCGGTCAACTTAGCGGCCTATGACGCCAGTGGCGCCGAGATCGTCGGGCCGAGCGATTACGCGCTCGCGATAACGCTCGCAATCCAGGGCGATTCGGCCAAAGCCTTTCTGCTGCACGCAGGCAGCAAATCGGGAAGCTCGATCGTGATCAGCAAGCCGACCTCGGATATCACGCTCGCGTACAACGGCAGCAAACAAGCGTCGTCGATTACGCTGCAGGCAACGACCGACGGCCCGAGCGCCGTCGGGGCGAGCGCGAATTTCAAGCTGCACGGTAAGACGCCGCCGCCGCCGGTCGGCACGATCTACGTGCTCAATCTCGGCTCGAAGGGCACCGGCCAAGGTGCAATCGTGACCGAGTATAGTGGAACTGCAAACGGCAACGCGGCACCGGAAAACACCCTCTCCCTCGACTCCAAGTTGTACGCGCGCAGCATCACGCTCGATTCCGCCGGGAACCTGTATGTCGGCTATCTCGATACTTCGACGGGCGTGAATCCGGGCACGGGTCAACCCGATGCCGCGAACGAGATCGCCGTCTATGCGCCGGGAGCGACCGGCAGCGCGCAGCCGGTGGCGACCGTCAACTCCAAAGCATCGCCGAACGATTCGACGCTCTATCCGGTCTATATCGCGATCGATCCGTCCGGCCGGCTCGTCACGTACGGTGCCACGAACGTCGACGGTAATAGCGGCAGCGCGAAAGGCGCCGTGCTGACCTATGCAAACGGCGCCTCGGGCTCGGTCGATCCCGAGTACGCCTTCAACTTCGCATCGCCGTATCTCAAGTACAACAACGCGGGTCCCACCGGCCTTGCGATCGATTCGAGTAACAACTTCTACGTCAACGGCAAGCTGGTTGCCGGATTTAGTTCCGACTATGGACTCTACGTCGCCGCCGCGGCCGATATCGGCAACGCCAACGCATCCGCCGCCCGCACGATTCCCTGGGATTCGACCACGGAGCTTGCGCCGGGCTTCACGACCAACGTTTCACTCGACTCCGCCGGTGAGATCTACATCGGCAACGTGACGACGCATGGCAGCGGCAGCAGCGGCACGTGCCAGGCGGAGGTGAACGTCTACGCAGCGGGCGCGAGCGGCAACACCACCGACGTCCCGCCGATTCGCGTGCTGACGCTCGACGGCGTCTCATCGAGCAAGAACTGCCAAAGCAGCGCGTTGCTCGGATACTTTCCCGAGATCACGCTCTACCAGCAGTCGGTCTTCGCAGCCGATGTTTTCAACAATGCGATCGACGAGTTTACCTCGAGCGATAACGGGCCGGTGAAACCGTCGTTACAGATTGCCGGCTCGTCGACGCAACTCAGCGCGCCGGCGGCGCTTGCGATCACATCACTTTCCGGGCAGGCCAAGGCCCGTCCGGCTTATCCCCGTTGATGCCACTCCACCACCCTCACATAAAGGATAGCACCACATGAAAAACAGGCTCGCTACCCTGGCCTTGGCAGCCCTTCCGGCGCTCGTATTGAGCGCGTGTAACGGAAGTACCGCCGGGTCGGGCGTATCCGCCCTTCCCAACGGCGCCGCAGCGCCGCAGAGCAAGATCCACCCCAATAAAAAGGTCGGCGCCGCACTCTATGGCGGCGGCGCAACGTTCCCGGCGTATGGTTACAACCTCGGGGCGCAGCCGGTCGGCACTCCGGGGCCGGGACAACCGACGCCGGCCCCTGGCTCGGTTCTCTTCGGCGCCCAGAAGAAAACCAAGGGCGCAATCTACTACTGTCTCACCGGCAGCGGCTTCGGACGTAAAGAGTTTGAAGCGAACAATGGCACCGCCACGGTCGGTTGTGCACCGCTCACCGCATCTCCGGCCGGTTTCGGCGCTCCGGGCGATCCACTCGACTTCGTCGGAAGCGACGTCGCGATGGCATCGACCGAGTGCTGTGCATCCGGAACCACCTACTCCAACGGTCGTCTCATCACGTCGCCGAGCTGGGGCCAACCCTTCGAGCTCCCGACCTTCGGCGGTCCGATCGTATTCCCGTATAACGCGTCGTCATTCAGCGGAATCGGAACGAGTGCGAATCTCCAACTCTCCACCTGGACCTACTGCGCCATTGCCAACGGCACGATCAGCAACTGGAACGATGCGGCAATCACCGCCGATAACGGCGGCTCCGTTACCGGCGGCACGGGCGACACGCTCAACTTCTACTTCCGGTCCGACGGCAGCGGCACGAGCTACCTCACCACCAACAAGCTGAATACCGTCTGCAACCAGAAGTGGCGCGCTCCGTACAATAAGGATCCCTACCAGAATCTCGGCAAGAACCGCAACGCCGCCTGGACCTTCGGCGTCAATCAGACCTGGCCGGGCCCCGGCTCGTCCGGCGATCCGAATTCGCGCTTCCATGGAGAGAGCGGTAACCCGGGCGTGATCACGGCAATCCAGGCCGACCCGTTCGGAACCGGCTACGCAGAAGGCGCATGGGCCGCCGCGGCCGGCGTTGCTCAGGCGTGCCTGCTCGATACCGCGAACGCGAAGTTCGTCTGCCCGACGAATAAGGCCGCGGTCGCGCGCGCACTCTCAAAGGCCAATAGTATCGACTACGGCATCGGCAGCGATGGCAATCCGCTCGGCTCGAGCACGCCGTGGTGCCAGCTCTACATCCCGCCGACCGAGTTCGTGAACCCGGCCGCCGGCGACTACCCGATCGTTGGTCTGAGCTACTGGCTCTTCTACGGCAACAACAACGGCATTCACCTCACCGAGAAGAAGGCGCTCATCACCTACGAAACCTCATCGGCTGCGAGCGGGCTTCTCGGTGCGCTCGAGTACACGCCGCTCAGCGCCAAAATCCGCACGGCAGTCAAGAACGCCCTCAACGGCGTTGGAAACCCGTCCTGCCTCCAGTAATCCCAACCAGCAGCAACGTTTATGCGCGCCGCAGCAATGCGGCGCGCATAAACTCCCTCGTCTTCGCGTGCGCGATGGCCGTGCTCGCCGGTTGCGGCTCGTCGTCTTCGTCGTCGAGCGCGATCCCGGCACAGTCGGGAACAGCGGACGTGCGTTTTATTGACGGCGCGCCATTGCTCGACGCACTGAACAACGGCGTTCCGCAACCGCTCGGATTGGATGCCTATCTTCAAGCGAATGCGCAGACGGTCGCCTCGCAATTCGTTTACGGCTCGATGACGCCATTCGAGCGCATGAACGCCGGCACGCTCGCGCTCACGGCGCGCGACACGCTTGGCTTCTCCGTCGGGCCGTTAAAATCGGCGCCGCTGGGTGCCGGCAAACAATACACACTCATCGTCGTCGGGTCGTATCCTAACTATCAGGTGCTCACGTTTGAGGAGCCCGGCGCGGGCAAGGGCGCGCAACTCTCACTCTACGAAGCCTCGCCGAGCACGGCGCAAGCCGGTTTCGGCAGCTTTGCAGCATCGAGTTCGTCGCAATTCAAGCAGCTTGGCAGCGCCAAGTTCGGCACGCTTTCCACGGTGACGCTCGGCACGAGCGTGAGCAATCTCGGCGGATTCGTCGGCACGCCCGGCCACCTGATCGGCGTAGAGACGCCGCAGGGAATCAACCCATTCGATAAACGGAACGCATTGCCGTTTCACGCCATCGAGCGCCTCTCGCTCTTTCTCTTCGATGCCGATACCCAAGGCGGCAGCGGGCCGCCCGGCCCGGTTTTCGGGAGTCTCGATAAGTGAAGCTTTCGACGACGTTTCTCACGCTGGCAGCCGTTGCCGCGATCGCGGCGTTTGCTGCAGGTTGCGGTTCGAGTGGGCCGGCGCCGTTGAGCCTCGAGCAACCGCCTCAGCCGACCTCGACGCCGAAGCCAGGTCTGCTCTACGTCGACCACAACGGCTCGTTTTTCGAGTACCGCTTGCCATTGACGCAGAGTTCGAAGCCCGTGCGTACGCTGACCGAGTGGCCCCACCTACCGGTGACGCCGCAGTTCACTGCCGATCAATACGGTAACGTAGCGCTGGCGAGCCCGACGGAACTGCGCATCTTTCGAGCGCCGATTGTTTCATTCGATCCGTCGCACGCGCAAACGAAGATCAAGTTGACTCCCGCGATGACGGGCATCGGGCCCGACGGCGCGTTACTCGTTGATATCGAATTCGATCCGAACGAGAATCTCTGGCTCTTCAACAACTTGGGAGGATTGGGCGGCATTACGGAGCTGCGGCCGCCGATCAAACAGCAGAGCGTTGCCTCGGTCATCATTATCGTGGGGGCAAAAGGCTCGAAGACCTCCGGCTTTACGGTGTTGACGCAAGGGCGCTTCGATATCAACGCGACGCTCTATTTCTACGCGAGTGCCAGCTATCGTTCGCGACTCTTCAAAGTCGCGTTTCCCTATGCGAAACAGCCCGGCACGACCGGACTCGATTTAAAGCAAGCCGACTTCGTCGATGCTAGCGATTGGCCGCCGACGGCTCCCAACTCGCCCGCGCTTCTCTTGGGCCAGTATGACGGCGCGCTGCGGTCGCCGAGACCGGGGACGCCGCCGTCGCCGCCCGTCGATGTGACGGCGCAGTTTCCGCAACCCTTCAATCCGCAAGTCGGGCTCTTTCCCGACGCGCACACCGATACGGTTGCGGGAGCTCTTGCCGCCGACACCTATCGCTATAGCTATTATACGCTCGACGCGGACGACGGCACGCTGAACGTCTTTCCGTTACCGATGAAGCAGAACGCGCAGCCCACGGTTTCGCTCAAATGCCTCGCGGGCTCATACGATTGTGACAAACTAGAGCACCTCTTCTTAGCGCCCTGAAGGGCCGCGCGCGCCGCTCCGACCTCTCTCCGGTTCGCGACAAGAGTCCTTGACCCGGCCGGCCGGCATTTGGGAAGATGATGGCGTCCATGGCTGAGCTGCTGGGATCTGCGGTTAGCTCGTGAAGGACGACGACGCCCCCCTCGTCGGCACCCTGCGCTTCGTCTTTGTGATGGGTGCGGGGTTTCTCATCTGCTGGCTCGCGATGTACGCGCTGCTGCGATTGCGCTGGTAGCATGCACATCCACAAATACGAGCGCTGGTGGCTGACGTTCGGCGTAACGATGCTGGTCTTCTTTTTATCGTTGATCGCGTTCGCCGCATTTGCCGACGGTATCAATCCGCCCAGCGACATGCAGCAGATCGATCCGACCAAAGTCTCGCAAACGCCGCCCTTCGACCGGCCCGGCTTGCGCCGCAAGCCCGACGGAACGTACGAAGCCTACTACGTCGCCCAAGTCTTCCAGTTCATGCCCTCGCGGCTCCGCATTCCCGCCGGCAGCACGGTGACGTTTTACGTTACGAGTTCCGACGTGGTGCACGGTTTCTTCATTCCCAACACGGATATCAATATGATGGCCGTGCCGGGCTGGGTGAACGAAGAGACGCACACGTTTCGACGCCCCGGCGACTTCTTGCTCATCTGCCACGAGTACTGCGGAATCGGCCATCAGAATATGTTCGCGACCATCGAGGTGCGGTAACGTGAGCGAATCGGCCGGCATGCGCGGCGAAGATCGGATCGTCATCGCCCACGTGTACACGGCGACCGCCGCGATCGCGCTCGGCGCGATCTTCGGCGTCTTCCAAGGGTTCGCGCGCACGGGCGCCTTCGGCGCGCCCGGCTGGTTCGATTACTATCGCGTGCTTACCATGCACGGCGTGCTGATGGCGCTCGTCTTCACCACGTTCTTCATTACCGGACTCTCGCTCTTCGTGACCTATCGCGCCATTCCGCGCGAGCGAAGTCTGGCCGCCGGGTGGTTCGGCTGGGCGCTGATGCTCTTCGGAACGGTGATGGCGGCGCTGACGATTCTCAAGGGCGATGCGACCGTTCTCTACACGTTCTACGCGCCACTCAAAGCGAGTCCGTGGTTCTACGTTGGAGCGACGCTGCTCGTGCTCGGAACGTGGGTCGTCGCGTTCGAAGTTTTCGGAAACGTCAACTTCTTCCGGCGAACCAATCCCGGCAGACCGGTGCCGCTCGTGGTCTTCTGCGCCGCGGCAACCTTCGTGATGTGGTTGATCGCGACGCTCGGCGTCATTGCGGAGATGTGCTTGCTCATTCCGTGGGCCTTTGGCTGGACGTCGGGCGTCAACGTGATGCTGACGCGGATGTTCTTCTGGTACTTCGGCCATCCGCTGGTCTATTTCTGGATCATGGGCGCGTACATCATCTGGTATAACGTGATTCCCACGCGATACGGCGGAAACGTTTTCAGCGACGCGCTCACCCGGCTGGCATTCATCATGCTGATTCTGCTCTCGACGCCGGTCGGCATTCATCACGAGTTCATGGAACCGGGGATTTCGTCGGTTTGGAAGATGCTTCACGCCGTGAACACCTACGGCGTCGCGATTCCGTCGTTCATTACCGCGTTTGCGATCTTCGCATCCTTCGAGCTCTTCGCAATCAAACAAGGGCGCAAAGGGTTCATCGCAACCGTCAGAGCCCTTCCGTGGAACGATCCGACCTTTAGCGGCGCCGGTCTCGGGATGATCCTCTTCATCCTGGGCGGCTTCGGCGGCTTGGTCAACGCATCGTATAGCATGGATATGGTCGTGCACAATACAATCTGGATCGTCGGCCACTTTCACGTGACGGTCGGTGGCCCGGTCGCGCTGACGTTTTTGGGCGCGGCCTACTGGATGATTCCGCGCCTCACCGGACGCGCGCTTTGGCAGCCTCAGTTGGCGCTCTTTCAGACGCGCCTCTGGTTCTTCGGCATGCTGATCATGTCGTTCTCGATGCACTTTGCGGGATTGCAAGGCGCGCCGCGCCGGACGGCCGAGGTTGGTTATATGGGCGCAGGGGCGGCCAATGCATGGCAGCCGCTGATGCTGCTCGCGGCCGCCGGCGGATTCTTTCTCTTCGTGAGCATCATGACGTTCGTCGCCGTGGCGATCGGAACGCTCGTTCAGAACGAACGCGCGGAGTACGCCGCCGTCACGTTCGCAACGCCGGCCGACGGCGGATTAACGACGCCGGCGCCATTGCAGCATCTCTACCGATGGGGAGTTCTCGCCTTCATTTTCGCGGTGCTCGCGTACGCGGGCCCTGTCGGCGAGCTGCTGCGCAATCCGGGTTACCTCGCTCCCGGATTGCGCACGTGGTGAGTCTTTTGAAAACGCCCCGAGTGGCTAGCTATCGTTTCCGGTGTTCTCCCGAAGACGATAACGCGAACGCGCACATGGTGTAGCACCCGGCGTAAACCGTCCCATCGAGAATCACCGGCGTCGCCGGTGCGGCACCGTTTCCGACCGAACTGCTCGTCCATATGACCGATCCCGTCGTTTCGTCGAATGCGGCGAGCGCGACGTTTCCGTTGTTGCCGCCGCCGCCGTCTGCATAGACGATGCCGTTAGCGACCGATAAAACGCCGCCTTGGGTCAAGTTCGAGTTTGCCGTGTAACTCCAGACCGGTTTGCCGTTGTGTGCGTTGAGGGCAAAAATGCCTACTCCGCCATCGTCGACAAAGAGGCGGTTATTCGCCATGGCTAACGTTGCAGAGTTCGCGCCCGGCAACGTCGCCGTCCAAACTTGAGATCCGCTCGTTGCGTCGAACGCAATCACGTCGGTGTTGCTGCCGATCGTTTCGGCGGCAAAGAGTTTGCCGCCGCCGGCAATCAGCGTCTCAACGTAAATGTTGCTCGTCGATTCGCACCAGGCCGCGCTTCCCGAGGCAGCCGAAAGGGCGCAGATTTCCGTGGCACCCGATGAGCCCTGACATGCGAGCACGGCAAATACGAGGCCATTGGAGGCCGGCAGAGGAGTGCCTTGGCTCGCACCTCCATCGGGGCAGTGAAAGACGCCGGGAACATCCCAAACCACCGCGCCGGTCTTTGGATTGAGTGCCTCGGTGTCAGGCTGCTCGTTGATGCCTTGCGTGATCTGCGCGTAGACGAGCCGCTGATAGAGGGCCGGCGAGGAACCGTTCACGAGGCCGGAGCATCCGCCGCCCTGATACTGCGTACAATAATACGTCCACAAGAGCTGGCCGCTTCTCGCATTCACCCCGCAGAGGCCGGTCAAGAACGGGCTCGACGAGCCGTTGCTGCACGGCGAGACCACGACGTTGCCGGCGACCACTGGAACGGCATGAGTCATATTGCCCCAGGAGCCGTTGAGGTTGAGATTCGCATACCACTTCTGCGCACCGGTCGCGGCATCGAGCGCGTATAAGCCTTCGTTTGCTTGTCCCATATCGTCAACATAGGCGACGCCGTCACTGAGAACGATCCCGCCGGGCTGAATGAGACTTGAATCGTTCCAGGCGACCTGGAGGTTCGACACGTTCTGTGTCGTGATGGTATCTTCGAACCGATTGTAGCCGCTGTGACCCGGGTTATAGCCGAACTGGGGCCACTCGCCCGCTTTCGCGTCGTGCCTCCGGTTCGCTACGTGTGCCGTACCGGACTGCACCGATTGGGTCGCCGACGAAGCAGGTGTAACCGGGGCGCTCGCCGCTCCGCCGCAGCCGCTGGTAAACGCGAGTGGAAATCCGAGAAGGATCGCTGTTGTGGCGATTTGACGTAAGTCTCCCATCCGAACAAAGCTCCCTTTCCAAGAGTGGCGGCGCCGCAAAACGGGCCGTCTTAGGAAACATCGTACGGGAGCGCCGGGCGGCGCGGTATGGGTGGGCGACCCTACCCCGCGGCGGCTCGCTGCGCGAAGCTAGCGATTCTCGCCGACATACGATCGAAGCGCGCGGCGCGATGAAACGCCGAGCTTTTGATAGGCGGAGCCGAGATGTTTTTCTACGGTCTTATGGCTGATGGAAAGGGCGTCGGCGATCTCCAGATTCGATTGCCCGCGCGCGGCGAGAAGGGCGATCTCACGCTCTCGTGCCGAAAGGAGCGCCATTTCCGCTCCGCCCGGCGGTTCGAACGCGGGCAGAGCGTTGGAGCCAATGCCTTCGAGCCGGCGCACGTGATGGGTCGCGCCGCATCGACGATAGAGCAGCAACGCCAATTCGGCCTCTCCGGCCACTTCGAGCGCGGCAGCCTCGATGAGCGGCGTGCGAAAGCGCCGGAAACCCTCCGCCGCGGCGCGAGCTAGCTGCTTTGCTCGCTCCGGACGATCGCCGGATTCACATATCGCATCGAAGAGCGCAAGGGCCGGGCGCTCGAGCGAGTCGCCGGCTTCGCTCGCTCGCGCGAGATATCGGCGCGCCCGCGCGCGATCGCCGGCTGCTCCATAACGAGCGATCTCAAGCATCGTCAACACTTCGCCCCGAACGAGCTCGCAATCGGGCAGAGCGCGATGTAAGAACGCTTCGGCTTCCTTCCGCCGTCCGCGGCGGACGAGTACTTCGGCAAAACCGTAACCGCACTCGATCTCCGGGGCGGATAAGATCGACGCTTCGAATCCGTCAAACCATTTCTCGATCAAGCGGTCGTCTCCGAGATACGTTCCCAGCGCCGTGCCGGCGGCGGTCGCAAACGTAATGTTGACGCGGTTATCGGAGGTCGTGGGAACCGCCTCGACTGCCTTGCGGGCGGCTTGCAAATCGCCGCTCAAAACATAGCAGAGCGCCGCGGTTGCGTGCGCGCACTCTTCGGCATGGCGATTACGCACTTCGCCCGCCAACCGAAGCGCTTGGCGGATGCTCTCTTGCGCCTCCTCGTGCAGACCAAACGACGCAAAATATTTCGCCCCGTTGTAATAGACGCCGGCAACGGCACCCGCACCGTGAGCGCGTGCCGCATCGAGCCACGCCGCGTGCTCGCGACGCAAACCGTCGGCGTCGCCGAGCGCCGTGCTGACGATCGCCGCAACGTGATGGTATCGAACCTGGACATCGGTCACGCCTGCCGCCACCCGCAGATCGACGTGCGCCAGATGAGCTTGTGCTCGCGATGGAAACCGTAACGCAGCGGCGATCCACGCAATCCCCAGATGCAGCCGGGCCCGGGCAAGACGCTCGCTATCATCGATCCGCACGAGCATTTGCTCGAGCGGGGCGGTCGTATCTGAAAGGGTGACCGTGTATGCGGTCATGGCTGCACGAACGCGGCAGACCGCCTCGCGCTCAAACGCCTTCGCGATCGCAAACGAATCGGCTGCGGCCTGATACGTTGCCTCGCTCTCTTCGCGCGCGGTCAAGACTAAGCGCAGATTCGCCACTTTTTCCAACAGGGCACCCCGGGTGAACGCAGCAACGCTCTTCGACTCGAGGGCGCGCTCGTAAAAGGCGATGGCGTCGTCGTACGCGTGCACTTGCCGTGCCGCATCGCCGGCCAATTCGTTATATCGAACGCACCGCTCGTCGTCACCAGCTGCCCAGGAGTGATACGCTAGCGCTTCGATCGACCGCTCGTTCTCCGGTGCGCTCTCTAATATCAGGGCGATCCGGTGATGCAGCGGGCGAAGTTCCGTACGGAGAAAATCACCGCAGATTGCTTCTCGCGTCAGGCCGTGGCGAAACCGGAAGAGGCTCGGTTCGAGTTCCTCGATGAGCTGAAAGTCGCGAGCGCGACGCAACGCCGAAAGTATGCGCTCGGGTTGGGCACCGGCAACCGACGAAAGCAGGCTCAGCGTAAAGGTGCGCCCGATGACGGCGGCATGTGTGACGATGCGGCGATCCTCGCTTTCGAACGGCCGTAACCTCTCGAGCAGCGTCGACCGTACGCTTTGCGGAACGCGACCGGTTTGGTGACTCCCGCGACCGTCGGGGACATCTTGGACGGCGTTCTTGAGCAGCTCTTCGGTAAAGAACGGATTGCCTTCGCCGGCGAGCGCAATGCTGCGCCGTTGCTGCGCGCTCACCTCGAAACCGGATAGCGCCTCGTCGATAAATCTGCGCAACTCGACCCCCTCGAGCGGCGGCAAATCAATACGGGAAGCCTGCGCCGAACGTCCGACTCTCTCGATGCCGGCGGTTGCAGGATGTTCGGCGTGCAGATCGTCGGGGCGAAATGAGGCGACCAAAAGCACGCGCATACGGTGAAGTCGCGAACCGAGAAAGGCCAGTAAGTCGAGGGTTGCCGCGTCGGCCCAGTGCAAATCCTCGATGATGACCACGAGCGCTTTGCGTGAGGCAATTTCCACGAAACGATCGACGATCGCATCAAAATACTGCCGCTTCGATTCGGTGCGCGTTAATTGGACCGCGCTCGGGTCGAGCCTCGATAACGCTTCCAAGATCGGACCGTAGGGACGGCCTCCGAACTCCCGGCAGAGTCCGTAGGCGATTCGACAACGCGTGTAGGCCAAAGAGGCGCAAAACTCCGAAATGAGCCGCGACTTGCCCATGCCTGGGTCTCCGCCGACAAAGACTAAACTGCCACGCGACGAGCCCGCCTCGAGGCGGCGCTCTCGCAGATAAGCAAGCTCAGCCCGGCGTCCAATGAACGGACGGCAGAGGACCGGTCGAACAATCACCGTGATACTCTATTTGGCGCTCCCGTTTTCAGCGCCTGGAGCGATCTCTCCGATTAAAAAGAAGTGTCGGCCGCTAGCGCCGTTTTCGGCGGCGCGTGCCGGCACGCGCCGCGACTTCATTCACGAGTTCGGCGGTCTTTTGAATGAGCTCACCCGCGCGGGCGACGCTCTCGCCGATATCGTGCGCGCGCGCTGCGCCTTTACGAACGCCGCGTGCAGCCTGCTTGACCGTGCGCTCCGGATCGGCCGCGATGGCTTTCACGCGCTTCGTCGCGCTCTTTGCGCCTTTTTTGGCGGTCGTCGACGCCTTCTTCATGGCTTTCGAAACGGCCGATGTGCGTTTCGCGGCGCCTTTTGAACGCGTTGCACTCTGTTTTTTCCGCGTTGTGGACTTCTTTCGAGTTGCGGATTTCTTCGATACCTTGCGAGCAGCCATTCTCTACCTCCCTCCGCAGCTTGCCCGCGATGGAGCGATTCGAAACTTGGGTACTACGTATCGTATGGACCGGGATCCAGTACTCGAACGTCTCCTTATCGCGGGCGCCGTCGACCAAATCACGACGCTGCTGCAACGGCCGCAAGATCTCGACGCCGACGTGCGAGGCACCGGAACGCTTCGATCGAAGTTGCGAAATCTGCGGACGCAGCTCAACGGTTGTCTCGACGACGACCCGAGCCGTATTCCTTAGCGATATGAAGGATGCTCCCGCGGAGCCGCTCAAGCAGCTCGTCGGCGACATCACGGTGTTGATCCGCGACGAGCTCGCCATTGCCCGTCAGGAAATGGTCGAGAAGGCGAAGTCTGCCGGTATGGGCGCGGGCATGCTCAGCGGCTCGGCGCTTGCGGGATTCTTTACGCTCGCGTCGGGGTCGGTGCTCGTCGCGCTGCTGCTCGGCTTGGTGTTGCCAATGTGGAGCGCCGTACTCGTCGTTACCATTCTCTGGGCGGCGGCGACGGCGGCTCTCGCGCTCGCCGGACGCAAGAAGATCGGCGAAGCTGCGCCGTTCGTGCCGGAGCAGACAATCGCCGATCTCAAGGAAGATCTGGGCCGCGTTCGACGGCGCCGATCCCAACGCTAGTCCTAGGCGGTGATTACGCTGCCGACGGACGAGTGACGGCCCGAATAATCGCCAGCAGAACGATCGCGCCGATAAGCGCGCAGACCATACTGCCGATGTTGAATCCCGTCACCCCCACATGACCGAAGAAGCCGTAAATAAATCCGCCGATCACGGCGCCGACGATGCCGATAATAATGTCACCGATCAGGCCGCCGGGCCCGTCGCCGGGTACGAAGAACTTCGCGATGGCTCCCACGATTAAGCCGAAAATAATCCACGCCAGAATTCCCATTCCATCCGCCTTCCTTACGTAGCAGTGCCATTCTTAGCGTTCCCAACACGGTAAGCGGCCAAACGCGGGGAATACTGGCGCATGGGGGATAAGGCGCATCGGCCGCTCGGGGCCGCGTTGGCCCTTGGCGCGCTTGGAATCGTCTTTGGCGATATCGGAACGAGCCCGCTCTACGCGTTCCGGCAATGCTTTGCCGGTTTGCTGATGGTCGCTCCGACGCACGAGAACGTGCTAGGGCTGCTGAGTTTGATCCTCTGGTCGCTGATTCTCATCGTTTTCGTTCGGTATATCGGGATGGTGATGCGAATCGCGCACGGCGGCGAAGGCGGTATCCTGGCGCTATTGGCGTTCATCCTGCCGCCGGTGAAGCGCGGCGTACCGCCCAAAGCCACCTGGTTGACCTTCTTGATCATCCTCGGTGCGGGAATGCTTTTCGGCGACGGTATCATCACCCCGGCCGTCTCGGTGCTCTCGTCGGTGGAAGGCCTTCGCGTCGCGACCTCGGATGCTCAGCCATACATCGTGCCGATTGCTGCCGGTATTCTCGTCGCGTTATTTGTCGTTCAGAACCGCGGCACCGGCCGAATCGGATCGGTCTTCGGTCCGATCATGCTCGCGTGGTTCGTTACGATCGGATTGCTCGGCGTGCTTGGCATTGCCAAATATCCGGCGGCGCTCTGGGCCTTTAATCCGTGGTATATCGTGCGCTTCTTCGCGCATCACGGCGTGGCAGGACTCACCGTATTCGGCGCGATCGTGCTCTGCGTTTCGGGGGTGGAGGCGCTCTATGCGGATATGTCGCACTTCGGGCGCGCGCCGATTGCGCTGGCGTGGACGGTCGTCGTCTTTCCGGCGCTCGTTTTGAACTACCTCGGGCAAGGAGCGCTGGTGCTAGCCCAACCCGCCAGCCTGGAGAATCCGTTCTACCGGTTGGCGCCGAGCTGGGCACTCTATCCCGTCGTCGCAATCGCAACGGTCGCGACGATCATCGCATCGCAGGCGCTCATTTCCGGCGTCTTCACGCTCACGAAACAAGGCATCAGTTTGGGATTCATCCCGCGCATGCGCGTGATCTACACGTCGCTGGCGCACCGCGGCCAGGTCTACGTTCCGTTTGTGAACCGGCTCCTCGCGGTGATCTGCATCCTCTTGGTGGTGACGTTCCAGAGCTCGGCGCGCCTGGCCAACGCCTACGGGCTCGCCGTCGCCGCAACGATGGTCGTCACCTCGATCGCCTATTTCGAGGTCGTGCGCGTGCGCTTCCGGTGGAGCTTGAGTGCGGCGCTCCTTTCGACGGTACCCTTCCTGGCCGTGGAAATATTGTTCGTCATCGGGAGTCTTCCCAAGGTGCTCGAAGGCGGCTGGATTCCGCTCGTGGTGAGCGCGGCGATCTTCGTTATTGCCGGCAGCTGGCGGGCGGGGAAACGGCGCGTCGCCATCGTGCAGCGCGAGCAATCGCAGCCGGTGAGCGATTTTCTGCGCGAAGTGCAAGGGCGCTTGGGCGTTCCCTATCAGGGAACGGCCGTCTTTTTAACCGGCGATCCCCAGGGAATTCCGTTCGTGCTTCGTCACCACTGGGCGCGCACGCACAGCATCGACGAGAAGATCGTTCTGCTCACGATCATCCCGTCCACCGAGCCCTACGTCCGTGGCGAACGGCGCGTCGAAGTGGAGTGGCTCTCGGAAGGCTTGGTGCGCGTGACCGCGAGTTTCGGGTTCATGGAGAAACTCGATATCGCTCGCATCACGCACGCCTGCGCGGCAGCCGGACTTCACATCGGCGGCGAGGATACCACCTACTACAGCGCCGATCCGCAGATCATTGCCGAGGGTGGGGGAGTATTCCACGCGTTCTGGCGCGGTCTCTACGTCGTTTTGCGCCGCAACGCGCGCAGCGTGACCTCGTCGCTCGGGATTCCCCCCGACGCGCTCGCGCGGCTCGGCATCGAGGTGCGAATGTAAGGCGGTGCTACGCGCCTTTTGCCATGAAGTAGAACATTCCAAGCGTTGCCGCGCCCATGAGCGCAACCGTACCCCATCCCCAAACCCGCGCTACGATCGAGCTCTTCCATTTGCCCATAATCGATGTACTCGAGGCGAACCAGACGATCACCGCGATGAGCGGTACCGCGGCTACGCCGTTGAGAACGGCCGACCAGAAGAGCGCCCTGATCGCGTCGATTTTCAAGAGGTTCATCGCGATTCCGATGACGATTCCGGCCGTGAGGATTCCGTAAAATTTCGGCGCGCGCTTCGGCGGCTCGTTGAGCCCCTCTCGGAAGCGAAAGGTCTGCGCGGCGACATACGCCGACGATCCTGCGAGCACCGGCACCGCCAACACGCCCGTTCCCACCATGCCCAGCGTAAAGAGCAGGTAGGCGAAGTTCCCAGCCAAGGGCCGCAGCGCTTCCGCGGCTTGCTGCGCGGTTGCGATATCGTGCTTGCCGTGCAGGTTGAGCGTGGCTGCGGTGGTGACGATGATGAAGAACGCCACGAGGTTGGAGAAGATCATGCCGCTGTTGACGTCGGTATGCATGTTCTTAACGGCGTTCTTCTCGGTGCCGCGCCGCGACGCGAGCGTGGCGTTGCCGGCCTGCTTATCTTCCTCGACCATCAGGGAGGCTTGCCAGAAGAAGAGATACGGCGTGATCGTCGTCCCCAGGACGCCGACCATGGTCGAAAGCCACGCCCCGTTCAGCTCGATGTGCGGAATGGCGAAGTGAAAGAGCACGGTGCCCCAGTTCGGGCGCACGACGAAGGCCGTGACGATATAGGCGAAGAGCGAGAGGGTGAGCCACTTGAAGACGCGGGCGAGCATCGTATAGGAGAGCCAGGTCTGCGCGGCGATCAGCCCGACACCAAAGAAGAAGACCCACGCGTCGACCGGCAGCGGAATCACCAAGTGCGCCGCGTCGGCCATGCCGCCGAGATCGGCGCCCACGTTGAAGGTGTTGGCTACGATGACCAGCGCCGCGAGCGAGTAGGAGAGCGCAATGGGCAGCCGCTTGCGCATGAGCGCCGCGAGGCCTTCCCCCGTGACCATGGCGATTCTCGCACACATTCCTTGCACGACCGACATCATGGGCGTGGAGATGAGCGTGAGCCAGAGCATCGAGAAGCCGGCCGACGCGCCGGCCACGGAGTACGTGGAGATGCCCGACGGATCGTCGTCGGCCGCGCCGGTAATTAAACCCGGTCCAAGAACGCGGAAAAAGTTAACGAGCGGCCGGAGAGGGTTGCTCTCCGGCCGCTTCTTGTTCTGCGCGGGTTTGGCTTTAGAGGTCACCGCACGAAACGTAATGTTTGAGGTTTGCGGCGCTCTCGTGAATATTGATCGCGTAGTGGGCCTTCTTGAGGTCGGCCAGCGTGAGATTCGGAATCGTCGTCACCGAGACGCCGCCGACGACGTTCGAAAGTCCCTTCCACGGCGCGGGATTCAGCTTCGCACAGGTGCCCTGATGGATGTGCGCCGGCTCAGCAGCGCCCGCGGGTTCGTTCTTCACCTGAAGCTTGACCCGCAGACCCGCCGAGGTGTCGTTTAAGAAGGCTTGGCCATCCTGTTTGGAGCCGTTTTGGGCTCCGAGATTGATCGTCATCGAATGCGCGGACATCGCATTGTTGACGTGATTCATCGTGTTGGTTGCCGCGAGCCCCGTTGCCGTTAATCCGACACCGAGGCTTACGACGAGTGCCGCCGATTGAAAAATCCGCATCGATCCTCCGATTTCCGTAGCGGTAAGAAGTAAGTCGCTCCCTTCTTCCCACCAAGAACCACTAGGTAAACGTGGCGGCGCCGTTGATTACATTCCGGGCATCCGATTCATGCCCTTGGCCATCGCTTTTGAGTTGAAGTAGAGAAAGAAGTTGGTAGCGACGTTTGCACTAGCCTGTTTCTTCTGTTGAGCCGCTTGCAGTTTGGCGACCGAGGTGATGCCGCTCGTGCCCTGCGCATTCGGCCACGCCTTCGGATCTTCGACGAGCAAGACGATGACCTGCCACCACTCTTTGGTCTGGTTCACGTCGCTATCGGCGAGCAGATGGTCGTGATTGACCAGCGGCACGTAGAGGTTCGTATTCTGCGGAAGCAGGCCGAGAGCGGTCAGCAAGGGACCGAGGTCGGTCTGCAGCGGATGCATCGTGCAGCTGCCGGGCTTGTCCTTTGGTGTGGGGCATTGAACCGCGACGCCGGGGTCGGGCTTGAACGCATCGGGGACGAAGCCGAAAAGCTTCTTGAGCGCTTGACCGAGCGCTTTGGTAAAGGCCGGCGTCTTCTTGTTGGTCTCAAAGAACGGGACCAGTACGTAGAGCGGATCGCTCTTCTTCACCGAGGCTCCGGTTGGGTCGATCGTCGAGGGCGCGCCGACTTGGCACTCGGGCGTGTAAAGCTCCTTTGGATCGAGCGCCGCTTCCTTGCCGTTATAGTTCCGGTCGTCGGAGGGTTGAACGACGCAATCGAACTGCTGTTGATAGTTGAAGATGAGGCGCTGGCCGGCGCCGAAGCCGACCGTCTGATTGTCGTGTATACGGGCGGCAAATGGATCGAGCGTGTCGAGCGTCGCCGCCCCCGGTAGAGTGTTCGCCGTTGTATCGGGATCGTATGCGTACGATCGCTGATAGCCCGAACTCGATGCCGATCCACCGGCAGGCAAGCCGCCGAGCGAATCTGATTGTTGCGGTGCGCACGCACTGAGCGCGCATAGCGCGAGCGTCGCCACGGCGGCGACGCTGCGAAGATCTCCGTTCACGGGTGCTCCTTATCTCGAGAGAATCTCGAGTATCTGGGATAGGGATGTTGTCCGTGAACGGATCAAAGCTCGATTTGGATTGCGCTCAACTCAGAAACTTTTTCGCGCGTCGCGCCGTAAGCAAGTGCGAAGCTGTCGAGCGTTCATTCGTTGATCGCGCGGTAAGGATGCTTACCTGATTATGAAAAACGCGGCGGCAACACCAAGCGCCGCGAGAGCGCCGAGCGTGACCGCTGGGCCCGCGCCGGCACGGCCCCGCGAGAAGAGCAGCGTGTAGACGGCTTTGAGCAGATTGTTCGATGAGGCCGCGATCAGGATTGCCGCCGCCGCCGTCGTCACGCCGATTCCCGCAGCGCCGCCTTGCGCGAGACTCAAGACGAACGGGTCAATGTCGGTGACGCCGACGATGCCCGCGAGGGCAAAGACGCCCGATCGTCCGAGATGGGTTTGTGCCAACGTCGCCAGCATCGAGACCGCGACGAAGAGCACCGCAAAGACGAGTGCCGTCCAAATCTGCAACGGGTTCGGGAAATCGGTCGTTGGCGACGAGGGCTTTGCCGAACGAAAGCGCCACGCAGCGAACGCGCCGGCGATCGCGGCGAGCGCGAGCAGTGGAATCGCGAGCGCCTCGCCGAGCGCGAGGTTGAAGATCGAGCAGACCACGAGCACGCGCAGGTACATCATCGCCGTCGCCGCGACCATGCCGGCTTCGATCTCGGCGGTCATGCCTTCGTCGAACGCGCGGCGTGCGAGCACGGTGGTCGTCGCCGTCGACGAGTAGAGGCCGCCGAGGAGCGACGTCACGATCGTACCGGCGCTGGGAAAGACGAAGCGTTCGAGGAGATAACTCGCATACGAAATCGACGAGACCGCGACGACCGCGAGCCAAACGCCAAACGGTGTGACGGTCGTATAGGGAATCGGCGGCCGGTCCGCAAGCAGCGGCAAGACGACGCCGACCAAAATCAAGAACTGCCCCGCCGTCACGATCTCTTGGCCCGAAACGCGCGCCGCCCAGTCGTGCAGCGTGCGCCTTCCGCCGAGCAGGAGCACCGCCGCGACCGCAATGCCGACGGAGAGCCAGAGCGGCTGAGTGAGCGCGATCGCTCCGAGCGCGAACGCGAGCAAGTTGCAGATCGGTACGATGAAGGCGCCCTCGACGCCGTTCGCATCGATCTTACCCTGACGCCGCACGTAGGCGAAGATCCAAGCGCCGATAATAAAGAGGCCGGCGATGAAAGGCGCGCCGTAGCGCGGCTCGATCAGATAGAGGCCGCCACCGGTGAGCGCCAGCAGCGGAAACGTGCGAACCCCGCCAGGACGCCGCGGCAGCTCTCCGGAGTAGAACTCTTCGAACGCGAAGCCGAAGAAGAGCGAGAGTCCGATGAGCAGTGCGAACCGCTCGGCCATGATCGGGCTACCGTTCTATGCGGTTCGTCGCTAAACGGCGAGGTTTGGCAGGCTGACCGGCGTCATCAGCGGCAGCGAGCGCATCACGTTCCAGCTGCGAACTGCCTTGAAGAGCACTGCGTGCGATCGTGCGATTCGCAATCCGTTCGGCATCTCCGGAAGATCGCAGAGAACGACCTTGATTTTGAGCGGGTCGATTCCGTAATCGCTGATCAGGAGCCGACGCGAGCCGCGGCCGAGCACGACGATCTTCGCTGCGGCGTTGCAGAGCGCGCGCACCAGCGAGCCGTGTTTCGCTCCCGGGCTCGGTGTGACGCTATGCAAGGAGAGCGCGACCGGTTTGCGCAGCGCACGCATGAATCCGATGCACCACTCGCCGGCATCGCTGCCGAACGAGCGGTACTCGTGCTGAATGCTCACGACATCGTACGGATCGCGATTCGCGCGTGCGGCCGCATCGTAAAACGACTGAGGATGCACGATATCAATGTGGCCTACGACACGGTACGCAATCGTGTCGCGAAGGTCGGGATTTGCCACCGCAACCACGTCTATGCGCGACCCGCTCAGCGCGGCGTAATTCATCACGAGGTCCTGCGTGAAGGATGCGACCCCTCGTTCCCGAGTCGGGAAGGAGGCGATGAATAGGACTCGTGGCGGCGCTATAGCCATCGTGCTCTGATGTACGTCCCTTTGCGTGCGAGCGAATGAGGGAGGGAATGTCCTCCTTAGACGCGGAGTGACCGCGGCTATGGGGCTTTCTGCCTTCGCTCGAGGAATCGCCGCCGCCTTCGCGATTTTCGCAATCCTCGAGGCGTGCAGCGGGGCCTTCGGCGAGCGCGTTCGGGAGGAGGTTCACCAGACGGTTTCGGCCGGCTCTGCCCCTGCCGTCGTGATCGAAAACGTGGCCGGAGCCGTTCGGGTCGAGGCATGGGCGAAGCCGATCGTCGACGTCGAGGCGACGAAGTACGGATACAATGCGGAGGAACTGCATCGCGTCGCGATTGCCGTGGCGCGAGAGCCCGGCGGAGTCTCGATCGCGACACATTATGGAAGAGGCGTGCACGGAGGCGGCGTGCGCTATCGCATCTTCGTTCCCCACGACGCGTCGCTGCAAATCTCCAACGACGCCGGAGCCGTCGATATCGCGGGTGTGCGGGGCGACGTGCAGATTCAAACCGAGGCCGGCGAGATTACGGCCGACGTCGGCCTGGTCGAGCGAAACCGCTCGATCGATCTGCGCGCGACGACCGGCGCCCTAACCCTGATCGTCGCCCCCGGCAGCAGTGCGACCGTGCAAGCGGCGAGCACCGTCGGCGACTTCACCAGCAATATTCCGGGCGTGACGCAGACGCGCGAGAATCTCGTTGGCGCGCGCGGCGGAGGCACGATCGGCACCGGGAGCGGGCGCATCAAGCTCGCGACGACGACGGGCGCAATCGCACTTCGGCAGCATCCGTGAGATTGCGGCGCGGGGTTGCACGCGCCGCCGCTTATTGTATCGCGGCGCTCGCGCTTACCTCGTGCGGGGCGTCCGTTCTGCGAACGTCGCCCTCCGTTGACGCGTCGCTGCGCGCCGCTGGGCGTCCGCCTGCAGGCAGCGTTCCGATCTCGCACGTGGTGATCGTCATTCAGGAGAATCGCAGCTTCGATAATTTTTTTGCGACGTTTCCGAATGCCGATGGAACGACATTTGGCTACATGAAGAATTCGTCGGGATCGGGCGACACCTACGTACCGCTGCAAAAAGTCGACCTCGTCGGGCCATGCGATTTCGGCCACTCCTATCGCGCCGTCAGGCTCGATTACGACGGCGGAAAGATGGATGGTTTCGGTCTCGAGGGCGCCGGAAAAAAATGCCGCGGGCCGGCCGGCACAAAGGTCTATCAATACGTCGATCCGGCCCAGCTCGCACCCGACTGGGATCTCGCCAAAGAATACGTGCTCGCCGATCATCTCTTTCAGACGCAAGGCAGCGGCAGTTTCACCGCACATCAAGATCTGATCGCCGGAGCGACGATCATCAACCGGCCCCGCGACACGAAGAGCATCGTCGACTTTCCGACTGCGCAGCCGTGGGGCTGCGACGCGCCGACGGGCACCGACACGTCGCTGCTCCACGCCACTCCCAATAAGAAGATCCACTTCGAATACCGGCGCGGGCCGTTCCCGTGCTTCGACTATCTAACGCTGCGCGATTTGCTCGATGCCAACAGGCTGAGTTGGAAATACTACTCGCCCAAGGAAGCCAGCACCGGTAGATACTGGAATGCGTTCGACGCCATCAAAGCCGTACGCGAAGGTCCGGAATGGACGACCAACATTGCCGAGTCGAACCTTTTCTTCAGCGACGTTGCCGCCAGAAAGCTGCCCGCGGTCTCTTGGATCGTGCCCGATAACCCGAACTCCGATCATCCCGGAAATCACTCCGATACCGGACCGTCGTGGGTTGCGAGCATCGTCAACGCGATCGGCAAGAGCGACTATTGGAATACGAGCGCCATCATCGTGGTCTGGGACGATTGGGGAGGCATGTACGATCACGAACCGCCGCCCTTCTTCGACGAATGGGGAGGCTTGGGATTTCGCGTTCCGATGATTGTCGTTTCACCGTACGCGCGTGAGGCCACTCCGAGCGTGCCCGGCTATGTTTCACACACGCAGTACGAGTTCGGCAGCATTCTCAAGTTCGTCGAAAACATCTGGGGGCTGGGGCGATTGGGAACGACCGACAAACGCGCGGCCAGTATTATCGACTGCTTCGACTTCACGCAGCCGCCGCGCGCCTTTACGACAATTACCACAAAGTACTCGCGCGCTTACTTTTTGCACCAGCGGCCATCGTATCTTCCCGTCGACACCGAATAAACGTTAACTGTTGTCATCCTGAGCGTAGCGCCCTAAGCGAGCGCAGCGAGACGAAGGGCGCGTAGTCGAAGGACCGCTTCGCGCAGGCGTTAAGGAACTTGTTAGCGCGAAGGACGGGGGGACAAAGAGCGAAGAAGGGGCGGTAATGGAGTTCCGCATCGTAAGTCACGCCTGCCTCGAAGTGAAGGCCGCCGGCAAGCGACTCGTTATCGATCCCTGGTTGAACGAACCAACCTATTGGTCGGCTTGGTGGCACGCGCCGCCGCCGATCTTCACCGACGAGATTTTTAGCGCGGACTACATTTACATCACGCACTGGCACTTCGATCACTTCGATCCCAAGACGTTGCGGAAGTTCGGAAAGACCACGACGGCCGTCGTTCCGAAGTTCCCGATCTCCGGTCTGAAGCAGCAGTTGACCGAGATCGGTTTTGAAAAAGTCGTCGAGCTCAAACACGGCGAGCGTCTTGCCCTCGGCGAGGATTTCTCGCTGACGAGTTATCAGATCAGTTTTCAAGACGATAGCGTCGCGGTCGTCGAATCGGGCGGCACGGTGCTCGTTGATCTCAACGACGCCAAGCCGTTGCCGTCAACCTGGCGCGCCTTCCGCGCGAAGTATCCGAAGCCCGATTTCATGCTGCGCAGCCACTCGCCGGCATGGTCGTACCCCACCCGCTACACCTTTGAAGATCCCGCCGACCGGCTTCCCGTCGACGGACGCACCTATATGGAAGCTTTCGTTGCCGCCGCGCAGCAACTGCGGCCCCGCTATGCGATTCCGTTTGCGAGCGGCATCTGCCATCTACACCGCGAGGTGCGCGACGAGAATCGTTTCCTGGTCTCCGCCGCTCAAATGAAGGAGTACTTCGAGTCGAATGCCTCGCGTACGCCGGGGACGTCGCTGACGATCATGCCGGTCGGCAGCCGCTGGTCGTCGGCTTCGGGATTCGACCTGACCGATAACGGCGTCGACGATATGGTCGCCTATGCCGAACAGCGCGCGCAAGAGGTCGGCGAGCGGCTCGAAAAGACCTATCGCTCCGAAGCGACCAAAGAGATCGCCTTCGACGATTTTTCGAAATACTTCGCGAAGTTTTTCCGCGCGACGAGCCTGGTGCGCCCGCTCATCCGCAACACGCGCTGGGTCTTCACCATCGAGAAGGAGCAGCCGGAGTATTGGACGGTCGACTTCGGTAAGGCGGCGATCGAGCGCAGCGAAGGGATGCCGCAGCGTTACGACAGCGTCATTTCGGTGAGCCCCGCGGTTCTCTCGGGCTCGCTGCGCAACGACGTCTTCACCAACGTCGACATCTCGAAGCGCTGGCGCGTTCACATCAACCGTGGCCGAGCGATGCGCCACTTTATCCTGACGAATCTGCTCTTACTGTACGAAGCCGAGTATCTCTCGCCGAAGCGCCTCTTCTCGTGGCGATTCCTGAGCGGCTACGCGCGACGCCTGCCCGAAGTCATCGATTACGTCCGAATGGCCGTCCGCACCGCAACGAGGGGAAAAGATTCGCTGGTGACGGCGGTGACCAGCATTGCCGAGGGCTAGGCTCGCCGCGTTCGCACTCGTCCTCGTGGCCGGGTGCAACGCCAACAGCGTCACGCCGAGTCTCCGAACCAGTGGAGCGTCACAGAGCGCCCTAACGCGCAGAAACGCCACCTCCCCAATCGAGCACGTGGTCGTCATCATTCAAGAGAACCGCACGTTCAACGACTTCTTCGCTACCTTTCCCGGCGCCGACGGGTCGACCACCGGCGTCGTACTGCCCAATCCGGCCTGCAAGATCAAGACCAAATCGACGATCAAACTCAAAGAGAGCGGGCTCATCACACTCTACAAAGGGTCGCCGCACGATCTGATCCATGCCTACGAGGGCTACAACAAGGCTCGCGACGGCGGTTCCATGGACGGATTCGATTTGATCATCTTCGGAGACCACTCCACTCCCGAATGCACCTTTCCCTATCAGTACACCAAACCGTCCGACATTCGGCCCTACTGGCAGATGGCGAAACAATACGTGCTCGCCGAGCACATGTTTCCGACGCAAGGGAGCAGCAGTTTCACCGCGCACCAGGATCTGATTGCCGGCGACACCGTGATCTCGCCGAACGAGGCACTTATCGATCTGCCGAGTGCGCCGCCCTGGGGCTGCGACGCGCCGAAGGGCACGCGCACGTCGCTGATCACGAAAGATAACGTCTTTCAGCCGGCTCAAGGCCCGTATCCGTGCCTCACCTATCCGACACTGCGCGACCGGCTCGACGCCAAGGGCGTCACGTGGCGTTATTACGTTCCCCCGGAGTGCTGTTCGACAAACGGGAAGCTGCTCGACGCGTTCGACGCCATCAAAGCCGTGCGCGAAGGCTCGGAGTGGAGCGACGGCCACATCGTCTCGCAGAAAAAGATCTTCAGCGATCTCACCGGGCACCTCCAAGAGGTTTCGTGGGTGATTCCCGATGAGAACGATTCCGATCATCCGGGAACGAGCTCCGACACCGGTCCGTCGTGGGTAGCGAGCGTGGTGAACGCAATCGGCGAGAGCTCGTACTGGAACTCGACGGCGATCGTCATTCTTTGGGACGATTGGGGCGGCTTATACGATAACGACGCACCGCCGCAGAAGGGATATGGCGGCCTCGGCTTCCGCGTTCCAGCCATCATCGTCTCGCCCTACGCAAAAGCCGGGACCATTTCGACGACGCAGTACGAGTTTGGCAGCGTTCTGAAATACATCGAGGAAAATTTTGGTCTCAAGTCGCTCAAGCGTACCGATAGCCGCGCGACGAGCATCGCCGACTGCTTCAATTACTCGCAAAAGCCGATCCTCTTCCAGCCGATCAAGGCGAAGTACTCGCGCGCGCACTTCTTACACGCGAAGCCATCGTACTTGCCCGTTGACACGGATATGTGATGCGCCGCATTTTGGTGTTCGCGCTCTTCGCGCCCGCGTTCGTCGCGCTCACCGCGTGCGACGGCGAGCCGCCTGCCGCTTCCCATAGTAGTGTCATCCTGAGCGTAGCGACCACCGGGAGCGTAGTCGAAGGACGTCCCGACACCGGTGCATCGTTCATCGAGCCGGGCGCGGCATCGGGATCGCTGCTCTACGTCTCCGATTTGGGAAACTTCGACGTTCGCGTCTTCACCTATCCGGCGCTCAAGCCGGCGGGAAAGCTGACCGGATTCGTCCAGCCGCAGGGCGAGTGCGTGGATAGAGCCGGCAACATCTGGATTGCGAACAGCGAGGGCACCGACCTACGCGAGTACGCGCACGGCGGAACGAAGGAGATCGCGCGAGTGAGCGACGCGCTCGGCTATCCCGCGGGTTGCGCCGTCGATCCGAAGAGCGGCAATCTCGCGGTGACCAACATTGAGAACTTCAGCGGCAACGCCAACGTGCTGGTCTATAAGCGCGCGCGTGGAACGCCGGCCGTCTACGGAAACACCAATCTCGTCTCGTTCTATTTCGCCGCCTACGATTCGCAGGGCAATCTTTACGTCAGCGCGCGAAGCTCCCAGAGCGCGTTCTCACTCGGCGTGCTGGCGCGCGGTGCGCATTCAATCGCGCTCGTCACGCTCTCCGGCGGCACGATCTACTTTCCGGGAACGGTTGCATGGAGCGGCACACAACTCGTGCTCGGCGACCAACGTTGCAAAAACACCGCGAGCTCTTGTCTCTACCGCCTCACCGTCAGCGGGAAGACCGCCCGAATCGCCGGCGCCACGCCATTGGGCGGAGCCTGCGACGTCGCGCAAGCGTGGATTTCGGCGGCCCGCGTCGCGGGGGGCGATTACGCGAACTGCTCCCATAAGGGGAGCAGCGCCGATCTCTGGCCCTATCCGGCCGGCGGGAGGCCTACTGCGCGGGTGACCGGCTTCACCCAGCCGGTTGGAGCCGTCGTCAGCAGCGCCGGCGGGTCCTGAAGGAATCGATCCCTCCAAAGTCGCATTGAGAGGGAAGTCCTCCGTACTAGGAACTACTAATTTGCAAGGAGACTCGAAGTCATGCGCCCCGATACGAAAGCGCTCTGTGTAGCGCTCGTTTCCCTTTTCCTCGCGGGCTGTGGTGCTCGCAATCTCGCGCCGGCACTCTACGCAGCAGCCTCATCCGCCGGAACTTCCGCCGACGCTCCCGTCAGCGTCGTGCCGCCATGGATCCATCCGTTCATGCTGCGCACGGAGCCCTCGCAACCATTCGTCTACGACGATAAAAAGCATAAGAAGAAGATGGTTGGCCTCTACGCCGCGCAGTTTGACGGTCCCGATCTGCTCGGCTACGTCTCTCCGAATAAGAAAGACGAGAAGGCGATCTGCCATGTCGCGGCCTCGTTCGTCAACGGTTTCAGCGTTGACAATCTCGGCGATCTGGTCGTTCCGAATGGCTATCCGGCAGCGGTGAGCGTCTACAAAGGCCCGCACGCCTGCAAGACGCTGGTCGGCAAGTTCACCGATTCATACGGTCAGGCGAGCGACGCCGTTGCGGCCGACGCCACGACCGGAACGATCGTGGTTGGAAACATCGAGGAGAGCGCCAGCAAGAAGGTGGGAAATATCGCCGTCTGCACGCTCAAAGGCGGGTGCACGCGGGTGCTGCACAGCTCGCATATCGGCTACTACGGCGGCGGCGTTGCCTACGCGAAAACGACCGGCGACTGCTGGATTTCCTCCGAAGACAATCCCTCGTTCAGCAAGGCGACCTTGACGTTCTTTAAAGCCTGCAAGGGCTCGGGGCAGGCTGCAACGGGCTGGAAGAACGCCTTTTATGGCGGCCTCATGCGCGACCACGGCGGTCACCTGATCTCGGTCGACTGGGAGACCCCCGCGATCTGGGTCTACGACGGGTGTAACCCGGGCTGCAAGGTGGTCGGCGGACCCTTCCCGCTGAATGGCGATTCCTTTTATGGGAACCTCAACTCCAAAGGTGACGAGCTAGCGATCGGCGACATTGCCTACGGTCAAGTGGACGTCTATTCGTATAAGCCGACGAGCGTCACGTACCTCTACAGCTTCCACAAGGGGCTCAATCAGGAGTACGACGTGGAGGCTGGGGCCTTTGCGGCAAATGTCGTGAAAAAAAAGTGACGAGGGACGGCTTTTAGCAGGAGAATCACGGCCTGGATTGCAACCCGGCCCAAGCAGCGCCTTTAAGACGGGCGCAGCTTTAACACCTAGCTATTGAAGGAGTCCAAACGTGCGTTTCACCCTTCTATGTGCGAGCACTGCGCTCGCAGCTAGCCTCATGCTTGCAGCATGTTCCGGCGGTGCCGGAAGCTCCTCGGCGATCCCGGGCGGCTCGTCCGCTTCGGCGCCGATGGCCCACCATGGCTACCATCTCGTCAATGTCGGCGCCCGCAAGCCGCAAACTTGCACCTCGCCGTACTACATCTGCTACATCACGACCCCGGGGTCGACCGAAGAGTTCGGCTGGTGCCTCAGCACGAGCGGAAACTGCACCAGCGGTCTCTACGCTGGTAAGGTCAACTGGAAGACCACGGCTTGCGCCCCCAACGCCGCTCAGACCGATGGTCCGACCGGTTGCAACGGACGCGTTAAATCGAAGTTCGGCCCGCCGGCGACGCAGGTCGGTCTCATCTATGACACCGTCACCACGAAGGCCAGCGTGCACCCCGGTACGGGCACGCCCCAATACGACGCGACCTGGACGGCCGTCGTAAAGAGCGGTTCGATCAAGGGCGATTCCTTCGTTGAGCCGACCGGCGTCATCGTCGAAGCCGGAACCGGATCATAGCTCCCGTCTTTTAGACAGGTTGGAGAGGCTCGGCAACCGCCGGGCCTCTTCTCTTTTATCGCGGAGGGAAGGCTGCCGGTGCCGGTCCAACTCTGATGAATGACGCGCAACCCGTTTCGTGTGGCGATCTTCTTCGTTGGCGCGCTCATGCTCGCGGCCTGCTCCGCCCCGCAAACCGAGCGTGCGACGCCGTTCGCCGGTACGCGCACGATGTTCGCGAGCACCGGTAGCGGAAAAATTACGCACGTCGTCTACGTGATTCAAGAGAATCGCAGCTTCGACGATCTCTTCCAGGGCTATCCCGGCGCCGACACGGTCTCGAGCGGAGGAACGTCGGATGGGCAAACGATTGCGCTGCAGCCGATCTCGTTGAAGACGGAGTTCGACACGGATCACTCGGCGCGCGCCATGTTCGAAGATTGCCGCGGCCGGGGGAAACTTCCGGGGACGCAGTGCCGGATGGACGGTTTCAATCGCGAGCGCATCTACGAGGCTCCCCCAAACGCGCAGTATTCCTACGTGCCGCACTCCGAATCGAAGCCCTATTTCGACATGGCGCACGAGTTCGTGGTTGCCGACCGGATGTTTCAGTCGCAGATCGACGAGAGCTTCGTCGCCCACCAATACGCGATTGCCGCGCAGGCGCACTCGAGCGTCGACTCTCCGGTGGGAACCGGCTGGGGCTGTGCCGACAAGAAGCCGACCTACGTTGAAACGATCACGCGCAAGCGCACCCTCGGCAAACATCAGCGTCCCTGTTTCGACTACCAAACGCTCGGTGACGAGCTCGACAGTGCGGGGCTCAGCTGGAGCTTCTATACGAGCCAATACGGGCAAGTGCCGCAAGGCTTCTGGTCGGGCTATCAGGCCGTGAAGCATATCTTCTACGGGCCCGATTGGGCGAACGTTATCACGCCGCAAAAGCAATTTCTCAAAGACGTCAAAGCCGGCAAGCTCGCAAACTTTACGTGGATCACGCCGCTCTGCACCGACTCCGACCATCCCGTCTGCGGCGGTGGGCACGGGCCTTCGTGGGTAAGCGCCATTGTGAATGCCGTCGGTGAGAGCAAGTTCTGGAACTCGACCGCGATCTTCGTGCAATGGGATGATTGGGGCGGCTTCTACGATCACGTGCCGCCGCCGCACCGCGGTTACGATGGCTTGGGCTTCCGGGTTCCGTTGCTCGTGATCTCACCGTATGCGCGGCAGAATCACGTCTCGCACGCGCAGTATGAGTCGGCGAGCGTGCTGCGCTTTGCCGAGGATCTCTTCGGCTTGGCGCAGCTCACGGGCGCCGATGCGCGCGCAAAATCGCCCGCCGCCGATTGCTTCGATTTCAATCAGAAACCACGAAAGTTCGTGCCGATCAAAGCCCCGGAAGACGAAGCCTTCTTTCTAAACCAGCCGCTCGACCCGCGTATGCCCGACACGCAATGAAGCGAGTGCTCTGTGCGATCCTGACGCTCGTCCTTGCCGCTTGCGGTGGGAGCGAGTTGCCTTATATGTCGAGCGGTAACGCGCTGCGCTTGCTCAACTCGACGGGTGCCGGTAAGATCAAGCACGTCGTCTTCATCATTCAAGAGAATCGCAGCTTCGATAACCTCTTCCAAGGCTATCCGGGCGCCGACACCGTCTCGAGCGGCAAGAACATCTACGGCAGAACGATTCAACTGCGACCCGTCTCGCTGAAGCGAGAGTACACGATCGAGCACTCGGCCGCCGGCATGATCGCGGCGTGCGACGGAACCGGCAGTTTGCCGGGCAGCGACTGCCGCATGGACGGCTTCAATCTCGAGCAATCGTTCTCGGGGCCCAAACACCCGCAGTACGTTTACGTTCCCCAATCGGAATCGAAGCCGTACTTCGACATGGCGAATCAGTGGGTGCTCGCCGATCGGATGTTCCAGTCGCAGCTCGACGAGAGCTTCGTCGCCCATCAGTACGTGATCGCAGCGCAAGCCGCCTGGACCGTGAATACTCCGAACGGCCGATGGGGCTGCGGCGAAGGTGCCAGCAACAAGATCAACACGATCACGAAGGAGCGCAACCTGTACGGTCCGACCGTTCCTCCCTGCTTCAACTATCAAACGCTGGGCGACGAGCTCGACAAGGCGAAGCTTTCGTGGCGCTTCTACGCCAGTACGTACGGCAGCGACTCGAGCGGCGGGGGCACGATGTGGTCGGGATATCAGGCCGTCAAGCACATCCGGTACGGCCGCGACTGGAAGTACGTGATCTCGCCCAACTGGAAGTTCCTCACCGACGTTAAGGCCGGCACGCTCGCAAGCTTCACCTGGATCACTCCGGTCTGTGCCGATTCCGACCACGTGAGCTGCGGCCACGGTTTTGGCCCATCGTGGGTCGCGGCGCTCGTCAATACCATCGGCAAGAGCCAATTCTGGGATTCAACGGCGATCTTCGTGATGTGGGACGATTGGGGCGGTCTGTACGATCACGTGCCGCCGCCGCCCCCATACTATCGCGATAGCCTCGGTTTTCGCGTGCCGCTGCTCGTTATTTCACCCTATGCAAAGCAGAACTACGTTTCGCACGTGCAGTACGAAACGGCGAGCGTGCTACGGTTTGCCGAAGACCTCTTTGGACTCGATCAGCTCGCGTCGGCCGATCGCCGCGCGAACTCGCCGGCGCAAGACTGTTTTGATTTCAATCAGAAGCCGCGTGCCTTCGTTACGATCGGCGCTCCGCACGGCGCGAAATTCTTCGAGGGACCGCTTCCCGACGACGACATCGCTCCCGACTACGAGTAGCCGTTCGTCGCCGAGGCCACAGTTGCAGCGGCGAGTCTAATCATCGCCGATGATATGCCGTGGCGGCCCATGCACTCTTTGGAGTTGCAGCGCTCGCCAGTAGGCTGCCGGTTCGCTCCCTGAGATTTTTCGGAATTTTCGCGCCTTCTGGTTGTAGTCGAAAACATCGGAGGCGGGATCGGCCGCGCGTGTGTCGGCAGCCGCCAGGGGCGCGAGCCCGAAGTTGTCTTCCATGTAGCGCAGCACGCTCGCCGTTTCGTATTGTACGTGCGTCACGTATCCTTGACGCGCGTACGGCGAGATGGCGATAAGCGGCACGCGCAGACCCAGGCCGTCGTAATCCTCATATGGCGGTTTCACCGGATCGAACATGCCGCCCCAATCGTCCCAAAAAATAAAGATCGCCGTCGAATCCCAGAACGAGCTCGTGCCGATCGCGTCGACGACGCTCGCAATCCAGGCCGGCCCTTTCGATGCGTTAAAGCCGGGATGGTCGGACGACTCGTCGAGCGGGGTGATCCAGGTGATGGCTGCCAGGTTCCCCTTCCCGACATCGGTGAGAAATTGCGAGGGCGGGTTGATGACGTCGGTGCTCCAATCCTTCGAGTTAAAGATCGGTCTGTCGGCTTGGTACGACGACCAGAGGCCCCCGTCACCCTCGATCTCTCCCGTGTAAAAGCGCCAGCTCAATTTTGCCGCGTCGGCCTCGGCGGCGATGGTCGGGATGTTAAAGCAGGCCTGAATGGACTTTCCGTAGGTGCGCTTTTTGGTGATCGTCCCCACCGTATCGGTCTTGCCGCCCGCGCAGCCCCACACCTGACCGACGGGAAAATCGACCGTGCTCTTTGCGTAAGCGGCGACGATGTATTGATGTGCGACGAAGCTGCCGTCGAGATTTGACGCAAAGGTGTTGTCGGCGAGTACGTACTGCTTCGCCATCGTCCAGTAGGGCGCAGTCTCACTCTTCGGTACATACGAATATGCCGCGTTCGCCGGCGCACTCGGCAGCGTGCCTTCCTGGTTCCACCCGTCCATCTTGCAGTCGGTTCCGGGAACCGATCCGGTGCCGTCGCATGCGGCGAAGAAGGCCGCCGACCCATGCCCGACGTCCCATTTGGTCGAGAGATCGTTTGGAAGCAGCTTAATCTTGTTGCCCTTGTTGTCGAAGCCGAAGTTCGCCGTCGTCGCGCCCGGAAAACCCATGAAGAGATTGTTGAACGAGCGGTTCTCCTGGACGATGAAGACGACGTGCTTGATCGGGCTGCCTGAAGTGTTTGGACTGCTCACGAAGGCTCTCTGCGGTGTGATGGATGGGGCGACCGGCGAACAAGCGGCGGCCGCGAATGCGGCCACTAACGAGAGGAAGCGTTTCATTTAGTCTCCGAGCCCGTCGTCGGCCGGCCGCTGCGACGGTGTGCGCTCGAGCTGCATCCAGAATGATGCCGGCTTCGAGCCGGTGATTTTCTTGAACTTGCGCGGCTTCTGCGTGAAGTCGAAGGTCGCGGGGTCGTTTGCAGGGTCGTTCGCGCGAGCATCGGCCTTTGCGAGCTGTCCGAGGCCGAAATCGTCCTCTTCGAACCGCAAGATGCTCGCCGTCTCGTATTGCTCGTGGGTTACCGAACCCTTGCGTGCATATGGTGAGACGATCAAGAGCGGCACGCGAAATCCCAAGCCGTCATAATCTTTATAGATCGGCTTTACCGGATCGAACCAGCCGCCCCAATCGTCCCACATGATGAAAACGGCGGTCGATTTCCAGAACTTGCTCGTGCCGATTGCGTTGACGAGACTCGCGATCCAGGCCGGGCCCCCCTTTGCTCCGACGGGGTGATCCGAGTTTGCCCAGATCGGCGTGATCCAGGTGATCGCGGCGAGCTGGCCTTTGGCAACATCGGTAAGAAACTGCGACGGAGGATTGACGACGTCGTTTTTCCAGTCCGGGCCATCGTAGATCGGCTCGTTGGCTTGATACGCCGACCAAAAGCCTCCGGTGCCGTAAATGGAATCGGCGTAGAAGCGCCAGCTCACGCCCGCGGCGTCGGCCTCCGACGCGATGGTCGGATTGCTGAAGCACGCCGTGATCGACGCGCCGATCTTGCGTGCTTTCGTCAGCGTGGTGACCGTGTCGCTCTTGCCGCCTTCGCATCCCCACGTCCCAACGGGATAATCGACGGCGCGGCTCGCGTAGGCGGCGATGCCGTATTGATGGGCGATGAAGCTGCCGTCGAGATTGGAGGCAAACATGTGATCCGCGAGCACGTAGTCGCGCGCAAGCGTCCAATACGGCGCGATCTCGCTCTGCGGCACGTACGAGAACGGTAGGTTCAGCGGCGCATTCGGCTCGGATTTCTCGTTCTCAAATCCGTCCATCGTGCACTTGGTGCCGGGGAGCTTTCCCTTCCCGTCGCAGGCGAGAAAAAAGTCCTGTGAGTTATGGCCCGGATCCCACTTGCTCCAGAGATCGCGCGGCCGCACCCGTACTCTATTGCCGTGCGAATCGTATCCGAACGAGGCCGTTGTCGCGTTGGGAAACCCCATGAAAAGATTGTTGAACGAACGGTTCTCTTGAATGATGAAAACGATGTGCTTGATCGGCGTGGTTGTCGCCGGTCCGCGCTTCGACCTCGCATCGCCCTGAGTTTGTCGAAAGGGAGCCGCGTCGAATGACGGGGCGCCCGAGCATGCGTTCGCCGCGAGCGCGGCGACGACCCAGAGGGGATTGCAAGCCCGACGGCTCCATGAATTCAAAGAGCGCGGCACGCTTGAGGTTTCCCGACAGGGGCAGGCACAGCCTCCCGCGCATAACCTTCTCGATGGTGTGCCGGGGTTGCCGCTCCGCGGCATTGTTGCTCGCCTGTTTTGCTTTCGGAAACGCGCTGGCAGGCTGCTCGCCGAGCTCGCAACCGGCGCTGCCGTATATGCGCAGCGCAGCCGCGCTGAGCGCCCTCGGCGCCACCGGGGCCGGTAAAATCAAGCACGTCGTTTTCATCATTCAGGAAAACCGCAGCTTCGACAACATGTTCGAGGGCTATCCGGGCGCCGATACGGTTTCGAGCGGAAAGAATTCGCGCGGTCAGACGATCGAGCTTCAACCCGAGTCGCTTTCGAAAGTTTACGTGATCGACCACTCGGCAGAAGCCATGTTCGCCGCCTGTCACGGATCGCATCGGCTTCCCGGGACGAAGTGCCGAATGGACGGATTCAATCGCGAGATCGGCGCCGGCGGTCCGCGTAATCGCGAGTACGTCTACGTGCCGCACAGCGAGTCGAAGCCCTATTGGGATATGGCGCACGAATGGGTGCTCGCCGATAAAATGTTCCAATCGCAGCTCGACGAGAGCTTTGTTGCGCACCAATACGTCATTGCCGCGCAGGCCACGGCGGCGGTGAACTTGCCGACCGGGGCGTGGGGATGCGGCGGCGGAAAGACCGACACGATTCGTACGATCACGGCGCAGCGCAAGACCAACGGGCCCAAAGAGCATCCGTGCTTCGATTACCAAACGCTCGCCGACGAGCTCGACGCTGCCAAGCTCTCGTGGCGGTTCTATGCCAGCACGTATGGCAGCGGTCAGAGTGGCCAGGGCGCTCCGTGGTCGGGTTTCCTCGCCGTGCATCACATCCGCTACGGTCCCGACTGGAAAAACGTAATCTCGCCGAATTGGCAGTTCCTCACCGACGTGCAGGCGGGAAAACTTGCCAATTTTACCTGGATCACTCCCGTGTGCGACGATTCCGATCATGTTGCGTGTCCCAATGGCGGGAAGGGACCGTCGTGGGTCGCCACGCTCGTCAATGCCGTCGGAAAGAGCAAGTTCTGGGATTCGACGGCGATCTTCGTGATGTGGGATGATTGGGGCGGCCTCTACGATCACGTGCCACCGCCGTATCTCGGCCCGGACTCATTGGGCTTCCGCGTTCCGCTGCTCGTGATCTCGCCGTACGCCAAGCAACGCTACGTGTCGCACGTCCAATACGAAACAACGAGCGTGCTGCGCTTCGCCGAGGATCTCTTCGGACTCGCGCAGCTTTCGACAGCGGACGCGCGGGCAACCTCACCGGCCAAAGACTGCTTCGATTTCTCGCAGAAACCTCGTGCCTTCGTGAAAATCAAAGCGCCGTATCCTCCCAAGTTTTTCATGGACCAGTATGGTGGGGAGCAAGCGCCGGATTACGAATAGTCAGTCGTCGCCGAGCATACTGCCCGGCGGTGGAAGCCCTTCCGGTAACCGCTCGAGCTGCGTCCAATACGATGAAGGTTTCGCGCTCCCAATATTTTTGAACGCGCGCGGTTTCTGTTTGTAATCGAACGCATCCGTCACGGGATCGTTTGCGCGCTTGTCGCTCGTCGCAAGCGGGGGCAGTCCAAAGTTATCTTCGATATAGCGCAAGACGCTCGCCGTTTCGTATTGGACGTGGGTAACGTAGCCTTTCTTCGCATACGGAGAGATCATCAACAGCGGCACACGAAAGCCGAGCCCGTCGTAATCTTCGTAGACCGGTTTCACGGGATCGTACCAGCCGCCCCAATCGTCCCACATCACGAAGATTGCCGTCGAATCCCAGAACTTACTCTCGCCAATTGCGTCGACGACGCTCGCCACCCATGCGGGGCCTTCCGTTGAATCACCGAGCAATCCGGGATGGTCGGAGGTTGTGAACGTGGGCGTGACCCACGTGATGTTTGCGAGCTCGCCGTTGGCGATGTCGGTGAGCACTTGCGCGGGCGGGTTGATGACGTCGGCGCTCCAATCGGGACCTCTGAAGATCGGGCGATCGACTTGATAGGCCGACCAAAAGAAGCCGCTCGATTTCAGATCGCCGGCGTAGTATCGCCAGCTCAGGCCGGCGCTGTCGGCTGCAGCGCCGAGCGTCGCATTATTGAAGCAGGCACGAATGGAAGGACCGTACGTCCGAAGCTTCGTGAACGTCGTGACCGTATCGGTTGTGCCGCCGGTGCAGCCCCACTTGGTCAGCGGACTATCGATGGCGTGGCTCGCAAAAGCGGCGACGGCATACTGATGCGCGACGAAGCTGCCGTCGATCTCGGATGTAAACATGCGATCGGCGAGCACGTACTGCTTGGCCATTTGCCAATACGGCGCGATCTCGTCTTGCGGCACGTACGCATAGGCGAAGTTCTTTGGATGGCCGGTGGTGGCTTGCTCGTGATTCCAGCCGTCCATCTTGCACTTGGTTCCCGGAAGCGTGCCTTTGCCGTCGCAGGCGGTGAAGAACGCCTGCGAAGTGTGCCCGAGATCCCACGCAGTGGCGAGGCCTTGAGAGTGCAGCGCAATTTTGTGATGGCGTTCGTTATACCCGAACGTCGCGGTTGTCGCGCCGGGATATCCCATGAAAAGATTGTTGAACGAGCGGTTCTCTTGAATGATGAAGACGACGTGCTTGATGGGCGATGCCGTTGTTGTCTCCGTGTCATGCTGAGCGTAGGCACGCAGCGCCGAAGTCGAAGGGCGTCTGGCGAAGGGTTCTTCAACCAAGCGCGTGCTGCTCGTGCACGCATTTAGCGCAAGCGCAGCCGGAACCGCCGCGAAAGCCCATGCCGTGCGGCCCCACAGACTCAAAGAGCGTGGCACGCCCGAACGTTCCCGACAGGGACGCGAGCAGCCTCCCTCGCATATGCTCCCAATGGTGCGCTCAGCGCCGCGTCGCGGCATTGTTGCTCGGCTACTTTGCATTCTCGGAGGCCTCTTTTCCGGCGCGCTCTTAGTGGGCTGCGCGAGCGGTTCGCAGCCGTCGTCACTCCCGTACATGCGCAGCGGTTCGGCGTTGCAGGCTCTCGACGCCACCGGGGCCGGCAAGATCAAACACATCGTATTCATCGTCCAGGAGAACCGCAGCTTCGACAACCTCTTTCAGGGGTATCCCGGCGCCGACACCGTCTCGAGCGGCATGAATTCGAAAGGTGAAACGATTCAGTTGGCGCCGGTCAGCCTCGCGACCGCCTACCAGATCGACCACTCGGCCGAAGCGATGTTTGAGGCATGTAACGGCAGGGGCAAGCTCCCCGGCACGAAGTGCCGCATGAACGGCTTCAACAATGAGCGGTCGTACTTTGGCCCCCCGAATCCTCAGTATGTCTACGTGCCGCACAAGGAGTCGAAGCCGTACTTCGACATGGCGCGCGAAGGGGTTCTCGCCGATCGAATGTTTCAATCGCAGCTCGACGAGAGCTTCACCGCGCATCAATATATCGTCGCGGCTCAGGCCGATTCCAGCGTGAATACACCGATGGGATTTTGGGGATGCGGCGGCGGCAGGACGGACACGATTGCGACGCTTACTGACGATCGCACGCTGGGTCCGAGGATCAAACCCTGTTACGATTATCAGACGCTCGGCGACGAGTTCGATGCGGCGGGAATCCGCTGGCGGTTTTACGCAAGCTCCTACGGCACGAAGGAGAGCGGCAGCGGAAACGGTTGGTCGGGTTATCAGGCCGTTAAGCATATCCGGTACGGCCCCGATTGGAAGAAGGTTATCTCGCCGGACTACAAGTTCATCCTCGACGTCCGCAAAGGGAATCTTGCGAACTTTACATGGATCACACCGGTCTGTTCCGATTCGGATCACTCGCAGTGCGGCGGCGGTTTCGGCCCCTCGTGGGTCGCAGCCTTGGTCAATACCGTGGGGAAGAGCGAATTCTGGAGTTCGACGGCGATCTTCGTCATTTGGGACGATTGGGGCGGTCTCTACGATCACGTGCCGCCGGCGTTTGTCGATTACGACGGCCTCGGATTCCGCGTGCCGTTGCTGGTGATTTCGCCGTACGCGCGAGCCGGGCGCGTTTCGCACGTGCACTACGAAACGGCCAGCGTGCTGCGCTTCGCCGAGGACCTCTGGGGCCTAAGTCAGCTTGCGGCGGCCGATCGGCGAGCGAACTCGCCGGCCAAAGACTGTTTCGATTTTGCGCAGAAGCCGCGTCCGTTCGTCAAGATCGCCGCGCCGCATCCTCCGAAGTTCTTTATCGGGCACCTTCCGAACGACTACTTCGCCCCGGATTATGAATGAGGCGGCGTCTCTAGTCGTCGCCGAGAATCGTTCCCGCAATACCGTGTAGTTCGTAGTTCCGTTCGAGGTCGTTCCAGTACGACGGCGGCTTCGCGCCCGGAATCTTCTTGAACACCCGCGGCTTCTGCTTGAAGTCGAATGCGGCGGGATCGCTTGCGGGATCGGCCGCGCGGGCGTCGCTCCCGCTGAGTTCCGCTAGGCCGAAGTTCCCCTCGATGAAACGGAGCACGCTCGTCGTCTCGTACTGGACGTGCGTCACCGAGCCTTGCTTGGCATAAGGCGAGACCACGATGAGCGGCACGCGATATCCCAGCCCATCGTAATCTTTGTAGATCGGCTTGACCGGATCGAAGAATCCGCCCCAGTCGTCCCACATGATGAAGACCGCGGTGCTCTTCCAGAACTTGCTCTCGCCGACGGCGTCGGCGATGCTCGCGACCCACGCAGGCCCCTGCGTTGCGTTGACGCCCGGGTGATCCGACGTTTCGAACGTCGGCGTAATCCAGGTGACGCTCGCGAGTTTGCCGGCTCCGATATCGGTGAGGAACCGCGAAGCCGGATTGATCACGTCGGCCTTCCAGTCGGAGCCGTAATAGATCTCACGATCGGCCTGATAGGCCGACCACAGACCGCCGTCGCCGGTGGGCGTGCTGCTATAAAAACGCCAGGTAACGCCGCTCGCGTCGGCTTCGGAACCGATCGTCGGATTCTTAAAGCAAACCACAATGCGCGGACCGAGCTTGCGCCCGGGTTGCACCGTCGCGATCGTATCCTTCGCTCCGCCCTCGCATCCCCAATCCCCGCTCGGATAATCCCAGGCGTGACTCGCAAAGGCGGCTATGGCGTATTGATGTGAGATGAAACTGCCGTCGAGATTCGAAGAGGACATTTCATCGGCAAGCACGTACTGCTTGGCCATCGTCCAGTACGGAGCGATCTGCTGTTGGTTTACAAACGTGTAGGCTGGGTTCGGCGGATGATTCCCCACGACGACCTCCTTGTTCCAACCGTCGTTGCGGCAATCGGTGCCGCGAATTTTGCCCGCACCGTGGCAGTCCGTATAAAATGCTTCACCCGAATGCCCAAGGTCCCAATAGATTCCGAGCGCAGTCTTTCGCAGCGTGATCCGCTTGCCGGTCTGGTCGAAGCCGTACTTCGCCGTCTTCGCGCCGGGAAAACCTTCGAAGAGATTGTTGAACGAACGGTTCTCTTGAATAACGAAAACCACGTGCTTGATGGGCGTGGTCTGCACAACCGCGTCGCTTCGCGACGCTGCGTTCGGGGTGAGATTCGGCACGGAGGAGTGGCCGCACGACGCGAGCGTGACGGCAAACGCGAGGGCGAGAACGGCGTTCTTCGCGGGCTCAATCCTCCATGCGCGTGCTCGGGGCGCGGACGTTCGACTCTTCGCCTTCCCGGTCGTCGCGGTCCGACGTCCCGAGCGCGGCTGCATCCTGGGGCTGAGCCGCGTCTTGCAACGTGAGCGACCCGACGTCGTCTGACTCCAGACGTCCATCGAGCTCGAACTCCACCTGTCCGCGATAGCCCTTCGGATAGCTTTTACGCACCACCGCGACGGCGCCCGTGCTCAAGATCACCTCGTCGCCGGGTTCGAGGGCGCGGGGAAGGCTCACCATTGGAGCGTCAACGCAAGAATGGCGAGTTCGACCGCCGCATCGGCCAGATAGACCGGCGAGATGCGGCCTCGCGCAACGTGCACGACGTCGATGCCGGCAAAGGCGAGCGCCGAAGTATTCGAAAGCACGAGCGCGCTCGGTTCGAGCTTCTCCGATTGACTACTCACCCAGAGCGACGCGCCGATCGCCGCGGCGAGCAGGCCGACCGTTTGCACGAGCCAGCGGTCGTGCTTTCGGCCGGTGATCTTTTCGAAGAACTCCATCGAAATAAGCGGCGAGAGGCCGCTCGCGCAATAGTAGAGCGCTTGCCAGCGCATCAGACGTCGTCGATCGATTCGCATGGTTGAGCATCATCTTTCCCAGGAACGAGTAAGCTTAGTCGTCGCCGAACATGGTTTTCGGCCTCGGCTTGGCGTTCTCCAAACGTTCGCGCTCGAACCAATACCATGCCGGCTTCGCGCCGGCGATCTTCTTGAACGCGCGCGGCTTCTGCGAGAAATCGAAGGCGGCGGCATCGTTGGCGGGATCGCTCGCTCGTGCGTCGCTCTTGGCCATCGGCGCCAAACCGAAGGTATCTTCCATGAATCGGAGCACGCTCGACGTTTCGTATTGCGTGTGCGTCACGGAGCCTTTCTTCGCGTAGGGCGAGACCATCAGCAGCGGCACGCGAAAGCCTAAACCGTCGTAATCCTTGAAGACGGGCGCCACCGGATCGAACCAGCCGCCCCAGTCGTCCCACATGATGAAGATCGCGGTCGACTTCCAGAACGTACTTTTGCCGATCGCGTTGACGAGCGAGGCGACCCACGCCGGTCCACTCGTCGCGCCCAGCCCCGAGTGATCGGAGTTCTTGTAGGTAGGGGTGATCCAGGTGATGTTCGCAAGCTGGCCGTTACCGATGTCGGTGAGGAACTGCGCGCCCGGATTGATGACGTTGGTGCTCCAGTCGGCGCCGTGATAGATTTTGTCGTCAGCCTGGTACGACGACCAGATGCCGCCGTAATCATAGATTCCTTCCGAGTAGAACCGCCAGCTCAAACCCGCTGCGTCGGCCTCGTTCCCCATCGTGGTAAACGTAAAGCACGTCACGATGCGGTTCTTCCCGATCGTGCGCTTCTTCGTGAGAATTGGGGTGGTATCGGCCTTTCCGCCTTCGCAGCCCCACGGACCGTCGGGGCCGTTGACGGTGCGAGCGGCATACGCGGCGACCACGTACTGGTGGGCGACGAAGCTGGCATCGAGATTCGAAGCGAAGGTTTCGTCGGAGAGCACGTACTGCTTCGCAATCGACCAGTACGGTTTGATGACGCTTTGCGACACGTACGCGTAGGGCGCATTGGCGGGCGCATGGAGCGTCGTTTTCTCGTTGTTCCAGCCGTCCATCTTGCAGTTCGTGCCGGGCAGCTCTCCGGTGCCATCGCACGCCGCGAAGAAGCCGTTCGACGAATGATCGATATCGTAGGGTGTCTTTAAGTCGATTGACTGCAGTGGAATCTTATTGCCGGAGGTGTCGTAACCGTAGCTCTGCGTCGTCGCGCCGGGGAAGTTCATGAAGAGATTATTGAACGAACGGTTCTCCTGAACGATGAAGACGACGTGCTTGATGGGAGAGGTGTTCGTGGTTCGCCCTTCGCCCTTCGACTCCGCGTCGCTTCGCGACGCTACGCTCAGGATGACACAGGGTTGCGACGTACCCCTTCGACCAGGTTCGCTTCGCTCACTACGCTCAGGATGACAAAGTGATGGTGCAATCGGCTGGTTAGGGGTTACGGTTGTGGTCGAGCAGGCGCTCAGCAAAAACGTGCAGACGAGCGCTGCGACGAGAGCCCTAATCGTCACCGATTATTCCGTTGGGCTTCCCGTGCGTCGCGCCACCGCCGAGTTTAAACCAAAACGAGGCCGGCTTCGAACCCGGGATTTTCTTGAATGGCCGCGGCGCCTGGGCGTAGTCGAAGACCGCCGGATCGATCGCGGGATCTTTCGCGCGCGTGTCGCTGGGCGCCATCTGCGGCAGGTTGAAGTTATCTTCGATGAAGCGGACGACGCTTGAGGTTTCGTATTGCGTATGCGTCACCGAGCCCTTCTTGGCATACGGTGAGATCACGATCAGCGGTACGCGAAAGCCGAGCCCGTCGTAATCCTTGTAGATCGGCTGCACCGGATCGAACCACCCTCCCCAGTCGTCCCACATCACGAAGATTGCCGTCGAGTTCCAGAACTTGCTCTTGCCGACGGCGTCAACGAGGCTCGCCACCCAGGCCGGCCCGTCGCTTGCGCTGAGCCCGGGATGATCGGAGTCTGCCAGGTTCGGGGTGATCCAGGTGACGTTCGCGAGCTCATTATTCTTGATGTCGGTTAGGAACTGCGCCGGCGGGTTGATCACGTTGCTGCTCCAGTCGGGCCCGTTGTAAACCGGACTGATCGCCTGGTAGGCCGACCAAAGGCCGCCGTCGGCGTTGATGCCGCCCGCGTAGAAGCGCCAGCTCACGCCGGCCGTGTCGGCGTTGGTGCCGATCGTCGGGTTATTGAAGCAGGCCACGATCGAAGCGCCGTCTTTGCGCTTTTTCGTGAGAATCCTGATCGTGTCGCTCGGGCCGCCCTCGCAGCCCCAGCTCGTCAACGGCCCGTCGACGGTGTGGCTTGCATATGCGGCGACCGCGTATTGATGCGCGATAAAACTGGCGTCGAGGTTCGACGCGAACATCTTGTCGGCGAGCACGTATTGCTGCGCCATGGTCCAATACGGCTTGATTTGGCTGCGAGTGACGTACGCGTACGGGGCGTTCGCAGGATGCCCAATTCCGGCTTGCTCGTTGTTCCAGCCGTCCATCTTGCAATGCGTACCGGGTAGACCTTTCTTGCTGTCGCACGCAGCGTAGAAGGACTCCGAAACGTGATCGATATCCCACTGCGTCGCCAATGCTTGCGAACGCAGCACGATCTTATCGCCGCTTTGGTCGTAGCCGAAGCTCTTCGTCTCCGCTTTGGGAAAGCCCATGAAGAGGTTGTTGAACGAACGGTTCTCTTGAATGATGAAGACCACGTGCTGTATCGGAGAGGTGGTGGTCGCCGTGCGCGCTCTCTGCGTATCGTACGGAGCGTAGGCACGAGCGAAGCGAGGGCCGGAGTCGAAGGACGAGCATGCCGTGATTGAGAGCAGCATCACTGCAGCAATCAACCATCGCACGCGCATGACAATCATCGCGTTAGAAGTCGGCGATGCCGTTTGGCGTGCCCCATCCGGTGGGTCCCGAATAGGTTTTGAATTGACCGGTGCCGGCCGCGCAGAGATAGCTGCCCTTCAAGCTCGGCGGGCAGTTAGCGATCTGACCGCTCGTCACCGCATGCAGGTGGTGCGCGGAGTGCCAGAACTTCCTTCCGGCGCGTTGCTGCGCGGCATTGCCGGCGAGCGCGAAGACCGAGGCGATGATCGGCGCAGCGACGCTCGTGCCGTCGGCGGTGCCCCATCCATCGAGGCCGTACGTATCGTAGAACGCAACGCTCGAAGCGACCGCTGCGAGGTCGTTTCCGGTGCGACGCCGGCAACCCGGATCGTGCTGCCATTGTGGCTTGGGAAGATCGGAGCATCCGCCGCCGGTGTTCTCCCAGACGGTCTCGCCGTATTTTCCGGCGCTCTTCGAGAGCACCGTGCCGCCGACCGAAACGACGGTCGTATAATCCGAGGGCTCTTGCGTGCCGTATCCATCGTCGCCGGCGCTGGCGACGTAGGTAATGCCGGGTACGTCGAACGCGCCGTTCGACGGATAATCGCCGTAGCTGCCCCAGCTATTGCTGACGATCGGGGCGCCGAGCGTCGTCGCGGTTTTTTCCGCCGCGTAAAGGTTGCGCTGGGCATTGCTCTGCGCCTCGATCAGGTCAATCGAACAGTTTGGGCAGATCGCCGAAACCATTTCAACGTCGAGGTCGATCTCTTGGCCCCATCCTTTATCGTGCCGCGGATAGTCGCTCTCTTTCCCCTCTTGATTGTACTTGACGAACCGCACGGGCGGCATATTGAAGTAGCTACGGTACGCCTCGAGGTCGTTCGTCACGTTGGGATTGTCGAACGCATCGACGATTGCGACGATCTGCCCCACGCCCTTTTTCGTTGACGGCAAATTGTAGGCTGATCGCAAATTTTTCGGCGACCAGCCTGCCAGTTCCGGGCGAACGCCCGTCTTCTCCACCAAGAGGTCGCATTGAACCTGGGCCGCACGGCTCCCGGGGCATGCGCGCAGCGCAGGCGTGGTTTGACGGTTCGGAGCCGGCAGATCCGACGGGCTACCGCATGCCGCGACCGCGAGCGCTACAACGAGCAGCGCCGCCAGCTTTGAAAGAGCCCGGCGCAAAGCCGGGCTCTTGGTTCGTATTGCGGTACCCGTTAGAAGGCGCCGATGCCGTGAGGCGTTCCCCATCCGGTCGGTCCGTCATAACCAACGCCCGCGGTGCAGAGATAGCTTCCGCCGCACGAGCCGTTGCTGCCGGTCGTGATATCGTTCAGCCATTTCTTGCGGTGCTTTTTCGAGAGCGACCAGATTTTCTTCGCGCCGTCTTGCTTGGCGGCATTTCCGGCAAGGCCATAGACGCCGGCGATGAGCGGCGATGCCGCGCTCGTGCCGCCGACCGTGAACCAGCCGCCCTCGCCATAGGTGTCGTACTCGGCGACTTGCTGTGCAACCGACGCAACGTCGGAGGCAGTGCGCGTGGTGCAGCCCTTGTCGTGCTGCCATTTCGGCTTCGCTACGCTCGGCGAGCAACCCGAACCGGCATCGGGCCAGGCGGATTCGTTGTAGACGCCCGAGCCGTTCTTGGAAAGAACCGTGCCGCCGACCGCCACGACCGTCGAGAAGCTGCTCGGTGGCCCAACCTCGTTATAGCCGGCGTCACCGGAGGCAGCCAGATAGAGCACGCCCGGCGCGTCGAAGTCCGACGGCGACGTCCCGCACGATACGCTGCCGTAGCAGATCCAGCTATTGCTGATGATGTGGGCGCCGAGCGTCACCGCTTCGAGCTCCGCGGCTTCCAGATCGCTCGTATCGTTGCTGTTCGCTTCAACTAAGTAGATGGTGCAGTTCGGACATGCGGCCGAGACCATATCGACGTCGAGGTCGATCTCAACGCCCCAACCGGTGTTCCCACTTGGATAGTTACTCTGTTGGCCTTCTTGGTTGTACTTAGAGAATTTGGCCGCGGGCATACCAAACTCGGTGCGGTACGCCGCGAGGTCTGAAGCGACGTCCGGATTGTCGAAGGCGTCGACGATTGCGACGATCTGCCCCTTGCCCTTCTTGGACGACGGCAGATGGTAGCGCGTCTGGAAGTCGGGGGGCCCCCAGCCGGCGACGTCGGGGCTGATGCCGCTCTTCGATTGGATGAGCGTCAGGCACGTTATTTTGCCGGCGACTTGCGGACACGCCGGTGTGCCGAAACCTTTCGCCTGTCCTTGCGGCGTAGTACCGCGCGATTGCGTTTGTGCAGTGGTGTCGCCGGAGGCCGGTACGCCGGTCGTTCCGCCCGCATTACAGGCGGCGAACGCGAGCGTCGCGGCCAGCGGCACCACGAGTCGTATGGTTGCGTTCACATATGCTCCTTTGCTAATGCCTTTGAGGATGGGGAATTTGGGCAACGAGGAGAATCCGCCTGCAGCGCCCGACGTGCGCATTCCCCACGAAGAATGACGAGAGGCGGCGCAATGCGCCGCCTCTCATTTTGTGTCGCTGCGGCCGTTCGGGCGTTAGAACGCGCCGATGCCTTTCGGAGTTCCCCAGCCGGTCGGTCCGTCGTATCCGACGCCCCCGGTGCAGAGATAACTTCCGCTGCACTGGCCATTGCTTCCGCTCGTGATGTCGTTAAGGTCTTTCTTGAGCGCCTTTTTCTTCAGGCTCCAGAACTTCTTACCGGCATCTTGCTTGCTGGCATTGGCGGCCAGACCGAAAACGCCGCCAACCAGCGGCGATGCGACGCTCGTTCCGCCGACCGTAAACCAGCCGCCGTAACCGTATGAATCGTACTCGCTGACTTGGAAGGCGATTGCGGAAACGTCATTCATGGTGCGTGAGCTACAACCGGAGTCGTGCTGCCACGCCGGCTTCGCGACGCCGGTCGCACATCCGGATCCGGTGCCGTCCCAGACCGTCTCGCTGTAGACGCCCGAACCGTTCTTGGAGAAGACGGTGCCGCCGACTGAAACGACGCTCGCGAGCGCGGCCGGAGCCTGCGTTCCGTAGCCGTCGTCACCGGCCGACGAGAGATAGAGTACGCCCGCGTGATCGAAGGACTTCTTGTTGACGCAGGCGTTGCTACCGGGGCATCCCCAGCTGTTGCTGATGATATGCGCGCCGAGCTTCACCGCTTCGGCCTCCGCGGCTTCGAGATCTTTGGTGCTGTTCGTGTTCGCTTCGACCAGGTAGATCGTGCACTTAGGACAGGAAGCCGAGACCATCTCGATGTCGAGATCTTCTTCGAGGCCCCAGTTTGCGTTGCCCGTAGGATAGTTGCTCTTTTGACCTTTTTGATTGTACTTGGTGAAATTCGCGGTTCCGAGCCCGTACTCGGTACGGTAGGTCGCGATGTCCGTCGCCGCGTTCGGGTTATCGTATCCGTCGACGATTGCAACGATCTGGCCCGATCCCTTGGTAATGGGCAGCTTGTAGCGCGTCTGGAAATCGAGGGGCTGCCAACCCGGTTCGTCGGGTTGGATCTTTCCGTTGTTGATCAAGAGCGCGTCGCAACGCGCTTCGCCGGGACCCACGTCGCCGCATACGTGGCGCGCGAGACCTTTCGCTTGCCACTCAGGAACGCGATGGCTTTGGGTCATGGAAGTGCTTTGTCCGGGCGATCCGGGCAAGCTCGAAGTGCCGCCTGCGTTACACGCGGCCAGCGCGAGCGCTGCCACGAACGGCGCGGCGAGTTTCATATGTGCGTTCATTCACTGCTCCTTTTTAGAATGCGCCGATGCCTTTGGGCGTTCCCCACCCGGTCGGTCCATCGTATCCGGGTCCCGCGGTGCAGAGATAATTGCCGCACGAGCCATTGGTCCCGGTGGTAATATCGTTGAGATCTTTCTTGCGAGCCTTTTTCTTGAGGCTCCAGAATTTCTTACCGGCATCGAGCTTTTTGGCATTGCCGGCGAGACCGAAAACGCCACTGACCAGCGGCGAAGAGACGCTCGTTCCAGCGACCGTGAACCAGCCTCCTTCCTGGTATGAATCGTACTCGGAGACTTGCATCGCAACCGCAGAAACGTCATTCATTGTGCGGAAAGTGCAGCCGGTATCGTGCTGCCACGCCGGCTTGGCGACGCCGGTCGCGCATCCCGATCCGGTTCCTCTCCAGGCCATCTCGCTGTAGACGCCCGAACCGCTCTTGGCCAGGACCGTGCCGCCAACCGCAACGACGCTTGCAAGATCGGCCGGGGCCTGCGTGCCATATCCACTGTCGCCTGCCGAGGCAAGATAGACGACGCCTGGCGTGTCGAAGTACGAACCGACAACCGAGCCGCCGCCCCAGCTGTTGCTGACGACGTGCGCGCCGAGCGTCACCGCTTCGGCTTCGGCGGTGTCGAGATCGTTCGTGTCGGCGCCGTTCGCTTCGACCAAGTAGATGGTGCACTTAGGACAGGAAGCCGAGACCATCTCGATATCGAGGTCTTCCTCGAGTCCCCAGCCCTTATTGCCGGCCGGATAGTTGCTCTGCTGGCCGGTCTGATTGTACTTGGCGAAGTTCGCGGTTCCGAGCCCGTACTCGGTACGGTAGGTCGCAAGGTCCGTCGCCGCATTCGGGTTATCGTAGGCGTCGACGATCGCAACGATCTGGCCCGATCCCTTGGTAATGGGCAGCTTGTAGCGCGTCTGGAAATCGAGGGGCTGCCAACCCGGTTCGTCGGGTTGAACCTTACCGTTGTTGATCAGCAACGCATCGCAGCGCGCAAAGCCCGGTCCCATGTCGGGGCACACGCGGGTTAAGAGTGTTTGTGCTTGCGGAACGGTATGGCTCTGGGATGTCACTTGTTCGGGCGTGCCCGGCAAGTTCGAAGTGCCGCCAGCATTACATGCGGCAAATGCGAGTGTCGCAAGAAGCGGCACCACTAGCTTGGGTGCGTTCACAGATGCTCCTTAAGTTTAGATAGGCCTATCGGGGGAGAGCCTGACTTATGTCTGGTCGGGCCGCCTCCCTCCCCTGGAAGCGGCATTTAAGGAACGCGCGCGCGGGTCAAAAGGTCGCAAGGCGTCTAGGCGGATGCCTGCTCGGCTTGGCCGAATCGAACGGAGGGATGCCGGGGGTGCTTGGGGCAGTTTCCCGCATGATCCGGCCTTTTTCCGCTGCGGCACTATCAGCCGCACTCTTCATTTTTTCCGCATGCAGCGCCTCGAACGCCCCGGGACTCCCGCCGGCAGGAGGCCCCGCAAACGTTCAGACGATGCTCGACAGCGGCGCGGGAAAGATCAAACATATCGTCTGGATCGTTCAAGAGAATCGCAGCTTCGACGACATGTTCCAAGGATACCCGGGAGCGGACACGGTTTCGAAAGGCAAGGATTCCCACGGCGACACGATTCCGCTTCAGGCGATCTCGCTCAAGACGTCCTACGAGATCGATCACTCCGCGCAAGGCATGTTCTATGCGTGCAACGGCACCGGCAAACTGCCGGGAACGAAGTGCCTCATGAACGGCTTCAATAACGAACACATTTACGGTGGTCCCTATTACGGCCAGTACGGATACGTACCGCACGAAGAATCGAAGCCCTATTTCGACATGGCACACGAGTTCGTTTTGAGTGACCGGACGTTTGCGTCGCAGCTCGACGAGAGTTTCGTGGCGCACCAATACATCATTGCGGCACAGGCCCACTCGGCGGTGGACGTCCCCGATTACTATTGGGGCTGCGGCGGAGGCCCGGCCGACGAGGTTTCGACGATTACCAAGACCCGCCAGTACGGGAAGTCCATCGTGCCGTGTTTCGACTACCAAACTCTTGGCGACGAGTTCGATAAGGCCGGCCTGGAGTGGCGCTTCTACACGAGCAAGTACACGATACCGTATGGCGGCTTCTGGTCGAGTTATCAGGCGGTGAGGCATATCTTTCACGGACCCGATTGGAAGAAAGACATCATCACGCCGCAGCGCCGCTTCCTCAAGGACGTCGCCGGTCCGAAGGGACATCTCGCCAGCTTCACCTGGATCACGCCGACCTGTCCCGACTCCGATCACTCCGATTGCGGCGGCGGGCTCGGGCCGTCGTGGGTAACGTCGCTCGTCGATGCCATCGGTAAGAGCAAGTTCTGGAACTCGACCGTCGTCTTCGTGCAATGGGACGACTGGGGCGGCATGTACGATCACGTTGCGCCGCCGTTCAAAGATTACGACGGCCTCGGCTTCCGTGTTGGGCTCATGATCATCTCTCCGTACGCGAAGAAAGACTTCGTCTCGCACGTGCAATACGAAACGGCGAGTGTGCTGCGCTACGCTGAAGATCTCTACGGCCTCTCGCAGCTTTCGGCTGCCGACAGGCGTGCGGCCTCGCCGGCAAAGGATTGTCTCGATTTCAATCAGCCGCCGCGCAAATTCATTCCGATCAAGGCGCCGAAAGGCGCGGCGTTCTTCCTAACGCAGCCGGTCGACCCACGCATCCCCGACGAACAGTAATGCGCGCGGCGCCGGTTATCATGGCCGTCGCCTTCGCCGGCTGCTCGTCGCACTCGCTGCCGTATATGCGCGAGAGCGTGGCGTTGCCGGCACTCGATGCGACCGGTGCCGGAAAGATCCAACACATCGTCTACATCGTGCAGGAGAATCGCAGCTTCGATAACCTCTTCCAAGCGTATCCGGGCGCCGACACCGTTTCGAGCGGTAAGGATTCGCAAGGAAAGACCATCAAGCTGCGCCCCTATCCACTCGGACATCCCTACGACATCGATCACTCGGCCGAAGCAATGTTCAGTGCGTGCCGCGGAACCGGCGCCCTTCCGGGCACCGATTGTAGGATGGACGGATTCGATCAGGAGTCCGGATTCGGCGGCCCGGCGCACCGCGAGTACGTCTACGCGTCGCACAAAGAGGTAAAACCATACTGGGATATGGCGCGCAACTGGGTGCTCGCCGATCGCATGTTTCAGTCGCAGCTCGACGAGAGTTTCGTCGCGCATCAGTACGTGATCGCCGCGCAGGCGGACTGGGCCGTCGACTTGCCCGGCGGGCGCTGGGGTTGCGGCGGCGGAAAATTCGACCTCGTTTCCACGATCACGAAAATGCGCATCGTAACCAAACCGACGATGCATCCGTGCTTCGATTACCAGACGCTCGGTGACGAGCTCGACCGAGCGAAGTTGAGCTGGCGGTTCTACGCGAGCAAATACGGAAGCGGCTCGCAGGGCGGCAGCGGCACCGAGTGGTCGAGTTATCAGGCAGTCAAACATATCCGCTACGGGCCCGATTGGAAGAACGTCGTCTCGCCGAACTGGCAGTTCATCGTCGACGTTCGTCAGGGTAAACTCGCGAACTTCACCTGGATTACTCCGGTCTGCGACGATTCCGACCACGTGAACTGTCCCGGAGCGTACGGGCCATCGTGGGTCACCGCACTCGTCAATACCGTTGGAGAGAGCAAGTTCTGGGATTCAACGGCGATCTTCGTGCAATGGGATGATTGGGGTGGTCTCTACGATCACGTTCCGCCGCCGTACGAAGGACGCGACGGACTCGGCTTTCGCGTGCCGTTGTTGATGATCTCGCCCTACGCTCGCCGGCGCGTTACCCACGTGCAATACGAGACTGCGAGCGTGCTGCGGTTTGCCGAGAATCTCTTCGGCTTGCGTCAGCTCTCCGGTGCCGACCGGCGCGCGAATGCGCCGGGCAAAGATTCCTTCGACTTCTCGCAGAAGCCCCGTCCATTCGTCAAGATCGATGCGCCCTATCCGCCGAAGTTCTTCATGCGTCCCCTGCCCGACGACTATTTCGCGCCGGATTATGAGTAAGCGCATCTTTGCGCTTGCGGCCGCGTTCGCGCTGACGGCTTGCGGACGCACCGTCGTGCCCTACATGAGCGGCGGAACGCCGTTGCAGGCGCTCAATGCCATGGGTGCCGGAAAGATTCGTCACGTCGTTTGGGTCGTGCAAGAGAACCGCAGCTTTAACGACATGTTCCAGGGTTATCCGGGCGCCTATACCGTGTCAAAAGGCAAGGATTCTTACGGTAAGACGATTACGCTCAAAGCAGTGAGCCTCAAGACCATCTTCGAGATCGGCCACGGGGCGAAAGACATGTTCGCGGCCTGCAACGGAACCGGGCGGCTGCCGGGGACGAAGTGCCGGATGGACGGCTTCAACCGCGAAGGCGGCATCGGCGGTCCTGAAAACCGCGAGTACACCTTCGTTCCCCATTCGGAATCGAAGCCGTACTGGGATATGGCGCACGAGTGGGTTCTCGCCGATCGCATGTTCCAGTCGCAGCTCGACGAGAGTTTCGTGGCGCATCAATACATCATCGCGGCGCAAGCGCACTCCAGCGTCGACGTGCCGGATGGCTGGTGGGGTTGCGAGGGCGGAAAGGGCGATCCGGAAGCGACCATCACGTTGAAACGAACCTATTCAACGCCGCAGCGCCCGTGCTTCAATTACACGACCTTCGGCGACGAGCTCGACCACGCCGGATTAAAGTGGCGCTTCTATACCGCCAAATACAATCGCCCGTATAGCGGACTCTGGTCGGGCTATCAGGCGGTCAAGCATATTTTTTACGGTCCCGACTGGAAGAGAAACATCATCACGCCGCAGCGCCGGTTTCTCAGCGACGTTGCAAAGGGCAAGCTCGCAGCCTTTACCTGGGTTACGCCGCTCTGTCCCGATTCCGATCACACCGATTGCGGCGGCGGCGATGGTCCCTCGTGGGTCGCCTCCGTGGTCAACGCCGTCGGCGAGAGCCAGTTCTGGGATTCGACGGTCATTTTCGTGCAGTGGGACGACTGGGGCGGCCTCTACGATCCGGTTCCACCGCCCTTCAAGGATTACGACGGTTTAGGTTTTCGTGTGCCGTTGATGGTCATTTCGCCGTATGCGAAGAGCGATTACGTTTCGCACGTGCAATACGAGACGGCGAGCGTGCTGCGCTATGCCGAAGATCTCTTCGGGCTCGATCGTCTCTCGGCCGCCGATTCGCGCGCCACCTCACCCGCAAAAGATTGCCTCGACTTCAATCGGAAGCCGCGTCGCTTCGTGCCGATCGCGGCGCCGCTTGATGCACGTTTCTTCCTCAATCAACCCAACGACGGCCAAATCCCCGACGAACAGTAACCTCACACCTTGTCATGGTGAGCGTAGCGACCCAACCCGTGTCATCCTGAGCGTAGCATCGCGAAGCGATGCGTAGTCGAAGGGCGAACCACGAAGGGCGAACCACGAAGGGCGAACCGCGAAGGGATGCGCTAGTCGGTGTCGACCGGTAGGCCCGAGGGGCGTTGGTGGAGGAAGAACGAGCGCGTGTAGCGCGCTTGAATCTTTGTGAACGTGCGCGGAGATTGCGTGAAATCGAACATATTGCCGATACTCGTGCAGGTGGAGTCGGTCGTTCCCAGCCTTCCCAGGTTGAACGTATCTTCGATGAAGCGGACGATGCTGCCGAACGAGTAGAGGGTATGCGAGACGTAGCCCGGTTTGCCGTTGCTTCCGAGTCGCACGTAGGGCGACGCGACGATCATAGCGACGCGGAAGCCGGGGCCGCCTTGATCGTCCTGCGGCGGCGGCGCGACCGGATCGTAGAAGCCGCCCCAGTCGTCCCACACGACGATGACCGCAGTCGAGTCCCAGTATTTGCTCTGGCCGATCGCGTTGACGACGCTCGCGATCCACGACGGTCCGGTGTCGTGCGCCGCGTAACCCGGATGGTCGGAGTTTGCGGCGTCGGGAATCACCCACGACAGTGCCGGCAACTTCCCGTGCTGGACGTCTGATAGCACGTTGGTCTCGGGCGAGGAAATATTCGTCGTCCATTCGCTGCCATAACGAACCGCCGCGACAAGATCGAAGGCATTCCACAGGCCGTTCGGCTGCGAATGGGCGAACGGCGGCGCGTAGTACTTCCACGAGAGCGATTTTGCATCGAGCAGGTCGCGCAGCGTCTTGTAGCCGTAGGTTGTGTAATCCGGAAAGTCTTTCGTGCACGGAAATGGCCCGGCGTTTTTCAGATATTTGAGTTGGGTCGTAATCAGCTGCGTCTTCGAACCCTGTGACGAATCGCAACCCCACGCGTCGGGTGAGGTCGGCGGATCGATCAGGCTTTCGGTCGGGTTGATAAACGTGCCGCCGCGAATCAAGTCTTGATGGGCGGTGAAACTGTCGCTGCCCTGCGTCTGAAACATCTCATCGGCGAGTCCCCACTGCGCCGCCAGCGTGCGGTAGGGCTGAATCTGCGAAGGATCGACGTATTGATACGGCGCTAATCCTTCCGGCTGGCCGTTCACCACGTATTTGTTCAGGTTGAAGCCGTCCATGTCGCCCTTCTGCCACGCGATTTGATAGGCGGCGTAGAGATGGACGAGGTTACCCTTGAACGTGAGATTGGCTTTGGTGAGATTGACCGTCTTTTTGACGCGATGGCCGCCTTGTTTGACGAGCTCGACACCCGTCAACGAACTTTTCGCCTTCGGAAAACCGGCGAAGAGATTGTTGAAGGTGCGATTCTCCTGAATCATCAGCACGATGTGCTTGATCTTTGGTGCCGAACTCGCCGGCGGCTCGTTCGCTCCCGACGGCGGAAGGAGCGCTGAGAATCCTCTGCCACCGCAGCCGGCGAGGGCAAGAATTGCCGCGAGCGTCGGAAGATACGCTAGACGGACCGCGGTGCTACTCCGTATCGACCGGCAAGTTCGACGGCCTCTCGCGTAAGAAGTACTGCTTCGAGTACTTCGTTGGAATCGTTTGGAAGCTGCGCGGCGATTGGCTGAGGTCGAACATGTCGCCGATGCTGGTACAGGTGGAATCGGTCGTTCCGAGCCGGCCGAGCCCAAAGTTGTCTTCGATGAATCGTAAGATGCTGCCGAACCCATAGACCGTATGGGAGACATACCCGTTTTGGCTGCCGCTTCCCGCAATGACGTAGGGCGAGACGACGATCATCGGAACGCGGAAACCGGGACCACCTTGATGATCCCTCGGCGGCGGAGGAACCGGATCGTAAAAACCGCCCCAATCATCCCAGACGACGATGACCGCGGTCGTATTCCAATACGAACTTCCACCGATCGCATTGACGATATCCGCGACCCACGACGGTCCGGTATCCTTGCCGCCGTAGCCGGGGTGATCGGAGTTCGCGGCGTCGGGAATCACCCACGACATTGCCGGCAGCTTGTTGTTACTGATGTCACTGAGGATCGTCGTTTCGGGCGAGGAGATATTATCGGTCCACTCCGGGCCGTACCGCACCGGCGCGATCACGTCGAAGGCATTCCACATGCCGTTGGGGGCCTTCCGTTCGAAGGTCGGCGTATAGTATTTCCACGAGAGCGACTTCGCGTCGAGCAAGTCGCGCAGCGTGTCGTAACCTTTGCCGCCGTAATTCGGAAACGCGTTCGAGCAGGGGAAGGGACCTTTGTCGACCTTGAGCTGCAACTTCTTCGTGATGATGGTCGTCTTCGTGCCGGGGTTCGAATCGCAACCCCACGTGTAAGGCGCCGTTGGCGGATCGATCATGCTCGAGTCCGGACTGACGAAGGTGCCTCCGCGAATCAAATCCTGGTGGGCGGTGAAACTGTCGCTGCCCTGAGTCTGGAACATTTCGTCTGCAAGACCCCACTGCGCCGCCATCGTGCGGTAGGGTACGATCTGCGCGGGATTGACGTATTGATACGGCGTCTTGCCTTCGGGCTGGCCGCTGCGCGTGAATTTGATGAGACTGAAACCGTCCATCGCGCCCTTCTGCCAGCCGGTCAAAAATGCTTTGTAGAGATGCGCGATGTTCGTCTTGTCGTAGAGCTTGGCTTCGCTCAGCGCGAGCGGCTGCTCGACGTATTTGCTGCCTTGTTTGACCAGTTCTGCGCCGGTCATCGTGCTGGTCGCACCCGGAAAGCCGGCAAAGAGATTGTTGAAGGTGCGATTCTCCTGAACGATCAGGATGACGTGCTGGATCGGCGAGCTTCCGGAGCCCTGTTGGCGGCTGCCGGGACTCGAGACGGGCGCGAGGCCGTTCGATCCGCCGCCGCAGGCGGTCAGCGCGAAGCTAGCGGCAATCGCCCAAGAGCAGAGAGCGCGGGCGCGAAGCGTCACGTCGGAACAACGCCGACTCTCTGGGCGATGGCGGGAACATCGTAATCGAATCGTTTGGCCGTTTCGGAGGTGCATGCGACGATCTCATCCATGACGTCGGCGGTGAACGTCGGTTTGTAGTAGTCCGGGAACGAAAGCTTCTCGCTGTATTTTGCCTTCGCCGCGGCGAAGCTCGGCGCATCGAGGCCGGTATGCGCGAGAATGCGATCGATCGTCCCCGGGGAGTCGTTACAGAGATCCTCGTAGCGCACGACGCAGACGCTGCGCGCGAGCTCGGGATCCGAATCGAGTTGTTTGGCAACAAAGCCGTAGACGTAGGCCCAATAACGCGCACGTGACTGCGCCCACTTGCCGTCGTCGAAGAGCCGGCGAATTTCGGCGAGCCGCTGCGGGTCGCCCACGTTCGCCATCACCTGACGCGTGCCGAACTCGTGGTGTCCGGTAAGCTCGATGATCTCGATCTGGCGCGGATCGCTGCGCTCGAGCTCGGCCCAAATGCGGTCCTGTTTGATCAGCGACGCGACGTGATCGATGGGGTTGCGGACGTAGAGCAGGAACCGCGCGTCGGGAAAAATCTTGCGCAGGTACTGCATGCGCAAAACGCAGAGAATCGCTTTGCTGACGTAGCGGTCGCGCCCGCGCACCAGCGCGAGCTTGCGCAAATGCTCGCTGTAAAAACGTTCGAAGCTCGGATTGGAGACCGAACCGTCGAGGACGCTATACTTCGATTCGTCGTGGACGAAGGGGAAGAAGTGTTCCCATAAGATCTCCTCGCCCATCTCGGCGCTGTCGCGCGTCACCTCGATGCGATCGCGGTGAATGCGCGGAACCGGCTTGCGCATCGCGTCGACCGGAATGCGCGGGAAGACGTTGTTCCAGACCCACGGCATGTAGGGCATGAGAAAATCGGCGTACTTGTGGGTCGCGACGTCGGGATGCTCGCTGAGCATCTGCAGCGTGATCGTGGTGCCGGCCCGCGGAAGTCCGCAGATATAGACCGGGCGATCGACTTGTTGCGCTGCTATGCTGCGCGAGAGCATCAGCGATTCGAGATTTCCAAGCCCAACGAAGAGCGGAGCGGCCGCATGGACGGTCCGCACGCTCCAATAGAAAGGGCTCGGCACGGAGAATTTCTGCGGTGTCTTGGTCTCGGTGGTAGCCATCGGGGCCTACACTTTCTCGAAGAGTGCGCCTATAACCGTTAAGCCGGGTCCGAATGCCATGCTCAGCACCTTCGACCCGGTGGGAATCGAGGGCGATTCCACGATGTGCTGCCAGATGTGGGGCGCGGTGGCCGAGGCCATGTTGCCATGCTCGTGGAGCACGCGGCGGCTCAGCGCGACCTGCGACTCCTCGATGCCGAGGCGGTTGCGGATCTGGTTGAGGATCGCCGGACCGCCGGGGTGGATTGCAAAGATCATCGACTCCTTCTCGCGCTCGAAATCGAGACCGGTCTGCGCGCAGAGCGCGTGGACGAAATCGGCGACCGAGTCGCGGATCATGAACGGCACGCGCTTAGAGAGCGACATGTCGAACTGCAGCGGACCGGGCCGCAGCGTCATCTCGGGCAGCGAGTCGGGAAGAATATGTTCGTCAATCGCGAGTACCTTGAGCCCGCTGCGGCCCTGCTTCGGAAACGATGCTTCGGGATAGGCCGAATACTTGATGAAACCGTCGGCAAAGAGCGTCGAGGTAACGAAGTTATCGGGCTCGTCGCCGAGCAGGTCGAAGTGGAGCGAGAGAAACTCGGTGTGAACCAGATCGACGCGGCGCTTCTGCTTTGTGAGCGAGACGTAGGACGATCCGACCAGACCGACGGCCGTACGGATCGCGGGAAACGCACCGTAGCATCCCATGTGATACGAGTGCGTGACGCCCACGTTGAGCCATCCGCGCCGCGAGAGAAACGTTTGGACGGGGCTCGGCGACACGTAGCCCGAGCAGCTGACGTGCACGATGTCGTCGGGTGCCGGTGCTTCGGTATCGCGATAGACGCGCTCGAAGACGTCGCAGGCAACTTCTTCGAAGAGCGTCATCCGTTCGTCGAGCGCTTCGCCGGTCGGCGCGCGAAGGTTGCCGTAACGCTGCACCAGCTCCGAGGAATTATCGGCATCGGCTTTGACGAAACACGAGGTGAGCACGCTGACCTGGCGTTGCGCAATATATTCCGATGAAGTTCCGTAGCGCGCCATGCGTTCTCGCAGATTGGTCGCGAGCTGTTCGCGCTCGCTCGGGTCGGTGAGTCCGCGCGCAGCGCCCTGCGCGATCGTCATAAAGTGCGCTTGAATCTCTTTGAGCTCGTCTTGCGCGACGGGCGCAGTGACGTCGACGCGCTCGAAGTCGGAGAGGACGACGGGCACGCTCTGTACTCGCGTTTTCGGGGCAATTGCCCCCCAGGATCTTTCTAAAATATGCATACCGAAGTCTGGCGAGGGTTCGCCATCTGCTACGGCCTTCCATTTGACGGATCGCGTGCGGGCCAATGGTTGATATGCGTCACTAATCTTGGTCACTTTTATTCCGTGTCGACCGGCTCGTTCGACGGAGGCTGCTTCAGCAAATACGTTTTGGAGTACGGTGCTTGAATCGGCACGTACTTGCGCGGGTTCTGAGTGAAATCGAAAAAGTCGTTGACAAAGCTGGCGGATTCTTCGTCGGTCGTACCGAGGCGCCCGAGATCCCAATTGTCCTCGACGAAACGCACGATGCTACCCGTTTGGTACTCGGCATGTGCGATGTAGCCGGCCTTGGCATACGGAGCGACGGTGATGAACGGAAATCGAAAGCCCAAGCCGCCGTACTGGCGCTTGCCCGGCGGCGGAACGTGATCGTACCATCCGCCCCAATCGTCCCACACGATGAGGATTGCGGTCGTCTTCCACGCGGGACTCTCTCCGATCGCATTGACGACGCCGGCGACCCATGAGGGGCCGCTATCGAAGTTCGTGCCGGGGTGATCGGAGTTGCGAAGGTCCGGAATCACCCACGAGATGGCGGGCAACGTATTGCGGCTGATATCGGTAAAAACGTCGGTCTCCGGCGAGATGACGTTCGTCGTCCACTCCGGTCCTTGACGCACCGCCGCGATTGAGTCGAAAGCGTTCCAAAGGTTTCCGGCAAAGCCGCCGATCGACGGCGTATAGTATCGCCACGAAACGCCATTGGCATCGAGCAAATCGCGCAGCGTACGATAGGTGAGGCACGGAAACGGTCCCTGAAGATGCTCGTATTGATTGCTTTCGGTAATCAGCGAGGTTCGCGTTCCCGCCGGCGAATCGCATCCCCACGGCGCGGAGCTGGGAAAATCGATCAGGCTCTTGTCGGTGTTGACCTCAGTACCGCCGCGAATGAGATCTTGATGCGCGGTAAAGCTTCCGCTGCCTTGCGTTTGAAAGGTGTGATCGGCGAGTACGTACCGCTCCGCGAGATCCCAATACGGGCGAATCTGATTGGGATCGACGTACTGGTAGACGTACGTCCCGGGAGATTTTCCGACCGGAACGGTGTCGAAGCCGTTCATCTTCCCGTTATTCCAGTCTCGCTTCCAGAAGAGATAGCCGTTGTTCGGCGAGATCGTGCTATCGAGATTGGCCTTACGCAGGGGGATCGTTCCGCCTTTACTCGTCTTGCCGCGCGTCGCTCCGTCGGCGCCGGGAAACGTTGCGAAGAGGTTATCGAACGTACGGTTCTCTTGAATGATGATCACGATGTGGGTGAAGTATTTACCCGCTTTCGCCGGAGGCGGCGGGGGCAGCGGCCCCGACGGGGACGAGCCGCCGCCCCCGCTGCTGCAGCCGTCGAGCAAGATGGGGAGCATCACCGCGACGACGAGCACGGCGCGCGCTAAAAGCCGCATTTAAAAGGTATCGTCCGGGGTCGGGCTCCATCCCTTCCTCGTGACCATCCTCCCGGCCGATTCGCAGAACGTTACGCGAGCGGGCGAAACGTTGCGTCGCGGCGGAGTCGTCGCGTTCCCCACCGAGACCGTCTACGGCTTGGGAGCGCTCGCTTTCGACCGTGCCGCGGTCGCACGAATTTTCGAGATCAAAGCGCGGCCGAACTTCGATCCGCTGATCGTGCACGTGCTCGATCGCGAAATGCTCGCGGCAGTGATCGCAGATATGCCGGAAGCGGCGCAAAGGCTCGCCGCACATTTTTGGCCTGGCCCGCTGACGCTGGTGCTCGAGAAGAGAACGGCGCTCCCGGATCTGGTCACGGCGGGCCTCTCGCACGTCGCCGTGCGTATGCCTTCGCATCCGATCGCCCGCGCGCTGCTCGCGGCGGCCGAGGCGCCGCTCGCTGCACCAAGCGCGAACCCGTTCGGGGGCTTGAGTCCCACGCGGGCGCAGCACGTTGCCGGCGGTCTCGGCGATCGGGTCGATATGATTCTCGACGCCGGCGCGACCGAGCACGGTCTCGAGTCGACGATCGTCGCTCTCGAGCCGCGCCCGGTACTGCTCCGGCCGGGAGCGATTCCCGTCGAGGCGATCGAGGCCATCGCCGGCCCGCTCGATCGGGAGGGCGGACCGGCTGCCGCGGCTGCTCCGGGGCGACTCGCGCACCATTACGCCCCGCGAACGCCCCTGCGACTCATCGACCCGGCGAGCGTGCCGCCTGCAGAACGCCGTGGGGCCGGATGGCTCGCGCTGCGCGATGAGTTCGAGGGTTATGCGGCAGGGCGAACGCTCTCTCGAGCAGGGGACTTGCGCGAGGCAGCAGCATTCTTCTTCGAAGCGCTCCACGAGCTCGATTCCCTTGGAATCGAGCGGATCGACGCACAGCCTTTCCCCCTTCTAGGTCTGGGCCTCGCGATGATGGACCGCCTCGCACGAGCGGCGGCGAGCCGAAACGCTTGACGCTTGCTATGCGTTATCACGGTAAGAATCGAAGGAAGGATCCATGATGCCGTTTTCTGAGCTCGTCGGACGTACCGTTGCCGCTTCCGTTCTGCTCGCGCTCTGCTTGGGTGCGACACCCGCACCGCAAGCGCTTCCCTATCAAGTCGTCGGTGACGTGACCGAGAGCTTTGCGCTCTTGACGAGCACCTATTACGACACCGTCGATCCGCAGACGCTGCTTGCTGCTGCGGCTAACGCACTTGCGGATGCCGCGCACAAACACGGCGTGACGATCGCGCCGCCCGCGCTCAAAGTCGAAGGCGATCGCGACGCGACCATCTCCGAACTCGATGGGGCGATCACGTCTGCCGCGAACAGCGCGCACGCCTCGCCGAGCGATTTCGCGTATGCCGCGATCGTAGGAATGGCGAAGGCGACGAACGACCGATACACGCAGTTCTTCACGCCGGCCGAGTTCAAAGCGTTCAACGACGCGCTCGATCCGGAACGGATCGGCGGCATCGGGGTGATTATCGAACCCGACCCGACCAGCGGTTGCGTCCGCGTGACGTACGTTCTGCCGTCGACGCCGGCCGAGCGCGCCGGAATGGCCGCCGGCGACGTGATCACCGCCGTCGACGGAAAGCCCACGAAGGGTCAGAGCGTCGAAAGCGTCAGCGGGCGGCTCCGCGGAAAAGCCGGAACGACCGTTGCGGTAACGATTTCGCGCACGACCGCACCCTCGGTCCTTTCGATCACCCGGGAAGACGTGCAGCCACCGACGGTCGTCTTCAAGATGCTCCCCAACGGAATCGGCTACATCTGGGTCATGGAGTTCGGCAAAGCGACGCCCAACGAGTTCGATACCGCGGTCTCGCGCTTGAACGGACTCGGCGCGAAGGCGCTCATCCTCGATTTGCGCAACGACGGCGGCGGATACGTGAACTCGGCGCTCGACATCAGCTCGCGCTTCATCGCCAACAAAGCGCTGCTCACGGTTGAAGAGCGCGGCAAGCGCGCGACGACGATCGATGCCGACGGCGACCCTTCGATCAACTTACCGGTGACCGTGCTGGTAAATCAATACACGGCGTCGGCATCCGAGATTACCGCCGGCGCGCTGCAGGATGACGGTATCGGTACGTTAGTCGGCGCGAAGACCTTCGGAAAGGGCGTGATGCAGACGCTGACGCGCCTGCCCGATGGTGCCGCGATCAAGATCACGACCGCACACTATCTCACGCCGAGTCAGCGCGACATCAATCTTCGGGGAATCGATCCCGACGTTCGCGTCGACGAGAACACCGACGCTCGCTTCGGCGACGTGGCGAACGACGCGCAGCTGCGCGCCGCAATCGCCCTCCTGCAGAAGAAGATCGCGTCGGATAAGACGTAACGCGGACTAGGGATGCCGGCGGACGAGCCGCACCACGCTCCCGTTGCGGGCGAAGGAGACGTCGTCCATCAGACGGCGCATCAGGAAGATGCCGAAACCGCGGCCGCGGTCGTTCGGCGCGACGCTCTGACGATCGGAGGGCTCGGGAAAGCCGTGCCCGCTGTCCTCGATGACGATCGTCAGCTGCTCCCCATCGAACGTGCAGTCGACGGCGATACTCGGTTCGGAGGCCGCGCAGCCGTGCTCGACGGCGTTATTCAGCGCCTCGCCGGCGGCGAGACGAATATCGGAGATGGCCTGCTCCGAGAGTCCACAGTCCCGCGCAAACCCGGCAATCCCTCGGCGAGCCAACGCGATATTGCGGACATCGCCGGCGTAGGCGGCGTGAAAGTGCTTGTTCAAGGTTGGTTTGGAGTCCGCGTACACGATGAAATCTTCCCGGCGGGTGCGCTACGTTAAACCTTTTACGGCGGATTAGCGTTAGCGCGTTGCTCGGTACGCTCGCCGCGTGTCAATCGGCGAGCTTGCAACCAACCCCATTGGGCGGTATTGCGACCGCGGCCGACAGCGCACTCGGACCGCGAAGCTGCGAGCACCGGGTGAATAACACGCTGGCAAAGTTGGAGGCGTGCATTCAGCGCGCCTCGCTTTGGAGCCGGCTCTCCCAATTTCAGCAGATCGCCGACGAGAATCCGGGGTCGCAAGGCCATCCCAACCGCGACACGGGTACGCCGGGCTACGCCGCCTCCGTTGCATACGTTGCCAAGCTCATGCGCAGGGCCGGCTACGCCGTGACCATCCAACAATACATCTATAGAAAGTCCGACGTCGTCGGCGTGCCGCGATTCAGTGCGGGCAACCGAGCGTATGCACCCGAACGAGATTGGTATGTCGCGCGGCTTTCGGGTGCGGGCACGTTGACCGGCACGGCCGAACCGCCAAGCGGCTCGCAGGCTGGTTGTTCGCCAAGCGACTTCGCGGGGTTTACTCGCGGCAACGTCGCGCTGATGCGGAGCGGCGCGTGCGATTTCGATACCCAAGTCGAGAACGCGCAGATGGCCGGCGCCGGTGCGGCGATTCTTTACGGGCCGACGCCCGAGCGCGGGGCGTACGAAGCGCGCCTCGTCGAGCCCGCGAAAATTCCGGTGGCCGGCGTCGTTTCATACGGCATCGGCATCGATCTCCTGCGCCGTTATCGCTCTGGGGATGCGCCGGTGGTGCATATCGATATTCGTCAGCGTTCGCGCAGCGATCTCGACTATAATGTGATCGCCGATTCGCCGTATGGCGATCCGCACCACGTGGTGGTGATCGACGCGCACCTCGACGCAATCTATGGCGCGGGAATGCTCGACAACGCGTCGGGCTCGACATCAATTTTGGAGATCGCGCTCGACTTGGCGAAGACGAAAACGCGCAATCGCCTGCGCTTCATTTGGTTTGGCGGCGAGGAGCTCGGACTGCTCGGATCGCGCTATTACACAACGCACCTGACGCAAGTCCAACTTCGCGATATCGCCTTCGATGTAGACGCCGACGTGACGGCGACGCCGAACTACGACATTCTGATCGCCGATCCGGCGCGCGCCACCAAGGTCAAGCGCTTCCCGCCCAACGTCGTTCCCGACTCGAAGATCGGTAATGACTACTTCAAGGATTTCTTCGATGCCGGCGGCGTGATCGCGCGTTCCGCGCGCTTCGGCAACGATGGCACCGACTCGTTCGCCTTCAGCCTCGCCGGCGTTCCAAACTCGGGCATTCTCACGCAACAGGATTGCTGCAAACATCCCTGGGAGACGAAGGTGTGGGGCGGATTTCTCGGCAATTACGAAGGCAAGATCCCAAGCTTTAACGGCGGCTGCGTCGATCGGCCGCATCGGTGGTGCGACAATCTTTCGAACAACGACCCATTCGTATTCGAGCTCGCAACGAAGGCCGTTGCCTACGTAACGTTCAAGCTTGCCGGTCGTCGGCACTTTCCGCGGTGACCGCGTCTACGGGCGATTAGCTCAGCTGGGAGAGCGCCTCCCTTACAAGGAGGATGTCGGCGGTTCGAGCCCGTCATCGCCCATGAAGATTTAGACGCTCCCGCTTTTTCGGCGGGCGCCGCTATGCTTAGCTCCACCTGGCGGGAGCAGCTACCTCGGAGTCGAAGCGACCGACAGCCGAGAGCCCCCTTGCTGACCTTTCTACCGCCCGCGGAGTTGGAGCTTTCACATATGTTGCAACCTTGCAGGAAAGGATTGTGAAACTATGAGATTTCCGGCTCGTTGCGTTGTAATCGCCGCGGGTTTGGCCTTCGTGGCCGGATGCGGTAGCCACAGTATGAATCAACTGCCGTCAACAGAGACGGCTTCTGTAATTCGTCAACCTAAGCCGAAACCTACCCCCACGCCGTACTTAGTTCAGGAGCTTTTCGTGTCGAGAAACGCCACCTACGGACCACCGGTGGTGGCACTAGCACCTCCGCAGGCAAAACCGACGATGGTCAATCCGTCATTCTTCAGCGTGCCAGGCGTGATCGTTGCTGACAACGAGATGACTGCCAACACCTCTGGCGACCTGTTCGTAACCTCGGTCTGCCCTAGCTCCGGGAACAACTTTGGGTGCATCGGTGAGTTCGCGCCGCCTTACACCAAGGCCCCAATCGCCGTTATTCGGAAGGGGTTTGAGTCTCAGATATCATGCGGAAGCCGTCACTGCTTAGCCCTAGACGCACAGCAGAATCTGTACGTCGCGAATCGACCCTATATCGGCTACGTTGTTAACGAGTATGCTTCTCCGTACAGTAGTGCACCGATTTCGGTGCTGCACCCGAAAAAGAAGTTGTCGATCCTGGATGACTTTGGCGTTGTCGCCGATGGGTCCACGGTGTTTATGCTGCTTCAGGTTTGTAAGGTCAAGCCATCGTGTAATGGATGGGACGCTGTCGCCAACGGTTATTCGTCACCGTTGAAGTGGGGCAGCCAAACGTCGCAGCTAACCGCCGGAGGAACCGACGGCTGTCAAACTGGATACAGCCAATCCAGTTGCGCGCCGTATGACGCTGCCGTCGATACTTCTGGCGACATGTTTGTGTCCTTCGGGCCTAGTGGACGCGGCAATGATGGCCTGGTTGCGGAGTGGACGCCGCCTTACAAGGGAAAACCTAACGCCGTGATAACGAATGAAATCTTTCAGCCAACGTCCATTGCGTTGGATGGCAAGGGCGATTTGTTTGTATTGAACAACCAGTCCCCGGAACAGCTCAACATCACAGAATACTCCCCACCCTACAAGGGTAGCCCGATCGTTATCAGCAGGGGTTTCGGTGGGGACGATGATCTCGGAATGATCGTCGTCGATAGCGCCGGGAACCTCTTCCTGTCGGACTATGGGAGCAACGGGCAATCCGGGGAGATTTTGGAGTACAAACCTCCCTACGCCGGAACGCCCATCGAAATTACCGCTGGCTTAAGCAACTTCGCACCGCTTTTCCTAACTCTCGGCCCATCAAAGACGAAGTCACATGTCAAAAGCGTTCTGAGGCCCTAAGGAAAACTGGATGACTTAGCAGAGCTCCCCGTTAAGTGGTGGAATAGGCCGGCTTCCTGATACGATTGCCGGCCCTTTCTCGCAAGGCTCGCACTAGACGGCGCATGGCTGGCCGATTCCGTACCCGTTGCCCGACAATTCCGGAGTCTGCGAGAGTATGCGGAACCCGATGCCAAGAGTCGAGCGAGTGTAGCGTGGACCCATTGCTCGATAAGGCGCTCTTTTCGAGAAGATCACTGCGCCGAACACGCCCCAACTGCGGACCCGCCGAGGTATTTGACGGCCAAGCGTCTTTGGACTTGAGGTGAAAGAGTGGTTGCTGCGCATAGGGATCGCGATTGCGCTGCGGAGGCCGCGTCATAAGGCGAACGGGTGTCGGCGCCGAAAGAGTCGAGCGTACAGGCGGTGGTTCATGTCCTCGCCGGAAGAATTCCCCACGTACCACGCCTTGGATCGGTTCGGGAAGATTCGTTGCGTCCATCGGCCAACGTCGTCTGAAGGCGCCTTCCTTAGGCTGTCGTCGCGCATGTTGGTCGCGCCCTGATGGAGGTCGCATCGTAGGCATGCGTGTCGTCGCGCGGCGATTAGAGCTTTAGGGTACGCTCCCGCGCGTCGCCGTTTGTCAGGGCCTCTAGGTTTAGCTAGCGCTTGCTAGTTCGGTGTCAGCAATCGGTCGTCTGCTCTATCATTCTTATATGAATGCGCGACGATTTTGGTATTTGATAATTGCCGCGGCGTGCGCTGCTGGCTGTTCAGCACAGAATGTCACTGGAGGCTCGGTCAGCCCAGCGGTGCGTAGCGCGAAGGAAGACGCGGGCGGTACGTTCAGCCAGTTTAACGTGCCTACCGGAGGGAGCGAGCCCTACGAAATCGCTGCCGGTGAAGCTGGGAAGTACTGGTTCACGGAAAAGGTCGCCGGCCAGGTCGCCTCAATCACAACCGCGGGCAAGTTCAAAGAGATTGCCCTAAAGACCACCTCGGTTGAACCGGCGGGGATTGCGGTTGCTGCGAACGGCGATGTGTGGTTCACCGAATTGGTCGGCAACAAGATCGGCGTCGTGTCGAAGAAGGGCAAGATTACCGAATACACGGTGCCGACGCAATACGCGTCGCCCTATCGAATTACATCTGGCCCCGACGGCAACATGTGGTTCACGGAGTACGGCGTAGGCAAGATCGGGCGCATTACGCCGAAAGGGAAAATTTCCGAATTCGTTCTTCCGGAGCCGACGTCGGCTCCTGGCGGCATCGGCGCCGGTCCTGGAGGCCTGTGGTTTTGCGAAGAGCTCGGGCACGCAGTCGCCCTAATGGATACCTCTGGCAATCTCGTAAAGACCATCAAGTACAAACCGAAGACGAGCGTTCCCGACGACATCGTCGAGGGGTACGATGGTGCAATGTGGTTCACCGATTATGGCGACAATGCGATCGATCGTCTCGATACCTCAACCGGCAAGATCAAGGAGCACCCGGTTCCCACATCGTCCTCAATTCCGTTCATCATCACCCAGGGTCCGAATAAGGACCTATGGTTCACGGAGAATGCGGCGAGCCAGATCGGATCGATCACAATGTCGGGAAAAGTAAAGGAATATCCGATTCCTGGATCAGTGAACACGAAGGTTCGCGGAATTGCTTTCGGAAGCGACGGCGCAGTCTGGTTCACGGAGCCGGGAACGAACCAGATTGGGAGCTATACTCCCTGAACCGCATCGCAAGGTACCCGGAAGTCGGCGGCTACCTCTGGCCCAGTCAAAGTCTGGATTGGGTTGACCTGACTGCCAATCCATAGCAGGGGCCAAGAGGAGCTTGACGACTTGCACTAACGCTTCAGCGAACGGCTATAAGCCTTGGCACGGTCACGGAGCCGCCGCGTGAGCTGCCTTCCGAGGTGTGCCCGTTCAACCGTTCGCGGCAACAACTGACAACCGAGACAACGCCGATATGGCGGCTTTTCCTTAACGAGCGCCCTTTTTTGTCGTCTGGGGTTGTCTCGGGTTGCCCTGCGGTATCGCTTTCGATTCCCGTTGGCGCTACCAAAGCGTGACTTCGTGAGGGCTTGCGCCAGCCCGTCTGGCCCCTAACGGATTAACTGCGACACCTGTAGACGCCGATTTGCGCAGGCGGAGAACAAATGCTTTCCGGCGTTAACAAACAGTCTCTAAACCCGCGCACCGTTTGCTACAGAATCGGCTACCACCTAGCTAGGATCTCTCAGGACTTTTCGAGCCCGAGACGCAGTTATCAGTACGAGCAAGGATGTTCGAAGCTCTAGGGTGGCGGGGACGTTAGAACAGCGCGCATATTACCGGCACCAGCCGATCAACTGCAAGACGAGATTGGTAAACGCGGCAAACGCGTGGTTATCACCCGCAAACGTAACGCTGGTGATCGGCTCACTGCCTATGAGATCGTAACTACGCGGCGGTACCGGCGAGTAGCTCGCAATTTGGTTTTCGTGGACCCGCGCGATGACGTTGCCCTCGGAGCCGACGGCAGTCGCTGTCCACTCGGGGTGCGTAACGCCGGTCGGTCCGGCAATGAGCGCAGCGCGCAAGAAGCGCACGGCAAGGACTGGCTGTGCGAAAGTCAATGTAAAGCTGGCAGGGCGGTTACCCGCAGACTGGCTTAGGACGTTGTGCCAGACGGAGCTGGTGGAGGGCGCCACGCCGAACATTCTCCAAGTCGTAGCATCGTCGACGACGGCTCCGCCGTAGATGTCGCGATCGTCGGTAACGGAGACGGTACCCGGCGGATCGGAGCTTACTGCCACGCCTACACTTGCGAACAACCGTGCAACGCCTGTGCCGCTGAAGCGAGCCTGATCGCCAAGGGCATTCGCCGTAAAGATGGCATCGGGGACTATCCACGCGTGCGGGCCCGAGGGCGAGCAAGGCATTGTCGCAGCCTCAGCGCACCGCCCTAAGACCGGCAACGCCGCCAAGGCCAGCGCACAGGTATGCGACAGGCGCGCTGCTTGCTTCATTCGAATAATCTTCCTCGGGGAGACCCTGGCGACCCTCAAAGGAGGTCGTATGGCTCGAAGCTTTGCTTTTGCGGCATTCGTCTGCACAGCAATCATTTTTTTCTCGTCGGCGCATTCCGCTGCCCAATCCTCGCCCGCGCCGTCGGCGACGCCGTCGTTGTGCGATGGATCGCAAACCGCTGCCAGTTCAGAAGAGATTGTTCAGGCAGCTCGGACCTACCGTAGCGTCCTCGAGAGCGGTATCGCAGCGTTCGCGCCGCCTGACTATCAAGGGGAACTGGCGCTCTACCAGGCCGAGCTCGCGTGCGCGCGCCGCGGCCACGACGCCGATTCGCGCATCGCCGGCCTGTACGAAGGGCTTGGAATCGTAGAGGAGCACCTTGGCCTCTACGCCCAGGCCGTCGAAGCTGAGGGTACAGCGAGGGTAATCTTTCACAGAAGGGGCGACAGGAGCTCCGAAGCCTACGACGATAACGACCTAGGCGACGCAGAAACAGCACTCGGCGAGTACGATGACGCGCTGCAATCGTACGAAAAATCGCTCGCGCTCTTCACGGAGCTGGGGGATCGCGGCGCAATGGCACTGGTGCACATCGATCGCGCAACGGCCGAGGAACGACAGGGCGACTACGCCGTGGCACTCACCGACGCCCAGCAGGCGCAAGCCACGCTCGGGGGTTCTTCCGAGCGAATGCTCGCCGCGATCGCGCTCATCGAGCGCGATCTGCATCGCTACAACGATGCTCGGCGGCTCTATGGCGCGGCGGTTCGGGCCGACGCGGAGTCGGGCAATAGCATTGAGGAATCGCAGGCGCTTGCCGGCGTCGCCGCTATGGATCTACGGCTCGACGATTACGCGTCGGCGTTGATGATTGCTCGTCACGCGGTGCAACTCGACGCGACGCTGCGAACGCCAACCTGGCAGGGCTTAGCGACGGCCGCGGCCGCCGAGGCTGGATTGGACCACACCGCGGACGCGCTCCGCGATTACGATGCAGCGTTGAGAAACATAGAGGGTCTGCGCGCGAGTGCCTCGGGAACGACGCGCGCGGCGTTCTTTGCAACGGCACTGTACGTCTACGATTCCTACATCGAGTACCTGCTCGCGCTCGATCGCCGATTCCCGGGAAAAGGTTACGATCGCAAAGCGCTCGAGATCTTCGAGCGACGGCAAGGTCGCGCGTTCCTTGAACAGGTCGCGCAGAGCGCGGCAAGTCAGTTTGCCGGCGTTCCTAAGGAGACGAGCGATCGCGAGCGCGAGCTGAGCGATAACATTGCGGATTATCAAAGTTCGGTCGCGCAGGCGGAGGTGGCAGGGAATCCGGCCGCGGCGCTCTCCTGGAAGGTCAGCTTGGCCGCCGCAACCGCCGAGCGAGGACAGTTGGAGCGAGCGATCCAGACGCAGTATCCTGCGTACTACGCACTCGAGAATCCGCAACCGCTGCAGGAACGCTGCAGCGACGTGGGGTGCACGACGTTTGCCAAGTTCCAAAGCCGAGTATTGCGGCGCAACGAGGCGGTTTTGCTTTATGATATCTTCGAGCCGCGCAGTGCGCTTTGGGTGATTACGCCGCGCTCGCTGCGCCTGTACTATATTGCGGATGATTACGTTCTGCGCGCGCAGATTGCGCGTTTTGAGCCGGGCGCCTGCGGCGGGTCGATTCTACCTTACTTAAGGGAAGGTGCTTTAAGGCGCATCATTAGGCAGGACGCGACGCCGTGTGCCGTGGCGGCTCACTTGCTGTACGCTTCCCTTATTCCTTCGGCCGCTGAGAAGGCCATCGCAAGCGCCACGACGCTTTTTATCGTTCCGTCGGGGCCGCTCTTCGGCGTTCCCTTCGAAGCGCTCGTAACGCAATCGCCCGCCACCGGGCACGCTACACACTACTTGGTTGAGGAAAAGTCGATTGCCTATCTTTCCTCGGCGTCGCTGCTGAACGTCCTGCGTCAGGGGCTCGAGCGCAGGCGTCGCCTTGCTTCGCAATCATTGCTTGCTTTTGCGAACCCCGACTACGCAGAGCCCACACCAGCACCATGCGGGTCGACGACCTCGCTGATGAGCACTGCAGAGGACACAAGCGAGATGGGCGAGCTTCGCACGCGCGCCCTGCAGCGGTCGGCTGACGGGGCTGCCGCATTCGATCCACTACCCGGGAGCCAGGCGGAAGCAATCGCTTCGTTCGCAGCGCTGGGCGTGTCGCCAACAGATGCTTCACTCTACCTTTGCGACCGCGCGACGAAGGCGAACGTGGTTCGGCTCAACGACGACAAGGTGCTAGCGGCGTATCGGTACATCGTTTTCGGCACGCACGCCGTGCTCCAAGCTGCGCAGGCTGGTGGGATTACGCAATCCGAGATCGTTCTCGCGCGTCCACGCGCGTTGAACGACTACCTCACGATGGCAGACGTGCTTGGGCTTTCCCTCCACGCGGAAGCGGTTATTCTATCGGCTTGCAATAGCGGAGGGGGCGGCGGCGTGGGGGGGCTTACGCAGGCCTTTATGTTCGCGGGCACACCAATCGTCGGCGTTACCTACTGGAGCGTCGCCGATAAAATCCAAGAGAAACTGACGCCTGCGTTCTTCCGAGCTTTGGATGATGGTTACCCAGCTGCGCCGGCGCTACGCGAGGCGAAACTCGCCTTGATCCGAAGCGACGATCCGTTAGAGAACGCACCGTACTTTTGGGCACCGATGGTTATCTTCGGCGACGGCGATGTCAGGTAGTACTCTGAACGCTCTCATAAGCTAAAAAAGCAGCGTGTTGCATTCGCTTGTTAGTGGCCCACATTTGGCCCACATACCGACCGCAACCGGCGGCGACTGCTGACGACGCCACCCGAAGGCTTCTCCTTAGAAGCTGTCCTTTTCGTCGTCGTCAGTTGCAGTGGTTGTCGGTAGGGTACCGCTTTCGATTCCCGTTGGCGCTACCATGACTGTCATCCTGAGCTTGTCGAAGGATGCTTTGCGGGCGTTTTTGATTGGTAGTTGCCTGCCAGCACCGCTGCGGCAGGCGCAGCGGGCCGCGTGCTTATAGTAGAATAGCGTAGCGGTTGGCGCTAATGAATGCAAAGAGCTTGCCTCCGATGTCTTCGCCCTCCGAGTAGTAGCGCTGGTCGCACTCGTCGAGTGCTCGGCTCACTTCTTGGCGCTCGACGGCCGCGCTTAGGGACTTCGGATCGAGCTCGATCGTGCCAAGAGCGTGAATCGCATACTGGGTCAG
>DASRSI010000008.1:0-2782 GCA_035695445.1 Candidatus Cybelea sp. | reverse complement strand
GCTCGCATTCGAATGGACGGCGCGCGATTTGACGCGCGCGTTCCTGAGCGGTCGCGAAGCGGCATTTTCCACCGATCCGGACGACTTGCTGCAGCGAGCCGGCTTCACGCCGAAAACGGGCGCGGCATATGCGCGCAAGCTCGTCGATGCATACGCGGCCGCCGGCGAAACGCAGCCGATCGTGATGATCGTGCAGCAAGAGTCGAACGATGAAACCAAGCCCGGAGATCCCGCGATCCTGGACGCGCTGTTCGGCCAAGCGGTGCGCGACGGCATGCACCTCGTCACGCTCACGCAAGCGGCGACCGATGCGCGCGCTTTCTCTGCCGCGCCACGTGCCGTGGCGTTTCCGTATATTCCCGGCGGCACCGAATTCGGATCGGACACACTCGGCGGCGACGCGCTGTATCCGGCGACCATCGACTATCACGACGCGCTCGCGGGCATGACGTTTCTCTCCGGCCACACGCTGCCGAGCCGCGTTTTTCGGTACTCGGATTATCCGGTGTCGCGCTTCGACCGTCCGCTGCCGGAGGTGCCCGCTCGCGAAATGCCGTCGCTCGCCGGCGCTCGCGTCGCGAACGGGTGGCTCGAACTGTATATGGAGGCCCCGCGCGCGATGCGTTTCGGCGCGGCGATCTGGACCGACCCACGGCCGCTGCGGCTATCCGGCCCGGGCGCGATCGCCGCCGGCCACGCCGCCATGGTGTTGGTCTTTGACGTGAAGCCGGGTACGAACGTCATACGCTATCGATGCGCCGGCTGCCGGACGACGACGTTCGACTACTCGCGCTAGCCCGACGGTAAAATTGAAGGAGAACGCGCCTTCTTGAGATACGTGGGTAGCGATACTTCATGTACGATAGAGGGTGAGCGTCGCGTTGACTCGCAGGGTAGCCGTTTGCGCGGCCTTCGTGATCCCGCTCGCGCTCTACGTACTTTCGCTCGATCCGGACGTTGGGTTTTGGGATACGGGCGAGATGAATACCGTCCCGTATATTCTGGGACTGGCGCATCCGACGGGCTAGGGCGCGTCCATTCGCGTGTGTACTTTGAGCCAACACGCAGCGTTGCTTACGCGCTCGCAGTATAGCTCGGTGCGTTGCGAATTGCAACCTGCATGGATTCCTCGCTCATGTAAGGGCGTTCGGTTATCCAGTCCTCAGTTTGTTCGATGAGCACCATGGAGATCAAGCGGACCGCCGATGCGCGGTTCGGAAAGATGCCAACGACGTTGGTTCGTTTGCGCAAGGTACCGTTGAGGTGCTCGATCGGGTTCGACGACCAGAGCTTGCGGCGATGCACGGTTGGGAAGGCGTAGAACGATAGCACATCCTCGAGGCCGGCGGCGAGAATCTCCATAGCCTTTGGACATGATTTCCCGTAGTGCTCGATAACGACGACCGCGCGTTCCCGCGCTTCTTCGGCTGTCGCCTGCGCAAGAATCGAGCGGAACGCCTCGGCGAGTTCGAGCTTGCGATGATGCGAGACGTGCGCCAGAACGTTGCGAAGAAAGTGCACGCGGCAACGCTGCCAGAGTGCGGTTGCCCCAAAGACGGCCGTTATCGCCGCTCTAAGCCCCTCGTGCGCGTCGCTGACCACCAAGAGCACGCCGTGCAGCCCGCGGGCCACCAGTGACCGCAGGAAGCCCAACCAGCTATCGCGGCTCTCGGTCTGCACGACGTCGATCCCGATCACTTCACGGATTCCCCGTTCGTTGACGCCGTAGGCGATGACCACGGCTTGTTTGCCGACGCGGCCATCCTCGCGCATGCTCACGTACAGCGCATCGAGCATCAGGTACGGGTACGCCGATTCCAGCCGGCGTTCGCGGAACGCTTCGACCTGGGTATCCAACTCAGCGCAGAGCACGCTCACCTGCGATTTCGACATGTGGGCAACGCCGAGCTCGTGCAGCACCTTCTCGATCTTGCGTGTGCTCACGCCGGAGATGAACATTTCTTGTACCGCAGCAACCAATGCTCGTTCGCTGCGCTTGCGGTGCTCCACCAGCGGCGGCACGAAGTTTCCATCGCGCGCTCGCGGGATCCGTAGATCTATGCTGCCCATCCGCGTGTCGACCGTACGATCGCGCGAACCGTTGCGGCGATCCTTGCGATCGGCGCTGCGCTCGTATTGCTCGGCGCCGATAAATTCGTCGAACTGAGCATCGATCGCTGCCTGGGCGATCCGGCCCATGAGATCGGCCAGAACATCGTCGGGCTGCTGCGCCAGGATACCTAGTAGCGCGGACCGGTCGAGGTTTGGTAGAGTAGGGGTTGTCATCGAGTCTCCTTCATGTTGATTTCGAAGTTCAAAATGAAGTTGGCTCGGTGGCGCTTTGCTATCCTCGAAGGACTAGCTCACGCCGAAAGTACACACGCGCGCGGACTCGGCCGATGTCCATGCGCCGCCTTTGTGTTAAACCTCCTGGTTGGCGTCTTGAAGCCACAATATACGTAGGGCAGGTCTTTGCGGTAGCTTCCGCGATTCGCTATCGCTTCCGGAGGAAAGTGATCGAACGCTCCATACGACAGAGCGACAACTTGACTAAATAACGGGCGCGGCCGAAGAGGTTCGAAAGCCAGTTCATCGACTGCTGTTGATTCGCCACGCCGGACGCCGAGTAAGTACTCTGCCATGGTCTCCAGTGCTTGCGTCTTTCCGACGCCGTTCTTCCCAATAAGGACGGTAAGTCGGCTGTGGAGGGGAGCCCTACGCAATGAGAACTCGATTTTATGGGGGCTTGAAAAGCCGTTGAGTTGATAAGTCAATGTGAACC
>DASRSI010000007.1:0-37048 GCA_035695445.1 Candidatus Cybelea sp. | reverse complement strand
GACCCGCGTTCCGGTCGAAACGCCCGTGACGACCGAAGTGCTGCCGTCGGTGCCGACTTCGGCAACCTTTAACGTCTTGATGGTATCGTCACTCTGAATCACCATGACCGCATCGTGATTATCGTCGGTGAAGGCCGTGGCCGGGACTCGTATCCCGGTGATCGGCGGGGTCGCGATCTTCCCTTGAACGACCATTCCGGGACGCAGACGCGCGCCGCGATTAGCAAGCAGAACCTTGACCTCGAAGTCGGTGGAACCCGGATTGATCTGATTGAGCACCCCGGCGACGTGGCCCGAAAAGCGCCCATTCGTGCCGAGATCGGGCACCGAAACGCTTGCCGGCGCATTGTTGACGATGCGAGCGACTTCTTCGCTTGAGGCGTGAAGCACCGCGTAGATCGGGTCGACCTGTTGCAAGGTGAAGATCTGGCGCGAGCCCGGATACTCGCCGGGATTGATATTGCGATTGACGACGACGCCGTCGATCGGTGAAACGATCGCCGCCTTCGCGATCTGAACGCGCACCTGCTGGGCTTGTGCCTCTGCGACCTGTTCTTGTGCCGCCGACTGCGCCACCGCCGCCGATTGCAGGCCCGATCCGTTCAGCGACCCGTTCGCCTGCACGTTCGAGCGCGCGGAGGAAACGTTGGCGACCGCCGAGGTGAGCGCCTGTTGATCGTTCTTCACTAAGGTCTGTTGCGCATCGACGGCTTGCTGCGAAACGTATCCCTGCGAAAGCAAACTTTGATCGCGCGAAAGATTGTGCTGATCGTTCGTCAGCGTCTGCTGCGCTTGGTGGACCGCGGCTTCATCGGTGTGAAGCGTATCGACGCCCTGAGCGATCGTCAGCGAACCTTGAAAGGTGGTGTGAAGCCTGCTCGCATGATTGCTGTTCGCCGTCGCAACGTCCGATTGCAGTTGCGCCTGCAGGTCGGAGGTGTCGAGCTGCGCCAAGAGCTGACCCGCGCGAACGCTATCTCCCTCGCGAACGTAGACCGCATCGGCGGCTTCGGCGAGCGTACTTTGCACCGCGACGTTCTGGTAGGGAGCGATCACGCCGGCGAGGTTGCTCGCCGGTGCGATGGAACCGAAGCTCGTCATCGTCGTTTGGACGTAGGGCGCCGGGCTCGGCCGCGCCGCCGGCCGCCCCGAACAGCCTTCGACTGCTAGGATAGCGAAGAGCGCACCAACGAATCGCCGAAAGAGCCTTTCCTTGCCAGACACGGTTGGTCCGATTGTAACGAAAGGCGGAGTTTTTAGTCCTGGAGTGAGTCTGAGAATGAACGCGCCGGCTGAACCGGCCCGGGTACTGGTCGTGGACGACGAGCGGGCCTTGCGGGAACTTCTCGAGTACGGGCTCGAGCAAGCGGGCTTTTCGGTTCGCAGCGTCACCGAGGGTTCGGCTGCATTGCGCCTGTTGCAGGCGTGGTCGCCGGATCTCATTGTGCTTGACGTGATGTTACCCGGACTCGACGGCTTTGCGCTCCTTCCCGAGATTCGGCGCCTGACGACCGCGCCGGTCGTTATGCTCACCGCCAAGACCGAAGTCGCCGAGAGGGTTGCCGGCCTGACCGCCGGCGCCGACGACTACGTCGGCAAGCCGTTCGACATCGAAGAGTTGGTCGCGCGCCTTCGGACGCTGCTGCGCCGTCCGCGGATCGAGCAGCACGAAACCTTCACCTACGCCGATCTCAGCATCGACGCGGCGAGCAGAACCGTCTATCGCGGCAACCGCAGGATCGAGCTCTCACCGCGCGAGTTCGATCTGCTGCGCGTCTTCGCCGAACACGCCGAAGAGGTGCTGACGCGCTCTCAGCTCCTCGATATGGTTTGGGGAATCGACCGCGACGTGATTCCCAATACCGTTGAGACCTACGTTTCGTTCCTGCGCGCGAAGCTCGACAGCGGCGAGCCGGTGAAGCTCATTCAAACGCTGCGCGGCGCCGGCTACGCGTTGCGGTCGACGCCGCAATGACGACGAAACTCGCACGGCGTATTCAATCCCTGGCCGCGGTTGAGATCTCGCTCGTTCTCGTCGCTGCGATCGTCGCAGGAGCGCTGCTGGCCTTCGGGTTCTACGTTCGCACCCTCTCCAACGAGCTGAGCGGCACCATGGCACAGCTCGAGGCGTCGCTGACGCGCACGTCGCCGGCCGATGCGCGCTCCGGGGGCGCCTTCGCCGGCTCGCTGCTCTTGGGAACCGGCAGTGAGATCGTCTTTCTCGATGCGGGCACGCGCGTGACCGTCTACCGAATTCACCGAGCCGATGCCCGGCCTACCGTGAGCGTCCGCCGCCGCGGCGACCTCTCCGGCGACCCGCGCGTCTCGGGCCCGGTCGCCAACGTGATCCTTGGTCTCGCAACGGCATTCGGGTTGCAGCCGCTATACGCACACGTCGGAAATCTCTACATTATCGTGCGCAGCAATAGCGTGACGCTGGTTTCGACGGTACGCACCTTTCTGATTCCTCTGCTGATCGCGCTGCTGATTGCAATTGCATGCGGCATCCTGATCGCGAGGGTGCTCACGCGCCAGGCACTCCGTCCACTCGACGACGTGACGGCTGCGCTGCAGCGCTTCGCGTCGGGCGATCTAACGCCGCAGTTGATAGCGGCGGATGCACGGCACGAGCTCGGTTCCCTCGCGGTGGCCTATAACGGCGCGATCGAACAGATGGAACGGGCCTTTACCGCGCGCGATCGCGCGAACGCCTCGATGCGGCTCTTCATCGCCGACGCCGGACATCAACTTCGGACGCCTTTAACGGTCGTTCAGGGCTTCATCGCGATTCTACGCCGGGGCGGCTTTGAGAGCCCCTCGGATCGCGATCGGATTCTCGACACGATGAACGATCAGGGCCGCATCATGGGCTCTCTGATCGACAAGCTGATCTTGCTCGAGCGCTGGGAGAGTCCCGAAGCGATTCCATCCTCCACGCCGATCGACATCGGAACGCTCGTTGCCGATCTTGTCGGACCGATTGCCGATGCGCATCCCGATCGCCGTTTTGACCTTTCGACGCCGCCCGGTATCCTCGCGTCGATCGACCCAACCGAACTCGGTTACGTCGTCACCAATCTAGCCGACAACGCCGTGAAGTACGGCGAGGGCGAGATTGCCGTGCGCGTGCGTTCGCAAGATTCGAGCGCGGTCATCGAGGTCGCCGATGAGGGACCGGGCATTCCTTCTACCGACGCAACAAGGGTCTTCGACCGCTTCTACCGCGGCGCGCAGCGCGACGTGCCGGGATCGGGACTCGGCCTCGCCATTGTGAAACGCGCCGTAGAGCGCGCGCACGGCGCGATATCGCTCGACACGAGTCCAAGAGGCTCGCGCTTCATCGTGCAGTTTCCGCTCGCATCGTAACTGCGCATCGCTTCGCGATGCGGGATCAGGAATTCGGAGAGGGTGAGATTCGAACTCACGGAACGCTCAACACGTTCGCCCGCTTTCGAGGCGGGTGCCTTCAACCACTCGACCACCTCTCCGAGGCTGAGGGTTGGCGGCGCTCTCGAAAGAATTCCTGCAGCTGGGCCGCGGCTTCGGCCTCGAGCACCCCAGTCGTCACCTCGAGCCGGTGATTCGTTCGCGGCGAGCGCAGGATCTCGAAGGCTCCGCCGTCGGCGCCCCCCTTCGGATCGCGAGCGGCGTAGACGAGGCGCTTGATGCGCGCTGCAACGATCGCGCCCGCGCACATGACGCAGGGTTCCTTCGTCACGTACAGCGTCGCCTCCGAGAGCCGCCACGCATCCAAACGTCGCGCCGCCTCGCGCAGCACGAGCATCTCCGCGTGCGCGGTCGGGTCGCGAAGCGCTTCCTTTTCGTTCTTTGCCTCGAGCACGAGCTCGCCGCTGACGAGCAGCGCTCCGACCGGTACGTCGCCGGCGCGCGCCGCGTCTTCTGCGAGCTCGAGCGCTCGCCGCAGTCGGGTTTCGTCGTCAGTCATAGATGCGCGCCCGGAGGGATTCGAACCCCCGATCCCAGCCTTCGGAGGGCTGTGCGTTATCCAGCTACGCTACGGGCGCACGAAAACGACGCGTTCAACGCGGGGCGTCGGGCGGGGATCCCGCGCTCGGAATGTGCTTGAAGAGATCGAGTTTGTGATCGATGAGCGTGCGGTAGAATTTCCGTACGCAATCGGGATGTCCGAAGAAGTACGTACGCGCGTATGCGAGGTCTTCGCCCGAACTATCCGGCACGTAGTGAGAGATCTCGATCTCCTCCATTTGGCCGCGATCGACCGGATGTGGACAGAAATCGCACGGAATCGTCGACATGTAAAGAGTACCTGGCCTTCTTTGGGTTTTGGCTCGGGTAGGACTTGAACCTACGGCCAAGGGCTTATGAGTCCCCTGCTCTACCACTGAGCTACCGAGCCGCGCTGCTACCTGCGGTTTCGACACCGCAGTATATCAGGACCCCGCCCGCATAGACAAGCGTTGCGGCCATACAGCTCGGGGCCGGCGCGACGATCTGGTGCCTGCTTGGCCTTGACCGTCAAAGCGAAATCGCGGTCGGAGGGACTCGAACCCCCAGCCTACAAGTTCGTAGCCTGTTGCTCTATCCAATTGAGCTACGACCGCGCGCTCGCCCTCACTTAACCCGATGCGCGGGGCTCCCCTCCCCGCTTGGCATTGCCCAGCTAGTCGGTTTCCAGTACGCCCCGCGTCTCTTGCTCGTGCAAGAAGAACGATTTGTCGTGGCTCGACTGGATCGGCTTGAACTTAATCGGATACTGCGAATAGTCGAAGGAGTCGATGATGCTCGTGGCTCGCTTATCGCTCGTCCCCAGGCGTCCGAGATCCCAGTTATCCTCGATGTAGCGCAAGATGCTGCCAAACTCGTACTGCGTCGTTGAGATGTAGCCTGCGCGCGCATACGGCGAGATGATGATCGCCGGAACGCGGAAGCCGAGCCCGCCATAGGTCTTTTGCGGAGGCGGAGCATTATCGTAAAAGCCGCCCCAATCGTCCCAAAGCACGACGATCGCCGTGGAGTCCCAATACGAACTCTCGCCGATTGCGTTGACGATACTTGCGACCCATGACGGACCGTTATCTTCGGTCGTACCAGGATGGTCGGAGTTGTTTTCGATCGGTATCACCCAGGATACCGCCGGAAGCCCGTTGCTCGCGATGTCATTAAAAATCGTCGTCTCGGGCCACACCACGTTGGTGCCCCACTCCGGGCCGTTGCGTACGGCCGCGATAACATCGAACGCGTTCATCAACATGCCAAAGTTCGTTACCTTCGATCCACCGCATGGCTGGCCGCAAGGCGGCACGTAGTACTTCCACGATAAGCTCTTTGCGTCGAGGAGGTCGCGCAACGTGGGATACTTCGTTGTGAACTTGGTCGTGCACGGGAACGGCCCCGCGATATGCAGATACTGGTTTCCGGCGGTAATCAGATGCGTCTGGACGCCCGGCGGCGCGTCGCAACCCCACATGCAGACCCCACAACCGGGAAGGTCGATCATCGCCCGATTCGGCTCGGCGACCGTACCGCCGGCAATGAGATCCTGATGCGCGGTGAAACTATCGCTCCCTTGCGTGGTGAACATATGCTCCGCCAGCGTATACTGCGTGGCCATCTGCCAGTACGGCTGAATTTGCATCGGGTCGGTGTACTGGTACGGCGTTAAGCACTCGGGGCCACCCTTACCCGCGTTAAAGTGCAGGACGTCGAATGCGTCGAGCTTCCCGCCGTCGTACGCAATCGAATAGCCGGTCCGGTAGGAGTGGTTCATATCTTGCCGATCGACCAGATTGCTTTTCTTCAACGCAATGGTGCGGTTTTGGCGAATCTTCGGCTTGCAGGCCATGTTCTTGACGACCCCGCCCGTCGTCGTGCCATCCGCGCCGGGAAACGTTGCGAAGAAATCGTTGAACGTCCGATTCTCTTGGACGATGATCACGACGTGATCGATTGGGCTCGACGAGGTGCTCGAACCCGATTGTGAATGGAGTGGCGGATTCGCGATGCCGGTGCCGCTGCCATTACAAGCCGTCAACCCCGCGGAGAGCCCACAAAAGATAAGGGCGCACGTACGAGTCGAAATCCTCATCGTTGCGCCTCCTCAATCATTACGTCCTCAGGGTCCTCGGAGAGAGAGGGATTCGAACCCTCGATACGACTTTACATCGTATAACGGTTTAGCAAACCGCCGCCTTCAGCCGCTCGGCCATCTCTCCACGCCGCTGCTGACGATTTGCTCCGGGCGCGCCCCCCACCTTCGCGGCGCGTATCTACGGTGCCCGGTTGCTGCTTTATTCGGTGCTGACGGCGACGAAATTGAACGAGAGCGCAACGCTCTGGTTGGTTCCGGGAACCTAAAAGCGCAGGTACAACGTGCGATTGCACGACGTTTGGAATGCCTCGTTCACCGGGGACATTGTTGCGAATACAAACGTTCCTTTCGGTGCGATGCGGCGGCAATTACCGCGGCGCGGTCGGGCCGTCCAGGGGGCGTTCCGGCACCACTTCGGCGGTAACGACCTGGCGACGCGGTGCGCGTTGCGCGCGCAATCCATCGAAGCCGGCAACCCGGTTCGTCGGCAGAACCAAACTGATCGCCGAGAGCAACGCGAGGCAGGCGTCGATCGAGCCCCAGTTGCTGATGCTTCCCAGTGCACCTCGCGCGGCCATGTAATCGAGTGGCAGAACGATTCCGAAGAATGCCCCGAAGCGAGAGAAGAGTCCGAGCACGAGCGAGATGCCGACGAGCAGTTCGCCGAAGCGCACGAGTTGCGCAAAGAGCACCGCGTTCGGCGCAACCACGGTGACCAGGAAATCGTGATATGGACCGGCGGTTTTCGCGATCCCATTCTGAAGATACGTGGCGAAAATGCCGCTAGGCGGCAAGAACGCGTCGCTCTTGATGAACTTTGGCAGAGCGTGGGTCAGCCAAATCGCGCCGGTCAGAATACGCACGAGTGCGAGCCAACCGGCGTACGTTCGCGCCGAGGGTAAGTTCATGCAACGACCTCCTTCCGCGTCTGAATGAGATCGACGATCATCGCGGCAGCGTCAGCGGCTGCGTGCGGGCGCGCCAGCTGCGACGCAGCGGTGATCATCCTTTCCCGCCGCTCGCGATCGCCGACCAAATCTTCGACGACTGCGGGCAGCTCTGCGATACGCCGCGTTCGTAGTGCCGCGCCCGCCTCCACGAGAACTCGAGCATTACGCTCTTCTTGCCCCGGCAGAGGCTTGCACAAAACGAGCGGGATCTTGGCGACCAAGGCCTCGGCCGTCGTCAAGCCTCCCGGCTTGGTGACCAGCACGTCGGCAGCGTGCATGTAGTCGTAGACGTTTTCGACGAAGCCAAGCGCGCGCACCGGATACTCCAGGCTCTCCGCTGCCCGCGCGAGCCGCGGCCCGATTCGCGCGTTTCTGCCGGCGATCGCTACGGCCGCTATTGGCGCTCGAATCGAACGCAGCGCGACGAGAATCCGCTCGACCGGCGCGATGCCCAGCCCTCCCCCCATCACCAGCACGAGGGATCGATCGCGCGGCAAGTCGAGCTGCTCGCGCAGTGCGTCGCGACGTTGCGGTAACGTCGCGAACTCCGGTCGCACCGGAATTCCGCTGACGGATATCGCCGATTCGGAGACCCCGCGCGCCACGAGCGCGCTGCGCAGGGGCTCCGTCGCCACAACGTATCGGTCGACGCTCTCGTGAATCCAAAAGCCGTGCACGGCGAAATCCGTCACGACCGCGACGATGGGCGGCGCATCGGCATAGAGCTTCTTGTACTCTGCCATCGCACCGCACGGAAATGCGTGGGTGCAGACGACGACGTCGGGGCGCTCGCGCGAGATCAGCGGCCGCAGATTGCTCGCCGTGAACTGATGGGCCCACGTACGAAACCGGCCGACCTCGGTGGCCCGCTCGGCGCGAGCGTAGATATAGCGGTAAAGTTGTGGAATCGTCTTGACCATCCGCAGGTAGCCGTCGGAGACGACTCGCGAAACGACCAGCGCGGCGTACTCGTAGGAGTCCACGACGCGCGTCTGAGCCTGCGGCTCGGTCTGCCGCAGCGCACCCGCGACGGCATTCGCCGCCGAGAGATGTCCGACGCCGACGCTCGCCGAGAGAAAGAGAACGCGAATTAGTTCGTCTCTCCGTTTTGGGCGGCGCGATCGTCGTCTTCGTCTGCGTAGGCGAGAAAGTCGTCGAGGATCTCTTGCGCCAGCCCCTCATCCTCGAGCAGCTTGCCGCCCTCGTCGGTAACGATGAACTCGTCCTCCCCGTCGTCGGAATCGTGGTGAAGCACGGCGTACGACGCTCCCTCGCCGGGATCTTCGAGAATGCCGACCACCTCGAACGCCAGCGACTGGCCCTCGCCCGTTTCGATAAAGAGCGTCTCGCTGAGCTCGAGGGGTTTGCGTGGGGTTTCGCTCTCGCCGTTCGAGGTTGTCATCGGGGTCTTTCCTTCCAGTGCTTGGCTACAAGCAACGCGCAACGTTTGCCTGGTGCTCGGCCAACGTTTTGGCAAATGCGTGCCGGCCATTGCCGCAATAGACGTAATAGAGATTCTCGCCCTTCGACGGATGCAGCGCCGCTTCCAGCGAGGGTAGGCCCGGGTTTGCGATCGGAGTCGGCGGCAGGCCGGTATGCAAATAGGTGTTGTATGGCGAGTTGACCTTCAAATCCGAGAACGAGAGCTGCGCCTTATGCGCAGGGAGTGCGTACTCGATCGTCGCGTCAACCTGCAGCGGCATCCGCAGGCGGAGACGATTGTAGATCACTTCGGCGATTTGCGGCCGGTCGATCTCGCTCTTCGCTTCGCGCTCCACGATCGAAGCGACCGTAACTACCTGCGGCACGGTAAGGCGGAGTCCGCGCGCCCGCCGTTCGGCGTCGCCGGGAAGTTCTTTGAAGAACTCCATCACCATCTCGTCGCCGACTTGCTGCGGCGAGGCGCCGAGCGCCACGAGATAGGTGCTCGGAAAGAGAAAACCTTCGAGATTCTTCGTTGCCGTGCCGTCGACGACGAGCGTGCGGCGCATGAACTCCTGTTCGAAGCGATCCGACTGGCCAATGCCGTCCTGCTGCAGGCGCTGCGCGATTTGGGCGAGGGTGAACCCTTCGGGGATCGTCACCCAGGCGGCAACTTGAGCCCCGCCGGTGACGAGCGCTTCTAAGATCTCACTCTGCGTCCGATGCGCGGGAAAGCGGTACTCGCCGGCGCGCACCACCGACTCCTCGCCGCGCACGTGAGCGAGAATGCGAAAGCTCGTCACGTTGCTGATGATGCCTGCATCGGCGAGGCGACGCGCCACCTCGCTGAAGCTGGATCCCCGATCGACGACGATCTGACTGGCCGCCGGCGGATGCGAACGATCTCCATAGACTGCATGCCAGAACGAAGCAACGGCGGCCGCAATGACGAGTACGACGATGCCCGCGAAGAGCAGCGAATACCGGAGCGCCCTCACGCGGGGGGCTCGTTGCGGCGACGCGCAAGGAACGATTCGAGGATGAGCGCGGCGGCCATCCGGTCGACAACTTCCCGCCGCTTCGCTCGCGAAACATCGGCGGCAATGAGGCTCTTCGTTGCCTGCGCGGTCGTCAGCCGCTCGTCGACGCGGTGAATCCTCCCCGCAAAGATCTCGCGCAGCTCCTCGACGAACGCATCGATCGTTTCGGCCGCAATCCCGCGTTCGCCGCGCAGCGTGATCGGGTCGCCGACGACCAGCTCGTCGACGCCGTAGGAGACGAGATACTCGTTGAGTGCTTGAAGATCGGCGCGCCGGCTACGTCGCTCGAGCGTTGCCACGGGAAGCGCGAAGGTACCGCCGGGGTCGGCGACGGCGATTCCGATGCGCTTGCTGCCGACGTCCAAAGCCATCAGCACGCGCTACGCTCCGAGCGTCCCGAGGTGGGCGAGCGCTTTGGGACGCTTTCCGAGATGATGCGCGATGAGCTCGTCGACCGCCGCGGCGGCTCGCGGGGTCGCAAGCAGCGCCGCTCCGGGCCCTTGGCCCTTCGGCCGCGCCAGCGCCCGTAAGTTTTCGACGTCTCCATCGTCGAGTTCCGGAAGCTCTTGCCAGCGCTCACGGCAAGATTCGTCAATCAGACCGCCGGCCTGCGCGTCGAGCCACGCCGCGCCGGGCCGCAGCGCTGCGCCGCAGCGAATGCAGCTTTCGAGCGGGGGGGCTAAGCCGAGCATCTCGAGCAGCCTCAACGAGAAGCGCGCCAACAGCGCTCGCGGCGACGCCGAAACCGCCACGGCGGCAATCGCGCCGACCAAGAGTTCGTAGACGTCCGGCAGGGCGAGATCGGGCTCGCAGAACGCGTCGAGGAGTTCGGCTAACAGCGTAGCGACTGCATACCGTTGCGGCTCGACGAGTGCCAGCCAATGAGCGCTGCGAATCTCAGCCGAGACGATGACGTCCAGCGAACGTCCGCGATGCATCAGAAAGTCAGACTCGGTAAAGGGCTCGACGCGTCCCGCCAAATGACTGCGCGGACGCCGAACACCCTTGGCGACGGCGTCGAGCTTGCCGCGCTCGAGCGTGAAAAGCGTGATGATGCGATCGGCTTCGCCGAGCTGCCGTCCGCGTAAGATCACGCCCCGCGTCTTATAGGCGCGCGGCTGCGTCAGCGTCCTCCGATTCCTGTCGCTGGTCGATGCTGCCGTTGGTGTAGATCCGAACCGCGAGAATCCGCCGGCCGCGCGTGCGGTCGACCCGCAGGCGCGTGTGGTCCGCGCCCTCGATCTCCTCGCCTTCGTGCGGAAGCCGGCCGAAGAGTCCAACCGTATACCCGCCGATCGTTTCGAAGTCTTCGGTCGGAAGTTCGGTGCCGAGCCTGGCATTGACGTCTTCGATGTTCGTCCCCGCTTCGACGACGGCTTCGCGATCGGAGATCACCGAGATCGATTCCTGCTCGTCGGCGTCGTGCTCGTCGCGAATCTCGCCGACGATCTCTTCGAGCAGGTCTTCCATCGTGACGAGCCCCGCCGTTCCGCCATACTCGTCGACGACGATTGCAAGCGAAAACTTATCCCGCTGCATCTCTCGCAAAAGATCGGCGATCTTCTTCGCCTCCGGAACGTGGACGGCAGTCCGCATCAGTGCGCGCACGCTGGTATGCGCGAGCGAGCCGTTCGCAAGCGCGATCAGCAGTTCGCGATCGTGGATTACCCCGACGATGTCGTCTTTCGACTCCTGATAAACGGGAAGCTTCGAGTATCCCTCCGCAATCACGACGTCGAGCGTCCGTCGCGGCGAGTCATCCACCGAGACGGCGACCATCTCGGGACGCGGTTTCATCACTTCGCGGACGATCGTATCGCCAAACTCCATGACCGAGTGGATCAGTTCGCGTTCCTGCTCCTCGATGACGCGCTGCTCCGCACCGACGTTGACGAGCGCGCGGATATCCTCTTCGGTCACGTACGGACGGTGTGCGTCCTTTATCCCGAATACGCGCAGAATAAGATTCGTGGTCACCTCGAACGTGCGCGCGATTGGCATCAAGACGTAGACCGCATAGCGCATCGGCAGCGCGAGTTTGAGCGCCCAGCGTTCGCTGTCGCCGGTCGCGACCGTCTTCGGCACGATCTCACCAAAGAGCAGAAAGACGACCGTCATCACGATCGTCGAGATGACCGCCCCCGACGGTATTTTCAGCGACAAGGCGATATAGGTCGCGAGCGAATCGGCGGCCAGCAATACGATGGTATTTCCCACCAGGATCGCGGTCAGAAAGCGCGTCTTATCGTCGACCAGCAGCTGGAGGTTTGCCGAACCGCGCACCCGCCGCTCGGCGATCGCACGGGCACGCAGCCGCGAGATCGAGACGAGCGCGGCCTCGGAGGCCGCAAAGAAGCCGGCCAGGAGGACGAGCACGATGAGGATGACGAGCTGGTACGGCAGGCCTGCGAGGCTACTTGGGGCCGGGTCGGTGGTCAAATCGGCGCCATTATAGCATAACGTGGGGGCGCACTAGGAGATAGAGCACCAGCGCGATGAGCGTGCCAAGCACCGCGCCCCAGAAGACCTCGAAGGGACGGTGGATTCGCGCCTCGACGCGGCTCTGAGCGACCAGAAAGGCCCCAAAGTAGGCCAGAATGGCCGCGAGCGGCTTCTGATAGAAGAGCGCGAGGATCGTTGCCACGGCAAAGGCCAGCGCCGAATGCCCCGAGACGGCCCCGCCCTGGAGCGCCGAGCCGCGGCCGACCCACGCTTTGGCGAAGACCGTGGCGATCGCGACGACTGCCAGGGCGATCAGCGCCATGTTCGCCGGCACCGACTGCACCGCGGCAAAGACGCGCGCCCCGTTGCTCAGAATTCCTTGATAGAAGATCAGGTAGGCGCAGAGCGCCGCGCCGATCGCCGCTACGAGCACCGCGCCGGCCGCGGCGTCTTTCGCGCTTTTCGCAAGCGGATGATGTGTGACGGTCAGCAGGTCGACGATCGCTTCGATCGCGGTGTTCATCAACTCGAGGCTCAAGACGAGCGCGATCAGCGTGATGGTCGCGACGACGTAGTAGCGGTCGAGACGCAGCACCAACGTCGCGAGCAGCACGAGTGCCGCAATGATGAAGTGCACCCGCATATTCGGCTCGGTGCGCGTCGCGTAGATGATGCCTTCGAAAGCATGGTGGAAGGAGCGCAAGAAGCGATGCCGTTCGATCGGGAGATAGTGCGGCAGGTTCGAACGCAGCGGCGTCGAGGGCCGCTTCGGGCGATCGTCGGCAGGATGGTGCATCAGCGGCTCGCGCCGTACGGCCATGGGAGATCGATTGCCTCGGCGAGGCGCCGCTCCTCTCGCCGCATCAAGTTTCGCTCGATCGCTTCGACGTGATCGTGGCCCGTCAGGTGGAGCAAGCCGTGAATCAACAACCGGTAAACCTCTCGCTGCAATGGCGCGTCGTACGACGAAGCTTGACGTCGCGCGGTGTCGACCGAGATGACGACGTCGCCGAGCATGCGCTCGGGTGCAATCGCCTCTTCGAGAGGAAAACTCAAAACGTCGGTTGCGGCATCGCGCCCGCGATACTGCTGGTTAAGGACGCGAATCGCATCGTCGCCGACGAGCGAGAGCGAGAGGGCGGCATCCTTCTCACCCATCGCGGCGAGCAGGCGGCGCGCTGTGGCTACCAATGCTCGACCATCGACGCCGCTGCGACGAACGTCGTTTCGATAGTAAATCACGAAGTCGCCGGCGGAAGCGGATTTGCATAGGCTCGCACGATCCTGGCAACCAGCGGATGGCGCACGACGTCGGTCTCGTCGAGCTCGACGATGCCGACGTCGTCAACCCCGGTAAGCCGCGCCGCTGCCGCGCGCAGGCCGCTGCGCTGTCCGATCGGCAGATCGATTTGGGTCACGTCGCCGGTCACGACCATCTTCGATCCGCTTCCGAGCCGCGTTAAGAACATCTTCAACTGATCGTCGGTCGCGTTCTGCGCCTCGTCGAGAATCACAAACGAATCGGAGAGCGTGCGCCCGCGCATGAAGGCGAGCGGTGCGACCTCGAGCGTCCCGCGTTCCATATACTTGTTGACCAGTGTCTCGTCGAGCATTTCACCGAGCACGTCAAAGAGCGGACGCATGTATGGATCGAACTTTTCCCGTAAATCGCCGGGGAGAAAACCGAGGCGTTCGCCCGCTTCCACGGCGGGGCGCGATAGGACCACGCGAGCGATTTCGCGCCGCTTGAGAGCCCGCACCGCCATCACGACCGCGAGATAGGTCTTGCCCGTGCCGGCCGGCCCGATGCCGAATGTCAGCGTTGCGCTCTCGATCGAACGTACGAAGCGGTGTTGGCCGGCCGTGCGCGGCCGCACCTCTCGCCCGCGATGACTGCGCAGCAACGTCGCCGGCAGAGCCGACTCTCGCGAACCATTCGCATCGGCGAGCGCGAGCGCAACGTCATCAGGCGTAATGTGTGCGCCCTCGACCGCCGCGTCGAGGATGCGCCGAACGACGTTTTCGGCCCGCGTAACGGCAGCATCGTCGCCCGCGAGCAGCAGACGATCGCCGTCGGCGTGGACCGCGACGTCGAGCGACGACTCGATCGCCGACAAATTGCGATCGTATTCCCCGAAGAGGCGAAGGCGGTCGGGGAGCCGCCCGAGATCGATGGAGCGCTGTGCCGTCAAAGGTTCGGAAAGTATTCGTCGCTCAGGCCGCGAGGCTTGCCAAGCACCTCTGCAGCGATCACCGCCCGCACGAGCTCGCTTCGACCGGGGAAGCGAAATCTGCCGGTCGCCTCACTCCGCTCGGTCGGCGCCGCTTCGCGCGGGGCGGCACGAACCGAAGCTGCGGGCCGGGTGCGCGCCGCGACCGGTGGCGTCGAGACCTGCGGGGGGGCCGGTGAAGCTGCCGCCGGCGCGGCCTCGGTGGCGGCCCGTGCCTGCTCGAAGGTGTAACCGCGAGCGCGCAAAGCGCGCATCGCGGCGATACGGCCGCCGTCGGCGTCGGGGGCCGGGCTCTGGACGGCCCGAACACCGCGGAGCTTCGAGGCCATGCTACCGACCACGCCGACGATCAGCAGTACGACCCAGATGGCGATCCCGACGTCGCGCACGCGGATTTATTTGGCTGGAGCGCCCGCGAGTGGGGGCTGCTGCGAATCGATCGAGCTCTCAGTCGACGCGCCGATCGAGCCGCGCATTTCAGTATCGGCCTGCACGTTCTTCAAGCGGTAGTAATCCATTACGCCGAGGTTCCCTTGCAAAAACGCGTGCGCGATCGCCTGCGGAATCGTCGCTTCGGCCTCGACGACCTTTGCGCGCATCGCTTGCGTTTCGGCCTTCTGCTCCTGCTCGGCGGCCATTGCCGCGTACTGGCGTTCCGCGGCCTTCGCTTGCGCGATCCTTCGGTCGGCTTCGGCTTGGCTCGTCTGCAGCTCGGCGCCGATGTTCTTACCGACGTCGACGTCGGCGATGTCGATCGAGACGATCTCGAAGGCGGTGCCCGCATCGAGTCCCTTTGCCAGTACCGCCTTGCTGATCCGGTCGGGATATTCGAGAACCTCTTTGTGATCGATCGCGGCGCCGACCGCGGAAACGACGCCCTCACCGACACGAGCGACGATCGTCGGCTCGCCGGCTCCGCCCACATAGCGGTCGAGGTTACTGCGCACGGTGATCCGCGCCTTGACGTTGAGCTGAATGCCGTTCTGCGCGACCCCTTGGAAGATCGGCGTTTCGATCACCTTCGGATTGACCGACGTTTGCAGTGCTTCGAGCACGTTGCGACCCGCGAGATCGATCGCCGCGGCCCGCTGCCATTCGAGCGGGATCTGCGCGCGCTGCGCGGCGATCATCGCCAGCGTCACGTTCTCGACGTTGCCGCCGGCAAGATAGTGCGACTGCATCTGATCGACGCTCAGGTCTAAACCGGCTTTGCGCGCTCGGACGTAGTTCGTCACGATGACACCCGGCGGAATGCCGATCAGCCGCATGCGCACCAACGCGATGATTCCCAACGGTACGCCGGCGGCAACCGTTCGGATCCACAATCCGATCGGGAAGTAATACAGAAAGGCAAAAAACGCGATGACGAGGATCAGAATGACGATCACGCCGCTGACGGCAATCATAAGAGGCTGCTCCTAGCCCGAAACGGGCTCAACGAAAACGCGCGCGCCCTCGACGCGCACGACGCGAATAGGGGTTCCTTGCGCGATAAACTCGCCCTCGGTGAGCACGTCGACCCGCTGCCCCTCGATCGACGCAATCCCGGCGGGGCGCAAGAAACTGACCGCGGTGCCGCTGCGTCCGCGCAGACCGCGGTAATCGGCGCTGGTGACGTATTCGGGACCCTGCGCGGCCGCAAGGGCGAGGCGGTGCGCCCAAGCATTCTCCGGTACGACTCGCACGGTGAGCGAGAAGACGATGACGGTGAGCACGATTGCGGTCGCGATCGTTTCGACCCCGACAAAGAAAAAGGGCGTGCCAAAGGCAAAGAGGATCGCGACGAGCAGGGCGCCTGCACCGAGGATGCCGGGCAGACCGTGTCCGGGAACGACGTGCAGCTCCCAGAGAATACCGATGAGCCCCAGAATGGCGAGCACGGCGACCAAACCATTCGAAAAACCGGCGTAGACGTGACTGCCAAAGAAAAGCGCGAGCGATCCCACGCCAACGATCCCGGCGATCCCGTGCATCGTCTGCATCTCGATCAACAATCCGAGCATGCCGACGGTAAGGAGCAGTCCGCTCACGACCGGATCGGTCGCGAAGCGCGCGAGGGCCTCGGCCCAGGAGAACTGCTCGATCGTCCGCGGTGCGGCAGAAACGTGCAGCTGCGCCAGCGCCGCTTCGAGGTTCGGCGCAGTTCCGACCGCGATACCCGAACGAACCGCATCGTTGGTATTGAGCGTCAGCACCATATCGTTGCGCTTATATTGCGGCAGGTCGACGTTCTTGTCGACCATTGCACCGGCCAGCTTCGAATCGTAGTGATTGCGCTGCGCCGTCGATTCAAACTCCGCGCGCACGGCCGATACGATCTTGTCGCTCGGCGGCACGGCACCGCCCGCTTCCACCGGCTCGGCGGCACCGATCGACGCGCCGGGCGCCATCACGATACGCTGCGCGGTCAAGGTGATGAGTGCAGCCGCCGAATAGGCCCGTTCGCTGACGTAGGCATCGACCGGCTCTTGCGCCGAGAAGAGCGCATCACGGATTCGGAAGGCGGATTCGAGCAAGCCGCCTGGGCTATTGACGTCGAGGACGATTGCGGCGGCGTGCTCGCGATTCGCCTCGGCGACGGAACGCTCGACCAGGTGGGCCATACCGGCGTCGACGGTGCCCGTGATGGGGATCAGGACGACTGGGCGTGCGAACGACTGGCCCGCGGCGCCGCCCGTCGCGCCGCATAGCAAAAGGCCGCACCAGATCCATGGTTGCGGCCGAAATTTCTTCATGTCGCTAGGTACCTTGGCATGACCCCCGAGGTTACATCCTTTGCTCCGGCAAGGCCCGTCAGGAGGCCAAGAGCTCGGTGACGATCTCGCGGACCAGATTTCCGTCGGCAACGCCTCGCAGCTGCGGCATCACGACTTTCATGACGCCGCCCGCATTCCGCGACTCGGGCGGAAGCTCGGCAAGGATGCTCTGAACGATCTCGCGGATCTCGGCGGCAGAACGCTGGGCCGGCAGGTACGCGACCAGAATCTCGCGCTCGGCGCGTTCCTTATCGGCAAGATCGGTGCGGCCGGCTTTCTCGAACTCGGTCAACGAATCGCCGCGCTGCTTCACCAGCCGGCGCACGACGTCGAGTTCGTCGGCGTCCGAGAGCTCTTGGCCGCTCTCGGTTCGCTTATAGATGAATCCCGAAAGCGCCGAACGCAACGTGTTGAGCCGCAACTGGTCGCGCGCACGCATCGCCTCTTTGAGATCCGAGGCGATGCGATCTTTCAACGTTCCCATGGATTGATTAGGCGCGCCGTTTGCGCGCCGCGGCGGACTTCTTCTTCCGGCGGACGCTCGGCTTTTCGTAATGCTCGTGCTTGCGCGCCTCGGCAAGAATGCCGGCTTTCTGGGTGGCCTTCTTGAAGCGGCGCAGCGCGCTCTCGATCGTTTCGCCCGGTGCGATGCGGACTTCCATCTAGTGACAACCCCCCTTTCGGCGCTCCTTCACTCCGACGCTAACGCGCGCCGTCGCTCGAGGATGGCAAAATTTGAGCACGAAAATAGGCCCGGTTGGGCCTTCCAAAGCCTAGCACAGGGTGCTGGAACGCGTCAAATCGCCCGCCTGTCCTGATAGCGGAAGCGACTATCCCGGCGGCCAGGTCATCGGACGTCCGGCCAGGACGTGCACGTGCACGTGCCCGACCGTCTGCCCGCCGTCGGCTCCGGTATTGACGACCAAGCGAAATCCAGCCTCGCCGCCGCGTTCCGTCCCAAGTCGCGCTGCGACGTCAATCAGTTCGCCTGCAAGCGGTCCAGCGCTCGACGATGCGTCGGCGATGGTATCGTGATGCGCGACGGGCAAGACGAGCAGATGCGTCGGCGCCTGCGGGTTGAGGTCTTCGATGGCGACGACCCGTTCGTCGCGATAGACTTCCTTCGCCGGTATCTCCCCCGATGCGATCTTACAGAAAATACAATCGCGCATCAACGCGACCTAATCGTGAAGCTCCACGATTTCGTCGTGGTGTTTCCCGCCTGGTCCGAGACGCGCACCGTTACCTGAATCGGGCCGTCGCGATAGCTGTACGATGGCATGTATTGAATGAACTGCGCGGTGCGCAGGCACTCCGAGGTCACATCGCGTCCGTCGATCCAAAGCAGCGCGCTCGCCGGATTCACCGGGACCGCGTCGGAAGCGAAGCTGGCATAGACCGCCGGACGGGTCGTGTTGATCGTCGAGCCGGCGTCGGGCGCGAAATCGGCGATTCCGGGGCCGAAGCTCGATGCCGATACCGTCTCGGGCGCGGGCGCCTGCGCCGTCGCGTTGCCGATCGTCAGCCGCCCAATCAGAGCGACGTCCTCGAAGTTTGCGCCGCGTGGAATCGTATAGTTACCAACGTAGACGCCCGGAGAGCGTTGTTGCATTGCCTGATCGACCACGTCCGAACCAATATCGAACGTCGCGGCACCGCCGGGCGTACCACGCAGCGTCACGTGAATCGTATCGCCGGCACGTAACGGATGATTCGCATCGGTCGCCAGGGCGGCGATCTGCACCGTATTTGCCGCTCCCGCGGGGCCGCTTGCCACAATACGGCTGGCAAGTATCTCGCGAACTTCATTCGTCTCGACGTTGTAACGAACCGTGACCTGATCGCCCGGGCGCAACGCGTCGAACGACGCCGCATTTCCGTTGAGTGAGATCTCGGTCGTGCGGCCGGCTGCAATCACTTGACCGTCGCCGAGAACGAACTGACTGCCGGCGATCGCGACGATGTGACCGTTGCGCGAACCGTATTCGTCGACGATCCGCTCCACCCGTCCGTCCTTCCGCATTTCGACCCGAGCGAAGTCGCCGGGGCGGACGTCGGCGAGCTCGCCAGGCGTGGCGACGTTCACGTTGACGTCCTGCATCTCGATGCTCGCATTCGTTGCGATCGCAATCGTCTTGATGCCGCCATTATGCTGCAGGCTCATCGTCGGAGGATCGGAGAGCACGTCGACCGCAGCAACGGTGCCGAAACGTTCGTAGCCGCTTCCGGTCGAGACGAACCCGTTCGACGAGCGCCCAACGAGTTGCGCGACGATCGTCACGGTGCTGGTGCGCCGGTCGAAGCTCGCTTGCGCACCGAGTACGTCGGTAAAGAAACGCAGCGGAACGTAGAGCACGTCCTTGATATCGAGCGGCGCGGCTTCCAGCATCAACTCCTCTTGATCGATCCGCGCGACGCGGCTCCCGATCGTCAGGGTTACCGTCTTCGATCCGATTTGCGTCGAGATGCGGTTGCCCGAACGCTGGAACGATAAGCCGAGCGCCTCGATCGTCCGCCGCACCGGCACGTAGAGGAGATTGTGCTCGAAGCGCGGCGGGGGATCGAGCGCGACAGCATCGCCGTTAATGACGATCGCGATCGCTTTGGGCGCAGCCGCGAGCGGGATCGCCTGGGCCATGAGGATCAGCGCGATGGATACGGCGAGCTGACGCTTCACTCTTCCTCCAATATTTCTCGATAGACGTCGGCTGTCGCGCGTGCGCAGCGCTCCCACGTGAGTTCGCGCGCCGCAACGCGACCGATTTCGATCGCGCGCTCCCGCGCCGCCGAATCGGTGAGGAGCTGCTCGAGCCGCACTCGCAAGCCCGCCACGTCGTGCGCTTGAAACGTCAGCGCGGCGGCACTCAGGGGACGAGGCACCGCATCTTCGCATGCGACGACCGCGCAGCCGACCGCCATCGCCTCGAGCATCGGCAGCCCAAAACCCTCCCGCAGAGCCGGCTGCACCAGCGCCGTCGCGCCCGCGTAATAAGCAGCGAGGCGTTCCGCGCTCACGTCCCCCAGCGCCACGATCGAGCGCCCAGCTCGCGATTGCCGCGCGAGCTCGCCGTCGAAATCATCGGGTCCGGTAACGTACAAATCGGCGGGGCATTGCTCCGGCAAGCCCGACCATGCGTCGAAAAGCGTCGCCAGATCCTTATGCGGACGGTGATTACCGGCGTAGAGCAGATACGGGCGCTCGCCGGTGTACGGCACACCCGCTTGGCGAAAAACCTCGCCCGCGCCGAGTGGAACGACCCGCACCTTCGCGCGATCGACGCCAAGAAAGGTCGCGAGATCGTCGACCGTTCGCTCGTCGTCGGTAATGACTCGTCGCGCGTGCGCGCACGCGCGACGAACGACGGTTGCGTAATACGGCCTCACCTTCGCTTTGAAATACTGCGGAAAGCGCAAATGAATCAGATCGTGGATCGTTACGACGAAACGTGCCGGCAGCAGCAGCGGAACGTATTGAGAGAGGAAGTGCACGAGATCGAGCTTCGCTCGACGCAAGGCGAGCGGAAGTGCGACTTGCTCGGCCCAGCCGAAGTTGCCGCCCTGCGTGAACGAAACGTACGCGTACTCCGGTGCGACGGAGGGAAGTCGAGCGACGAGTTCCCGGGTGTAGGTCTGCATTCCCGCGGAGAGCTGCCGCGTCAGCCGTGCATCGAGTCCCACCCGCGACGTCGTCACCGCAGCAGCGCTTTTCGCGCCGCTACGACCGGATAACTCGCGGAGCGGTACGCGACATACCAGCCGCGAGGGCCGTCGAGCAGCGCGGCGCGTCCGAAGAGCAACCAGCATAGCCGCGCGATGCTTCCAAAATACGCCGCGAGCAAACGCCAAACCGAGGGCCTCATGTGCGCCGCCTCGAGGCTCGTGTACCGATCGAACTTCGTACGGTACGATGCGGTGTCGGGATACGAGTAGTGCAGCAGCGTGCCGGGCAGTTCGCCGACGCTCCCTTCGCATCGCCATGCTTCGTGGAGCGGCGCTCCCACCGCCGCCGCCGGATGCGGCTCGAGCGTGACACGATCGGTTCGAAAGAGACGCACCAGCGACTCCCCGCGCCAAATGCGCATGAGCTTTCCGCAAAAATACGTCGCTCGTTTCACCCGGTACGCTTCACGATCGGCCGGCGCGTCGAGAATCGCGGCACAGAGAACGTCGTCGAGCGCCTCGTCGGCGTCGATCATCAGCGTCCAGGGCGTCTCTACCTGTGAGAGCGCGAAACGCCGAGCATCGACGAAATCGGTCCACTCACGCTGAACGACCCGCGCTCCGGACGCCTTGGCAAATTGCAGCGTATGGTCGCGCGAGCCCGCGTCGAGCACAAAAATCGCGATGCCACGAGGGAGGCTCGTCAGGGCTCGCGGCAGGTTGCGTTCTTCGTCGCGGGTTAGGACGACGGCGGTGATTACGCCTGGGTCCAGGAGGTCGCCTCAGCGACGCCGGCCCGCGCGGCGATGCGTTCGTCGTGCGCGAGGGCCGCACCGATGAAATCGCGATAGAGCGGAGCCGGCCGATTCGGACGCGATTTAAACTCGGGGTGCGCTTGCGTCGCCACGAACCACGGATGCATTTCCGGCGGAAGCTCGACGACTTCGACCAACCGCGTCTTGCCGATGGTATGGTGGCCGCTGAAGCGCATCCCGTGCTCCTCGAAGATCGGCCGATAGCGATTGTTGAACTCGTAGCGGTGACGGTGGCGTTCGCTGATCTCGAGCTCGCCGTACGCGCGCGCGGCTTGACTCCCCTCCTCCAGCGTGCAGCTGTAGGTTCCTAAACGCATCGTGCCGCCGTACATTTCCAGATTACGCTGGTCGGGCATAAAGTCGATCACCGGATCGCCGCTGGTTTCGTCGACTTCGCTCGTCATCGCCTCGGGCAGCTCGCAGACGTTGCGTGCGAACTCGACGCAGGCCAGCTGCATGCCGTAACAAATGCCGAGGAACGGAATCTTCCGCTCGCGGACGTACTCGATTGCTCGCAGCTTACCCTTGACGCCACGCGCGCCGAAGCCCGGTGCGACCAGCACCCCGTGCGCACCGCGCAGCACGTCCACGCCGTCGTTCTCGACCTGCTCCGAATCGATCCGGCGAATCTCGACCGCCGCGTGGTGGAAGATTCCGGCATGTGCGAGCGCTTCGTTGATCGAGATGTAGGCGTCTTTGAGTTCGACGTACTTGCCGACGAGCGCGATTGTCACGCGCCGGCGAGGATGAAGCAGCCGCTCGGCAATCGCCATCCAATCGTCGAGCATCGGCGCCGGCGAAGGTAAGTTCAGCTTTCGCACCGCCGCCTGCGCGAGGCCCTCGGCTTCGAGATTGAGCGGAACCTGATAAATCGTGAGCGCATCAACGTTCTGCACCACCGCATTCGGCGAGACGTCGCAGAAGAGCGCGATTTTCTCCTTCAGCTCCAAGGGCATCGGCAGCGAGGATTGCGTACGGCAGACGATTGCGTCGGGCGAGATGCCGATACCACGCAGCTCGCGTACCGAGTGCTGCGTCGGCTTCGTCTTTAACTCGTCGGCCGCGCCGAGATGTGGAACGAGCGTAAGGTGGACGTACATCACGTTTTCATCGCCGACGTCGTAGCGCATCTGGCGAATCGCCTCGAGGAAGGGCAGACCCTCGATGTCGCCGACCGTGCCGCCGACTTCGACGATGCAGACGTCCGCCCGGCTCGCCTCGGCCACGCGCTTGATGTGCGATTTGATCTCGTTGGTAATGTGCGGGATCACCTGAACCGTCGCGCCGAGGTACTCGCCGCGCCGCTCCTTTTCGATCACCGAATTGTAGATTTGCCCCGTCGTGACGTTGTTCGCGCGTTGAAGATTCTCGTCGATGAAGCGTTCGTAATGTCCGAGATCGAGATCCGTCTCGGCGCCGTCCTCCGTAACGAAGACCTCGCCGTGCTGATACGGGTTCATCGTACCTGCGTCGACGTTAATGTAGGGGTCGAGCTTCTGGATCGACACGCTGACGCCGCGCGCTTTGAGCAGCCGCCCGAGGGAAGCAGCGGTGATGCCCTTGCCAAGCGAACTTACCACGCCCCCAGTGAAGAAGATATACTTCGCCATCTCGGGTCGTATGGGTTCGCCCGGCTTGCCTCGCCTACCTGGGTGCTAGGCCTCGAGCGGGGCCCTTCCTTTGACGTAGCGCGCGAGTCCGGCATAGTCACCTTCGACCGAAACGCGGAATCGCGGAAAGGCTGCGCCGACCATCTGCTCGAGCGCGTGAATCGCGGGCGGGGCCGCTTCGAACAAGAGTAACGATTCGTTACCAAGGAGAGCCGTCAACTGCGCAATCACGCGACGATAGAGGCGCAGGCCGTCCGGACCGCCGTCGAGCGCCTCGCACGGCTCGAACGATGCCGGCTCGGGAGATTTCGGGAGATCCACCGTTGGAATGTAGGGCAAGTTTGCGATGACGAGGTCGAAGCGTTCGCCCTGGACAGGCTGCGCGAGGTCGCCGAGGTGGAACCGGCAACGCTCGGAGACGCCCAAGCGACACGCGTTTTCGGTTGCAATCGCAAGCGCCGCTTCGGATGAATCGGTCGCATCAACCCACGCATTCGTCTCTGCCGCAATGGTACACGCAAGCGCGCCGCAGCCGGTGCCGACGTCGAGGACGCGCATCGACCCGCGAATGAACGCCAGGGCTTCGTCCACCAGATGTTCGGTCTCCGGGCGCGGGACGAGGACGTGCCGATTGACGATAAACTCACGCCCGTAGAAGCCCGCGAAGCCGGTAATATAAGCGATCGGTTCGCCATCACCGCGTCGTTTGCTCACCTGTTCGAACTCGGAGACGTGCCGCGCCGAGACCGGGGCATCGCCATGCGCGACGATCCACGCCGGGTCGCGCGCAAGGACGTGCGCGAGCAGCAGCCGCGCGTCGTTTCTCGTCGCCGCGCTGCCGGCCAGCAGCGTCGCGACGTCCGTCAAGCGGTCGTCTCGCCGGCAAGAAGCCGGGCGCGTTCGTCGGCGATGAGCTCGTCGGTAATGTGCCCGAGATCGCCGTCCATAATGCCGCGGATGTTTCCGAAGCTGCGATTGATCCGGTGATCGGTGATGCGGTCTTGCGGAAAGTTATACGTACGAATCTTCTCAGAGCGTTCGCCGGTGCCGACCTGCGATCGGCGCAGCGAGCCGAGCGCCTCTTCTTGTTCTCGCCGCTTGCGATCGTAGATCGTCGCGCGAAGCATCGCCATCGCTTTTTCGCGGTTCTGCTGCTGCGAACGCTCTTGCTGCGAGGCGACGATGATTCCGGTCGGGACGTGCGTGATGCGCACGGCCGACTCCGTTTTATTCACGTATTGTCCGCCGGCGCCCGACGCCTTATACGTGTCGATTTGCAGATCCGCCGCCTTAATCTCCACGTCAACGTCCTCTTCCACTTGCGGGAGGACGGCGACGGTTGCGGTGCTGGTGTGAATACGTCCCTGCGCCTCAGTCGCGGGAACGCGCTGGACGCGATGAACCCCGGATTCGTGCTTGAGGTAGCGATACGGCTCCTTGCCGGTTACGCCGAAGACGATCTCCTTGTAACCGCCGGCTTCGCTCGAACTCTCCGAGACGAGCTCGGTCTTCATACCCTGCGCCTCCGCGAACCGCATGTACATTCGTGCGAGGTCGCCGGCGAAGATCGCCGCCTCGTCGCCGCCCGTGCCGGCGCGAATCTCGACGAAAATATCCCGCGCGTCGTTGGGGTCGCGCGGCATCATTAGCTGCGTGAGTTCTTGCTCGAGTGCGAGCGCGCGCTCGCGAAGGCCGGCGTTCTCTTCTTCCGCCAGCTCGCGTAACTCGACGTCGGCTTGTCGAACGAGGGCATCGTTCGCCTCGATCTCGGCGCGAACCGCGCAGAGCCGCCTGTGTGCTTCGACCGGACCTTCGAGCTGGGCGCGCTCCTTCACGAGCGCCGTGTAGCGAGATTGGTCGAAGGCTCCCGCCGGATTGGCGAGCTGCGCGTCGATCTCGTCGAAGCGCCGCGCCATCGTCCGGAGCCGGTCGATCAGAGGGCGGCTGCCGCCTTCTTCGTCTCGCGTGCGACCTTGCGGGCTGCGGCCTCCTCTTGCTTCCGGCGCGCCGCCGCGGAGCGCTGATTGAACTTATCGACGCGACCGGCCGTATCGACCAGCTTCTGCTGGCCCGTAAAGAGCGGATGGCACGCCGCACAGATCTCGACGGCAATTTCCGGGAGCGTCGAGCCGGTGACGAAGCTATTGCCGCAGGCGCAGTGCACGCGGGCCTCGGGGTACCATTTGGGATGGATCCTGGTCTTCACAGCCCCTGCATTATATCAAGCGTGTCAAAAAAAGCGCTTGCTTGCTAAGCGCTCGAGATTTTTAGCACGCCGGCCGTTCTCTTGAGGTAAGGGAAGGCGCCATTTGGTCGAATGGTACGCTTTCGGAAGAGATCGCGCCAGCTGCCGCCCTTATGTTGAGGAGGATTGCCTTATGTCTTTTCGCGAGGTCAGGGTTATTCTCGTCGCGCTCTGCGTGCTCGCCGCCGTCGGCTGCAGGGCGGGCGGAGCGGTCACGTCGTCGCCGTTCGTTCCCGCCGACCTCAGAGGGCAGCAAGCGGCGCGCGCGCAGGGGAAAGGGATCGACAAGATCCAGCACATCGTGATCATCGTCCAGGAGAACCGCAGCCTCAATAACTTATTCTATGGTTTTCCCGGCGCAAGGACGGCGAAAGAAGGCGAGATCTCGACCGGCAAAAAGGTAACGATCCAGCCGGTCTCGCTCGCTACGAACTGGGACCTGCAACATAACTCCGGCGGGTTCTTTCGATCGTGCAACGGCACCGGAAAAATCGCGGGCACGAAGTGCCGAATGAACGGATTCAACTTACAGACGTGGGGCTGCGACAAGCCAAGCGCACCGAAATGCCCCGATCAATATCCGCCGTATAGCTACGTCCCGCACGACGAGATCACGCCGTACTTCGATATGGCCCATCAATACGTGCTCTCCGACGAGTTCTTCGCTTCGGATTTCGATACGAGCAGCTACATCTCGCATCAGTACATCATCGCCGGCATCAATCCGGATTCGGCCGTCAACTATCCCGAGACGGTTTGGGGTTGCCCCGGCGGCAAAACCGACCGCATCGACCGGCTCGACGACGGCCGTCTGATCAAGCTCTTCCCAAAGACCGAGCACCCCTGCTCGGACGTCACCACGCTCGCCGACGAACTCGACACCGCGCACGTATCTTGGCGATTCTACGCAGCGCCGGTGGGCGTCAATAAGGGCGAGAAGGCGTGCGGCACCGGCAGCGATCTCGGGCCCGACGCTTCAAAGGGCCGGCGCGGCATCTGGAGCGCGTATCAGGCGATTCGCCATATCTGTTACGGCCCGGACTGGGATAAGGACGTCTTCTCGCCGCCCACGCGTTTCTTCAACGATCTCTCGCGAGGCAGATTTCAAAACGTTACGTGGATCACGCCGACCTATCAGAACTCCGACCACGGTGGTTCCGACTCCAAAACGGGTCCCTCGTGGGTTGCTTCACTCGTAAACGCGATCGGAAAATCGCCGGACTGGAACTCGACGGCGATCTTCATCTTCTGGGACGACTCAGGAGGATGGTACGACCCGCAAGCGCCGGCATATTTGGATAACGACGGACTCGGTTTTCGCCTTCCCTTGCTCATCATCTCGCCGTATGCGAAGCAGGGATTGGTATCGCACGTTCACTTCGAGCACGGCAGCATTCTACGGTTCATCGAGAACCGCTTCGGCTTGGCGCCGCTCGCCGCAAGCGACCAACGCGCGACGTCGCCGCAGCTCTCCTGTTTCGACTTCTCCAAACCGCCGCGCAAATTCGTTCCGATCAAAGCGCCGTTCGACCAGAATTACTTTATGAAGCAACCGCTCGATACGCGCCTTCCCGACGACGAGTAAAGCCGGCGCGAACAGGAGGCCTCTCCGCGCCTCCCAAAGCTGGGCGAGTGAAACGCGCTATCCTTCTTGCCGCCACGACCGGCGTCATCGCCGGCATCTCGTTCTTCCCAGGCTCACCGGCGCGGCTTGCGGCCGCTGCGGCGACGCCGCCGCCGACCCCGCCGCCGATCGGCACCCCGGCGACGCCGGGTCAACCGCCGATCAGCACGCCCGCGACGGCCGGCCCCAGCACGAGCTTTCCCCTTCCGTTAGCCTCCGCCACACCCGCTGCTAAAGGCAAGCCGACGCCGACGCCGCCGCCAAACGCGCGCAAAGGACTCAATGGCGTTTGGGAAGTGCAGATCCAGCATCCGAGCGTTACCGACTACACGCACTTTCAGGTGACGCAAGAGGGCGACGCGCTGACCGGCGTCTACCTCGACGCGCGCGGCAAAAAGTATCCGATTGCCGGTACGGTCGACGGTCAAGCCATTCGCCTCATCGTAACGATGCCGAACGGAACGACGCTCCTGCTAGAGGGAAAGCTCGACGGTACGACCGACATGGTCGGCATGCTCACGTCGCCCGATGGGCAAGTGCCGTTCACCGCAGCCTACCGCGCGAAAGAGAAGTGGATCGAAAACGTCAACCCGTCGCCGGGCGGCATCGGACAGCCCGGATCGTATACGCCGCCGTAACTCCTTTACGTTTTCGCGAGCCGTCCCTCGACGTAGGGCACGAGGCCGCCGGCGTCGATGAGCGCGCGCATGAACGGCGGAAACTCCGCGGCGCGATACTCGGTTCCGCGAGTGACGTTGCGCACGATTCCCGTATCCGGCTCGAGCACGATCTCGTCGCCGGATTCGATTCCGTCGACGGCTTCGGCCGATTCGAAGATCGGCAAGCCGATATTCAACGCATTCCGATAGAAGATTCGCGCGAAGCTCTTCGCGATCACCGCGGCGGTACCGGAAGCCTTGATAGCAATCGGCGCGACCTCGCGGCTCGATCCGCATCCGAAGTTGGTGTCGGCGACGATAATGTCGCCCGCCGTCATGCGGCTCGTATATTCGGGATCGAGCCCTTCGAGCGCGTGTTTTCCCAGCTCCACGTGATCGATGATGTTGCAGTATTTGCCAGGAATGATGACGTCGGTATCGACGTTCTTGCCGTACTTGTGGGCGCGGCCGCGCAGCGTCGACTCCATTAAACGGCCGCCATTTCGACGACCCGCGGGTCGGTGATCCGGCCGGTCAGCGCAGAGGCCGCGCAGGTGGCCGGCGAGGCGAGATAGATCTCGGCCTTCGGCGAACCCATGCGCCCCACGTAATTCCGGTTTGTCGTCGAAATCGCGCGCTCGCCGTCGCCGAGCGTTCCCATGTGACCGCCGAAACAGGCGCCGCAACCCGGCGTGTTCACCGCGCAGCCTGCGGCCGCAAGCGTCGCCAGGACGCCCTCTTGCGCCGCCTGCATCCAAACCTTTTGCGAACCGGGGTTGACGATCACGCGTAGATTCCGTGCGATCGTCTTGCCGTCGAGAATCTTGGCAACCACACGCAGATCGTCGATGTAGCCGTTCGTACAAGATCCGATGAAGACTTGATCGACCGGTAAATCCTCGCGCGTCACGTCGGAGATCGGACGGACGTTGTCGGGCGTGTGCGGGCAGGCAACCTGCGGCTCGAGCGATCCAATATCGATGGCAATCGTTCGCTCGTACACGGCGTCGTCGTCGGCCCGTTCGACGATGAAGGGCCGATCCGTGCGTTCCTGGACGTACGCAAGCGTCTTGGCATCGGCGTGGAAGATACCGTTCTTCGCTCCCGCCTCGATCGCCATGTTCGCCATCGTGATGCGGCCGGTGATCGAGAGATTGTCGACCGTCGGACCGTGATATTCGATCGCACGATAGGTCGCGCCGTCGATGCCGAGCTCACCGACCGTTCGCAGCATGATGTCTTTGGCATAGACCATTGGGCCCGGCGTTCCGTTGTAGACGATTTTGATCGATGCCGGCACTTTGAGCCACACCTCTCCCAGAACGAAGGCCGCGGCGATGTCGGTGGAGCCCATACCGGTCGCAAAGGCACCGAACGCACCGTAGGTGCAGGTATGCGAATCTCCGCCGACGATCAGCTCACCCGGTGCGACGAGACCCTCTTCGGGTAAGACGACGTGCTCGATGCCGCCACGCCCCACGTCGAAAAAGTGCTCGATCTGCTGCTCGCTCGCGAAATCTTTCATGAGACGCGCGAGACCCGCCGACTGCGCGTCCTTTGCGGGGACGAAGTGATCGGCGACGAGCGCGATCCGGGTCGGATCGAAGACGCGGGTCGCCCCCTTGATCTTCCGCATGACGCCGATTGCGACGGCGGCGGAGAGCTCGTTAGCCAGAACGAGGTCGACCTTTGCGTTGATAATCTGCCCCGGTTCGACGCGCTCGAGGCCCGCGTGGCGTGCCAGGATCTTCTCGGTGAGTGTCATGCCCATGATACGAACATTATAGGGCGAAGTAAGGGCCCCTACCCATGATAAAAGAGGAACGGGAGTTCGGCTTTGCGACGCGAGCGCTCCACGCCGGGACGCCGCCCGACCCGGCGACCGGCTCGCGCGTCACTCCCATCTACCAGACGGCGGCATACGTCTTCGGCTCGACCGAGCAGGCGGCGGAACTCTTTGCATTGCGCAGCTACGGGCATATCTACAGCCGAATCAGCAATCCAACCGTCGCGGCATTCGAGGAGCGTATGGCGAGCCTCGAAGGCGGCCTCGGCGCGGTCGCATTCTCGAGCGGGCTGGCGGCGCAGCTCTGCATGGTGCTCGCGGTCGCGGAGGCCGGCGATCATCTCGTCTGCACGCAGAACGTTTACGGCGGTACCGTCACCCAGCTGAGCGTGACGGTCAAACGCATGGGGATCGCGACGACGTTCGTGCCGGCCGACGATCTCACGGCGCTCCGCAACGCAATTGGTCCGCAGACCAGGCTGCTCTTCGTCGAGACGATCGGCAATCCGTCGGGGACCGTCGCGAACATCCGCGACTTTGCGTCGATCGCACACGAGGCCGGCATCCCGCTCGCCGTCGACAATACCTTTGCAACGCCCTATCTCTGCCGGCCGATCGAACTCGGCGCCGATCTCGTCGTGCATTCCGCGACGAAGTTCATCAACGGACACGGCACGTCGATCGGCGGCGTGCTCGTCGAATCGGGAACCTTTCCGTGGGCAAACGGTCGATTTCCGCTCCTTTCCGAACCGAGCCCGGGCTATCATCAAAAGGTCTTCACCGAGACGTTCGGCGAGTATGCATTTCTAATGCGCGCACGTGCCGAGATTCTCCGCGACGTGGGCGCACAGATGGCGCCAATGGACGCGTGGCTGCTCCTGCTCGGCCTCGAAACGCTCGCGCTGCGCATGGATCGCCACGTGAGCAACGCACGCGAGATTGCCGCATTTCTGCAAATGCGGCCGGAGGTCGCTTGGGTTCGAACGCCGCAACTCGGCTCGGTCTTCACCTTCGGGGTGCGGGGCGGCCGCGAGGCCGCGCGCCGCTTCATCGACGCGCTGGAACTCTGGAGTCATCTCGCCAACGTCGGCGATTCTAAGAGCCTCGTCATTCATCCAGCCTCGACGACGCACTCGCAACTGAACGACGACGAGCTGCGCAAGGCCGGCGTCGAGCCCGAATCGATCCGGCTCTCGGTCGGACTCGAAGATGCAAACGATCTCATGTGGGACTTGGGCAACGCGCTGGAACGCGCCGGGACCTCGTGATTCTCGCAACGCCGGCTGCGCGGCGCCGGCTGCTCGAGCGCGCCACTACGATCGCGATGATCGGCGCATCGCCGAATTCGCTGCGTCCAAGCTACACGGTTTTTTCGTATCTGCGCCGGCAGCCGGAGTATACAGTAACGCCGATCAATCCGACGATCGAGCAGATCGACGGCGTTGAAGCCTTCCCGTCGCTCGCCGCGTACGCGCAAGAACGCGGGGCTCCCGATCTCGTCGACGTATTTCGCAAACCGAGCGAAGTCGTTGCCGTGGTAAGCGACGCGATCTCGGCCGGTGCGAAGGCGATTTGGTTTCAGTACGGCGTCATCAACGACGAGGCGATCGCGCTCGCCGATCGCGCGGGACTCGAGATCGTGGTCGACCGTTGTATGAAGGTCGAGCACGCGCGTTTCCGCGGCGGCCTTTCGACGGCCGGTCTCAATAGCGGCGTGATTACCTCGCGCTGGAAGAGCGTCCCCCGGCTCTGATCGCAAGCGTCTCGGCATCGAGCGAACAGCCGCGCAGGTCTGCCTCGCGATCGCGGCCGAGCAGCAGCAGCCCGTCGGAGGTCTGCATTCCAAGATCCTCGGTTTGAATGGCAACGCATGACGAACGATTCGCGAGATCGACGTGCAGCAGCGAGCCAAGCGTCCCAGTCGCCAGCGTTGTTCGCTCCGGCCCGACGATACGTGTCCGTAGCCAGGGCGGCCCGGTATAGGCCTGGGATGTGCCGATACGGTAGTACTGCGAGCTCAGTTCGGTCATGCCGTACTCGGAGAGAATGTCGTCGTGCGAGATGCCGAAGCGCGCGCAGATGTGGTTTTCCAGCTCGGCAGGTTCGACGGCCCGCGAACGCCCCTTGAAGCCGCCGGTCGTCATGATTCGCGAGCCCTTCGGCAGCTCGAACGTCGTCGCACGCTCGGCCATTCCGTCGAGCAGGTGGACGAGCGCGAAGGCGGTCGCAGCGATGAAGACCGGGTCGTTTTGCGCAACTGCCGAGCGTACGTCGCACTCGAACGCCTCGGCAAGCAACTCCTCTCCGTGGAGATACCAGCCGGTGAGGCCGCAGCCGCGTTCGCGGCTAATCTTGGCCATCATGTAACCGAGCGAGGATTTTGAACGCTCGGCCGGGCTCGGCACGAGGTTCAAGTAACGCAGCCGCGCACCGCGCAGCACGAATCGATCGAAACTCGCAAGCAACGCTGCATCGTAAAGCGCCGCCGTCTGCATGAAGTGCCGCCCGGGCATACCGCGGCTCGTGCCGCTCGTTTCGAAGGTTAGAGCGGCGGTCGCCGGATCGAACGTCGTTAGCGCCGCCTCGGCGAATGCCGGAGCCGGGACGGCCGGGATCGCTTCCCACGATGCCGGCGGGCGCGTGATGCCGAGCCGCGCGCAGTAACGCGCATACGGCCCGTTATGGCGAAGCTGATCGGCGAAGACCCGCAGCGCGAGGTCGTTGAACACTGCGTCGCTCGGCGACTCACCGCGTTGGTGCCAGGCAGCAATGATGCCGAGGATCTCGGCGTCGAGCGCTCGCGCTGCTCGCTCTTCCACGGCGTTCAATGCGCCCCGGCGCGCGGGCGCGCTAGCGAACGAGCTCGATGAGCGAAAGTTCGGCGGCATCTCCTTGGCGGACGCGGGTCTTCGTGATGCGCGTATAGCCGCCGGTTCGCCCCTTGAGAGAGGGCGCGATCTGCTCCACGAGCTTCTTGACGACCGCGGGTTCGGTAATAAACTCGGCGAGCTGGCGCCGAGCGGAGAGATCGCCCGCCATCGCCGTGGTGATGAGCCGCTCGGCGACGCGGCTGATCTCCTTCGCTTTCGATGACGTCGTCTCGATCTTCTCGTGCTTGAAGAGCGACGTGGCGAGATTGCGCAGCAGCGCTTTCCGATGACCGTCCGTCCGGGAGAGCCGTTTGTACGCGATGGAGTGTGGCATTCCGTTTCCCGCGCTACGCTAGGCGCAGCGAGAGCCCCCTCTCTGCTAGAACCTGCTTGATCTCGTCGAGCGACTTCTTTCCGAAGTTGCGCATCTTCATGATCTCGTCCTCGGTCAGATCGAGCAATTCGGAGACCTTTGAGATGCCCGCGCGCTTGAGACAGTTGAACGAGCGCACCGAAAGGTTGAGCGTCTCGACCGGAATGTCCCATTCGTTCGGCGGCGCTTCCGGAAGAGGCTCGGAGCGATTCGTGAACGAGACGAAGAGGTCGAGCTCGTCCTGCATGATCGATGCGGCGCTCGAAAGCGCCTCATCGGGAGTAATCGATCCGTTCGTCTCGACTTCGACCGTTAAGCGATCGTAATCGACGCTCTGACCCACGCGCGTATCGTCGACCGTGAAGTTCACCTTGCGAAGCGGCGAGAAGATCGAATCGAGCGGAATCAAGCCAATCATGTGCTCGACGTTACGCTGCCGGTCGGCCATGACGTAACCGCGCCCCTGCTCGACGCCAATCTCCATCGTCAGCTTCGCGTCTTTCGACGAAAGCGTGCAGAGCCGGTAGCTGGGATCGAGGATTTCGACGTCGGCATCCGGGACGATGTCGGCGGCCGTGACGTCGCGTGCGCCGCTGACCGAGAGCGTCAATACCTTCGGCTCGTCGCTATTGAGCTTGACCGGCAAACCTTTGAGGTTGAGCATGAGCGCGATCGTGTCTTCGGCCATGCCGGGGATCGTCGAGAACTCGTGGAGGACGCCGTCGATCTTCATGTAGGTAACGGCGGCTCCGGGAATCGAGCTGAGCAGCACCCGTCGCAGCGCGTTACCGAGCGTTATTCCAAAGCCGCGCTCGAGCGGCTCGATGACGAACTTCGCGTAATTGTCGCGGCGCTCGCGAACTTCAATGGTCGCGCCGACAGGCGCTTCCAGCATGGTGGTCATGTGTTCTATCTGTCCTTTTTTGCTACTTACGTTATCCGCCATCGACCCCCGGTCAACCGCGATCGTACGCCTAGCAGCGGAGTTGGGTGTTAGTCCTCGCCACGAGGACGAGAAATTAGCGTGAGTAGTATTCGACGATCAGCTGTTCGTCGACCGGAGTGTCGATCTGCTCGCGCGGCGGAGCTTCGAGCACTTTCGCGACCTTCTCTTGATCGTTCCACTCGAGCCAGTCAGGGGGACGCCGGCTCTGCGCGACTTCGAGATTCGATTCGAAAACCGGCGACTTCAGGCTGCCCGGTGCGATCGAGATCACGTCACCCGGACGCACGACGTACGACGGGATGTTCACGATGCGGCCGTTCACTCTAAAATGCCGGTGCGTCACGAGTTGACGCGCCTGCGCGCGGCTCGCCGCCAGATTCAAGCGATAAACGACGTTGTCGAGACGGCGTTCCAAGAGTTGTAAAAACGTCCGTCCGGTTTGGCCCGGAACGCGCGCAGCCTCGCGAAAGTAATTTTCGAACTGGGTCTCGTGCACGCCGTAATAGCGCCGCATCTTCTGCTTCTCGCGAAGCTGACGGCCGTACTCTGAAACCTTAGTACGCGACTTCCCGGTCGTCTTCTGTCCCGGCGCAGTCCCACGGCGCTCGACCGCGCAGTTGCGCGAGAGGCAGCGGTCGCCTTTGAGAAAGAGTTTGATCTTCTCGCCGGTCTTGCTGGCGGCGGTTTCTCGACGGCAGAGACGGCACACCGGACCTGTGTAACGCGACATGACGCTGCTAGACCCTGCGCCGTTTCGGCGGGCGGCAGCCGTTATGCGGAATCGGCGTCACGTCTTTGATCATCGTTATCTCGAGGCCGGCAGCCTGAAGCGAGCGGATCGCGGCCTCGCGGCCGGCCCCGGGCCCCTTCACGAGCACTTCGGTCGATTTCATGCCGTGCTCCATCGCCTTACGCGCGGCGGCCTCGGCCGCCATCTGTGCGGCGAACGGGGTCGACTTCTTCGATCCCTTAAACCCGAGATTGCCCGCGGACGCCCAGGAAATGACGCCTCCATGCGGGTCGCTGATCGTTACGATCGTGTTGTTAAAGGATGCGTGCACGTGCGCAACGCCCGCCTGGACGTTCTTCATCTCGCGCTTGCGCCGCGACTTCGTTTGCTTCTTAGCCGCCAAACAATCTCTCCGAAGACGATGATGTCGGGCCGAGAAGGCCCAAGAAGGTATCTTACCTGGAGCGGGCAGGGTATGGCAAGGGTCCGAATCGCGCCCGGCTGGATCTTAGGGGTCTGAGGTCGGGCCGGCTAGACCGGCCAGGCGGGCGGACGGCCGCCCGTGAGGCCAAAACCCCACCCCCGATAGCCTATCCGATGGGCCCCTTACTCGAGGGTAGCGTCGCCATCGTATTCTGAAGGTTCCCAGACTTCGGGTGCGCACAGTTTGGCCGCGAGCCCGGGGTCGACGGCACGATAAAAGAGCGGCCAGGACTGTTTTCTCCGATACGGAGCGAACTTGTCGAAAGCGCGGAACTTCGACAGCCCGGAGCCTGGTTTCTCAAGCACTGAGACGTTTTCAGCGGCGCATCGTCGCAGCGCATACGCGAGCATATCTGCGAGAAGATCGACGTCGCGTTCGATGGTCTGATAGTCGATCAGGCGCACGCGGGTGAGTCCGTTCGCGCTGTTCAGTCGCTTAAGGATGCAATAAGCGCGCAATCGGCGATCTCGTGTGGCAGTCAGTATCCAAACGCTTCCCTTGCGGAGGGACGCCTGGAAATGCCACGTTAGCGTCTCCCGGTCGCGAGTCGATAGCAGCGTCGTGTCGTTCGCCCGCAGAAGTTCAAGCCAAAACGTGTCAAAATCGGAGTCGAACGTTTCCCTTGCTTCGACTGCGAACGACGAGTGGCGCTTGGAAGCGCCTCGGTGAAACATTTCGTCGTTGACGTGTAACGCTGCGCCGGCAAGCGGGCCGAAGACCTCGGCGAGTGGTACGTTGAGCTTACGTAGAGCGCCCGTTGCAAAGGCGCGATATCCCACAACCCGATACGCGATTGATTCCCAGTCCCCCACGGGGACGCGGCTTGAGTATTTCTCGGCGAAGGGCAACGCCATCGGACCGATGGTTGTATCGATGAAGATGTCCACGCCGCGTTGATCGAAACGGGTCTCTACCAATCGAAGAGAATTACGACCGCGAAATCTCGGCGCGACGAACCAGGCGCGGCCGCAGGCGGCAATCAGACGTTCCCCGTGGAGGTGGTATTGCAACGGAATATTCCCCAAGTAGCCGGTAACCTCGCCGGCGATCTCCACGGCCCATCCAATCGGCCACCACGTCCCAAGCCGAGGCCAGAGCGGATTCTCCTGCCAGAGCCTCCGCCATTCGGCGGGCGATAAGGTCGAGCCGAGCGCTGCCTCCAAACGGGCGATCTGCTCGTAATCATCGAAGCGCGCGGGTCGCACGTGTGCGGTCGTCGACAACAGCACCTAGAAGCGCCATCCGTTCCGGAGCGTCGGCGTGCCCTCGTGCCGAAATACAATATGAACGACGGCGTATACTAACGCCGTCACTGCGCATGGCAGCCGCATGGCGAACGCTGCCCCAACCGCAGCCGAATCTCCTCCTGCAGCAATCCTTGCAATACGGGGGCCCGGTCTTAAGACCAGGCCCCCGCTCGCTACCTTACCCCAGCTACTATGGATAGAGCATCCTGAATCCGAGCCCTGCGAATGGGCCGTTATACGAGCGATTGATCGGAGCGTTCTGCTTATTCGACCAGCTGTCGCCCATCCAGCCGCCCTCGACAAAGAGCGGCGTGTTTCCCAGCGCGATCGTGATGCCGGCCTGATACTTCAGGAGTTGATATTGAAGCGGCAGGCTGGTCGTTTGGAAGCCGGTCGCGGGGAAGCGATTCGGCACCTGGACGCTGGCGTTGCCGTTCACGTTCGGGTAGTACCAGACGCTGCCGAAGAACGAAAACGTGTGATTGAGATCGGGCAGCTTCTCGCCGCCGAAGCCGATGCCGTTGAGATTCGGATAACCGTAGTTGTTGGCGACCCAAATGTACCCAACGCCGACGTAGATTCGCGGCTGGAGCACGCGCACGGCTAGCCGTGCGTCCACGTCCTGATCGTAGAGATTCGTCGACGTGACGACCGGCGTGCTGCCGTTACCGCCGATGACGGTGACGAGGCATTCAGCCGGAACGCCCCCCGCGGGGGTCACCGGACAGTTGTGGGGATACTGCCAGCGCTCGTACGAGCCTTCCACCATCAGCGGGATGGTACCGAGATTAAACTCACCTCCGCCGCGGACCGCAAACGAGTTGTTGCCGCTGTTACCCGGGCTAAACTCGTTGTAGACCTTTGGCGAAAAGATGTAATCGCCGGCAACGAACGCTTCGCTCTGTAAGGGTTTCGGCGTCGGTGGCGGCGGCGGTGGCGGCGGCGGAGGTGCAGGCGGCGGCGGTGCCGGACTTGGCGGCGGCGTCGCCGGAATATACCGAACGACAACCAAACGCTTGTCGGGAACCCACTGAACGTACGCCCCCATACTCTCCGAAATGACGCGCACCGGCACGACCACGACGCCT
>DASRSI010000006.1:0-8523 GCA_035695445.1 Candidatus Cybelea sp. | reverse complement strand
GCTCCCACCGGCGGCAGCTATCCCGGCGTCCTCTACTATCAGACGTCGAGCAATACGACCAGCGCGAACTTCAACGGCACGAGCAACTATTACAACGGCTTGATCTACTGTCCGGGCGCGACGTCGGTCAACTTCAACGGCGCGCACGGCGGATACGTCGTCTTGGTCTTCGGCTCGAGCAACTTTAACGGAAGCGGGGCCGTCGATCTCGCTTCGCCTCCGCCGGGCGGAGCCTTCATCAGACAGGCGGTACTTACAAAATGAGAGCCCTATTTCAAAAAATCCGGGCCTTCGCGGCTCGCTGCGAACGCGGGACGGCGGTCGTGGAGTTCGCGCTCGTCGCGCCGGTCTTCGTCTTTCTCTTGATCGGACTGATCGAAACGGGCCGGTTTACCTATTTTTGGATCGTTGCCGAACACGCGGCACGCTCCGGCGTTCAGTACGGGGCGCAGAACTTGCAAACTGCGTCAGACGCGAGCACCAATGGACCGGCGACGACCGGCGCGGCGAAGGCCGACGCAAACATCCCAAGCTGGACCGTGAAATCTTCGCTCACTTGCACGGTCAACGGCGTCTCCGGGCCGTGCCCGGCGAATAACGCAAACTCCGTCTCGCCGAACCTCGTCTACTACGTTCAAGTCCAAGTCACCGGAACGGTGACCTCGCTGCTGAACTATCCCGGCATTCCACACTCCCTGCCGCTGAGCGTGACGGCAACCCAACGCGTGGTGAATCAATGAAACGTCGGAGCGCGCAACGCGGCGCCAGCCTTCCCGAAACCGCCATCGTCATGGCGGTTCTGCTCGCCCTGCTCTTCGGCATCATCGATTTCGGGCGGGCCGTCTACACCTACGCGTTCGTTGCGCAGATGGCGCGCGAGGGCGCGCGCTGGGCGATCGTGCGTGGAAACCAATGTACGGTGCTCGATCACTGCAACGCCTCGCAGTCGGACGTTCAGACGTACGTGCAGAGCCTCTCGGAGGGACCGACCAATTCGTCACAGATCAGCTCGACGACGAAATGGCAAAGTTGCCCTTCAGGTACGAGCGCCAACAACGCACCAGGCTGCACGGTGGTCGTCACCGTCACGTATCCGTTCAAGTTTTTGCTGCCGTTCATGCCGAAGGGAAGCCTTTCGCAAATCAACATGACGAGCAGCTCGCAAATGGTGATCTCGCAATGAGGAGCACGATTCGGGCGTGAGCACGGCGCTCGCGACCCTGGGCCCGGCCGAGCTGCAGTCGCCGGCTCAATACGGCTCGGGAACCGCGCTACAAACGCTTGCCGGTACCGTTTCGGCCTTCTTCGCACTCGAGCGATTCAACCATCGCCGCGGGGTCGCAACCTACGCGCTTCGCGTGGTCAATCGTACCTCGTCGGCATTGATCTGCCGTACGTGGATCATCTCTCGCGATGGCGACGCGGTGCAGGCAAGCCCGCTCCTCGTTGAAGTCGCGCCCCTGGCAACGAGCTTGGCGCACGTTCCGGTTCGATCCGGCAACTTCGCTTCGGTCGATCGCACGATCGCCGAAATCGTCGGCGACGGCGTCCACTGCGTTGTCGAGGCGCCTCCTCCGGTCGCGCCTCGCGCGCGCCGTTCGCACGTCGGCGCGGTCGCCATCTCGTTAGCCGGCCTCTTCTTACTTGGCGCTGCCGGAACGCTGCGCGGCGAAATGCCACGGATCGCGGCCTTCGCCGTGCCACCCGAAGCGATGACCGGCACGACCATCCACGCCGAGTACGACGTTTCGGGATCCGGCCGGCTCTCCTACGCGGTTCGCGCGCCCGACGGACGGACGATTCAAGGCGGCGCGTTACAGGACGCCTCCGGCTCGATTCCGATTCCGATTCGCGCTTCGCAAGATCCGGGCGCGTACACACTCGAGATGCAGATGAAAGGGCCGCTCGGCACGGCGACCGCGACCCGCGTGCTCAACACGCTGACGGCGCGCCCGTCGCCGAGCGTGGCGCGAATGCCGGGCGGTGCGCAAATTTCCTCGATCTCGGTGCAGCCGCTCGTCGCACGTCCGGGGCAAACCATCAATGTTGCTTACGCAGCGCAGGGCGATGCGGGCTACGTTCGCCTGACCGGCGACGACGGTACGGTCTGGCAACAGCGCCCGTTTTCGCGGTACGGTGATACGCAGCTCACCATCCCGCCGGTATCGAGCTTGCGCGAAATGCGTGTGGTGGTGCACGTCGTCAAAGGACGCACCGCGGCGCAGTCGATGGCCGGAGTGCTGGTAGCAAATACCGGTACGCTAGGCTACGGAGCTGCGTCGCCAATTGCCGGAGATAACGATCCCGTCACGTCGGCGACCGCGGCGAGTTCGGATACGAACGATACGTTTCAGGTCGTCGAACCGACCGTCAAGAGCGGCGGTCCGATTCACGTGAAGATTCTCTCTCCGCACAATGGCATGCGGATCGCGTTAACCGACGCGCAGTCGCACGAGATAACGGGCACGGACGTCGGAACCGACACCGAATCGGTGACGATGCGCGCGCCGGTGGTTTGGGTTGCGACCCGTTACACGGTCGTCGTAACGTTCACCGATGGCTTCGGCCAAGAGAGCGTCGTCGCGCCCGTTACGATCGTCCCTTGAGACGATCGTTGGTTAGAACGCCCTAGAGCGTACTCGCCGCAACGGCGAAGACCGTCGAGAGGTTCATCCCGAAGCCCCGGACGACGAGCATGCCGGCGACGACCGCCAACGCGAGCAGCAGTCCATATTCGACCAGCACGACTCCTCGTGCGGGACGCCCGGGCAACCCCAGGCCCCGAACGGGGCGCGATCCAGTGGATGGCGCCCCGACTTCCAGGTTCACGCTCCCTAGAGCGAGCTGGCGACGTTGCTGAACAGCCCGCTGAGGCCGGTGCCAAGGAGCTTAACGCTGACGAGGGCGACGACGGCGATGAAGGCGAGCAGCAAGCCATATTCGACCATTGAGGCGCCCGAATCGTCTCGGAGCATCGAAGTGATGGTGGCGGTCATGTTCTCTCCTTATTTTCTGGATGGAATAGTAAAGTGTTCGGCAGCCTAAGGGACGGCAACAAAACGAAGCTGCCAGCCCATAAAGGAGCTGCCTGAACGCCCCCCTATTAGCCCGCCGCCGGCCTATCTCCTCGCATTCAAGTTAAAAAATGTTGACGCGTTAACAAGAATCTGGCATAATCCGTCGGGTCGAGGTCAAGCGAGGGACCGTCTATGTATGTATAGGCGGCCTTTCGAGCCGGTCGATGCTTCCCGACCGGCCCCTCTACGGGCTTCCTTTATGAAAAGGGGCTCGGTTTGATCGTGCACACTTTCGTCCACGAGGAGGCTCCCTTTTATGAAGAATCGATCGCAGTCCGGGCAGATCATGCCCTTCGTCGCGCTTGCGCTCACGGCGCTCTTGGGCGTCGGCGGTATGGGTGTTGACGTTGGAACCTGGGAGTATCACCAGCGTACGCAACAGTCGGCAGTCGACTCCGCGGCGCTCGGCGGAGCCCAACAGCTCACCTATTCCAACTGCACCGGCTCGAGCGCGGCAATCACCGCAGCGCAGAACGACGCCGCGAATAGCGGTTACCCGGCCGGCGGGAACGTGACGTTGACGGTTCAGACGCCACCGCAGTCCGGTCCGTATGCTGGAAACTCGTGCGCGGTCTCCGTGCAGATCACCAACGCGAAGGTGCCCAGCTTTTTCGCGCGTTTCTTTGGAAAGCAAAACGGCGTGACCGAGTCGACCTCGGCCGTCGCCGTCGCTTCGCAAAAGAATAACGACTGCGTCTACATGCTCGGCACGACGCAGACCACCGTCTTCAACGGAACGAAGATGAACGCGCCGTCGTGCAGCATTCAACTGAATGGTGCGGGCAACTTCAACGGCGGGACGATCAATGCCGGATCGATCGGCGAGGGGAACTTCACCGGCAGCCATAACGGTGGAAGCTTCACCGGCGGCCAGCCGGCGGCGTCGCTGCCGGTTGCAAATCCTTGTCCGGAGATTCCGGGGTGCGCACAACTCGCCAGCAATCCTCCGTCGACCTCAAACTGCACCGCCAAGTATAGCGGAGGGGGCACTCTTCAACCGGGTTGTTACACGAACATCAACCTGAACGGTAACTGCGTGACGCTCGCCGCGGGCACGTATACTTTCGCCGGGAGTTCGAACTTTAACGGTTCGATGATCGACGGCAGCGCCGGCGTGACCATCTATATTCCGGCCGGAGCTTCGGCGAACTTCAACGGCGTGACGCCGCTCACGCTGACGCCGCCATCGAGCGGTAGCTATGCGGGCGTGAGTTACTACCAGGCGCCGTCAAATACCAGCACGGTCAACTTCAACGGTAGCTCCGCAAGCCTTTCAGGTCTCATTTACGCGCCGGGCGCGGAAATCAACTACAACGGCGGCCAAGGAAAGTACGTGGTGCTCGTAGGCCTGTACGGAAACTTCAACGGCACCTCCGGAGAAGACTTCGGCGCGCCGACGGGAAGCGAGACGTACCTTGTTCGTAAGGCAGTGCTGGCGCAGTGACGGGAGCATTATCAGTACTCCGCCGTTCGCGGCGCCTTGCGCGTGAGGAATCGGGAACGAGCCTCGTCGAGTTCGCGCTCGTGGCGCCGGTGCTCATTCTGCTGCTCGTCGGCATGATCGAGATCGGACGGTTTGCATATTACGCAATCCTTGCCGCAAACGCGGCGCGAGCCGGCGTGGCATACGGGGCACAAAGCGTCCAGACCGCCGACGACACGACCGGAATCAAAAACGCCGTCATCGCCGACGGCCAGAACCTCTCGAACTGGTCGGCGACGAATGCAATCACCGTCACGACGCTCTGTTCGGTCAACGGGGGCACGCCGACGTCGCCCTGCGTTACGGGGTCGAGCGGCCCGGCGGCGGGGACGGTCTACTACGTCTCCGTGCAAGTAACGGGTACGTTCAAATCGTTGCTCAACTACCCCGGACTGCCGTCGAGCCTTCCGGTGAGCGGCAATGCGATCATGCGGGTCGCCAGCCAATAACATCGTGTCACGCGGAGCGAGCGGACCGAAGAGTACGAGCGCGGCCCTTTAGGCCGCGCTCTGCTCGGAAGCCTCGAGCGCAACTTCGCTCGCCGGCGGATGGCGGCGTATGAGAAAGACCAGTGGCGCGGTGAGTACGAAGAGCACCGCCGTCACGCGAAAGATATAGTTATAGGCGATCATCGTCGCCTGCTGCGCGACCATCGTCGTGAGCTGCCCCACCGAATAACCGTGACTCTGCGTCACACCCGATGCGAGCACGTTCCAAGCGACGGCGGTTTGGTGTGTCAACAGCGTCGTTAAAATCGCGATCCCGAGGCTGCCGCCGAGCTGTCGCAAGAGCGTGAAGACGCCGGTCGCGCCTGCGAGCTTGGGCACCGGCACGTCGCTCAGCGAGATCGTGGTCAGAGGAACGAAGAGAAACCCGAGCGCGAACCCTTGCACGACGCGCGGCCAAAAGACGTCCCAATAGCCGGCTTGAACGGTCAATCCTCCCAGGAGCCAGGTGGACCACGCGAAGAGCAGTGTGCCGAAGACAATCGACCAGCGCCCATCGATTCGATTGAGAATTCGGCCGATGATGACCATCGAGACCGCCGTCGAGATCGCGCCCGGCATCAACGCCATGCCGGTGTCGAACGCCGTGAACCCCAGCATGTTCTGGAAGAAGAGCGGCAAGACGAGCGAGGTTCCGAAGAGGCCGAAACCCATAATGATTCCCAAGAACGAGCCGACCGAGAACGAGCGGAACTTGAACACACCCAAGTCGACGAGCGGATGTTTATCGCGCAACGTCTTGAGCACGAAGAGGACGAGCGAGACCACCGAGATCACGCTGAGAAGCACGATCGTTTGCGATTGAAACCAGTCGTCGCGCTCGCCCTGTTCGAGCACGAACTGTAGGGAAGCCAACCCGGCAGTCAGCAGCGTCAAGCCGGTCCAGTCGATCCCGCCTTTGGGCCGCGCGATGTACTTAGGATTGGGAATGAACGCGAGCGTCATGAGGAAGGCCACGATCCCGATGGGCAAGTTGATATAGAAAATCAGCGGCCAGCTCGCATTATCGACGATCCATCCGCCGAGCGTCGGTCCGATCGCCGGCCCAACCATCGCTCCCATGCCGAAGATCGCCATCGCCGCGCCGCGTCGCTCGACGGGAAACGTCTCGAAGAGAATCGCCTGCGCCGTCGGCTGAAGCGCGCCGCCCCCGATTCCCTGGACGATGCGATAGAAGACGAGCACCCAAATCGAGTGCGCGGTCCCACATAAGAACGAGGCGACGGTGAAGAGTGCCAGCGACGCCGCGTAAAACCGCTTGCGTCCGAGAAAGGCGGTGAGCCAGCCGTTGAGCGGCATCACCACGACGTTCGCGAGGATGTATCCGGTGGCGACCCAGGCGACCTCGTCGACGGTTGCACCGAGATTTCCGCCAATCGTCGTGAGGGCGACGTTGACGATCGTACTGTCGATGATCGCCATGATGAGGCCAAGCATCACCGTGATGGTGATGAGGGCGACGGGCGCGCCGTGATGGCTTCTCAAGTGGCTTGTCGCTGAACGCTCCACTAAAGGCCTCCAACCCACCCTCGCACAAGGGACGTTGCGGTGCGCGTGGGATTCGATACGTCGGGAAAGAAGACGGCCGCTCTTCTCGTTGCGTCGGCATTTGCGATCTTCGCGCTCGTCGATGCCCTCGCGTTCCGCACCAGCCTCTATCGAAGCGTCCTCGATCCGTCGTCGAGCACCGGCAGCTTCGAAGCCGCGATTGCCGAGTTTCGGGCCGTGCCGGCGCGGCCGCGCGACGACGTCTTGGTGCTGGGCGACTCACGGATCTACTCGGGCCTCGATCCGAGCGTGGCAAGCGCCGCGAGCCGAACGCTCCGTTTCCTCAACGGCGGCGTCCCGGGCACGACGCCGCGATGCTGGCCGTTCTTCGTGCGGGCAGTCGATCCGCAGACCGACCGGCTCCGAGCGGTCGTAATCCCCGTCGACACCTACACCGACGACGACAGCGCGATCGGCAGCCTCGACGGTGACGATCGCCCGATGGACCTGCGGTACGTCGTCTTTCAAACGCGGCTGAGCGATCTTCCCAAGCTCGCCGGCTCGTTCTCCGATCCGCGCGAGCGTGTCGAGCACGGCATCGATCTCTTTTGGCGGGGCACCGAGCTGCGCGACGATTTTCAGGATCTCCTCGCAAATCCGCCGGCGCGGCTGGGAGCGCTGACGCACGCACGCATCGCTCCTGCGTACGATCCGCTCGCGGGGCATCCGCGATCGGAAACGCTTGCCGGCCTGCACGTCGATTTTTCGAACGGCACGATTCTTTATCCATCCAGCGTTTCGGACGACGAACGTGCCGCAATCGCGACCCAGGTGCTCGCAATTCCCAAACCGAGCCCGTCATATGCCCGCTACCGCATGCAGTGGATCGAGCCGATTGCGGCGCGCTACGAAGCGGCCGGCGTTCCGGTCTTTTTCGTGCGCATTCCCACGCGACCCGCGCATCGCGAAGCGACCCAGATCCCCAGCGGTTCACTGGTCGAGATCGCGCAAGCCGACGGCGCGCGTTTCATTCCAGCCGGCGCGTACATGGCGCTCGAGCGTCCGGAGCTTTTCGCCGATGAAGATCATCTCAACCGCCTGGGAAGCCTACGCTTTAGCCGCCTCCTTGGGCGTAACATCGCGACCATGCTCGCCGATCCACCCCCGCCGGCGCAACCCGCCGCCTCTCATGGCGCCGCGTCAGTTCCGGCGCGCGCTGTACCAACCACCGTTCAAAGGCAGAGCGGCGGCGCAGTTGCCCATCACAACCTTTCGTGGTTTGCAGCGGCCGCCGGAATCGGCATCCCGTTGCCTTTTCAATCCTACGAGTTCTGGCTCTTCGTAGCGATCGTCGCGGGACTCTTCTACGGCCTCCCGCGCCGCGCCGGGCGTTACGTGTTGCTCCTCACGAGCTACTACTTTTATGCACGCTGGAACGCATGGTACGTGCTCTTTCTCTGGATCCTGACGGCGAGCGATTTTCTCATCGCGCTCGCGCTGGAACGGTCCCGAGAAGCGCGCAAGCGCGACCCGCGCCTCCTGCTCGCCATCGGCGTCGCAGCAAACCTCGCCTTTCTGGGCAGTTTTAAGTACTCCAACTTTGCGAGCGGCACCGTTGCTGCGCTGCTCGGCATGCACGAAAATCCATGGTTCGTCAATCTCTTCGTTCCGATCGGCATCAGCTTCCATACGTTTCAGAGCATCTCGTATTTGGTCGACGTCTATCGCGGTCGCATGGCCGCGATACGAAAACCGCTCGACTACGCGCTCTACCTCGCCTTCTTTCCGCAGCTGCTCGCGGGCCCGATCGTCCGCGCGGGTCTCTTCTTTAGCGAGCTCTTCGCGTGGCGGCCGCCCGGCCCGGACGACGTCGCGTATGGTCTCGCGCGCGCCGGCTTCGGGCTGGTGAAGAAGATGGCGATTGCCGATCAGTTTGCCGGCGTCGCCAACGAGTACTGGGGCTCCGTCG
>DASRSI010000005.1:0-83814 GCA_035695445.1 Candidatus Cybelea sp. | reverse complement strand
ATGCCGAGAAGCGAATGCGAGGCTCTTCGGAGCCGAAGTGATCGACTCCACGCTGCCAAGAAAAGCCCCTAGGTAGATCGTAGGTGCCCGTACCGTAAACCGACACAGGTAGACTGGCAGAGCATGCTAAGGCGACGGGAGAATCCCTGTTAAGGAACTCGGCAAATTAACCCCGTAACTTAGGGAGAAGGGGTGCCTTCTTTGGTCTAGTGTTTACCACGAAAGCTGAGGAAGGCGGCACAAAATAGGTCCAAGCGACTGTTTAACAAAAACACAGGTCTCTGCGAACGCGAAAGCGGACGTATAGGGGCTGACTCCTGCCCGGTGCTGGAAGGTTAAAGGGAGTCGTCAGCGCAAGCGAAGCGGCGAACTGAAGCCCCAGTAAACGGCGGCGGTAACTATAACCGTCCTAAGGTAGCGAAATTCCTTGTCGGGTAAGTTCCGACCTGCACGAATGGAGTAACGACTTGGGCACTGTCTCAATGGGGAACCCGGCGAAATTGCAGTACCAGTGAAGATGCTGGTTACCCGCAGCAGGACGGAAAGACCCCGTGAAGCTTTACTGTATCCTGATCTTGGGTTCTGAGATTATCCGTACAGGATAGGTGGGAGCCGATGATCCGATGGCGCTAGTCGTCGGGGAGGCAACGTTGGGATACCACCCTGATGATCTTGGGATTCTAACTAGCCGCCGTAATCCGGTGGTAGGACATGGTCAGGTGGGCAGTTTGACTGGGGCGGTCGCCTCCCAAAGAGTAACGGAGGCGCCCAAAGGTTCCCTCAGGACGGTCAGAAACCGTTCGTACAGAGTGCATAGGCATAAGGGAGCTTGACTGCGAGACGGACAGGTCGAGCAGGTGCGAAAGCAGGGCTAAGTGATCCGGCGGTTCCGAATGGAAGGGCCGTCGCTTATCGGATAAAAGCTACTCCGGGGATAACAGGCTTATCTCCCCCAAGAGTCAAGTAGGGCTCCTCGCTCGAGCGATCGAGCGATGAACAGTGGCTCATATCGGTGAAACCCTCGAGAGAGGGCAATACCGAGGGAAGAGAACGTCGCAACGCAAGCGTTGCGTGACTACGTTTGGGTTCGCCCGAATATGTCGTGCGTTTCTCCCTGTAACGACTTCTCGATTGAGACGAGAGATGGACGTGCTGCACGCTCGACGTGCAAATCTATCGCGTTCATAACACGCCACCATCTCGAAAGAGATGAAGGTATAGTCTGCGCTACAAGTGATTGTAGAACGCCACATCGACGGGGAGGTTTGGCACCTCGATGTCGGATCGTCGCATCCTGGGGCTGTAGTTGGTCCCAAGGGTTGGGCTGTTCGCCCATTAAAGCGGTACGCGATCTGGGTTCAGAACGTCGTGAGACAGTTCGGTCCCTATCCGCTGTGGGCGCAGGAGATTTGAGGAGAGTGGACCCTAGTACGAGAGGACCGGGTCGAACGAACCTCTGGTGAACCGGTTGTTCCGCCAGGAGCATAGCCGGGTAGCTAAGTTCGGATCAGATAAACGCTGAAAGCATATAAGCGTGAAACTGACTCCAAGATGAGATCTCAATCCCGCAAGGGTGAAGAGTCGTGGTAGACTACCACGTTGATAGGCCGGAGGTGGAAGCGCCGCAAGGTGTGGAGCTGACCGGTACTAATAGCTCGGATATTTTAAACTAATCGTGCTCGCGCGACACTGGAAGTTCTTCTCTGTATAGCTTTCAAGGCTTCCCCCTGCGATCGGCTCGAGCTCCGGCTCGCCATCGCGGTGGGGATCAAAGTTTCTGGCGCCCATGGCGGCGGGGTCCCACCCGTTCCCATCCCGAACACGGCAGTTAAGCCCGCCAGCGCCGATGATAGTCGGGCCGCAGGGCCCCTCGAAAGTAGGACGGTGCCAGATTAGTACGAACGACGAGCCCGCTGCAAAGAAGCAGCGGGCTCGTTGCTAATTCCCAAGGGAGACGTCCATGCATCGTGCTGCGGTTTTCGTGCTTCTCGCCGGCGTGCTCGCACTCTCTGCCGGAGGCCCCGCGCCGGCCGATACGGCCGTCGCCCCCGAGGTCATTCACGCCGAGGCCCTCTATAAAAACGGCGACTATAAGCAGGCGGTTTCGGTGCTGACGGCCTATCTCGCGACGCATCCCAAGGATACCGGCGCCCTCGTGGATCGCGGCGACGACTACACGGCGCTTGGTAATCAAGACGCCGCGATTGCCGATTACACCGCCGCGCTCGCGATCAACCCCTACTTCGCCTATGCATACGCCTCGCGGTGCGAGTCGTACACACGCCTGGATGAGGATCAGCGTGCGACCGCTGATTGCGACAAGGCGATCGAGCTGCAGCCCAAGCTCGCCTACGCTTATCGGGTACGAGCTATGCTCGCCCTCGACCGTGACGACGGTCAGGCGGCACTTGCCGACGCAAATCAAGCGCTCGAGCTCGTCCCCAGCAGCGCGGGCGCGCTCATCTCGCGGTGCCGCGCGTACATTCTCTTAAAACGGTTCAAAGAGGCAGCCGCCGACTGCGACTCCGTGACGCAGATCGACCCGACCGACGATTTCGGGTTCTTTTATCGTGGCCGTGCCGAGATCGGGCTTTCGCAGTGGCCGGCCGCGATCGTCGATTTCCATGCCGCATTGCGGCTCGACTCCACCGACACGAACGCATACTATTGGCTCGCCATCGCGCAGCTGTCGACCGGCGCATACGCGGCGGCACTGGCTGACGTGGACCGATACATCAAAACCAACATCGACGACGGCGACGGTCATCTCGTCCGGGCCGCGATCGAGTCGAACTTGGGCAATACGGCGGAGGCCCGCGAATCCGCGACGACGGCATTGCGGCACTACGAGATCGTCAACGATCAAAGCAAGGCCGCCAAAGCACAGGCATTGCTGGATGCGCTCAAGGCAAAGGCATCACCGAGCCCATCGGCGACCCCGTCGCCGTCGAGTTGACCGCGACCGCGGTCGTACGAACCGGGAGCGCGGGCATGAGAAGCGCGAAGGATGCAAGAACCTCCGGCCGCCATGAGCGACCTTCCGAACTTTAAATTCGAACTCGAGCAGGCAAAAGGCTGGAGCGGTGCTGCAGGCTCCGCTCGTCAGCATACCGTCAACGAGTTTCCTGCCTCGCAAAGTTTTGCCGCCGTCTCGATGCGTTTGCAGCCCGGTGCATTGCGCGAACTTCACTGGCATGCGATCGCCGCGGAGTGGGCGTACGTCATCAGCGGCCGTTGCCGGGTGACGGTAATCGCACCATCGGGCGACGCCGAGATTTCAGATTTCGGGCCCGGCGACGTGTGGTATTTTCCAAAGGGGCACGGACATTCGATTCAAGGTATTGGAACGCAGGAGTGTCATTTTCTGCTGGTTTTCGACGACGGCCGATTCTCCGAGTTCGGAACGTTTAGCATTACGGACTGGCTCGCGCGAACGCCGCGCGACGTCTTGGCGCAGAATCTAAACCTGCCGCCTGAAGCCATCGCGAAGCTGCCGAAAGAAGAAGTGTACATCGTTGCCGGTGAAGTTCCGCCGGCGGCGCCTCCCGCTGCGATGAACTCGAATCTCGAGCCGAGCCGGCTGCGCCATAAGTTTTACCTCGGCGGCGCTGCGCTCATGAACTTCGCGGGCGGGAGCGAGCGTCTCGTATCGCAGCAACAGTTCCCGATTTCGTCGACCATTACCGGCGTTCTCCTGACGCTGCGGCCCGGCGGCTTACGTGAGCTGCATTGGCATCCCAACGCCGACGAGTGGCAGTATTATATCCGAGGGCGCTCCGAGATCGGCATCTTCGGCGCGAACGGAAAGTACCGGCAAGACGAGTTCGGTCCCGGCGACGTGGCCTTCATCAATCGCGGGTTCGGACACTATATCCGTCAAATCGGCAACGACGAGACGGAGATTTTGGTCGCATTCAACAGCCCCGACTATCAGGAAATCTCGATCTCGAGCTGGCTTGCATCGAATCCGAAGAAGCTGCTCGCCGAGAATCTCGGCATCGATCTTGCGCTGATCGAAAAACTCCCGCATTCCGGACGCTTCATCGTGGCGCGACGTAGCCGGAAACTACGAACGCGCGACCGCTTCGAATTGCGCGCGAAAATGCGCGGCGTCGAGGTTGGTTTGCGAGGCGAGCGCCGCGAGCCTCGGTTCGTTCGTGAAATCTGAAGGCTCGAGATAGACCATATAATCGCGCGCCACTCGATAGGCCTCGGTCGTGAGGTCGACCTGGCGCGTGCGAATCCTCCCCGTCGCTGGGTCGAGCAGATCGTCGAGCGCGAGCGGGCGTACGCGTCCGCCTTCCAAGGCGATGAGCGCGCCGCTGCCCCCGTCAAGGAGGTAACGAACGGCACCGTATCCGAGCGTGCGCGTGTAATCGACGTCGAACGAAACGGGTTTCGCGCAACGGAGTTCGTAGCCGATATCCTTCGCGTGAATGACCGAGTCGACGCCGATTGCGTCGAGCCGGCTTCGAATGGCCTCGCGGAGAATAGTGCCGAGCGGCACGTCGGCGAGCGGGACGTTCCCGAACGAGTCGCGACTAAGGTGTTCGTTCGACTTGAAGATGTCGTCCCAAACGCGCTCGGCGATTCCTTCGGCGACGACCGCAACGCCGTGACGTCGCCCGAATGCGCGACGCTTGACGATCGCGCCGACGATCGTATCGCGGACCGCGCCGAGCGTCGCCTTCTCGGGGAACTCCTCGGGGAGCACCGCGAGCGTCGAGCCGGCGGCCTTGCACATTCCCAGCGAGAGCGAACCCGATTTCCGGCCCATGCAGACGACGACGTACCAGCGCGCGGTCGTGCGGGCGTCTTCCATGAGGCTCTCGAGGATGCCCGCGCCAACCGAGCGCGCCGTTTCGAAACCGAACGTCGGCGCATTCTCCGGCAAGGGCAGATCGTTGTCGATTGTTTTGGGAACGGTCGCGACGCCGATGCGTCCTTGCGTACGCTCGGCGATTCGCGCCGCGCCGTAGGTCGTATCGTCGCCACCGATACAGACGAGATAACAGACGTCCAGCGCGTCAAGCGATGCGACGCAGCGTTCGAGCGTTGCGTCGTCCCGTGCGGGATTCGTCCGCGAAGTGCGCAAGATCGATCCGCCGCTGGTGTGGATCCGGGAGACTTGGTCGAACGTCAACTCAAGCGTTTGCGGCGGCCGCCCTGCGGCGAGATCGCGATAGCCGTCGTAAATGCCGATCGCGCGCAAGCCGCATTTGAAGGCTTCCATTGCGGCCGATGCGATAACCCCGTTGATGCCTGGTGCCGGGCCGCCGCCGACCAGGATGGCGAGCGTCTCAGCCACGAGTCGGGCGAACGCGATAGATCGACCCGGTGAGGTCGTCGGCGATAAAGAGCGAGCCTTTCGATCCGATGGCGATCCCGGTCGGGCGGCCGATACGCTCCGTGCATCCGCTCTGAAATCCGGTGACGAAATCCGACCACTGTGCCGTGGGATTCGACCAGTCGACGCTCTTCGACGGGCGGTCGCCGTTCATGGCAACGAAGACGACGCGCGGCGGCGCGGCGCTGCAACCGCCGGAGCGCTGATGCCACGAACCGTGCGCGGTGGCGAAGAGTCCGCCACGATACCTGGCGGGGAATGCGTACGGGCTCGTTTCATTCGCGAAATAGAATGCCGCGCCGACGATCGTCGAGTAGGCCGGCAGCTCGACGAGCGGCTCGACGGTCTTGCCGCAATCCGCGCCGGAGACGTATGCATGACGATCCTCCTCGCAGAACGGCCAGCCGTAATCGGCAGTCCCTGCGTGCGCGGAGAGGTCGTCGAGAAATTCGTAGGGGTGGCCGAACGGCAAGTCGTCTTGGCCGGCATCGCCGACCCAAACCGAACCGGTCGCGGGGTTCGCCGCGAGCGCGATGGCGTTGCGAATGCGCTCCGCCCGCAGCGTAACGCCGGAGCCGTCGGGTTTCATCGAGGAGATGGATGCGCGCGTCCGATCGACCTCGGCGCATGGTTTTCCGCCGGCCATCGTCGCATTGCACGAAGAGCCCGCGGAGACGTATACGAGACCGCGGGCAAAGGTCACTGAGGTGGTGACGTGAACGTCACCATCGGTACCGGGTGCCTCCGAACCGCTTCGAACGTCGGCGATGCGTAGCGGCGTTGTGGCAGCGCGTCCGGCCTGATAGTGAATTGACCAAACGTGGTGCATCGTCCCGACGAACATCTCCCGGCGCGCCGTAACGAAGGTGACGCCGGCGGCGTGATCGTCGTCGAACGAAGCGTAGAGGACTGGTTTTCCAGTCGCCCCCTCGGCGTCGGGAACGAGGTAGACGTTCGATCCCCGCGTGCCAACGAGAAGATCGCCATTCGGAAGGGCGGCGAGCTCACGTGCTCCTGCGACGTTCGCAATCGTTTCGATCGAAAAGCCCGCCGGTACGTGTAGTCCCGAAGCGGGAGCGGCGGCAACCGTCGTGAGTAGAAGCAGCGAAAGCAACGCGGCGCGCATGGCGACTCTTTCGGTCGCCCGCGCGCCGTTACCCGGCGAACGCTACGTTCGAACTACGCTGGCGGAGGACCCGATTGCTGCTCGTTGGGCGGCGGCCCTTATTCGTTGGGCGGCGGCCCTTGCTGGTTGGGCGGCGGCCCTTGCTGGTACTGCTCTCCCTGCGGGCCTTGCTGATACTGCTGGTCTTGCGGACCCTGCTGATACTGCTGGTTTTGCGGGCCCTGCGGGTACTGCTGATCTTGCGAACCCTGCTGCATCTGCCCTTGGCGCTGACGCTTCTGCTCGCGGCGTGCGCGCATCTGTTGGTGGTATTGGTTCCGTTGGTCGTCGCTGAGGACGCCCATGATTTGATGGCGCAGTTGGCGGCTCGCGTCCCGATCGCGCGCGCTCCCTTCGGGATGTGCCTGTGAGTACTGATTGATGAGCGATTGAATGCGCTGTTGCTGATCGCCCGAGAGATTGAGCTGACCGAAACGGCGCGCCCACTGATTTTGAATCTTCGCCGGACTGGGGGTGGTCGTGCGGCCTTGTGCGTGCGCGGCGGGTGCCTGATCCTGCTGCGCAACGGCGCCGAGCGGGAGTGCGAGCACTGCCGCAAGTGCGCTGACGGCCAAGAGGTGTGTCTTCATCTCCCCGATAGTAACGGGTCCAGGCCCGATGCGCCTGAACGACGCATTAGGACCTAGCAAGCGGTTTAATCGCAACCGCATTAATCGCTGGTGAGACGTGTTGCTCGAAGCGCTTGAAGTTGTCGAAGAAGAGTTGCGCAAGCTTGCGAGCTTGGTCGTCATAGGCCGCGCGATCGGCCCACGCGTTGCGAGCGTCGAGTACCTCATCGGGTACGCCGGGAACGTGCTTGGGAACCATCAGCCCGAAGAACGGCTCCTGCTCGAACTCGCTAGCGATTCGTCCTTCGATCGCGGCATTGACCATCGCACGAGTATGCGCGATCGCCATGCGATGGCCGACTCCGTATGCGCCGCCGGTCCAGCCGGTGTTGACCAGCCAGCACTCGACCGCATGCTCGTCGATCTTTTCGCCGAGCAGATCGGCGTAGACCGTCGGGTGGTGCACCATAAACGGTGCGCCGAAGCAGGTCGAGAAGGTCGCTTGCGGCTCGCTGATCCCGCGCTCGGTACCTGCGACCTTCGCAGTGTATCCGGAAAGAAAGTGATACATCGCCTGATCGCGCGAGAGCTTTGAAATCGGCGGCAGCACGCCGAACGCATCGGCCGTCAGCATAATGATCGTCTTGGGATGACCCGCTTGGCTTGACGGAACGATGTTCGGAATATATTCGAGCGGGTAGGCGGCGCGAGTGTTCTCGGTCTTTGCATCGGAATCGACGTCGAGCGCACGCGTCTGCTCGTCGTACACCACGTTTTCGAGAACCGTCGAAAATCGATTCGTCGCCGCCCAGATCTCGGGTTCGGCCGAAGCCGAGAGCCGAATCACTTTGGCGTAACATCCGCCTTCGAAGTTAAAGACGCCGTCAGCCGACCATCCGTGCTCGTCGTCGCCGATGAGCGGACGGCGCGAGTCGGAGGAGAGCGTCGTCTTGCCGGTGCCGGAGAGACCGAAGAGAATCGCGACGTCGCCGCTCTGCCCGACGTTGGCCGAGCAGTGCATCGGCAGTGTCTTTCGCAGCGGCAACAGGTAGTTCATGACCGTAAAGATCGACTTCTTGATCTCGCCGGCATAGCGCGTGCCGCCGATGAGAATCATGCGCCGCTCGAAATTGACCAGGACGAACGTCCCCGTCCTCGTCCCATCCCTCGCGGGGTCCGCTGAGAAGAGCGCGGCGTCAACGACGGTGAACTCCGGCGTGAAGCCGGGCTCGGGCCGCTCCGACGTGATGAAGAGATGGCGGGCAAAGAGATTATGCCACGCGAGCTCGGTGTAGACTCGCAGCGGCATGCGATAGCGCTCGTCGGCACCGACGTAGCAATCTAAGCTGTAGGCTTCCCGTTCGGAGAAGTAGGCGGCGGCCCGGTCCCAGAGCGCGTCAAAGCGCGCCGGTTCGATCGCCTGGTTGGCGTCATTCCAGTCGATGTGTTGCTCGCTGGAAGGCTCCCGCACGAAGAACTTATCTTTCGGCGAGCGACCCGTATGCGGGCGTGTATCGACGATGAACTGACCTCCCGCCCCGAGCACGCCCTCACCGCGAGCAATGGCATGCTCGATCAGTGCGGGACCCGAGAGGTTCTCCCAGAGCTTAACGACCTTCAGTTTATCAGGAAGGGAAAGAATGCCGTGCCTCCTCTACCGACGGATGGTTTCGAATCATGCTTTTCCGCCTTCGGCGGGCGCGCCTGCAGGCGCTCCGAGCCGACCGCGTCCAATGCAGGGCTCATGCGCTGGATGCTTCTATTCCCGAGCTTTGCCGCGATTATGCTGGGGGCGGCGCTGGCAGGAGAGGCCGCGCTGCCCTTCCGCTTCGGACTCTTCCCGCCCGGTTCGCTCGATGCGATCACCGACGTCCCCGGCGTCCGGGTCTCGAATCTGACGAAGATCGAAGGAAGCGACATTCGCACCGGAGCGACGGCGGTGCTTCCGAATGCCGACCCATGGGACCACAAGGTTTCGGCTGCTTTCTTTGCTTTCAACGGTAACGGCGAACTCACCGGGACGCACTGGATAGAAGAGGCGGGATATTTAGAGGAACCCGTCGTGCTGACCGATACGCTGGACGTCGGCCGCGCCGCCGACGGCGTCGTCAGTTGGGTCATCGATCACCATCCGGCCGTTGGACGCGGTGACGACGTTCCGCTTCCGGTCGTTGCCGAGTGCGACGATGGTTTCCTCAACGACATTCAAGCGAGGGCGGTAACGGCGACCGACGTGGTGCGCTTGCTCGACGCCGCGGCCCCCGGCGATTTCGCGCGCGGAAGCGTCGGCGCGGGCACCGCGATGAACGCGTTCGGCTTTCGCGCCGGCATCGGCTCCGCTTCGCGCGTGCTTCCCGGCGACGCCGGCGGCTATCGCGTCGGCGTCCTCGTGAACGATAACACCGGCAGCAGCCGCCGGCAGTTGACCGTCGTCGGCGTCCCGGTCGGCGAGCGCCTCGCGCACGAATATCGCCCGGTCGTTCCCAAGAAGGTTGCGCTCAAGGGTCGCCTTGGCAGCGGGAGCATCATCATCGTCGTCGCGACGGACGCGCCGCTCGATAGCCGCCAGCTCCGCGCTCTGGCGCTGCGAGCTTCGATGGGGATGGCCCGGACGGGACTCACCTCGAGCGTCGGCAGCGGTGACTTGATCGTGGCGTTCTCGACCACGCACGTCTTCGAGCGGGTTGCCGACTTTACGATCGAGCCCCCGAAAACCCCCATCGTCGAAGACGAAGACGCGCTCAACGGGCTCTACGCGGCGACCGCCGAGGCGACCCAAGCGGCGATCTACGATGCGCTCTTCGAGGCGAAGACCATGACCGGCCGTAACGGCGCGACGGTCTACGCCCTTCCCGTCGACCGGGTCATGGAGATGCTCCGGGCCGCAAACGCGATCGTACCTACGAGTGGACGCTAACCATCCACCCAACGCCGAAACGATCGCTCGGCGAACGGAAATTATCGCCCCCAAACTGGTCTTGCAGCGGCATCGTAATTTCGCCGCCGAGGCACGTCTTTTAAAAGTTCAGCGATTCTTCGCAGCGCCCGTAAAGGAAGAGATACGCCTCGCGCTGCATTGATCGCACCGCCTTTTGCACAAGGTTCGCCAGCGTCGCTTAGGGTAAACGTCCACGTGTCCTGCCGTTTCAGCGCTCCCGAGTAGCCGCTCGTGAGTCAGTTCGTACACCTGCACGTTCACTCCGAGTACTCGCTGCTGGATGGCGCCTGCAGGATCGATCGGCTCTGCCAGGGAGCCGCCGAGCTCGGTGCGACTGCCGTCGCACTCACCGATCACGGCGTCATGTACGGCGCGATGGAATTTTACTACGCAGCCCGAGCGCTCAACCTCACGCCGATTCTCGGCTGCGAAGCCTACGTGGCGCCGCGGGGCCGGTTCGATCGCAGCGTGCGCGACGAGGCACATCTTACCTTGCTCGCGGCCGACCTCGTCGGCTACCGTAATCTCATCGCGCTCGTCTCGAAGGGCTTTCTCGAGGGCTACTACTACAAACCACGGATCGATCTCGACTTACTCGCCAAGCATAACGATGGACTCATCGCTCTCTCGGGGTGCATGTCGGGGCTGGTTGCGGCGCCGCTGCTATCGGGTAATTACGAAACGGCGCTGCGCAACGCCAAGACGTACGTCGAAATCTTTGGCGACCGTTTCTACATCGAGGTCATGCGACATGGCATGCCCGAACAGGATACGATCAATGACGGGCTCGTTCGCGTCGCACGCGAGCTAAGCGTGCCGATCGTCGCGACGAACGACTCGCACTACCTGGAGCAGAAGGACGCATCGGCCCACGACGTGCTGCTCTGTATCGGTACCGGGAAGACGGTCTCGGACGAGAACCGAATGCGATTCTACTCCGATCAGTTCTATCTCAAGACCCCCGACGAGATGGTCGAACTCTGGAGCGACCTGCCCGAAGCCTGCGAGAACACCGTGCGCATTGCCGAGCGTGTCGACATTCGCATTCCGGAGAAGATTTTTCACCTGCCGCAGTACCCGGTGCCGCGCAGCGGGTCGGGCTCGGAGCGTGGCGACGCGGAGTACCTACGGGAGCTTTGCGAAGATGGCCTGCGCGAGCGATTCGGCGAGGAGCGCGTCGGTCGCGACGTTGCCCTGCGCGAACGCCTCGAGTACGAGCTCGACGTCATCACCAAGATGGGTTTCTCGTCGTACTTTCTGATCGTCTGGGATTTCGTGAAGTACGCGCGCGACCGCGGAATTCCGGTCGGCCCGGGACGCGGATCGGCCGTCGGGTCGCTGGTTGCGTACTCGTTGAAGATCACCGATCTCGATCCGCTGCGTTTCGATCTGCTCTTCGAGCGCTTCCTCAATCCCGATCGCATCTCGATGCCCGATATCGATACCGATTTCTGCGTCGAGCGGCGCGACGAAGTGATCGCGTACGTTACCCAAAAGTACGGCGAGGATCGCGTCGCCCAAATCGTGACGTTCGGGACGATGGCCGCGCGCGCCGCTATTCGCGACGCGGGTAGAGCGCTGGGCGTACCGCTGCCGGAGGTCGACCGGGTCGCGAAGCTCGTCCCGTCGGGTCCGGGGGGCCTCTCGATCAAGGATGCAATCGAGCGGATCGCCGAGCTCAAGTCGATCTACGCGACACAGCCACAGATTCGCAAGCTTCTCGACACCGCCAAAGAGATCGAAGGACTGGCTCGCAACGCCAGCACCCACGCGGCCGGCGTTGTGATCTCGGCCGGCCCGCTGACCGATTACACGCCGCTCGTTCGTTTCGGAGACGGCGGCGTTAACACGCAGTACGACATGGACTGGATCGAACGCATCGGTCTTCTCAAGATGGATTTCCTGGGTCTGCGCAACCTGACGGTAATGGAGAACGCCGTGGGCGAGATTCGCCGGACCGTCGATGCGGCGTTCGATCTCACCAGCATCCCGTTCGAAGACGCACAGACGTACGAGATGCTCGCGCGCGGCGAGACCATGGGCGTCTTCCAATTAGAATCGGAGGGGATGAAGCGCGTCTGCGCGGAGTTGCAACCTTCGCGATTTGAAGACGTCGTTGCGCTGGTCGCGCTGTATCGTCCCGGACCGATGGAGCTGATCCCGCACTACATCGCCAACAAACACGGACGATCGAAGCCGCAGCACCTTCACCCCAAGCTCGAACGAATTCTCGCGGAGAGTTATGGCATTCCGATCTATCAGGAGCAGGTAATGCAAATGGCTCGCGAACTCGCCGGCTTCTCGATGGGTGAAGCCGACGAGTTGCGCAAGGTCATGAGCAAGAAGCAGAAGGAGAAGATTCCGTACTACCAGGAGCGCTTCGTCGAGGGTGCGCTCGCAACGTCAGGCATCGACCGCGGTCAGGCGGAACGGCTCTTTCATTACATCGAACCGTTCGCGGGATACGGTTTCAACAAAGCGCATGCGGTCGCATACGCCTGGATCGCCTACCAAACGGCGTATCTGAAGGCAAAGCATCCGCTACCCTATCTCGCCGCGCTGATGACGTCCGTCCGCGATAAGACGGAGAAGCTCGTTGAGTACATCGAGGAGGCCAAAAAGATCGGCATCGAGGTGCTCCCGCCGGACGTCAACGAGTCGCTGACCGACTTCGCGGCCGTCGGAGGAGCCATTCGATTCGGGTTGGCCGCGATCAAGGGCGTTGGCGAGGCTGCGGTCGATGCGATCATCGAAACGCGCCGGCGCGACGGGCGATTTACCGATCTCTTCGATTTCGCGCAGCGAGTCGACGGGAAACAGGTCAACCGGCGCGTCTTCGAAGCGCTGATCAAGTGCGGAGCGCTCGACGGAATCCCCGGAAACCGCGCCGCGAAACTTGCCGCGCTCGACACGGCGATCGAGCTCGCGGCGCGAATGACGCGCGATGCAGAACTCGGTCAGGTCTCACTCTTTGGCGACGCGAGCGCGCAAGGCCCCGCACTTGCGCCGAAACTTCCGAGCGTCGCCGCGCCGACGACCCGGGAGATGCTCTCCTGGGAACGGGAGACGCTCGGCATCTTCGTCTCGGGTCATCCGCTTGCGGAGCTGGCACCGATGCTCGCGCGTACCGGCGCCGTGCCGATCAAAGAGCTTCGCGAGTTTGCGGACGATTCGGCCGTGACGGTGGCGGGAACGGTGACGGGGGTGCGGCGCTCGCTGACCAAAACCGGACAGCAGATTCTCGTCGCGCAGCTCGAGGATATGACCGGTGCGTCCGACGTGGTTCTGTTCGCAAAAAACTATCCGCAAATGCATCATTTGTTCGAGAACGACGCAATCGTTATCGTCAAGGGCCGTTTGCGCTTGCGCGAACGCCCCGGACCGGCCCCTGGGGACGAGCCGCGTGTCGAGCTCTCCGTGGCGGCGAACGAAGTGGCCCCGTTCGTACCGCCGCCGATCGCCGTGCCCGGGGGCGCGGTGCGCGGCTGGCACGTCGACGTCACGCACCGCGATCAGATCGACCGCCTTGCGCGGCTGATCGATGAGCTGCCGGGCGAAGTCCCAGTCGTCATGCACGTACGCGGACGCTCCCAGCGCGTCGCGCGCGCGATCGCAAGTGACGTGCGGGTACGCGATGAGCTCGAACGGATCTTCGCACCGCAGGGCGTGCGCGAGGGTGCGCTGGACGCGTACGGATGAACGTCGTCTCGGCCGCGGATACCGCGGCGCTGAAGGTCTTGCTCGATCGCGGGTGGCGCGTTCCCGACACCGTTGTCAGCGAGGTCGGCGAAATACTTCGAAACGTCCGAGCACGCGGCGACGCGGCAATCATCGAGTACGCGCGCGCCTTCGACGATGAGCGTTTCGATCTCTCGAAGCTGCGAGTTCCTATTCCGATGCTCGAAGGTGCGCGCTCGCTCGTTTCGGGTGAGATCGGGGCGGCGCTCGAGCTCGCGAAGGAGCGGATTACGCGTTTCAACGACCGGCAACGCCAGCCCGACGTCAACTACGTCGAGAAGGACGGAACGCGCTACGCCGTTCGACGCGCTGCGCTGCGGGCAGCGGCGGTCTACGCGCCGCGGGGGGGCGGCGCGGTGGCCGTCCTCATGGGCGCAGTGCCCGCGAAAATTGCCGGCGTTGCCCGGATCGTGGTGCTATCGCCGGCCACCGGCGACGGGATTTCGCCTTCGGTGCTTTTTGCGTGCGCACTCTGCGGCGTCGAGGAGCTCTATGCCGCCGGCGGAGCGCATGCGGTCGCTGCCGCGGCATTCGGGACGGAGTCGATCGCGGCGGTCGACAAGATCGTCGGGCGCGGCGGACTCTGGACGACCGAGGCAAAGCGGCAAGTCTTCGGCGCCTGCGGCATCGATGGATTATCCGGACCCGCCGAGGTGCTCGTTCTCGCCGACGATGGAGCGAATAGCGAGTACGTCGTGGGCGAGTTGCTCGCCCAAGCGGAGCTTCCCGGGGTGACCCGGCTCGCAGTAATTTCGGAATCGCGCCCCCTGCTCGAAGCGATAGCCCAGTTGATCGATACCCTCGATCTGCGAACGGTCGAGCGTCACGAGTACGTCTCCGATTCGATCGCACGCCACTGCCGGCTGATCGAAGCGGAATCGCGGGAGTCGCTCTTCGATCTGGTCAATCGCATCGCGCCCGCGTACCTATCGCTGCAGGTTCGCGACGCAACGGCGTATCTCGACCGCATTTACGCGGCCGGAACGGTCCTCGTCGGCGACATGACGCCCGTCGTCGGCGGGAAATACCTCGCCGGAACCAGCCACGTCACGCCCAGCTCGGGGACTGCCCGCTTCGCGTCGAGCCTTTCGCTCGCCGATTTCACGCGCAGCTTCAACGTGGTTGAAAACACCTCCGAGCGGATCGCCAACGATGCGCCCGTACTCGCGGCGCTCGCCGAGGCTGACGGGCTTCCGCAGCACGCGCAAACCGCGCGCATGAGAGCCGGCAGTTGAACGCGCCCCCCCGCCTCGTCGCCTTCGACGTCGACGGAACGCTCGTCGGTCGCGACCTCACGATATCAAAGCGCGTACGCGAAGCGGTTGCACGCATGCAGCAAGCCGGCATTGCGGGCTCATTGGCGACGGGGCGCATGTATCGCGCGACGCTGCCGTTCGCGCGCGAGCTCGAGTTCGAAGCACCGGTGATCTGCTATCAAGGGGCCGCGATCATCGATCCAGCCAGCGACGAAATCCTCGCCCATTCGGCATTGAGTAACGACCTGGTCCTCGAGCTGGTCTCGCTCGCGGAACGCGACCGGATGCACCTGCAACTCTATCGAAATGACGAATACTATTGCGAGGCGCGCAACCGCTACTCCGACCTCTACGCGGCGCTTTCGATGACGCAGCCGGTCATCGTTCCATCGCTGCGTGAAGCCTTCGCCTATAGCCCGGCGACGAAGGCGGTCATCATTGCCGACGAACCGGTTGCGGCGCGCTATTCGGAGCGCCTCTCCGACGTCTTCAAGGGACGCGCGAACGTGACGCGCAGTCTTCCGGAGTTCGTCGAGGTCCTCGATTTGGCGGCAGACAAGGGCGCGGCGCTGCGCTTCGTCGCGGCACGTATGGGAATTGAAATCGCGGAGACCATCGCCATCGGCGACTCCTGGAACGACGCGCCAATGCTGCAATCCGCGGGTTTTGCGATTGCAATGGGCTCGGCACCGCCTGAGTTAAAGGCGCTCAGCGATGCCGTCGTCGGTGATCTCGCAGACGATGGTGCTGCCGAGGCAATCGAGAAGTACGTCCTGACGTGGGCGTAAAGGAGCGGCGCCGAAAACGCTCGCCGGTTGCGCGCCTTCGCCCGTTTTGGATGCCGATCGGGCTCCTTTGCCTGCTCGCGATCGTAGGGCTGGCGGTGGCGGCTACGTGGACCGCCTTCGATCCGAAGGAAATCTCCATCAACGGCAATCACCGCGTAACTCGCCGCGAAATTCTCGCACGCGCTGCGATTCCGCCGCACGTAACGATCTGGCTGCAGAACACGGGCGCGATCGAACGACGGATCGAAGCGATTCCGTACATCGCACGCGCTTCAGTTCACCGCGGATTGCCGGCATCGATCCGAATTGCGGTCGTCGAGCGCGCACCGTTTGCGATCGTCGAGAGCGGCGACGATGCGGCCGTCGTCGATCATGCGCTTCGCGTGCTGGAGCCGGCGACCGGCGGCGAAGCGTTGCCGGTCTTCGAGATGGAACCGACCGCCAATCTCATGCCGGGAGCCTACGTGCGAGCGCGCGCCGCTCTCGAGTTGCGCGATGCATACGACGCTGTTGCCGCAAAGGGTTTGCTGCCGACGACCCTCGCACTCGACCAATTCGGCGGTCTCGTGGCGACGATGCCCGGGGGAGTGAAGCTCTTGCTCGGCGGATCAAACGATCTGGATCGCAAGTTGACGCTCGCCGGCGCGATTCTCGCACAAATCGTGCGCGGGCAGCGCCGCGTCGCCGCAATCGATCTGCGAGCGCCGGCGGCGCCGGTACTCGTCTATCGCTGAACGCGGCCGATCGGGCTAGTGTTTCGTGAGGTCGAGATAGACCATCACGTTGCCGCCGATCAGAGAGAGCTCGATCGAATCGTTCGCTTGGATCTTGGAGAAATCAACGCTGGGCCGCCCAGCCGCGAGCGTCGATTCCGAACCGTTATCCAACTTGACGTCGACGTGCTTCGCATCGACGACCTTGAGCACGACGACCGTATAGGTCCCGTCGGGAATACTGGTGGGGGCGACGATCGCCGCGCGGCCCGCGACCGGCAGCAACGTTGCGAGAGCGATGGCGGCGAATAAGCTGGTACGATTCACAGGCGCGGACTCCCCAATCGGCAGCGTTACGTCAAAGTAGCATCATAACTGAAGTTCCGACGCGCTTCTAGGGCGCGACGACTCTTTTGAAGGCGCTCCATTTGAGCTTTTTTTGATAAGCCCTTCCTTTCGCAACCGAGCTTTTGCGCATAGCAATGCACAGCTTCTCCACACGTTTTGGGCGGTTCTCCTCAAGGAGATGCCGCAGCGCTCGCAAAGGCTTGCCAATCGCGCCCGGCTCCGCTACGAGTAGTAGGATTCGGACGGGTGAACCACAATATATCGTGGTTAGCCGGGCTATCGCGAAAGATAAGGTGTGACGGAGCGGATGAGACACGAGACCGTATGCGGGCTCGATATCGGAACGACCAAAACGTGTACGGTCGTTGCCGTCAACGGCTCCGCCGGCCTGGAGATCGTCGGCGTCGGGGAGGCACCCTCGCTAGGAATGCGCAAGGGCGTCGTCGTCGATTTGGACGAGACGATCAAATCGATCGAAGCCGCGACCGAGAAGGCCGAGCGCATGGCCGGAATCCACTTCAACGAGGTCGTGGTCGGCATTACCGGCGACCATATCCGCAGCACGAATAACCGGGCGGTCGTCGCCGTCTCCGGCGAGGACCGGGAGGTAACGTCGGGTGACGTCCGGCGCGTGATCGACGCCAGCAAAATCATCAATCTTCCCAGCGATCGTCAGATCATCCACGCCTTGCCACGCTTCTTTACGGTCGACGGACAGGATGGCGTCAACGATCCGGTCGGCATGGCGGGCGGTCGGCTCGAGGTCGACACCCATATCGTGACCGGCAGCACGAGTTTCATCACCAACGTGCTCAAATGCGTCCATCGTGCCGGCCTGGAGGCAAACGGCGTGGTCTTCGAACCGTTGGCAAGTTCGGCTGCGACGCTCTTGAACGAGGAACGTCAGGTCGGCGTCGTGCTGCTCGACATCGGCGGCGGCACGACCGACCTTGCCGTCTACTCGCTCGGCAGCGCAATCTACACCGCGACCATTCCGGTAGGGGGCAACGTTCTGACGAGCGACATCTCGCTCGGCCTGAAAACAACGCTCTCCGAAGCTGAGGATGTCAAGAAGCGCCTCGGGGCGACCGAAAAAGACGAGCGATTCGAGGTGCGCACGCTCGATGGGCGCGCGACGCGCGAGCACACGACCGCCGAGCTGCGTCAAATCGTCGTCCCGCGCGTCCTCGAGACGCTGCGGATGGCCAAGCAGAAGATCGTGGAGAACGTCCCGCGCGACGTCGTGCTGGGTGAAGTCGTTTTGACCGGAGGCGGCGCTCAGCTTCCCGGCATAGAATCGATCGCAGAGGAGGTTTTTGCTCTCCCGGTTCGCATCGGTACGCCAAAGGCAATCGGCGGGTTGACCGACGCGATGGCGGCGCCGCAGTATGCTACGGCGATCGGACTGGTGCTCTTCGGTGCGAACGGCGAGCGTGATGACGCCTTGCGAGGCGGTCGCCGCGGACACTCGGTGGTTTCGAAAGTCCAGCGATGGCTGGCGGATCTTTGGACTTAAGTGATACGCTCTTTGTGATGGAGGAACCCGACGCAATGCCTGAAGGACGACGCTCGACCTCGGAACCCGAACACGCAGCAACGATCAAGGTGGTCGGCATCGGCGGAGGCGGCTGCAATGCCGTCAACCGCATGATCGCCGGCGGCTTAAGCGGAGTAGATTTCTTCGCGGTCAACTCCGACGTGCAAGCCTTGCGCGGCTCGTTGACGGAGAACCGCGTGCATATCGGGGGAAATCAAACGCGCGGCTTGGGGGCAGGCGCGAACCCGACGCTCGGGCGTGAAGCCGCGGAGTCTTCGCGTGAAGACCTCGCGCTCATCCTCGATGGCGCGGACCTCGTCTTTCTCACCGCCGGAATGGGCGGCGGAACCGGGACCGGCGCATCGCCGGTCATCGCGGAGCTTGCGCGCGAGTCGGGAGCACTGACGATCGCGGTCGTGACCAAGCCGTTCGCATTCGAGGGGAAGAAGCGGATGCAGATCGCCGAGAACGGCATCGCGGAGCTCGAATCGAAGGTCGACACGCTGATCACCATTCCGAACGAACGGATCTTGCAGGTCATCGAGAAGAAGACGCCCCTGAACGAAGCCTTCGCATACGCCGACGACGTCCTGCGTCAGGGCATCGCCGGGATCAGCGATCTCATCACGCAGCCCGGTCTGATCAATCTCGATTTTGCCGACGTTAAGACGATCATGACCGATGCCGGCTCCGCAATGATGGGCATCGGCGAGGGTAGCGGCGAGCATCGGGCAGCCGATGCGGCGCAAAAGGCGATCGCTTCACCGCTCCTCGAGACGACCGTCGAGGGGGCGCACGGCGTGATCTTCAATATCACGGGCGGACCCGACATGGCGATGTACGAGGTTAACGAAGCGGCCGAGATGATCAGCCGCGCCGTCGACTCCGAGGCCCAGATCATCTTCGGTGCCTCGATCGATCCTTCGATGTCCGGCAAAGTGCGCGTGACAGTCCTCGCGGCGGGTTTTGGTTCTCGACGCGGTTATCGGAACGCGCAAGGTGGACACGCCTTCGATACGGGCCGCCTCGAAGCGATCGCTCCGGTGACGATGGACGACATCGACGTCCCGGCCTTCTTACGTTATCGCAGCTAACGAGTAGCACCGCTCGCGGTGGCGTATAGCGCACGCGTGTTGCTGGACTCCGCCAGTGCGGCCGGAGTCCGGCTAACGACGCTCGAGGTCAGCTTTCCGCGCTTCGTCCTTGCTGAATTCAACACCCACAGAATCTTCTCTCGGAATAGCGCGAGTTCGCGTGCGGTGCCCACGGCAAAATTGATCGAGCGCGTCGAACGAGATCCGGCAATCCCACTTGAGTGGGGGCTCAATCAAGCCGGGATGTCGGCAAGCGACGTCCTCTCCGACCGAGCCGGCGAGGCTGCAACGCGAGCATGGCTCGAAGCGCGGGACGATGCGGTGGCCCACGCGCGTGAACTCCTCGACCTGAAGGTGCACAAGCAGGAGCTGAACCGGCTGCTCGAGCCCTTCCTCTGGCACACGGTGATCGTCACGGCGACCGAATGGGAAAACTTCTTCGAACTGCGCTGCGCCGTCAATGCGCAGCCGGAGATTCGAGAAGCGGCGCTGCGCATGCGCGAGGCAATCAAAGCGAGCGGCCCGCGGGTCATCGGCTACGGCGAGTGGCATACCCCGTTACTTCAGGAGGACGAGGCGACGCTCGACGTCGAGATTCGTAAAGCGATCTCAGCGGCGCGCTGCGCGCGCGTCTCGTACCTCACCCACGACGGAACCCGGGAGATTTCCAAAGATCTAGAGCTCTACGAACGACTCAAAAGCGATCGGCACCTGAGTCCATTCGAACACGTCGCGACGCCGTCGGAAGATACGGGCTTTCACGCGAACTTCCGCGGCTGGATTCAGATGCGGGCGGCGATCGACGGGCGTAGCGAGCCGCGACTACCAGCGCCGCCAGGAGTGCGGCCCATGTCGGGAGTTTGACGAGAAACCAGAGCGAATCGCGCGTGCTGCGTCCCTCCGTATAGTCGCGCCACTCCGTCTGCACGAGCGCACCCGGTGCGTAGCTTGCCGGCAACGAGGGAACCGGCAGATGCGGCGGACGAAGCTCGAGCGCATAGAGCAACGCCGCGACCGCGCAGAGTGTGCCGGCGGCCACGCGCCAGTCAATCCGAGCGATCAGCAGGATGGCAGCGCCGACGAAGAGGCTGGCAAGAAAGAGCTGTTTCGCGCCCCACACGGCAATCCACGGAATCGCAAGAACGCAGAGTGCGACGGCGGCGGCGGCCTGAGAACGGCCGCGCATCGCCGTAACGAAAACAAGCAGCGCGGGAAGCGCAAAGCAGAGTTCCTCTTGGTGAAGAAACGCGCCGCCGATAACCGCGCAGAGCGCCGGCACGAAGAGGATGAGCTCGCGGCGTTCGAGCGCCGCGCTCGTGGGTCGCGCGAGGGCGAGTCCGATCCCCGCGACGATGAGATACGAGATTCCTCCGGCAAGCTGCGCGGTGGCCGGCGCGGCACCGAAATACGCTGCAACGTACGTGACGCTATATTGGAACGGGAAGTGCAGCTCGGAGGCTCCGTGCGCGGGAAGCACCCGCATCACGTATCCAACGAATCCGGCCGGTCCGACCACGGCAATCGAGGAAGTCGCCAAGAGCACGAGTGTCGCAATTGCCGCGACTCGCGCGCGCGGTACGAAGAGCAGCGCTGCCGCAACGGCCGGAAGGCCCGCGGTCGGTTCGATGACGCTCATGGCGACGAGCAGACCGCCGGCCGCATCGCGTCTGCGCGCGAACGCAAGACCGCCGAGGACGAGCGCCATCAGCGAGAATGGAACGATTTGGCCGGTGTTGAGCTCCGTGTAGGCTGTCGAGAGCAGGAACGCGGCTGCCCCGAGTTCCCACGGAACGCCGAGCGCCGCGAGCGCGACGACGCAGATCGCGACCGCCAGCAGGATCGCGACGCCATCCACAGCGCGGGCGACGCCGAACGGTAATCGCGCGAGAGCCATAAACGGCAGAAAGTCGAAGGGCGGCTGCGGAGCCGGAACGGCGACGCCGGGGTTGCGCGCGAAGAGCTGCCCACGATATGTCTCGCCGGCGTTCACGCGATGCTCGCATGCGTGGAGCGGCTCGTAGGTGTACGGGCTCTCACCGCCGTCGAGCGCCCATCCGGCGCAGTAAAAATCCGGGAAATCGTCCATGTTGCGCCACGGCAGGCCGCCGCCCAGCCGGCTCGCGTCGCGGAGTGCAGCCGCGCCCAACGCCACCATGAGAACGAGGACGAGCGTGCGGCGCCACTTGGGCGCCGTCACGGTGCCGCCGGCGAACGTTGCGTTCGCGAGGTCTCGAGCGCGACCGCGATCAATGCGCACAGCGCGGCCCACGATGGTATTTTCACCGCGAGCCACGTGAGGCTCGGGCTGCCGAGAGCGGCGACATATGCCGCCCACGCGCTCTGCGCGAGATCGCTCGGAAGAAAGTTCCCCGACGTCGTTGCCGTTAGGGGCGCGGGAGGCGCGAGCTCCAGGAAATAGATCGCGAGCGTAACAGCCGCGAACGCAACGATCGAAAAGCCAACGCCGGCGCGGAGACGCACGAGCAATGCCGCGACGACGAAGAGCGTCGCGAGAAAGAGCTTCTTGACGATCCAAACGGGGATCCACGGGATGGCGAGCATTACCAGCGCCGCAACCGCGACCTGTTGAGGACGTCCCGTCAGTCTGCAGGCAAAGACCAGCGCCGCGGGGATCGCGAACGGAAGGTCGACCATATGGACGTAGGGGCCGGCAATGACGCTGCACGCGCCCGCGACATACGCAACCAACTCGGGCCGGCGGAGCGCGCGCGCCGTTCGGCCGCCAAGCCACACGCCCGCCAGGAGCAGAATGAGGTAGGAGAGTTCACCGATCGGGAGCGCCGCAGAAGCCGGTACGCCGAGCGTGCGCAACAGATACGTTAACGAGTATTGGTAGGCATAGGTCGTCTCGGCCGCAGCTTGGGCAGGCAGCACCGAGCGCAGGTATTCGGCGATTCCCGTAACGCCAACCGTGAGCACGCCGATACCGGAGAGCACGAGGAGCGTTGCAGTCAGCGCGATGCGGCTTCGTGGCACCCAGCAGAAGAGCGCGGCGCAAACCGGCAATCCGAGATGCGGTTCGATCACGGTCAGCGCCGCGACGATGCCGGCGAGCGGCGCTCGTCCGCGAGCGAGTGCGAGCCCGGTAAAAACCAACGCAACGAGAGCGAACGGCACGACCTGACCGGCCGCGAGCAGCACGAACCCGGCCGGCAGTACCAGTGCGAGAGACGCAACGTCGAGCGAAACGCCCGTCAGCACGAGTCCCGCGACCACCGCGACGATCGCAAGCACGATCAAGAGCGCATCGAGGTTACGCGCGGTCGAGAAGCTCAGCCGCGCTGCGAGGGCGAGCGGCGGGAAATCGTACGGCGGTAATGGGGCGGGAATAACGCGCCTCGCGTCCGTGCGATAGGCGTCGCCGGTGTTGACGCGGTGCTCGCAGCCGTGCAGCGGTTCGTAACGGTAGGGATCTGCGCCGCGGTCGAGGGCCGTTCCCGCACAATAAAAATCGGCGAAGTCGTACATTTGGTGCCACGGCAATGCGTCGCCGAGGCGCGCCACGTCGCGGATCGCAGCGATCGCGAGTAATGCAAGCGCCACGAGCAGAACCCCGCGCGCCGCCTTCATAGCGAGTGACTAGTAACCGAGCCGCGCCGACTCCTGCCGGGTATTGCGCTTTCAATGCACGTGATATATAACGTTGAACAACGGCATCCGTCGTCGGGCGTCTGCCGTCGGGTCTTCTACAGAAGAGGTTTGGGTGTGGCTCTTCATTTCCGTGCAACGACGTTGCGCCGGCCGGTTCAACGCGAGCGTCTGGTTGCAGAATACTGGTACCTCTGCCGCCGAGCGGCCCGGCGTTTCATGCGCCGTGGCCTCGATCGGGCCGATCTCGAACAAGTCGGTGCGATCGGATTGATCAAGGCCATCGACCGCTACGATCCGTTGCAGCGGGCGCCCTTCGAGGCATATGCATGGCTGCTGATCGTTGGCGAGCTCATGCACTACGTGCGCGACAGCGAATGCTTCGTACGCGCACCGCGCGGCCTGCGCGACCTCGATCGCCGATGGAGCAGAGCCGAGCGCGAACTCGCTTCACGCCTGGGCCGCGAGCCGTCTGAAGGCGATGTCGAAGAATTTATTGCTGCGACGCCGCTGCAAGCCCGTGAGGTGCGCACCTATCGCGCAAGCAGATCGATTCTCTCCTTCGAAGTGCTTGCGGCCGGTGACGCCCGCGTTCCGGCCGCGGGCATCGATGAACTTCTCGACCGGTTGGCCGTCGAGAAAATTCTCGAGATCCTTTCGCCCCTGCAGAAGCGTATCGTTTCGGCGATCGATCTCGACGGAATCACCGTCGTCGAGCTGGCGGCACGCCTCGGATACTCACGCCGGCACGTGACGCGGCTGCACCGCGCCGCGTTGGAGCGGCTGAAGCGCTGCAGTGAAGTAGCGGCGCCGCGGAGCGCCGAACCAGCCCGTGGTGTTTCGGTATCTTACAGCGGGTGAGTCGCACGGTCCCGCGCTCGTCGGGATCCTCGACGGCATTCCAGCGCATCTGCGCCTGGATCCGGACGCGATCAACGAAACGCTCGCGCGCCGCCAAGGGGGTTATGGACGCAGCGCGCGCATGAAGATCGAGCATGACGAGGTCGAGTTCCTCGCCGGGGTGCGGGGAGGCGAAACGCTCGGCTCGCCGATCGCCGCCCTCGTTCGAAACCGCGATTATCTCACGCCGGGAGTGCGTGCATTGATGGATCCGGTCACCGGTGCCGGAGATCCGCTCACGAATCCACGACCGGGCCACGCCGATTACGCAGGCGCGCTCAAGTACCGCCAGCGCGACTTGCGCAACGTGCTCGAACGGGCGAGCGCGCGCGAAACTGCGATGCGCGTCTGTCTCGGAGCGGTTTGCGCGCAGTTCCTCGAAGCGCTCGGCATCCGCACGCGCAGTTACGTCGCGCAAATCGGCTCGGTCCGGGCCCCCGATCTCGACGATTGGGAGCAGCGCGACGTTGAAGCGAGCGACGTGCGTTCTCCCGACCGAGCCAGCGCCGATCGAATGATCGCCGCGATCGATGCGGCGAAGAGCGCCGGCGATACGCTCGGCGGCAGTTTTGTGGTTCGCATCGACGGCATGCCGATCGGCATCGGGAGCAACCGTCAGCCGAGTCAGCGACTCGACGGGATCATCGCCGGCGCTCTGATGGGAATGCAGACCGTGCGCGCGGTTGAGATCGGCCTCGGAGCGGGCGTCGCCGAGACCCCCGGCTCGGAAGCGCACGACGTCTTCGCGCTCGACGGTGGGAGCATCGTCCGGACGAGTAATCGGGCCGGCGGCATCGAGGGGGGCATGAGCAACGGCGAGTCGATTGACGTGCGCGTCTCGGTCAAGCCGATCCCCACCCTCATGAAGGCTCTCCCGTCGGTGAACCTGCACGCGGGAGCCGATGCGCCGGCAACGATCGTGCGCAGCGACGTCTGCGTCGTTCCGGCGGCCGCGATCGTCGGCGAAGCGATGGTGCGCCTCGCCCTGATGGCGCCAACCTTGGAGAAGTACGGCGGCGACTCAATGGAGGAGACCCTCGACAATCTGCGTCGCAGTCGCGACGCGGCCGACCGCCTCTTTTTGCGATGAAGCGCCATGTGGCACTCGCCGGGTTCATGGCCTCGGGAAAATCGACGATCGGGCGAAAGCTCGCGCGAAAGCTGAGTTGCGCGTTCGTCGACACCGACGCACTGGTGGTCCGGGCGCACGGGCCGATTCCGGCGATCTTCGATCGTGAGGGCGAGCCCGGGTTCCGGCGCTACGAGACCGCGGCGCTCGCTTGCGCACTCGAAGATTTCCCGACGAACGTCATCGCGCTTGGAGGCGGAACGCTCACGGTAGCAGAGAATCGGCGGTTGCTGCGCGCTCAAGCGCATTGCATTTTCATTCGGGTTTCCCCGGAACAGATTTTTGCTCGCGTGCGCCGGGGCCGAGGGGCCCGGCCACTCCTCGGCGCGACGCCGACTCTCGAGCAAATCAGAGAACTCTACGCGCAACGAATGCCGCAGTACGCGAAAGCCGACCTTGTGATCGACGCCGCACGTCGCAGCGACGCACAGGTCATCACTGAAATCATCGAGTGGCTGGGTCGCCGAAATATTACCCCTCCCGCCGTCGCATCGTGAGCGGCGAATCAACGGTCAACGACGATCTCGGATATCCGATCGTGGTCGGGGGAGAGCTTCGCGCCGAACTCGCGGCGTTCGCGCGAAGACACGAGCGTCCGAGCGTCGTGATTTGCGACGCGAACCGCCACGTACGTGCAATTGCCGCGACGACCGCCGCGGCGATGGGCTCGCCCGAGGTGCTCCCGTTTGCGCTCGGCGAACGGCGTAAGTCGCTTTCGACGGTCGAGCGCGTGCTCGATGCACTGGTGACGGCGGGAGTCGAGCGCTCCGCGATCGTTGTGGGCGTCGGCGGCGGGGTCGCTGCGGATCTCTTTGGGTTCGCTTGCGCCACGTATATGCGAGGGATTCGATACGTACATGTGGCGACGTCCCTCGTTGCGATGGTCGACGCCGCCATCGGGGGGAAGACGGGCGTCGATCTTCGCGGCGGGAAGAACCTGGCAGGGTGCTTTCGCGATCCGATCGGTGTCTTTTGTGCGATCGCGTCACTCAACACGCTGCCGCGGGCCGCGCTGCGCGAGGGACTCGCGGAAATCGTCAAGGCGGCGATCATCGAAGGCGGCGACTTCTTCGACTCGCTCGAGGAACTCGCACCGCATTCGTTCTCGCACTGGCCGTGGGCCAGTGTCGTCGAAGCCGCGATGAAGGTGAAGACCATGACCGTTGCCGACGACCGGCTCGAAGCCGGAGCGCGGGAGGTCCTCAATCTCGGTCATACGTTCGCGCACGCGATCGAGCGGGCGTCGCGGTATGCGATCGCACACGGCGCGGCGGTCGCAATCGGATTGCGCGCGGCGGGATTGCTCGCGCTGCGTACCGGGCGCTTCAGCGAGTCGGAACATCTGCGCGTCCTCACGCTCTTGACGCTGCTCGGCTTACCGCTTCGCACCACAATCGGTTCGGATGAAATTCTCGCCGCAATGGAGAGCGATAAGAAGCGGCGCCGCGGGCGGCTGCGCTTCGTTCTGCCGCGCGCTATCGGCGACGTCGAATACGGCGTCGAATGCCCGCCGCGCAGCGTCCGCGCGGTGCTCGCGCGGCTTGGAGAAGAACCCGAGAGGTTTCGTGCGCGTCGTTGACGCGCTGCCGGCAATACGATCGTCGCGCTTCGATCTGCCGCTGACCTATGCGGCCGGCTCGTTCGAGCTTCGCGTCGGCGACCTCGTGCGCGTTCCGCTCGGTCGCCGGGAAGTGGTTGCCTTCGTCGTTGCCCCCCCGCGCGAGGCAAGCGCGGTTAAACCGCTCAAACCGATCCTGGAGCGGATCGGCGTCCCGCGCGCGTTCGACGAAACGGGCCTTCATCTGGCAGCCTTCGTCGCCGAACATTACCTCTGTACGCTCGGCGAGGCGCTGAGTGCGGTCGTCCTCGCCGATGCAATTCCGCGAATGCGGGATTCGTTTCTCCGCGTCGCTTCCCCCGAGCCGCGCCGCTTTCCATCACTCCCGCCGCGCTTGCTACGGCTGATTTGGGAGGAGCTCGACGACGGCTTCACGCTCGAGCAGCTGCTCCGACATCCCGAAGCGCGACGAGTCGCGGACCGCGGCGACCTGTTGCGCCACGTTGGAAGACTCGTCCGCGCGGGGGCGCTGCGACGCGAGCGCCGGTTGATCGAACCGCGGACGACCGAGTATCGGGTGCGGCTCCTCGAGCCGGGCACTCGACCGATCCGCGGACGAAAAGCTGCGGCACTGATTGAGTTCGTGCGCGATCGCGCAAGCGTTCCGCGTGCCGAAGCGTTGCTTGCAGGATTCAGCAATGCGGTGATTGGACGCGCGCTGCGCGTTGGTGCGCTGAGCGAACGGTACGACCGTCCGCCGGCGTCGCCGGCGTCGACCGGCGCGCGCGTGCCACCCATGCTGCCGACCGCCGAACAAGCGCGAGCGCTGCGTTGGATCGACGATGCACTCGACGCGCGCAAATTCGAAACGGCATTGCTGCACGGCGTTACGGCGAGCGGCAAGACCTTCGTCTACGTCAAAGCGATCGAGCGCGTCCTGCGCGAGGGCCGACGTGCGATCGTGCTCGTGCCGGAAATTTCGCTGACCCCCCAGACTGCCGGCAGATTTGAAGCAGCATTTGGCGAGCGCGTTGCCGTTCTTCATTCGGCGCTCTCGGAACGCGAGCGCTTCGATGCCTGGCAGGCCTGCTCGCGTGGAGAGATCGACGTCGTCGTCGGTGCCCGCAGCGCCGTTTTCGCACCGCTCGATCGCGTGGCGCTCACGATCGTCGATGAAGCGCACGATTCGTCGTACAAGCAGGAGAGCGTGCCGCGGTATCACGCCGTCGCCGTTGCGCGCGAACGGATGCGCCGTGCCGAGGGGGTATTGATTCTTGGAAGCGCGACGCCCTCGCTCGAAAGTTATGCGGCCGCCAAGAACGGCCGGATCGCGCTCGTCGAGTTAACGACGCGCGCTACAGCGCAGCCGCTCCCCGACGTACGCGTCGTCGATCTGCGCAGAGACTTCGAGGTCGGTCATCGCGGGATTTTCAGCGCGGCGCTCGTGCAGGGTTTGGCCGACCGGCTCGAGCGGAGCGAGAAGAGCCTGCTCTTCGTAAATCGCCGGGGGAGCGCCGGCGCGCTGCTCTGCCGCAGCTGCGGGAGCTCACCGCATTGCCCGCGCTGCACGGTCGCGCTCGCCGTTCACCGCGGGGAAGGCTTGCTGCGCTGCCACTATTGCGACTATCAGACGCCGATTTCGCGGCTCTGCTCGAGTTGTGGATCGGATGCGATTCGCGAGATCGGGGTCGGGACCGAGCGTGTCGCCGAGGAGGTCCGCCGCCTCTTTCCGGAGGCGCGCGTGCTGCGCATGGATTCCGATACAACGACGCGTGTTGGCGATCACGCCCGCATCTTAAGCGCGTTCGAGAGCGAAGGGGACGTGCTGGTCGGCACGCAGATGGTCGCCAAAGGGCTCGATTATCCAACGGTGACGCTCGCCGGCGTGGTGCTTGCCGATGTCGGGCTCTATCTGCCAGATTTTCGTGCAGCGGAACGCAGCTTCGCACTGGTCGCTCAAGTCTGCGGCCGCAGCGGTCGCACGCGGCGCGGCGAAGCGATCGTGCAGACCTACGCGCCGGAGCACCCCGCGATTCGCTTCGCTGCAGATCACGATTACGTCGGCTTCGCGGAGGCGGAGTTGCAGGAACGGGCGGCGGCGGGGTTTCCACCGGCCAGGCGATTGATCTATCTCGGAATTATTGGGCGCGACGGCCGGCGCGTCGCGGAGACCGCGCAGCGCTATGCCGCGCTCTTGCGCGTGGGGGGGCGCGCCGAAATTCTCGGTCCGGCGCCCTATCCGATCGCGAGGCTCAATAACGAGTGGCGCTACCGAATTGCAATTCGCGGTCAACGACCGGCGGAGCTGCGGGAACTCGTTCGGGAACGTATCCTGCCGCTGGCGCACGCGGATCGGCTCACGCGCCTCGCGATCAACGTCGACCCGTAGCCGCTTTATTTCTTGCGGGAGGAGCGCGTCTTCGTCGTTTTGGGGGGAGCCGAAGCCGTGCGCCGCATGGCCTTTGCAAGGCGCGACTTTTTCCGCGCGGCCTTATTGGGGTGAATGATGCCCTTTGCCGCGGCCTTGTCGAAGGCGCTTTCGACGCGCGTTGCCGACGCGGCGTCGCCGGATTCTGCGACGCTCTTATAGAGCGTCTTCAACCGGCTCTTCGCACTCTTGTTTCGCGCGGTGCGCTTCTCGGACTGGAGGACCCACTTTTCGGCGGCTTTGATATTCGGCACGGCGTGTATCATAGCAGGGCCTTCGCGCGAGTGTCCAGCGGAAAAGGGCGCGCTTGGGAATCTAGCTCGGCTGAAGGAGGATTTTCCGGTAGCTCGCGTAGCGGCTCGGGGATATCCCGGCGCCGGCGACCGCCGCTTGCACCGCGCAGTCGGGCTCGGTCAGGTGGGTGCAATTCCTAAAGCGGCACTCCCGCCGCGGGTCGCGCATCTCACGGAAGGCCTCGGCGAGCGTCGACGCCTCGAGGGTGCCAAGTCCGAACTCATTGATCCCCGGGCTATCGATCAGAAAGCCGCCGTCGAGCCGGTAGAGGCGTCCTGCCGTCGTCGTTTGGCGCCCGAGGCCGTGCCGCGAGACCTCGCCGACCGACGTCTCGCCGCCGAGTGCCCGGAAAATCGTGCTCTTCCCGACCCCGGAGTTCCCAACGAGGAGCGCCCGGTGGCCGCGCAGGAGGTCGCGCAGCGCGTCGATATTCTCACCCGTCTTCGGGTTCAACACAATGCTCGGATATCCGAGCCCGCGGTAGAGTGCCGCGAGTTCCATCATCATTGCGGGGTCGGCCAAGTCGGGTTTTGTCAGGACTATCGCCGCCCCGATCTGCTCGATTTCGGCAAAGGCGAGCAGTTGGTCGAGTGTCACGAGGCGGGGCATCGGGTGCGCGAGCGCTGCGACGACGACAAGCAGATCGACGTTGGCCGCCATCGTCTTCGCGCGTCCGCCGGCACTTCGCCGCTCGAGGGTAAAGGTGCGCGGCTCGATGCGGTCGACGACCGCTCGATCATCTTCGAGGAGCCTGACGGTAACGACGTCGCCGGGAACGGGCATGAAGCGCTCGCCGGTCATTCGCCGCAGCTGAGCGGTTCGTACGCCGCTTTCGCCGTCGACGGAAATTCGTGCCGAGTTTTTTCCGGTCGAGACGACGAGCGCCCGTTGTGCCCGCGTTACGCGCAAGATTGCACGCTTTGGACGGCTAACGATGAAAAAGCCGTGGTTTATCTCACTTTGAGCATCGAGGGCGAAGTCGACGATGCGCGCCGCAACGCCATCGACGTCGCCGTCTCACGCCAAGGGGGAACGGCCGTTTGGCGCGCGAGCGCAGCCTCACCACGGTCGTACGCGCTGCTCGAACTCCCCGAACAACACGATCGCGAGATCATCGCGGCGGCCGCAGGAGGTACGCTGTACGATCGGACGATCATCGCATTGGCACTTTTCCCTGCGATACGCGAAGCCTTGCCGCAGCTGACCGAAGCGCTCACCGGCCCCGGCGGGGCGGCGGGGGTTCTCGCCGCCTATCCGTGCGACGGAGGGGTGATCGTCGAATGGGATCCGTCCGCGACGCCGGCTGCCGTCGTCTTGGCTCTCGTTGACGTAGAGCTCCGCCGTTTCCGGAGCGGACGCACGGCCGAGTTGTTGACGCCAATTTCCCCCTCGGTAGCTGCAACGGTCGCGGCGGCCGGCCTGCAGGCGCCGCAGATTGAGGCCCGGCGCATTCTCGAACTGCGGGTAGAGAATGCCTAGCCCGCTGGGGTACGTGGGCATTTCCGACGTGATCGACGTCATCGCGACCAGCGTCCTCATTTATTACGTGCTCGTTTTGATTCGTGGCACGCGCGCGGTCCAAATTTTGACCGGAATCCTCGTGCTCTTCGGACTGCTCGGCGTGGCGACGCTGCTCCATCTCGACTTGCTCGGCACGATTCTTCGCCTGCTCGTGGTCGGTGCCGCCGTGACCATCCCGATCGTCTTCCAACCGGAGCTGCGACGGGCCCTGGAACAGATTGGACGCGGGGGGCTCTTTCGGCTCGATATCGGCGCCGGCGAAGTGGTCTCCGGGCGAACCGACGACCGGACGATCGCGACCATCGGTAGAACGGCGTTTTTGCTTGGCCGGGGCCGGCGCGGCGCGCTGATCGTGATCGAGCAACAGAGCGGGTTGAAAGATTACGCCGAGAGCGGCACGATGCTCAATGCCGATCTTTCGGAGGAGCTCTTGGTCGCAATCTTCGCGCCCGCTTCGCCGCTCCACGACGGTGCGATCATCGTGCGCCAAGGCCGCGTCGAAGCGGCCGGCTGCTTTTTACCGCTCTCCGAACAGGCGCTCGCGAAGAGCCGGCTCGGCACCCGCCATCGCGCGGCCCTCGGACTCTCGGAACAGACCGATGCGGTCGTGCTCGTCATTTCGGAGAGCGGCGCGATAACGATTGCGCGCGGCGGCCTTCTTTCGAGACCGGTCGATGAGGAGCAGCGGCTCGTCAAGATGCTGCTCGCGGTGACGCGGCCGCCGCGCTGGCAGCGGCGGCGCGGCGATTTCATCGGCAACTTGCGCGCGCGGCTGCGAACCCCGCGCGGCGAACCGACGTCGAGCCTTTCGTAAGCGTCAGGCACGTGCAGCTCATTCGAAAGAACTTTGCACTCAAAGTGCTCGCGGTCGCTCTGGCGGTGACCGGTTGGGCCTACTTCCGATTCACCGGTAACGCCGTCGTGGCGTCCCCGGAGTTTCAGCAGCTCTCGATTCCGATCAGCGCGGTGAACCTGCCACTCGGCTACGTCGCGAAGTTCTTAGATCATGACGCGGTCGTTACCGTTGCCAGCAAACGTGGTGCGCCGGCGGTCAAGCCGGAGCAGATCAAAGCCGTCCTCGATCTTGCGAACAAAGCGACGGGCGTTTACAATCTGCCGGTTCAGCTGGTCGCGCCCGACGTCGTCGTTCAAAGTCTGAGCCCTGCGTCGGTAACGCTCACGGTCGAGCGCATCGAAGAGCATGGCTTCCCGGTGACCGTCCATTACATGGGCACGCATACCAGCGATATTGTGGTCAGCTACACGGCGATCGCCCCAGACGAGACAATCGTTCGAGGCCCTCTCTCGCTGCTCGCCAAAGTGACGGCGGTGCGCGCCGACGTCGCATTGCCGGCGCAACCGAAGACGCTCGACGAAATGGTTCGTCCGGTCGCGGTCGACGCGTCGGGCGCTGAAATCGCCGGCCTCTCGGTTACGCCCGATTTGGTACGCGTTCAGAGCCGTTTTGTCGCGGGGCTGGGCGAGAGCAAATGAGCCGGCTCTTTGGAACCGACGGCGTGCGCGGCGTCGCAAACCGCGAGCTGACGCCGGAGCTTGCGATGCAGATCGGACGCGCGGCGGCCGGTCTGCTGCCCCAAGGCGCCCGTCGAAAACCTGTTGCGATCGGCCGCGACACGCGAGTTTCGGGGACCATGATCGAGTCAGCGCTCGTGGCAGGGCTGACCTCGGCGGGGTATGACGCGATCTCGCTCGGCATCGTTCCGACACCGGGAGTCGCCTGCGTCACGCGTGCGGTCGAAGCCGCAGCCGGGATCGTCATCAGCGCTTCACATAACCCAATCGAGGATAACGGGATCAAGATTTTTGGCCCCGACGGGTTCAAGCTCTCCGACGAAATCGAGAGCCGTATCGAAGCCTCGCTCGCCTTTGACCTTGCCCGACCGACCGGAACCGGCGTCGGGATCGCGCGCGTCGCCCAGAATCTCGTGCGCCACTACTACCACGAGCTCTACGAAGGAGCGACGGAACTCGACGGCGTCCACGTCATCGTCGACGGCGGCTTCGGCGCGGCGTATGCGATTGCGCCCTACGCGCTGCGCAAGCTGGGGGCGCGCGTATCGGAGATCAACTGCAAAGCCGACGGCGCCCGCATTAACGTCGCTTCGGGCGCGACCGATCTCTCGGGCCTTCGCGCGGCGGTGCGGGAACGGATCGAGTCCGGCGAGCGAACGACCATCGGGGTCGCCTTCGACGGCGACGCCGATCGCGCGCTCTTCGTCGACGAAACCGGCGAAGTGGTCACCGGCGATCACGTGCTCTTTGCCCTCGGATGTGCGATGAAGGCGCGTCACGAGCTTGCCGGTGATACGATCGTCACGACGCAGATGAGTAACGTCGGCTTCGAACGCGCGCTGCGAAACCATGGAATCGGCTTAGTCCGGGCCGCCGTCGGCGACCGCTACGTGCTCGAGCAGATGCAGCGGGGCGGCTACAACTTAGGCGGCGAGCAATCCGGTCACGTCATCGATTTTCGCTACAACACGACGGGGGACGGACCGCGTACGGCGATCACGCTGCTCGGTTTAGTCGCGTCGCAGAATGTAACGCTCCACGAGCTCGTACGTGAGGTCGTCTACGCGCCGCAAATTCTGCTCAACGTTCGAACGAATCGGCGCGACGTGCTGGAGCATCCGGCGGTCATCGAGGCGATCGCGGCGGCGGAACTGGAGTTGGCGGATTCCGGGCGCATCTTCGTGCGTGCCTCCGGAACGGAACCGCTGATCCGCGTCATGGCTGAGGGCGACAACCGCACGATGGTCGAGCAAATCGCCGCCCGAGTTGCCCAGCGAATCGAGCAGGAGGTCGCGCGCTTCGTTTCAACGTAAGCCCAGGAATCGAGAGGTTCACGGGCGCGTGGAGGGCGTCTCGGCCTGATGCCGAAGCGCGCCACATCTGCCTTACAGCAGTCACTGAGTCGAGGCAAAGCCTCGAGCGGGGGATATCCCGGCAGGGGTGAATGGGCCGGTCGGCCCTAGGGCGATTCTTTCCCGCCCGAACCCGTCAACTAACCCCGCAAGTGTCGTGGAAGAGGAGCGGTTTCTTGCGTCATGTGCTAGTTGTTGGGGCATTTGCCCTATTGATCGCCGGTTCGGGCGCCATCGCGCGTGCTGACACCGGCAGCACCTTACCCCAGCTCGATTACACCGGAACTTCACAGGCGGCCAACGCCCAAACCCTGAGCCCAGACGTAGAAGAGTGGACCTCGCGGCTCATCGTGCATTCTACCGCCCATCAGCACGGCGGCATGAATCGATTCGCGGGTGGGATCCTCGCCCGGGCCTCCAAAATCGCCAATCGGCTGACGAGCAGCGCCCTACGGTTCTTGGGCGTACCCTACGTCTTCGGCGGAACGACCACCTCGGGCTTCGATTGCTCCGGCTTCGTCCAGCACGTCTTCGCACTGCTCGGAATCGGCCTGCCGCGCACCGCGGACGCGCAATACGATTTCGGACGCCCCGCCGTCGGCGGTCCAAAACCGGGCGACCTGGTGTTCTTCGATACGTACGGCGGCGTCTCGCACGTGGGGATCTACTTGGGACGCGGCGAGTTCGTTCACGCCAGCTCGAGCCACGGCGTGATGGTCAGCCATCTCTCCGATTCGTATTGGGCGGCGCGATACGTCGGCGCCAAACGGCTCATCGCCACGCGCTAAAACCCCGGCGCAAACTTAAGTAAGCGAGCACCGTGCCGCCCTTACGGGCGGCGCTTGCTTTTTTTGGCGTCCATGAGTGAAACTAGGCACGCGTAGAAGTTATGGGCTGCGATGGGGTGTAGCCAAGCGGTACGGCAGCGGACTTTGACTCCGCCATGCGTTGGTTCGAATCCAGCCACCCCAGCATTTTCGCATCGAGAAGGCCCTGTTGGCTGCCAGGAGCGGCCGCCGGACGTGTGGGACAGTGATGGAAACCTCGCCGTCAATCGTTTCCGTTGAGAGGGAGTCCAGCATGAACCTGTTCCAGCCGGTGCGGCGCGGTGTCGTCGTGATCGTCTCCAGTGCCGTGCTCGCCGGGTGCGGTTCCACTTCGTTGCTGGGAAGCGCACCGCAGTCAAGTCCCTCGACGGCGGGCTCCGTTCCGGGGTGGCAATCCAAGGGCTTGGCGCGGCCCGCCTGCGGGAAGCCGGGTGCCGATGAGGCGCAGTGCTTTGCTTTGATTCTCAACTCGAAGGTGCGACCGGACGTAGCTGGATGGACGCCCGCCGATTTCCAAGCGCGGTACGATCTTCCATCGCAAACGAAAGGTGCGGGAGAGATCGTAGCGATCGTGGATGCATATGACAATCCCAACGTGGCCGGTGATCTGGCAACGTATCGCAGCGAGTTCGGGCTGGGAACGGCGAACTTCACGAAATACAACCAAAAAGGCGAGATCGGCAACTATCCGGACGGCAGCAAGGGTTGGGGCGTCGAGATCGACCTCGACGCGCAGATGGTCGCGGCCTCGTGTCCGCTCTGCACGGTCTACCTGGTTGAGGCGAAGAACAACGGCACGCGCAATCTCGCAGCGGCCGAGGACGAAGCGGTAAAGCTCGGTGCGACCATCGTCAGCAACAGCTGGGGTTGCGGGGCGACCGTCACCTGCGTCAGCACGAAATATTTCAACAAGCCGGGCGTGCTCTATCTCGCCTCCACCGGCGACTCGGGGATCGGCGAAGTCAGTGCGCCCGCGGCCTTCGACAACGTCGCCGCAATCGGCGGCACGGTGCTTGCCAAAAACGGCTCGCAGTATAGCGAGTCGATCTGGGACGGAGCCGGCGGCGGCTGCGCGACGACCATCCACAAGCCGAAGTGGCAACACGACAAAGTCTGCAGCGGCCGCGCGGTCGGCGACGCCTCCGCGGTCGCCTGGCAAGTAGCAGTCTATGACAGCTACGGCTATGGCGGATGGGCGACGATCGGTGGGACGAGCGTCAGCTCTCCGCTGATGGCCGGGATGTTCGGACTCGCCGGTAACGTCGCCAAGCAAAAAGGCGGCGAGACCTTCTGGAAAGGCAAGCACCATAAGGAGCTGTGGGATGTATGCGGGAGCAGCTGTCTTTTCAGCAGCTACTCTTACGAGGGCGGCTGGGGATCGCCCGACGGAATCGGAGCTCTCTAACTGGCGCGTTCGACGGCGCTGCACGTCACCAACGGCGATGGCGCACTCTACTTGCTCAAAAAGGCCGGCATCCTCGGCACGCACATGGCGTGGCGCGACGCGCTGAACGATGGTCCCGTGCCCGCGGGCCTTTCACTCGAGCAAACGAGCACGCTGCGTGCGCGCTATCAAGCCGAGCGCGGATACGGCAATCCGATCAAATTAATCCACGAATTCCAACGGCGCGACGAGCAAATTCGCCGCGCCGGAGAGTTCGACGAGGTCGTGCTGTGGTTCGAACACGACCTGTACGATCAACTGCAGGTCTTGCAAACGCTCACGGCCATCGAAGAACTTAACCTCGAACCCGGACGCGTCTCGGTGGTTCAGAGCGACCACTACATCGCCGGGATGACCGTCGACGAGATCGTGCCGCTCTTCTCGAAGCGCCGGACGGCGACGCCGGCGATCTTTAAATCGGCGCGGCGCTCGTGGGAGCGATTTACCTCCGCGTCGCCGGGCGATCTTTACGCCGCAGCCGGTGAAGACGCGATTGGTCTGCCGTACTTACGCGCCGCGCTGCAACGGCTCTGCGAAGAGTTTCCCTGGAAACGCGACGGGCTTTCACGCTCGCAGCGTCAGGCGCTCTATGCGGTCGCGCAGGGGCCCGGACGCCCCGAGGAACTCTTTGCTCGCGCGCAAGCACGCGAAGAAGCCTATTTTCTGACCGAGCAAGTTTTTGCCAAGATGCTTGAGGATCTCGCGGCCGGCGAGAGCGCGCTGATTGAAGAAGAAGAGGCCACGCTCGTTCCGACGGGACTCGGCCGTCGCGTTCTCGCCGGCGATGGCGATTGGCTCGAGCGCCGCGCGATCGACCGATGGGTCGGAGGCGTCCGCCTGCTCCCTGAAAATCTCACGCGTTGGGACGACGACGCGGCGTGCTTCGTCTAGCCGAGGTTGCAAGGCCAAGGCCTTCCGAGGCACGAAAGGGCAGGCGCGAGATGACCCACGATGAGTTGAGTATTGACGTCAAAAGCGAGGACGGCGGCGGCCGGCTCGTTTTCAATCTGCGCGGAAGCCTCGATCTGGCGACGGCGCCGACGGTGCGCGCGGCGCTGACCGAAGCGACGGAGAAGGGGAGCCACGACCTCATCGTCGACCTCTCGCAACTCGAGTTTCTCGATTCGACCGGACTCGGCGTTTTGATTGGCGCTCATCGGCGCACCGCCGAGCGCGGCGGCTCGTTTCGCCTCGTCGTTGGCGAAGGTTCCATTCTGCGTCTGCTCAACATCACGGGCTTGATCGCCGTGTTCGCGGTTTACCACACGATGGAAGAGGCGCAGCACGACCGAGGCCGCGTCACCGCCGCGCTCTAAGCGTTATCCGTACGCTTCGTCAAGGAGTTCGACGACATGTTGAATCGTCGCCGGGTAACGCGCGTCGCGAAGTCCCGCTCCCATCTGTATCGCACAGCCCGGATTCGCGGTTGCGACAATGGCGGCGCCCGTACGGCAGATTGATTCCACCTTGCGACGCTGTAAGCGATCGGCCATCTCCGGCGCAGTGAGATTGTAAAGGCCGGCGCTCCCGCAGCAGACCGCGCTCTCATCCATCTCGACGAGCCGGATTCCGGGAATCTTCATCAACAACCGCCGGGGCGCTCCGGCGATCCCCTGCGCGTGGACGAGATGACAAGCATCTTGGTAGGTGACCGTCCGGTCGAGCGAGTGTGTAGCGGCCCCGAGCTCGACCGCATCGAGAACTTCGGTGATATCCCGTACGCGCGCTGCGAAATTCCGCGCTCGCGTTTCCCACGCTTCATCGCCTGCAAAGAGCTCGCCATACTCCTTGAGCGCGCTGCCGCATCCGGCCGCGTTGACGACGTAGACGTCGGCCCCGCTCCTCTCGAATGCTTCGATGTTTCGCTTCGCGAGCTCGCGCGAGAAGTCGATCGCACCATCGTGGAGCGCGATCGCACCGCAGCAGTTTTGTCCGCTCGGTACGACCACGCTCAGTTGTGCGCGCTGCAGCATTCGGACCGTCGCGCGATGTACGCCGGCAAAGGCGATCGCCATGATGCAGCCGGCGTGCAGGAAGGCGAGCCCCTGCGGGTGCTCCGCCTCAAAGCGCTGGTCGCGCGGAACGAAGAACCGCGCAGAGATTGGCGGCGCGAGCTTCGCAGCGCGGCCGAAGCCGAGTATGCCGGCGAGCGAGATCAGCCGCGTCTGCTGCAGGAAGCGAAGGATTGCGGCGGCGGTACGCATGAGTTCCGGACGCTCGAAGAGCGTGCGCGTCAGGAAGCGGCGAGCCGTTCCTTGCGACGCTGGGTCTTCGGTCGCTTGGGCACGGCGGATCTGCGCCCGAGCGGGTTCGACGAGCTGACCGTAACGGACGCCCGACGGGCAGACCGCCTCGCAGGCGCGGCAATCGAGGCATTCCCACATCTGCTCAACGAACCCCGGGCTCAAGAGGTCGAGATGGGACTCGCCGACGGCTTTGATGAGACTAATCCGGCCGCGAGGTCCCGAGGTTTCTGTCATAGTCTCGAGATAGGTGGGGCAGGAAGGCAAGCAGAGACCGCACCGAATGCAGGTGTCGTATATCGACGCGTGCGGCAGGTCGGTTCCGCTAAAGCCCCTCATCGGCGTAGGTGCCTTCGCCTTAAATAAGCGCCATTTCTCCTAAACGAAACGGGCAGCGTGAAGAAACGAATCAGAGTCGCGGTAACCGGCGCGGCCGGTCAGATCGGATATGCACTCATCTTTCGTATTGCGTCGGGTCAAATGTTTGGACCCGAGACGGAGTTGGAGTTCCGGCTTCTGGAGCTCGAGCCGGCGCTCGGAGCGCTCGCCGGCGTCGCGATGGAGCTTGAAGATTGTGCGTTTCCACTCCTGAAAGACGTCTGGCATGGTGCCGACGTGCGGGAGGCGATGCGCGGAGTCAACTGGGCGGTTCTGGTGGGAGCCGTACCGCGCAAAGCCGGCATGGAACGCTCGGATCTCCTGCGCATCAACGGCCAGATTTTTACCGAGCAGGGGCGTGCGATCGACGATCGAGCTGCCGATGACGTGAGCGTCTTTGTCGTCGGTAATCCCGCAAACACGAACGCGCTCATCGCGATGAACAATGCTCCGCGCGTCTCGAAGGACCGGTTCTTTGCAATGACGACGCTCGACGAACTGCGCGCGCGGGCGCAACTCGCGCGCAAGAGCGGTACCGGGGTGACCGAGATCGCGCAGGTAGCGATCTGGGGAAATCATTCGACCACGCAGTTTCCCGACTTCGCGCACGCGCGAATCGGTGGGCGCGCCGCGCATGAGGTCGTCGCGGACCGCGAGTGGCTTGAAAACGAGTTTCTTACGACCGTGCAGAATCGCGGCGCCGAAGTTATCAAGACGCGCGGGGCATCCTCCGCCGCATCGGCGGCAAACGCGGCGGTCGTCGGCGTCCACAACCTCACCCACGATACTCCGCCCGGCGAGTATTATTCGGTCGGACGTTGCTCGCACGGCGAGTACGGCGTCGACCCGGGACTCATCTTTTCGTTTCCGTCACGCACCGAGCAAGGGGTTTCACGGATCGTCGAGGGGCTCGAGCACGACGAGTTCGGTCGCGGTAAATTGGCGGCGACGCTCGAGGAACTGCGCAAAGAGCGCGATGCCGTCAAAGAACTCGGGCTGATCCCCGCGAACTAACCGGCATGACCGGCCCCGCGGGCGAGCGCCCCGATCTCGACCTCATCCACGTCAACGTCGCCTCGACGGCGGGCGCCTACACCGTGGGCAACTCCTCGTTCTTCCGCTACATTCTTCGCCTCGGTGAGCTCGGGCTGCCGCTCTCGCTGGCCGACCAGGAGGCCGTCGACGTGCTCGCAGCCGTGCCGCACGCGCTCGGTGCCGAAGAAGAGGTCTCGTTCGTCTCCGGTCCGGGCTGGCGCGTCGTACCGGCGCAAGGCGACTTGGATTGGCCGGTTTTGGAAGCGACCCCGGAGCGGCTGCACAGCGTACTCGAACGGGCTCGAAGCATTCTTTGGCTGAACGCGGCGCGCTTCCACGTGAGCGCGCGTGAGATTGCCTCGATCGAAAGCGAGCTCGATGAAGTCTATGGCGTGCTCATGCGCGCCGCCGCGGCGGGCGTCGCGGTGAACATTTCCTACGTAGCCTAAGTTCCACGTGAAGGTCGTCTGCGAGCTGCCGCTGCGTGGCGCCGGCGGCGAGCCGATCTCGTTTGCGCGCACGATTCACTCGCACGGATGCGCCCGGCTTGCGCCGGCCGCCATTGAGGCTTCCCCGCTGGCCTACCGGCGGCGCTTTCGCGTCGGAGCGCGCGTAATCGATGTGAGGCTGCGCGAACGCGACGAAAATCTCGTGGTCGAAGCGCCGGCGCTCCGTCGCCCGGAAGCGCATCTCCTGAAGGCAGCGATTGCGCGGATGTTCCGGCTGCACGACGATCTCTCGCCGTTCTACGAACGCATTGCCGGCGACGCCCTCCTTGGTTGGGCGACGCGCGGTGCGGGACGGATTCTCGCAAGTCCAACCGTCTTTGAAGACGTCATCAAGACGATCTGTACGACCAACTGCGCGTGGTCGGCGACGATCCGCATGACGCGCGCGCTCTCCGAGCTCGACGGCGGCGCGTTTCCGGAGGCAGCGACGCTCGCCGCAACACCCGAATCGTGGTTCCGAGAGGTCGCGCGAATGGGATATCGCGGGCCGTACGTTCGCGCGATCGCGCGCGGGGTCGTCTCCGGCGAACTCGATCTCGAATCGCTGATCGATGCACCCCCCGACGCGGATGCGGCGATCGAAGGCACGCTCCTCGCATTGCCCGGCATCGGTCCCTACGGCGCGGCGCACGTGATGCAACTCTTGGGGCGACACGGTTCGCTGGTGCTCGATTCGTGGACGCGACCGAAGTATCGCCGGCTGGCCGGGAAAAAGCAAGCCGCCGATTCGACGATTCGCCGTGCATTTGCGCGATATGGCGGGTACGCGGGACTCGCCTTCTGGCTCTATCTCACGCGCGACTGGCTCGACGACGAGGAACGAAGTGCCGGTGAAGCTTTAGCGAGCGAGCGCTCCGAGCCAGAGAACGCCGGCGGCGAGCGTTGACGGTACGATGACCAGACCGATCCGTAGATACTGCCGGCGGCTCATATGCAGACCGTAGCCTCGCAGCACCGAGAGCCAGAGAATCGTCGCGAGCGAACCCGTGGTGAGCAGGTTCGGTCCGACGTCGACGCCGAGGATCAGCGCGTACGCGAGATGTGTCGTCGGCGGATGCGCGACGACATACGATGCCGCGACTGCGACGGGTAAGTTGTTCAGCGCGTTGGCAATCAGCGCTGCGCCGCTCGCGCCGATGGCGTTGAGCGCAAAGCTGCCGTACCGGGCGGAGGCGTCGAGCTCTCCCAGCGCCCACTGCGTTAACCCGGCGCGCGTCACTGCGTCGAGCAGAACAAAGAGCCCCGCAAGCAATGCAAATGTTCCCCACGAGATGCGCCGCAGCGTCCGATCCGGCGCTGCACCCGCAATCACGCAGACGACGAAACCGCCGATCGACGCGACGAGACCGAGCGGCCATCCTTGCAGCAAGGCAACAACGTACGCGAGTGCGAGGCCGAGCATTGCGGCCATCGTACGGATGGTTCGCGCCCCTACCGGCGGAGCGGCGGGGACCGGGTACGTGCCGCTCAGTTCGCGGCGGTAGAAGAAGAGAAAGACGCCCAGTGCAATGAGCAACGCGGCGACCTGCGGTGGTCCGAGATGCTGCAGATACGGCAGAAGCCTCGCGTGCGGCAGGATCAGGACGTTGGCCGGATTTGAGAACGGGAGGCCGAACGAGGCGGCGTTGGCGACGAAGACGCACGCAAAGAGAAAGGGCTCCGGCGCGACGTGTGACTCTTTCACCGCGGCACGGTAGACGATCGGCGTAAACGCGATCGCGGTCGCATCGTTGGAGAGCAGCAGCGTGACGACCGCGCCGGTCAAAAAGAGGTAGACGAAGAGCCGCCGCTGCGAGCCCGCGGCCTGTGCGAGCAGCCGCTGCGTGATCCAGTGAAATGCGCCGCTCTCCTCGGCTGCCGCCGAGAGCGCCATGAGCCCAAAGATAAAGAGCAGCACGTTCCATTGGCTCGCAACGGCGTCGAGGGCGGGGCGGATCGGCTCGTCGCCGAGCAAAACGAGGAGGAGCGCACCGGCGGCAGGCCACGTCCAACCAGGGAGACGCCACGGCCGCAGGCCGAGCAGCGCAACGGCCGCCGCCGCGACAACGTAGACGAACGGCGCGACTAAGGCTCCGAAGCGCGATCGCGCGGATGGGCCTCGTCGTAGGCGCGGCGCTTATGGCCCATCGCGAGCTGGAGGTAGACGCCGGTCGTCGCGAGACTCTCGTGCCCGAGGAGCTCGCGAACCGTTTCGAGGTCGACGCCATTCTCGACCAGATGCGTCGCGAACGAATGGCGCAGCGTATGCGGGGTGGCGTGCTTCGAAATGCCGCTGATCCGGTAAATCGCCCGAAAGATCCGCCAGACGTGTTGGGGGGTGAGCCCTTTCCCGCCGCGCCCGAGGAAGAGCGCCGGATCGGCGCTGCGCGGTCGGAGCCGCAAATAGGCCTCGATTGCAGCTGCTGCCGTGCGGTTGATCACCACCGTACGCTCCTTATTGCCTTTTCCCATCACCCGTATCGTTCGCTCGGCAAGGTCGACGTCGGCTAGGCGAACTCCGGCGACCTCGGCACGCCGCATTCCGCTCGCGTAGAAAAGCTCCATGATCGCCATATCGCGCCGGCGCGCCTCGTCGGTCCGCCCCGCCAAGGAGGTGCGCAAGAGCTTCAGCACCTCGTCGACCTTGAGAGGCGCCGGACGCCGTTTCGAAACCGACGGGCCCGGCACTGCGGCCGCCGGATCGTTCTCGAGAACGCCCGTGATCTTTAAGAACCGATAGAGTGCCCTGATCGACGAAAGCTTCCGGCAGACCGTCCGGCTGTCGTACCCGCGCGAGTCGAACATGTGCGCGATGTACTGCCGGATCTGCGTCGTTCGAACCGACCGCAGCGACGCGCAGCCCCCTTCGCTCCGCAGAAAGGCGGTAAACTCCATGAGGTCACGCTCGTAGGCGGCCACGGTCAACGGGCTGCGCTTGCGCTCGGTCAGCAGGTATCCCCGCAGGTCACGGACCAGCGGGTCGGGCTTCGCCACCGGCTTCTTCACGCTCGCTGAATGCGACATAATAAATCTTTCATCGCATTCGTGCGAGGAGAACAAGAGTCCTATGCGGGCGATGGGCACGAGTTCGATAAAAGCTCCCGAGCCGGGTGGCGGTCTTCTCTGGGTCCGGGTGAGGGCGGAAGCTCAAGGCCTTTTGCAGGTCAGGAGCCAGGCCGTGAGCTCGAGCTTTTTGAGGATCGCCGTGTCGTGGTTCTTGGCCGCCTCGGGGCAGTTGGCGTTCAAGAAGCGCTTCTGGTCGTGGTAGTACTCGACGTCGACCACGAGGCGATTCTGCCGGGTATAGAGGTCGAACGAGCCGCACCAGTGCTGGGCGTAACACTGCTCGACGACGGCGAAGTCGTAGACCTTGACCAGGTCTTTGACCTGGCCGTTGTCGCCCTTCTGGTCGGCAGTCAGGCCGCGGTCGTGCGCCGCCTTGGCGATCCACGAATCGTAGGTCAGCTGTTCCTGATACGTCAGCGGAAAGCCGGTCTTGTTCTGGTAGCCGTCGAGATTGTCGGGATCGACGCCGTCGAAGCCCTTCTTCTTGCAGAGGTCGAGCCGCTGCGCCATAATCGGCTCGAGGATCGCGGTCTGGCGAATATCGAGCCAGCGCTCACCCTTCCAGTGTCCGTCAGGATTTCCTAAGACGCTCTTTGGAAACTTGTCGGCGTCGCGCCGCCAGCGCTCCCAGGTGCCGGCCGAAATGTAACACATGACGTGGCGGCTCATCTTGTGAAGCTCGGCGACGACCGCGGGCTTGGTGTCGAACATATCGAGATCGTAGATCTTCGCAGGGACGCTCAGATCGAGCTTTCCATCATATTGAATTTGATACGATCCGCCCGTCGGCGGAATCCAGCGGGCCGGGCCGCCTGAGCCTGCGGTCGGGAGTGCGCCGGGCGAGCTGCGAAGCGGCATGACTGCTGCGCCGCAACCGGCGAACAGCAGCAGCGCCAGCGCGCCGGTGAGGAAACGTCGCGCGAGCGTGCGTTGGATGAGGCACTGCGAAGTCATAGAAGAACGCGTTCGTGAAACGCGTGCTCCTTCTTCTCTTTCTCGTGGTCGCTTGCAGTTCGCCCAAGCCGTACGCGACCAGGGTCGGTCTTTTAAAACCGGGTTCGACCCTCACGATTCGTGCGGGAACGGCCGTCGTCAACGCCTATAAACCGATCGCCGGGGGTCCACAAGATCGCTATACGATTTCGGCGATGGTCTCGCCGAAGCAGGCCATGCCGCCGGCGCCGATCGGGCGAGTCGCCGGATCCGGACTCGAAATTCTCGCGCCGGGAAGCATGCAGTCGCTTCTCGTCCGCGTTCCCGACGGCGTCAACTTGATCGTCGATTCGCAGCGCGGTAACGTCAACGTCACCGACATCACGGGAAACGTTCGCGTTACGGCCCGGCACGGCGACGTCGACGTCAAGATACCCGGATACGCGCAGGTTGCCGCGGGTGACGGCAACGTTTCGGTGATGATGGGCGCGGCGCAGTGGCCCGGAACGCTGCATTTTTCGACCCAACGCGGCGACGTCGAGGTCTGGCTCGTCGCGAAGGCCGCATGTACCGTCCATCTGCATACCGCCGATGGCGTGCTCTTTACCGATTTTGGATTACGCGGCGTTGCGAACGGCTCGGCGGAGACGATCGACGGCGTCGTGAATGGCGGCTCGCAGCAACGCATCGACGTCGAAACCGCGGGGGGTGCGATCCGGCTCTTACGACTCCAGCCGCAGCCGTGAACGCGCGAGCAGGGCTTCGCGCGCTTTGACCAGGCGGACCATCGCCTCGTTGTAGGGCGTCGGCGTTCCGGTACGCCGTCCAAAGGCAACGACCGCGCCGTTGAGGTGGTCAACCTCGCTTTGATGGCCCGACTCAAGATCGTAGGCCATCGAGCTCTTCGCGTCGGCGCCGAGCGCGATGACCTCCGTAACGTACTGCCACGGATTGACGAACGGAAGGTTGATCTTCAGTGCGGCGGCGACGCCGGCCGTCTCCTCCGCCAGCGCCTCGGCGAGTCGCGCCGCATTGGGATCGCGCGGAATCTCGCCCGCATTACAGTCCAGGATTGCGGAGAGCGCGTTCACCGAGGCATTGGCAACGAGCTTCCCCCAGAGATGCGGACGAATATCGTGAACCGCCGACGCCCGCAGGCCGCTCTGCGTCAAGAGTTCGGTCACCGTTCGCGCCGTCGTCGGCGACGCCGTCGTCGCGCCGATGATGGTGTTGCCTTCCTGCGAGCTGCGAACGTGCCCCGGGCCGACCGTCAGCGACGACTCGGTCGTAATTCCGATCATGACCGGGACCGCGCCGCCGAGCGCCGTTTTGATCGCGTCCTCGTTGCCGACGCCGTTCTGCAATGAGATAACCGGCGATGCCGGATCGAGCTCGCCGGCGAAAGCGCGCAAGGCGCGCAGCGTGTCGACCGCTTTGACGAAGAGAAAGAGCATTTGCGAACCGTAAAGATCGCGGGCGCGCGATGCCACCGCGACCGCTCGCGCGCGTTCGTCGTTCACGCGCAGGCCTTCGCGCGCAACGGCGGCGGCCAGCTCACGATTATCGTCAAGTATGGTAACGTCGCAGCCTGCCGCCAAGTGAAACCCGAAGAGCGTACCCATTGCGCCGGCGCCGATGACTCCGATCCGAGGACGCTGCGACACCTCAGCCACGCCGGTTAAAACTCGAACTGAAGGCCGATGGTATTGCGGCGCGATGCGTGCGTCACGTCGCGTTGCCCAAAGAAGAGCTCCGCGCCTGGAGCAAAGTGGATGTTGCCGTACAGATCGACCATTGGATAGGTCAGATCGTAAATCCGCGTCTCGAATCCGAGGCCGTGCATCGGCGCGTATTGTCCGAGCACCCCGACCTGGGAGTAGAGAACTCCCGCGCCGAGATGGAAGTCGTTTGCGTTCTTCTCCAGCACCGCGTTCCAAGTCGTATTGTTGCCGATTGCGTTCGCGCCGACCATCAAGCTCGTACTGTTGTGCGGCAAAACGACGAGATTGATGTCGCCCAGCGGACCTTGGCTGCTCGTCAGCACCGGATTGAGGCCCGGATTGTGTTGCGGTGAGAGTCCGCTCAGGCGGACTTGAATCGCAATGAGGTTCCGCGCAAGATTGGCAAGCTTGCCCTGAAGCCGCGAGCGCAACTCCGGGCTGACGCCGGGCCCCGGGGTTGGGGTTGCGCCGGGGAATGCGGCAGGATACGGCGACGTGCTGGGCACCGTCAGCGGTGCCGGCGTCGCTTCCGTATCGACTCCGTAGACGCTGCTGGTGCCTCCGAGTTGGCCAAGAAGCGAGTTCGCCTTTTGCATGACCGCATCGAGATTCGCGACGGTATTGCGCACCTGCGCCTGCGTCTGCGGGTCGCCGGTGACGGTCCGCAGGTCCTTGGTCATCGCTGCTAGCGTTTGTGTGGTCTCGGCGATGCTCTGCGTCGTCGACAAGATGTTTGCCTTGAGGCGCGGATCGGTCGCAAGATCTTGCAGCGCGGTCATCGAGCGATTCAGTGCGACCGCGGTCGATTGGAACTGGTCCAGGAGCGCGCCGACTTTTTTCGAGTCGGTCGTCGCCGCGCCGTTCAGCGTCGCGGAGAGCTGCTCGACGTTTGCACTTGCCGCGGTCAGACTTCCCTGGAGGCTGGAACCGAGCCCGAGCAGCTCGCCCGATAGGCGATCCAGCGACGACTTCGTGCTGACCGTGAGATCGTTCGCGTTGTTCAGCGTTGCCTGCAGCGTATCGAGAAGTTTCGGCGTCCGCGCCTCGATCAGCGACATAACGGTGTCGAAACGCTTGAGCTCGCCTTGTCCCTGTTCGAGCAAGTCGGCGATCGAAGCCCCATTGAGGCCGCGCGGCTGATCGGCAATCGGCAAGACCTGCCGCGGAAGCAGTGGCACCGGCGGCTTCTGGCGCGGTGGGAGAATGACGACCACGGGCGAGCCGGTGAGCGGCGCCTGTATCAGAAAGCGCGACGCCGAGGGAATGTCGATGTCGCGGTTGATCGCGAGAATAACGTCGACGGTGTTGTCGGCGAGCAACTCGATCGAATCGATCGATCCGACGTCGACGCCGCTGAAGTAGACCAGCGCACCCGGCGTCGCACCCGCCGCGGATTGGAAGTGTACGCCGATGCGATAGCCGGTATGACGCGTGCCGAAATCCGTGATCACGTAGAAAATTCCGAAGAGCAGCAGCAATGCGATGATTGCGAACGCGCCGACCTGAGCCTGCCTGGTCATGGCCGCTTTATTACTCGCCTGGCGATAAATGGCCTCGCGGGAGGCCACCGTGGCGAGCGCGCTTCGTGGTGCCTGTCAAATCGGAATCGGTCCGACTTCGGAGCCCTGCAAGAACTGGGCGACGATCGGATTGGTCGAGTTGCGGATCCGTTCGGCCGTGTCGTACGCGATGATCGCGCCTTCGAAGAGCATCGCGACGTAATCCGCCATCGAGAAGATCGAAGGCAGATCGTGCGAGATCACCACCGCCGTCCCGCCGAGTTTTTTGCGCAGCCGCAGGATCGTATCGGTAATCAAATTGGTGACGATCGGATCGAGCCCGGTCGTCGGCTCGTCGTAGAGAACCAGCTCCGGGCTCGTCACGATCGCGCGGGCAAAGCCGGCCCGCTTGAGCATGCCGCCCGAGAGTTCGGCGGGAAGATTGTCATAGGCATTCGTCAGCCCCACGCTCTCGAGCGAATCCATGACCAGCCGGCGGATCTCCGCCTCGGAGAGCCTCGTTCGTTCCCGCAACGGCAACGCGACGTTCTCGCCCACCGTCAGGCTGTCGAGCAATGCCGAGAACTGAAACGAGAGGCTAATTTTACGCCGGACGACGTTGAGTTGTTCCTCGGGCATATGGCAGATGTCGTGATCGCGAACGTACGCATGCCCCACGTCGGGGAGCAATAGCCCGTCGAGCAGCCGCAGAATCGTCGACTTCCCCGCGCCGGTGAGACCGATGATGCAGGTGATCGAACCCTCGACGATATTCAGGGTGCAGTTCTTCAGCACGACGCGGTCCCCGAAAGCGAGGCTCACGTTATCGAGGCGAGCGATCAAGTTGGAGGCCGAGCGATCCATCGTCACCGGAAGAGCAGGAACGAGAGCACGAAGTTCGATCCGAAGATTAGAATAATTGCCAGCACGACTGCGCCGGTGGTCGAACGGCCGACGCCGGCCGCGCCGCCGCGTGTCGAGAGGCCTTGATACGCTCCGACCATCGCGATGATCGTCGCGAAAACGAAGGCTTTGAGCAAGCCTTTGAGCACGTCGGTAAAGTCGATCGACTGCCGAACCGAGGCGAGAAACGAATCGTACGATATGTGCGCGTAGGTCTGTGCGACCCACATGCCGCCGACGATCGAAATGACGTCGGCAAAGATGGTGAGCAGCGGCAGCATCAGAAGCATCGCCATCAGCCGAGGGACCACGAGAAAGCGCGAGGGCTCCAAGCCCATCGAGCGCAGCGCCTCGATCTGTTCGGTGACGACCATCGATCCGAGCTCCGCGGCGATCGCCGCGCCGACGCGTCCCGCAACGACGACCGCGGTGAGCATCGGTCCGAGCTCGCGCACCGAGGCGTACGCGACTGCGCCACCGACGAATCCGCCGAAACCGTACGCCACGGCTTGCTGCGCCGACTCGAGTGAGATGACCATTCCCGTAAAGAGCGCGGTCAGCAGCACGATTACGACCGATTGCACGCCGAGGAGGGCGCATTGCGAAATCGTCTCCCCAACGCGAATGCGAAGGCGCGCGATAAAACCGAGCGACTCGGCGGAGAGGAGCGTGATCCCGCCGGCATATTCGAAAAAGTTTGCCGTCGCGCGGCCGAAGCGGTCGAGCAGTCTCACGGGTTACGCTCGAGCGCGGCGACCGCCGCGCGCACGGCCTGCGTCGCCTCGATGCGCTTGACCGCAACGCCGCGCTCGGCCGCCAAATTGAAATGAACTTGATTCGCACGTTCCAGCCGTCGATCGACGTCGCGCAGATGCGTGCGCGCTTCGGCATCGAAGCCGTCGAAGTAGCGCTGCACCTCGGCGACGTAGGCGGCGCGCGCAGCTTCGTCGACGGAACCCGCGCGAATCGCGGCCTCGATCGCGCGCTGTGCCCGCACCATCGCGCGCTGCGTGATGTGAAAGGCGCCGACGCGCGCCACGAGCTCGGTCAATGCCGCGTCAGCGGCCATCGGCCGGCGGCGGCGTCTCGAGCACCGCTTGCTGCAACGCGAAGAGCCGGCGGATTCCGCCTTCTGCCAGCGCGAGCAAAGTTTCGAGATCGCGACGATCGAACGGCGCCGCTTCTGCGGTTCCTTGGAGCTCGACGAAGCGTCCAGCTTCGGTCATAAAGACGTTCATATCGACGAGCGCCTGACTATCCTCGTCGTACGCTAGATCGAGCAGTGGCGTTCCGCCGACGATCCCAACGCTCGTCGCGGCAACCATTGCCGTGAGGGGCCAACGCGTTCGATCGGCCGGATCGAACCGCGTTCGTAACGCCAGTGCGAGGGCGACGCAGGCGCCGGTGACGGCCGCCGTGCGCGTCCCGCCGTCGGCCTGAATGACGTCGCAGTCGAGCCAGACCGTTCGTTCGCCGAGCTTGGCCATGTCGGTCACCGCGCGCAGCGCGCGCCCGATGATCCGCTGAATTTCCTGGGTTCGTCCGCCGACGCGTCCCTTGGCGGCTTCGCGCTGGGTTCGTTCCTGCGTCGCTCGCGGTAACATCGCGTACTCGGCAGTCACCCATCCCAAACCTCGCCCCTTCATCCATGCCGGCACGCGTTCTTCGAGCGAAGCGGCGCAGATGAGCCGCGTGCTGCCGACGCTGATGAGGGCGCTTCCCTCCGCATATTTGAGAAAGTTGGGCTCGATCGTCACGGGCCGCAGCTCGTCGTGCGCGCGGCGGTCGCTACGGATCATGCCGGCCTTCCTTACTCAACGGTGACGGTTTTGGCGAGATTCCGCGGTTGATCGACATCCTTGCCCTCGATATCCGCAATGTGGTACGCGAGCAGCTGGAGTGGGATGACGTTGACGATCGGCGAGAGCAGCTCGTCGACCTTCGGCACCCAAAAGACGTGGTCGGCGATGCTCGCCACCTCGTCGTCACCACGATTGGCGACCACGATGACCGGCGCTTCGCGCGCCTTCGATTCCATCAGGTTCGAGAGCATCTTCTCGCGTACTCGGTCGTCGGTCGCGATGCCGACGACCGGCACGCTCGAATCGAGCAGCGCAATCGGGCCGTGCTTCATCTCGCCCGCGGGGTAACCCTCGGCGTGAATGTACGAGATCTCCTTGAGCTTCAGCGCGCCCTCCAGCGCCGTGGGGAAGTTGACGTACCGTCCGATGAAGAGCACGCTCTGCGCCTTTCGCAGCGCGCGCGCGACCTTGCGGATCTCGTCGGAGGTATTCAGCACGACGTCGACGGCCGCCGGCAAGAGCTTCGTCCCCTCGGCGATCTCTTTGAGCCGCCGCTCGTCGGTCGTGCCGCGTAGCCGCGCAAGGTAGAGCGCGACGAGCGTCATCGCAATCACCTGCGAAACGTAGGTCTTCGTCGCGGCGACGCCGATCTCGGGCCCGCCGCGCGTGTAGAGCATCCCGTCGGCGAGTCGCGAGAGATGCGAACCGAGGACGTTACAGATTCCAAGGACGTCGGTGCCTTCGGCTTTGGCGATGCGTACCGCTTCGATCGTATCCGCGGTCTCGCCGGATTGCGACATCGCAATGACCAGCGTCGTCGGGTCGATGACCGGATCGCCGTAGCGGAACTCGCTGGCGAGCTCCATTTCGACCGGAAGCCGGACGAGCGAGCGAAGCAGATACATTCCAACCATGCCGGCGTGATAGGCGGTCCCGCAGCCGGTGATGGCGATTTTGCTGATTGCCTTCAGGCGCTCCGCGCTAATCGCATCGAGGTCGCTGCCGAGATGGACGTGACCGCTATCGTCGATTCGCCCGCTCAAGGTCTCCTTGATCACGAGGGGCTGTTCGAAGATCTCCTTCAGCATGAAATGTTTGAAACCGGTCTTCTCGGCGGAGCCGGCGTCCCAGGTGATCGAGATCGGGTCGCGTTCGATGCGCGCGCCCGAATAATCGGTCAATCGGAAACCGTCGCGCGCGACCACCGCAATCTCGCCCTCTTGCAGAATAATCTCGCGTCGCGTGTACGGAAGAATCGCCGGCGTATCGGAGGCCACGTACATCTCGCCCTCGCCGATACCGATCACGAGCGGGCTGGCGCCGTTGCGCGCAAAGACGAGGTGCTCGGGATCGTCGCTCGAGATCACTCCCAACGCGTACGCGCCGCGGACTTCGTGCACCGTGCGGCGCACCGCCTCTTCGAGATCGCCATCGTAATGGACCTCGATCAAATGTGCGAGTACTTCGGTATCCGTCTCGCTGCTGAAGACGTGACCGAGCTCGAGCAGACGGGCGCGGAGCGCCGTATAGTTCTCGATGATGCCATTATGAACCACCGCAATTCGTTCTTTGCAATCCAGATGCGGATGGGCATTGGCGTCGGAGGGGGCACCGTGCGTCGCCCAGCGGGTATGCCCGACACCGACCGCGCCGGAGAGTGCGGCTCCATTATTGAGCCGCTCCGCGAGGCGCGAAAGTTTCCCCTCCGCCTTCGACCCGGCGAGCTTCCCGTCCGAGTCGATCACGGCGATGCCCGCGCTGTCGTAGCCCCGATACTCGAGGCGCCCCAGCGCGTCGAGGATGATCGGAACGCTGTCGCGTGGCCCGATATATCCGACGATGCCGCACATGCCGCGCTACTTGATGCCTTCCCGAGTCCGCCGGTAATCGATCTTTCCTTCGGCGATCTCGTCGAGCGCGATCGAAACGGGTTTATTGGGATTGATCGTCTCTTTGTCGACGAGCGGCTCGCTCGCGAAATACTCCCGCCGATCGGATGCGGGAAGCTGTTGAACGCGGATCCAGTTGTTGAGCTGGCGAGCACGCTTGGTGACGATGTTGACGAGGCTAAACTTCGAATCGGCGTGCGTGAGTAGCACGTCCAGATCGCCGAATACTGATTTGCTCATGAAGTTTTGAATGATTCCTTTTTGATTCGAGTAGTTTTCTTATGACGATTCGACCCTTTGAATCGAATCGTCCGGATACCGGTGAATGCGAAAGCGTTCGGCCTGCAAGATTGCTTCAAGGTCCCGCACGGCCTCCTCCGGGCGGTCCTGCGCGTTCACGACGATATAGTCGAAACGCCGGATAAACTTCATCTCTCGCTGCGCGATCTCGAGGCGCCGCGCGATCTCCTCGTTCGTTTCGCTGCGGCGAGCCAAAAGGCGCTCGCGCAGATTCGAGAACCGGTCGGGAACGAGAAAGATCAGGATCGCGTCCGGATACGCCGCCTTGATCGCAAGCGCGCCGTTGACCTCCGGCTTTAAGATCACGTCGTACCCTTCGGCGAGCGTCCGCTCGATGTAATCGCGCGGCGTCCCGTAAAGGTTGCCGTCGTACTCTCGCCACTCCAAGAGACCGTCACCGCGCAGGAGCCGCTCGAACTCGAGACTCGAAAGGAAGAAGTAGTGTTCTTCATTTCGCTCCTCGGGGCGAGCCGGCCGCGTCGTGGCCGAAACGGAGTACCGAAGGCTGGGCCGGCGCTCCCGCAGCGCCTCGACCAGGGTATCTTTACCGGCGCCCGATGGCCCCGATACGACGAAGAGTAAACCCGGCCCCGTGATCAACTCCCTCCTTCTTTCACGCTCTCGCGGTGCGGAACCTCGGAGCAGGCGAGGCCACGCCTATTACGCCGGTGGGACGCAGAGGGCGGCGCGCATCGCTTCGATCACGTTCGGGTCCTCCGGCGCCTGCCCCGGACGTTCGTAGCTCGTCCGAAGCGAGAAACCGTCACGGACGGCGAATCCCTCGTCGACTCTCCGTCCGATGGGGAGCGTAAACGTCGCAACGCCGGCCGCGCCGGGGCAGAGGCGAAAGGGATTGCTCCCCGCCATCCGTGCGCCGCGATGGTGCAGCAGGACGTCGATGGTGACCGCCGAGGCCAAGTCCTGGAGCGTTCCCCCGAATGGGCGGCGCGCGTAGCTATAGGTTTGCGTCTCCGTCCCGCTTCCGGACGACCATTCGCTAGCCGGGCCCGCTATCGGCTGCCATCCCTTCGGTGCCGTCGCCGCGCCGCGACTGCATGCGACGAGGATTGCGCCCAGCGCGATTGCCAAGGCTATTCGCTTTCTCACGATAAGAGGGTTTTGATGCTGACCGACTGGGTCCTCATCGCGCGGGCCGCGCGCGAGCTCGAGGAGCGGCTGCGCGGCGCCCGCGTCGACGATGCCGGCCTGCTCACCGACGGCCGCATCGGGATCCTCTTTCGATCGCGCGGCGCGCGCGTGATCCTCGCCGTCGATCTCTTCGGCTCGCCGCCGCTGGTTACACTCGAAGATGTCGAGCTCGCGATCGCCATCGAGCCGGGCTTCGTTCGAGTGCTCGCACGCTCGCTCCACGGCACAATTCTCGCCGGCGCCTCCGCGCGAAAGCATGACCGGCTCCTTCGTTTGACCTTCACCGCGCGTTCGCGCTTCGGCGTCGGCGAACGTCTCGAGCTCTACCTCGAGCTCGTGCCTCGGTTCGGCAATGCGGTCCTCGTCAAAGACGGTACGATCGTTGCCGCCTTCAAAGAGTTCTCGATCGCGGAGAACCCGCAACGCGCGGTTGAAGCGGGTATGTCGTACGCGCTCCCGCCGCTTCCGAAGCAGGTCCGCACCCTCGTGCCCGACATGCAATCGTTCGAGCCCGAGCTCGAGGCGCTCTTCGTCTATCGCCGCAACGGAACGCTCGTGCAGGCATACGTCGGGCCGCTGGAAGGCGTCGGCGACTCGCAGCTCACCCGCGAAGCATCGCTCCTGTCGCTCTTCGCCGAGCTGCGCGTGCAGGACGCGCAGCATGCCGGGGGCCTGCGCTCGGCCGCACGCCGGCGAGCGATTCTCAAACGGCTCGACGAGCGAGAGCAAAAGTTGCGGGCCGAAGTCGAAGGGCTCGCGGCTAAGCGGCGCGCGATCGCACAGCGCGATGGGTTGCGCGCAGAGGGTGAGGAGATTTTTGCGACGCTGCATCGGATGGAGCCGCAGGAACGCGACGTCGCGAAAGAGCGTGCGGCGAAGCTCTTCGCCGAATACAAACGCCTCGCAAAGAGCCTGCCGCACGTGGATGCGCGCGAAACCGCGGTGCTGCGCTCGCTGGAGGCCGTCGAAACCCTGCGCTGGGAGGCGGAGCGTGCCGCGCCCGAAGATATCGAGGGTGTCGAAGCTGCCGTCGCCGAGTTAGCTCCGAAGCGGCGCAGCGAGGTTCCCGCACGCGTGCCGAATCGTAAGCGCCCGCCGCTCGAATTTCGCACCGCGCTCGGCTCACGAATCCTCGTGGGGCGCTCTCCGAACGAAAACGCGGAGTTAACGTTTCGCGTCGCTCGGCCGAACGATCTCTGGTTTCACGCGCAGCGCATTCCCGGCGCGCATGTGATTCTCTCGCGCGACGACCGCACGATCGCGCCCGATGAGGATATTGAAAGGGCGGCTTCGCTGGCGGCCTTCCACTCCCGAGCGAAAGGGGCGACGTCGGTCCCAGTCGACTACACGCCGCGCAAGCACGTTCGCAAGCAGCGCGCCGCCCCGCCCGGCCTCGTCTGGTACACCCAAGCGAGGACCGTTGTCGTGGAACCGAAGGCGACGCTCTAAGTTCGAGCGGGGAGTCGACCCTCGCACGCCTGCCAGTCGAGGTTTGCGAAGAACGCCTCGATGTACTTGCCCTTGTCGGCCGGCCGGTAATCTTTGATAAAGGCGTGCTCCCAGACGTCCATCACGACGATCGGTACGAAACCGGCCAGATTGCCGTTCTCATGATCGCCGATCCAATGGTTGGTGATGCGGCCGTTCGTCGTGTCGCAATACGCAATCGCCCATCCGACCCCGCGCATGCCGCCCACCGCGATAAAGTCCTTCTTCCACTCGTCGAACCCGCCATAGGCCTCGCCGAGCGCATTGTAGAGCCCACCGCCGCGGATATCTTGCGGCTGCGGGCGCAAGTTGTCGAAATAATACTCGTGGAGGCGCATGCCGTTGTACTCGAAACCCAACCTGCGGACGAGCTCCGCGTAAGCGGGATCGCTTCCTACGGCCTTGCCGGCGGAGCGAATCTCGGAGAGCCGCTCGTTGAGAAGGTTGACGTTCTTCACGTAGCCTTCATAGAGTCCAAAGTGCATCTCCAGCGTCGCGTCCGAGATGCCTTGTAATCCGGCGAGTTCCCACTTCTTGGGCGCGTAATTTTTAAACGGCGTCGAAACGTTCATTTGCCCTCCATACCCTTTGGATACTCAGTCGAAACGGGCGCGTCCCGCCGCTCGTTCGCCGGAAAACGAGAAGGACACTCCCCTGCAGCGCGCAACTTCCTTGCTAGCTTAGCAACGTCAGGAGGCTCTACGTGAAGAATCCATTGGACTCGCTCTGGGGCACCGTCATCAGCGGCTTCATCTTGACCGCCGTCCTCTGGGCGATCGCGCGTGCGATCGTCTCGCACGCACTAGGGGCAGGTGCGTAGCATGCAAGGTAATCTGGACTGGTTCTTTCGCTGGTTCCATATCCTGGCCGGCATCATGTGGATCGGCCTGCTCTACTTTTTCAACTTCGTGAACGTCGCCGCGGTGAAGGAGGCGACGGCCGCCGGCGAGGCGGGGCCGATCTCCAAGTACGTCGTCCCGCGCGCGCTCTTCTGGTTCCGGTGGGGAGCGGTCGTTACGTGGATATTCGGGGCGGCGCTCCTTGGCAATTTCAACGCGGGCGGGACCAACGGATTCGTCGCCGCCTTCACGCTACAAGGGGCAATGGCGCCGATCGGCTTCGGGGCTTGGCTCGGCACGATCATGTTGCTCAACGTCTGGGGAGTGATCTGGCCGAACCAAAAGAAGCTGCTCGGCTTCGTTCCGGCCACGGACCAAGAGAAGGCCAAAGCGCGGCGGCGGGCCTTCCTCGCATCGCGCACGAACACGCTGCTCTCGATCCCGATGCTCTTCTTCATGGCGACGGGATTCACGTCGCAGAGCCAGGGAATCTACCACTAGGGAACGAGCACGATCTTGCCGACGTGCGCGCTCGATTCCATGCGTGCGTGTGCGTCGGCGGCCCGGTCAAACGTATAGACGGAGTCGACGATCGGCACGATCGGATTACGAGCGGGAAGGAGCGGCCAGATCCTCCGCTCCAGCTCGCGCGCGATCGCGGCCTTCTGACGACCGGTCCGCGAGCGAAGCATCGAGGCAAGGATCGTCCCTCGCTTCGTGAAGAGGCGGCCCAAATCGAGTTCGACCCGACGCCCTTGCGGCGCGGCGATGCAGACGAGTCTTCCGTCGAGCGCGAGCGCGGCGAGATTTCTCGTAACGTACTCGCCGCCGACGATGTCGACGATGACGTCGGCCCCTCGCCCCGTCGTGATTCGTTCGACGGCCTCGACGAAATCCGACGTCCGGTAGTCGATCGCGTGCGATGCTCCCAACGCGAGGCAAGCGGCGCACTTCTCGGGCGTGCCCGCCGTCGCGATTGCCGTGGCGCCTCGCGCCCGCGCAAACATGATCGCCGTCGTTCCGATACCGCTCGTGCCGCCGTGCACCAAAACGCTCTCACCGGCGCGCAGACGCGCGCGCGTAACGAGGTTGTCGTAGACGGTGAAGGCGTTCTCCGGCAGCGTTGCGGCCTCGATGGCGCTCCAACCGAGGGGGATCGGCAACACCTGCCCCGACGGAACGGCGACGTACTCGGCGTATCCCCCGCCGTTGGTGAGCGCGCAGACGCGGTCGCCGACACGCCAACGCGAGACGCGGCTTCCGATCCGCGCGACCGATCCGGCGACCTCGAGACCGAGAATCGGCGAAGCTCCCGGCGGCGGCGGATAGTGGCCTCCGCGCTGCATGATATCCGCGCGCGAGAGGCCTGCCGCTTCGACGGCGACGAGCACCTCGTTTGATTCTATCGACGGAATGTCGCCGTCGGCGACCCGCAAGAGAGTCGCGTCCCCGGGCGAGTCGAAGGTTACGTACCGCACCCTATGCCGTCAACCTCGTAACGAACATCGCGTCGCCGAAGGAATAGAATCGATAGCGCTGGGCGATCGCTTCGGCATACGCGCGGAGAACTCGCTCGCGTCCGGCAAATGCGCTGACGAGCATCAGCAGCGTCGAGCGCGGCAAGTGAAAGTTCGTAATCATCGCTCCGACCACACCGAACCGAAAGCCCGGCGTAATAAAAAGATCGGTAACGTGCTCGCCGGGTTCGATCCGTCCGTAGGTTTTGATGCTGCCTTCGAGCGCGCGAACGACGGTCGTGCCGACGGCAACGATCCTGCGGCCGCAGCTGCGCGCGGATTCGACTGCACGCGCGGTCTCGGGGTCGATCGAATACGATTCGGCATGCATGACGTGTTCGCCGATCGATTCGGCGGTAACGGGGCGAAACGTTCCCAGGCCGACCTCGAGCGCGAGCCGGACGATCTCAACCCCACGATCGGCAATGTCGCGCAGCAGCCGCGGCGTAAAGTGCAGCGATGCCGTCGGGGCTGCAACGCTTCCGGGCAGACGCGCAAAGACGCTCTGATAACGACCTTGGGCCTCCGGAGAATCGTTGCGAATATACGGCGGCAGCGGCATCCGTCCCGCCTCCTCGAGAAACCGCTCGAACGGAACGCTGAGCGCAAATTCGAGTTCGCGCAGCCCCTCGGAAAGCTCGGCGCAGACTCGCGCTTCACCGAGTCGGCCGAACGCGATCCGATCGCCGCAGCGCAGTCGGCGCGCGGGCTTCGCCAAAACAATCCAGCGCAGCGCTTGGGGGTCGTACCGCGTCGAATCCGCGGGATGGAGCAGGAGCAACTCGGCACGTCCGCCTCCGCGCACGCGCTCTCCGGCAAGTCTCGCCGGGATCACGCGGGTCTCGTTGAGCACGAGCAAATCGTCCGGAGCGAGCAGACTCGGCAGATCGGAGAATGTGCGGTGCGCCATCCTCTCGCCGTCGAGTACGAAAAGGCGGCTGCCATCGCGCTGCGGCGCCGGATGTTGCGCGATCAACGCTTCGGGGAGCGCGTAGTCGAAGAGCGCGACCGATTCCGGCGCGACCTCAGCCGAGATGTTCGACCACCGTACCGGAAAAGTAGAGCGCGAGGATCGCCGCCGGAGTCGTACCGCGCAGCGCCATGCCGCGCGCGCCCCATTGACAGAGTCCAACGCCGTGGCCGAGGCCGCCGCCATCAAGGAGAATTCCGCTCCCGTCGGGTGTGCGGCCCACGCCGGTGATCAGGAGACTCGGGAGGGTGCGCGTACCGACGCCGCGCCGGAAGGCGCTTCCCGGGATAGTCGTCGTTCCGAGATCGCTCACGAGCTCGAAGCCGCGCGCCCGTCCGCTCGCGTCGCGTGCCGTAATCCGAATGTCGCTAACGCGGCTCGGAACCGGATGCGACGCTCCGAAATCCGTGTCGACCGCATCGAAGGCGAGACTTCGTTCCCAGCGATAGTTCGGCGAGTCGGAGCACCACGGGCAGACGACGCCTTCGAGATAGGGTATTGCGACGTTGCCCCACGCATCGGCCGACGACTCCGTATGGCCGCCGCAGCACGACGAATACGCAACCTGCGCGAACCCGCCGGCGAAGGCCAGCACCAGACCGGCACTCGCATCGACGGCTGCGATCCCGGATGGCGTCTCGGCCGCCATTCCGTCGTAGCGCTGATCGAGCTCTGAGGGCACGAGATCGTATGACCGGCGCGGATCGCTGCGCTGCAGCACGTAGGTGCGCGCACAGATAGCCTGGGCGGTGAGCGCCGCGGCCGGCCACGATGGAGGCATCTCGCGCGGGACGACGCTGTAGAGATATTGCTCGAGCGCAACGACGTTGACGATCTGACCATCGGCGGTTCGCTCGAACGTTCCGCGATAGAATCTTCCACCGAATTCGAAGCTCTGCACGGATATCGCCGATGCCTCGCCACGGCCGAGCAGCACTCGCAATGCTTGCCGCGATGAGGATTGAGCGGGATCGGCGTCGCTCTGCGCCCGTGCCGCACGCGCGAATAGCACAGGTGCAGCTCCGAGCGCGAGAAACGTAGCGCGACGCACGGCCGGCGTCGCCTACAGCAGGCGCCCTTGCGCCGGCACGCCGCCCGTTAGACCGAGATGCCGATATGCCAGCGCGGTCGCGCGGCGGCCGCTCGCGGTTCGCGTCACGAAGCCCTCCTTGAGAAGAAACGGCTCGACGACGTCTTCTAACGTCTCAGCATCTTCGGTCAGCGTCGCGGCGATCGCCGCGATGCCGGCCGGACCGCCTCGATACTGCTCGACGATCGTTCGCAGGAAGGCCCGGTCGAGGCGGTCGAGTCCGAGCTCGTCGACACCCTCGCGTTCGAGCGCCTCGGCAGCGATCGCCGGCGTGATGCGCCCATCGGCGCGCACTTCGGCAAAGTCGCGAACCCGGCGGAGGAGCCGATTCGCGACGCGCGGCGTCCCACGGCTCCGCGACGCGATCGTGCGGGCCGCGTCATCGACGATCGGAACGCCGAGAACGTCGGCGGAGCGCCGAACGATGCGCTCCAAGTCGGCGACTCCGTAATAATCGAGATGATGGACGATCCCGAAGCGCTCGCGCAGCGGCGCGGTCAGCATACCTGCCCGGGTCGTCGCGCCGATCAACGTGAAGCGCTGGAGCGGAAGCTTCAACGTCTTCGCATATGCCCCGCGGTCCACGACGAAGTCGATCTGGAAATCCTCCATCGCCGGGTAGAGAAACTCTTCGACAACGCGGCTGAGCCGATGAATCTCGTCGACGAAGAAAACATCGCCTTGCTCCAGCGACGTAAGCACGCCCACGAGGTCTTTTGGTTTCTCGAGCGTCGGGCCGCTCGTCGGCCGAAAATTTGCACCGAGCTCGCGCGCGATAAGACCTGCAAGCGTCGTCTTGCCGAGTCCCGGAGGTCCGTAAAAGAGCACGTGTTCGAGGGCTTCCCCGCGACGCTTCGCGGCGTCGATCGAGATGCGCAAGTTTTCGACCACGCGCTCTTGTCCGACGTACTCGTCGAAGGAGCGCGGCCGCAGGCTCGCGCCGTAAACTTCGTCCTCGAGAGTATCCGCCGGATCGACGATTCGTTCATACTCGGGCGATGCGGAGGATTCGACCGACGCATCCGCCGGTCCGAGCAAACGTCTGCGAACCTCGCTCACGCCGATCCCCTCATACCGATTCTTTCGCTTTGTTGCGGTATATTTCCGCGAGCAGCCGTTCGGGGTCGTCGATGGCGGAGTCGGCGTCGAGCGTTCGCCGAATCATTGCCTCGCCGTCGGCGCGTTTGTAACCGAGCTGCAGCAGCACCGCGAGCGCTTCGTCGGCGAAATCCGGAATCGGCATCGGCGGCGGGGTGGGTGCGTCGCGAATGAGCAAGAACTTCGCAACCTTTCCTTGCAGTTTTGCGACGATGTCGCGGGCCTTTTGTTGTCCGATGCCCGGCAGACTCTTCAGAAACACATAATCGCCGCGGTCGATCGCACCGGCGATCGTCGACATCGGCGCGCTGAAGGCGCGTGCCGCAGAGCGGGGCCCGATCGACGCCACCGTGAGCAGCGCTTCGAAAAACTCGCGCTCGATCGCGTTGGTAAAGCCGTAGTAGGTGAAGCGTCCGCTATTGCCGTCGATATTCACGACGGAGTAGATCTCCAGCGTCACGCGCTCGCCGGGCGTCACGGGGAGTTTGTCGGCGATACAGGGCGGGAGCACGACCTGGTACCCGAGTCCGCTCGCCTCGATCACCGCCGTTTCGCCGGCGCGCTCGATCAACGCGCCCGAAATTCTAGAGAACACGCATCGAGTCGCTTTCGACGACGTTGAGGTAGGCGAGCGCCAGTGCGAGCGCGTCGGAGACGTCGTTTGGTTTGGGTGCTTGGCGCAAACCGAGGAGTCGCGTAACCATTGCATTGACCTGCTCTTTGCGAGCGCTCCCCGAGCCGACGAGCGCGCGCTTCACGTGGGCGTGGCCGAGCGAGTGAACCGAGATTCCCGCCTGAGCGCTGGCGAGACAAAGGACCCCGCGTGCGTGTCCCATCAGCACCGCGGTACGCGGATTGACGTAACTCGTATAGAGCTCCTCGATCACCACGAGTTGGGGCTGCGTAGCGGCGATGACTTCGCAGATGCCCGCATGGAGCTCGCGCAGGCGCTCCTCGAGTCTGCCGTTCGCGCGTGGAACGACGACGCCGGCTTCGATCAGCTGCACGCGCCCGTTGCTGCGCTCGATGGCACCGTACCCCGTCGTGCGCAGCGCGGGATCGAGACCCAAGATTCGTACTCGGGCGCGCTTCAGGGTGGAGAACCGTTGACCGTCATCGTCACCGAGGACCCCGGTGCCAGCCGCGTTCCCGCTCCCGGATCGGTCCCAACCACTTTCCCATCGGCTCCGACTGCGGTCGTGTATTCGCGGCGGCCGACGCCGTAGCCGTACGATCGTAAGGTTTTGACCGCGTCGTCGGGAGTCAGGCCTTCAGTGTCGGGCACCTCGCCCGAGACCGAGAGCATCAGCATCACGGTCGAACCCTGCGCGACGTCTCCGGCGGGGGGCACCTGCTCGACGATCTTGCCGTTGTTTGCGCTCTGTTCGACGTACCGCACGGAGACCTGAAAGCCGGATTGCGCGAGCATCTGCTCTGCCGAGTCGTAGTCGTCGCCGACGACGCTTGGAAGATTTGTGACGGGAGCGTTCGGCGGCGGGCTCGGCGCCTCGTTCGGCGTTCCGCTGTTGACGATCACGCGGACCGTCGCATTGCGGTCGACGGTCGTACCCTGCGCCAAGCTCTGCGACGCAACCGATTCGGCCGGCAGGCCGGGAACGCTCTGCGACGTGTCGAGGGCGATTCCGAGTTTGGTGGCGAGGGCGCGGGCGCGATCGACCGGCATTCCGACGAAGTTCGGAATCGTCACGGGGAGCGGGCCATTGGAGACGGTCAGTGCGATGCGGCTACCCTCGGGGACCTTCGCACCCGGCTTGGGGAACTGGTCGATGACGTTATCGCGCACGGTGTTATCGAAGCGCCGATTGAGCGTAACGGCAAAACCCTCTTGCTGCAGCGTTCGCTGTGCGTCCGGCGCGTTGTAACCGCGGACGTCGTCGAGTCCGCGCAGCGGCCTGCCGTTGCTGACGACGAGCTCGACCACTTGATTCCGTTCGACCTTCGTTCCGGCAAGGGGCGACTGGCGGATCACGTGATTCGGCGGCACCGTTTCGCTGGCGCTCGTCGTAAAGCGCGTACGCAGCCCGGCGTTCACCACCGCTTCTTGCGCGTCGGCTTGCGTCATATTCGTATAGTCGCCGACGACGATGCCGCCGGCGAGCACCGGAAATGACCGTGCGAAGATCGCATAACCGAGTGCGGTCGCCGCGATCAGCGCGGCAAGCAGCGCGAGGGCGGCCCAGGGCGAACGCCGCGGAGCGCGGCTCTCGATCTCATCGCCGTCGCGGTACGAGCGGTCCGGCATCGGCGAACGGCGCGGCGGAAGCCGCGTCGACGCGATCGCCGCCGTCGGCGCGTCGTCGGTGATGCGAAATCCCGCCACACTGGGGCGCTCGCGCGCCTCGCGAAGTGCGCTGGCAAGCTCGCTCGCCGATTGAAACCGGTTCTCGGGCTTCTTCTGCAGCAAACGATTGACGATTGCGGCGAGCGCCGGGCTCACGCCGTTCTCGCGCACGTCGATCGTCGGCACGGGATCGCCGATATGTTTGAGCGCGACCGTCACGGGCGACTCGCCCGTGTAGGGAAGCTTTCCGGTGAGCATCTGGTAGAGCACGACGCCCATGCTGTAAAGGTCGGAGGTCTCCTGGACCTCGTGCTCCTGAGCCTGCTCCGGCGAAATATAATAGACGCTACCCATCACGAGTCCCGGCTTGGTGAGCGCCATCGTCTGCTGCGAAACCGCCCGCGCGATCCCGAAATCGGAGAGCTTGACGACGTCGTCCTTTGTGACCAGGACGTTGGCCGGCTTGATATCGCGATGAAGCAAGCCCTGGCGGTGGGCGTAGGCAAGGCCGCTGGCGATCTGTACCGCATAGTCGATCGCGACAGGTTCGGGAAGGCGCCCGTCGGCCGCGATAATCTCGGCTAAAGAGGGCCCGTCGACGAGCTCCATCACGATGAAATACGTGTCGTCCTGATGTCCGACGTCGTAGGTGTTGACGATATTGGGATGCGAGAGCTTCGCCGCCGATTCGGCCTCTTGGTAGAATCGGCGCACGAACTCATCGTCGGCGGCGTACTGCTCGCGCAGAATCTTGATCGCGACCCGGCGGCGCAGCAGGATATCGGTACCGCAGAAGACCGTCGCCATGCCGCCTTCGCCGAGTTTCCGGTCGAGCCGGTACCGGTTATTGAAGATACGCTCTTCGATCAACTACTCGTTCCCGTCGCTATCGAGCGCGGTGCGGAGGACCTCGCGCGCGATGGGCGCCGCGTAGGTCGCGCCATACCCGACGTTCTCTACGACCACGCAGACTGCAACGCGCGGATTCTGCGCTGGGGCGAAGGCGACGAACCATGCGTGCGAGCGGCCGAGCGGGTTCGTCGCGGTTCCGGTCTTACCGGCGACGCTCACGTGCGGCAACTGCGCCGGCGTCCCGGTTCCCCGTTCGACCACGGCGATCATCATCTGCGTAACCTTCGCGGCGGTATCGGGCGATACCGGGCTTGCGAGCGTTGCAGGCCCGTACGAGCTCTGGGAGCGGCCGCCGTTGGTCACCTGACGGACGATATATGGTCGCGGCTCGTCGCCGCCGTTGGCGATCGTCGCTCCAACGAGTGCCATCTGCAGCGGTGTCATGAGCAGCGCGCCCTGCCCGAAACCCATTTGCGCGAGTTCACCGGGAACGATCGTGGCCTTCTCCGGGATTCGATCGCGCTCTGCCGGAAGCTGGAAATCGAGCGGCTCGCCCATTCCCCACCGATCTAGATACTCGTAGAACGTATCGACGCCCATCTTCAAGGCGATCTGGGCGAAGTCGACGTTGCTCGAGAGCGCGAACGCCTTCGTCAGGTTTCCATAACCCGTCGCTTCGCTCTCGTTATCGTGCAGCGTGAAGTCGCCGATGACCAGATACCCGGGGTCTTCGAAATGCGCATCCATCGTGACGCTGCCGCTGTCGAGCGCGGCCGCTGCGGTGAAGATCTTAAATGTGGATCCTGGCGGATAGAGGCCGTCGAGCGCGCGATCGAGCAGCGGAGCGCCGGGGTCGGCGCTCAGCGCGGGAAATTGCTCGTCGAAGTTATTCGGATCGTAGCTGGGCAGACTCGCAAGCGCGAGCACGGCGCCGCTGCGCGGATCGAGCACCACACCCGCACCGCGACCGTAATTTGAAAGCAGCTCGAAGAGTTTGCTCTGGACGGCCGGCTGGATCGTCGTGACGACGTCGGCGCCGTGCGCTGCAGCGCGGCTACCCTGCAGCACGGCTGCGAGCTCTTCGAGTTGTGCCTTCGTGTCGCCGCTGAAGTCCGGTGACGTCAGGGCGCGGTCGAAGCTTCCCTCGATACCGCTCGTGCCGTAACGCGTGGAAACGTAGCCGACCGGCGCGGCCAGCTCGGCTCCAAGGGGATAATAGCGCTTGCCGCCGAGCGTCTCGGCGAGAACGGTCCCGTCGCTTGCGAGAATCCTTCCGCGACCCGCGTCGAGCAATGCATGACGCGGATTTCCGGGACGCCCGGCGATCTGCGGCGCTGCGACGATTTGAACGTACGCCTGGCGCACGGCCAACATAACGAAGAGCAGCACGAAGAAGGTCGAGAGCGTGCGGATGGCGTGATTGGTCATCGTTCGCGCACGACCGTCAAACCTTCGTCGGTCTTTGCCACGATATGCGGGCGGGCGGAATCGTCCGCGAGCAGCGTATTGGTCGCGACGTGCGCGACCGCGCCTACCGACTCGGCGACGGTGAGGACGATATCGACACCCAGCTCGGCCAGGAGCTCCGGAACGACGTACGCACAGGTGGGCAGCGTTTCGAAGTGGCGCGTTTCATACGTTCCTTGGCGCCATGGACCGCGTTTGCCAAAGACCGCGTCGTGGTAATCCCAGGCGCAGAGCTGCTTCTCCCTCCAGATGAATTCATCGGCGACGCAGAGTCGCCGGCAGGTTCCGCATTGTACGAGGGATGCTTGGGGACGAGCGAGCGCCTCGGCAACATCTGAGGGCAGGTCCTCGATGTTGAGAACGTTCTCCACATCGAGGGAGTCTGGGAATGGCGATTCCCACTGCGCACGGGCGAGCAGCTCGAGGTCGCGCATCGATCCGACGAATGCCTGCTCGTCGTCGGCGGGAAAACTCCGGTCCATCCAATCGAAGAGCCCGGCGAGGGCAACGCTGACGTTCTTGGGGCGATCGCCGAGCACCATGCCAAGCGGCGTCGCGGCGAGCGGTACGATTCGGATCGTAACGGTTCCGCCCTTGGGAGCGCGTAACGAACTCACGAGTGCCAGCGTGCTCAAGTTCGCGCCGACCACGAAGACCTGCGGCTTCTCGCCGGGATCTACGAGGCGATCGTCGCTCGAGCGCTGCGATACTCTTGCAGACTGCGCGGTGGGCCGGCCTTGCTGGTGAGCGCCTCCGCCAGCGCCCGCGCGGTGTCGAGATTCGTCAAACACGCGATATTCGCTTCGACCGCGGCACGGCGAATCTTGTAGTCGTCGGAGATCTCGCGCGGCCCCTTCGCATCGTTGATGACCAGGTCGACCGAGCGAGAAGCGATCACATCGAGCACGTGCGGCGAGCCGTCGGCAATTTTGTTGATCGGCTCCGTCGCGATGCCCGCATCCTCGAGTGTCGCGCGCGTGCCCGGAGTGGCGACGAGCGTGTGGCCGAGCGCAGCGTAGGCGCGGAGCACCGGAATCGAGTCGTCCTTCTCCTCGTCGGCGATCGAGACGAGGATGCGTCCTCCGGTCCCCGGCAGGCGTACGCCGGCCGCCACGAATCCTTTTCGAAGCGCCCCGCCGAACGACTCGTCGATTCCGAGGACTTCCCCGGTCGATTTCATCTCCGGCCCGAGCACCGTCTCGACGCCGCGCATCTTGGAGAACGAAAAGACCGGAACCTTGACGACCACATAGGAGACGTGCGGAATGAGTCCGGTGCCGTACTCCATGTCGCGGAGCCGCTCCCCGAGAGCGATCCGCGTTGCGGCGGCAACGAGATTGATTCCCGTCGCCTTCTGAATGATCGGAACGGTGCGGCTCGCGCGGGGATTCGCTTCGATGATATAGAGCGTGCCGTCGTGGATGACGAACTGTATATTGATGAGGCCGCGGATGCCGAGCTCTGCGGCGATCTCGATGGTGACCGCAGCAACCCGCTCCTCCATTGCGCGATCGATCGACTGGACCGGATAGACGCCGATCGAATCGCCGGAGTGAACCCCGGCACGCTCGACATGCTCGAAGATGCCCGGAATCAAGATGTCGTCGCCGTCGAACGCCGCATCGACCTCGAGCTCGAGCCCGCGTAAATACTTGTCCACGAGCAGCGGTGCGTCGGGAAGGATCGGCGGCGCCGATTCCGCGTACGCGGCAAGCTGCGCTTCGTTGTAGACGATCTCCATCGCGCGGCCGCCCAATACGAACGAAGGACGCACCAAAACGGGAAAGCCCAGCTCGCGCGCGATCGCGCGCGCTTCACGAAAACTGCGCGCAGCCTTCCCCTCCGGACGCGCGACGCCGAGCCGCGCGAGCGCCGCGTCAAACTCTTCTCGATTCTCGGCCATGTCGAGCGAACGCCGGTCGCTCCCGACGATCGGCACGCCACGGCGCGTTAGCTCCGCCGCGAGATTGATCGCCGTCTGTCCGCCGAAGGCAAGCATCACCCCCTGCGCGGACGTCGCACGGTATGCCGCTTCGACCTCGTCGGCACATGGCGGTTCGAAGACGAGGACGTCGGAAATATCAAAATCGGTCGAAACCGTTTCGGGGTTGTTATTGATGACGACGGGCGAGCGGCCGGCCTCTTTCAACGCCCAGACCGCATGAACGCAACTGTAGTCGAACTCAATGCCCTGGCCGATACGAATCGGGCCGCTTCCAACCACGACGACCGCTTCGCGCGCAGTCGCGCGCATTTCGTCACGTTCTCCCCGTGAGAGGTAGTAATAGGGCGACTTCGCCGGGAACTCAGCCGCCGCGGTATCGACCATGCGAAACGCCGGCTCCGAACGCGCTCGCCCGTTGCGCCGCGCTCGGCCGTTCCCCAGCCGCGCGAGACTCACACTGGCATAACCGAGCTCCATGGCCTGCGCAACGGCTTTATCGGAGGGGTTCGCGCGTACAGCCTCTTCGGTCGCGACGAGATCGGCGAGCTCGTGAAGCCAGAAACGATCGATCGCCGAGAGCGCGTGGATTCGCTCGATCGCAGATTCCGGCGCACCGGCGGGAGCGCGGCGCAGCAGCTCGCAGATCGCAAAGAGACGTTCGTGCGTGGGACGCGTGACCACCGCTTCCAGCTCGCTCTCGCTCCACTCGCGCAACGAACCCGTGAGGGTCTCGCGGTTGAGGTCGAGTCCTCGAACAGCTTTGAGCAGCGCAGCGCGAAACGTACGTCCGATTCCCATCGCCTCGCCCGTCGACTTCATTTGCGTGCCCAGCCCCGTATCGGCGATCGGGAACTTGTCGAAGGGCCAACGCGGTATCTTCACCACCACGTAGTCGAGCGTTGGTTCGTACGCTGCCTTCGTGACGCCGGTGACGGGATTCGGAATCTCGTCGAGCCGCTGGCCGAGTGCAATTCGCGTGGCGATCTTTGCAATCGGATATCCGGTCGCCTTGGAGGCGAGCGCCGAGCTGCGCGAGACGCGTGGGTTGACCTCGATAATCGCGTACTCACTTCGGTTCGGATGGAGCGCGAACTGGATGTTGCAGCCGCCCTGAACGTCGAGCGCGCGGATAACGTTAATACTCGCGCTGCGCAGCATCTGGTACTCGAGGTCCGAGAGCGTTTGCGAGGGCGCCACGACGATCGAATCCCCGGTGTGTACGCCGACCGGATCGATGTTCTCCATGTTGCAGACGACGATGCAGTTGCCCGCGCCGTCGCGCAGCACTTCGTATTCAATTTCCTTCCAGCCGAGCAGTGAGGTCTCCAAAAGAGCCTGATGGATCAGGCTCGCACTCAGTCCCGCATCGAGCGTTTCGCGCAGCTGCGTCTCGTCGTAGACCACGCCGCCGCCGGTCCCGGCAAGTGTGTAGGCGGGACGCACGACGAGCGGATAGCCGGCAGTACGGGCGAACGCGAGGCCTTGGTCGATCGCGGTGACGATTGCACTTTCGGCGACGGGCTCGCCGATCTCGAGCATTTTGAGTTTGAAGCGCTCGCGGTCTTCGGCGAGGCGAATCGTCTCGATCGGCGTGCCGAGCACCTCGACGTTGTAGCGCATCAGCACGCCGGCTTCGTCGAGTTCGACGGCGAGGTTGAGACCGGTCTGGCCGCCTAACGTGGGAAGCAGCGCATCGGGTCGTTCGCGGGCGATGATCTCTTCAACCGATCCAACGGTTAACGGCTCGAGATAGACGGCATCCGCGATCTCGGGATCCGTCATGATCGTCGCAGGATTGGAGTTGACGAGGACGACGCGATGGCCTTCCTCGCGCAGTGCTCGGCACGCTTGAACGCCCGCATAATCAAACTCTGCGGCCTGGCCGATGACGATCGGCCCCGACCCGATGACCATGACGTTCCGGCGCGGCACTAAAATCGTGAGTTTATCGAGTCGATGCCCGGGTCCCTGGCAAAATCGCCAAAGACCCTACGGCTGCAGCATGCTTCGCTGCCAGGACCCGTCGACGTGGACGTAGAGCGTGCGCTCGTGCATGCGATTCGCCCGGCCGTGCCAGAACTCGATGCGCGACGGCCGCAAGAGATACCCGCCCCAAGAATGGGGGCGCGGGACCGCCGCTCCTTCGAAGCGCTCGTCGAAATGTGCGAAACGCGCTTCAAGGACGTCGTAGGCCTCCAGCGGCTCGCTCTGTTCCGATGCCCAAGCCGCAATGCGGTGTCCGCGCGGACGCGCGTTGAAGTACGCATCCGATTCGTCCTCGCCGAGCATCTCGATCCTACCTTCGATGCGCACCTGGCGCTCGAGTCCGCGCCAATAGAGCACGGCCGCCGCGCGCGGATTCTCCGCTAACTGCTGCGCCTTGCGACTTCCGTACGAGGTGAAGAATCGCAGACCCCGTTCGTCGATTCCGCGAAGCAACACGATTCGGGCCGACGGATTTCCGCTTCGGTCCGCGGTCGCAAGGCACATGGCGACCGCCTCAACCGACTCACAACCGCCCGCATCGTCGAGCCAACCCGCAAGCTGCGCGATCGGATCGTTCACGGATAGCGACCGAGGCCGAAACCGGCAAGAAATGCCGCCAGCATTGCGAGGGCGCCCGCGACGGTAAACCCCAGTGAGGCGTCGACAGGTTTACGCTGCACCGACGTCACCCGCCCGAGGCGGGCGAGAACGTCGCGGAGCTGGGTCGCATTCTCGGCGCGCGCGTACGCGCCGCCGCTCGCAGCAGCATACGCGCGCAGCGCCCCTTCGTCGATCGTCGCTTCTTCGTTTGTTCCGGGAATGAGGCCGCCGTTCGGCGTTCCGATTCCGACGGTATAGACCGCAATATGATGCGCGCCCAGCCATTGCGCGATCTCCGTCGGATCGCTTCCGCTATTGTTCACGCCGTCGGTGATGAGGATGACGACGCGATGCCCTGTCGGCGGGAACATTTGCGCCGCAAGTTTCAACGCGTCGCCAATCGCGGTCGCGCCGTCGGGGAGTGGAACGGCGTCGAGCGCACCGATGACCGCTTCATGATCGGCGCTCAGCGGCGCTACGACGCCCGCAGCACCGGCAAAGGAGATAATTCCGATCCGAGTGCCGCGCGCGCTCTCGTGAATGAAGGCTTGAGCTGCGGCCTTTGCCGCCTGTGCGCGCGTGGGAACGACGTCGGAGGAAGCCATCGAACCCGAAGTGTCAATGCAGATAAAGACCGAACCGTCGCGTACCGGTACCGGCAGCGTCAAATGCGGTCCGGAGAGACCGAGCACGAGGGCTCCGAGCGCAGCGACCCAGAGCGCCTGCAGCGCGCGGGGAATCCATTGCCGCGGCTTTGCCGCTTCGACGAAGAACGTGAGGCTCGAGTAGGCGAGGTCGCGCGAGGTCACACGCCGCTGGAGGCGATCGTAGAGCAACGCAAACGCGACCACGGCAACGATCCCGGCCGCGAGCCGGAGCGGGTGATCGATGCTCACCCGCGCCGCAAGCCGAAGGCGGCGTAGAGCGAAGCGGCGCCGTCCTCTTCGCGCAAAATCCCGGTACGCCAATTCGCGGCCTCGAAGCGCTTGACGAGAGCCGCTTCGCGCCGGCGGACTGCGCGCACGAACTCAGCTCGTTCGCGAGGGCCGACATACGCACGAACGTTCCCGCCTTCGGCTCCGCGCATGCGGACGATCCCTCCGAGTGGGAGTCCGTCGTACCATGGATCGCGCGCGACGAGCGCCGTGCAATCGAAGCGCGATCCCAGATCGGCCAGCTCGCGATCGAGCGTTGCGTCGAGCTCGTACCAATCGCCGATCGCGAGCAACGCGGTGCCGCGCGGAAGTGCGGCGCGGGCCGTTCGTAGTGCGCGGGCGGCGTCGAAACCGGGCGTGGCTGCACAACGGGTCAACGCGTGGCGCGCCTGACGCTGCAGTGCCGGCGGTGTGATCTCCGCGGCGTCGATGCGTATGCAGCGATCCTCACCCGTTGCAGCGCCAAACCAGAGCTCCAACGCCTCACGGCCGGCCTCCAGCAGCGCTCGCCGGCGTCCGACGCGCATCGAGGGCGATGCGTCGACGATCGCCGCAAGCGTCAACGCGACGTCCTCGAGAACCACGCGACTCTGAAGCTCGCTCGACCGAGCGGTCGCGGCCCAATCGATTCGGCGCACGTCGTCGCCCGGAACGTACGCGCGCAACTCCACGAACTCGTATCCGTCGCCCCGGTAGATCGTCGGCGATCCCGCCCCGAGATGACGCGGGCGTCGCCGCACGCGTAGGAGCGCCTCGCGAATCGTCATGGCGCCGGCACCGACGCGACGATGGCGTCGATCGCACTGTCGGCGTCAACGCCCTCCGCGATGAGCCGGTAGTTGAAACCGATCCGATGTCGCAAGGCGTGGGCGGCGATCGCTCGCACGTCGTCGGGCAACGCGAAGTCGCGCCCCGCGAGCATCGCACGCCCGCGCGCAAGGAACGCGAGGGCGAGCGTTGCACGCGGGCTTGCCCCGTAGTCGATGAGCTCTGCAACGTTGAAGGCCGCGCCCGAGAGGGAGCGTACGCTCACATCCTGCGCGCTCCGCGTCGTTGCGACGAGTTCGACGATGTACCGCTTGAGTTTTTCATCGATGTGTACGCCGTGGGCCTGAGCCCGCCAGCCGCGAACGTCATCGAGCGTTGCTACGGCGCGCAGCGGACGAGTGTCGGCGACTGCAAAACGGTCGAGAATACGCAGCTCTTCCTCACGCGACGGATATCCGACGTTGACCTTCATCAGGAAGCGATCCATCTGCGCGATCGGCAGAGCGTAGGTGCCCTCAGAATCGAGCGGATTCATCGTCGCCATCACCACGAACGGATCGGGCAGTTCGTAGGTTTGCGGACCGATCGTTACCTGGCGCTCCTGCATCGCCTCGAGAAGGGCCGACTGGACTTTCGCCGGCGCGCGGTTGATCTCGTCGGCGAGAACGACGTTGGCAAAAATCGGCCCCAGAACCGTTGCAAAGGCGCTTTCGCGCTGGTCGAAGATTCGAGTGCCGACGATGTCGCTCGGAAGCAGGTCAGGCGTGAACTGAATGCGTTTGAACTCGCCCTCGAGTCCCGCGGCCAGCGAACGGCACGCCAGCGTCTTGGCGAGGCCGGGCGGACCTTCGAGCAATACGTGACCGTTGGCCAGGAGCGCCAAGAGCAACGCCTCGATGACACCTTCTTGTCCGACGATCGTTTCGCCGAGCGCCGCACGCAGCTCCGCGGGTTCGCGTGCGTTCGTCACGGAGCCGTCTCGATGAATCGCTCCAGCGCGAAGCCGGCGTCGTCGATCGCTGCGCGCAGGTCGTCGTCGTAGGTAAAGGCGCTGCGCTCAAGCGCAACGAGCAGCGAGCGCATCGGCGGATCGGAGGAATCGGGCCGGCGCAGCACGTCGCCGAGCGTTTCGCCCTCAGAGGCGCCGACCATTCTCCAAATGCTGCCGCGCACGGTAACGGCTGCCGCGCGAGTCCGCTCGGCGCGCAGGACGGCGAGCGCATCGCGCGCGACGTCCCACTGCGTACGTACAACCGGCAGCGGAGTCTCAGGCGGCGCTTCGACGACAACCGGAGGCGGAGCTATCGCGCGAGGACGCCGCGCGAACATAACGGCCACCGCCATGACCGCAAGAACGGCGGCGATTCCAAGAATGAGCAGCAGAACGCGCAGTGCGAATTGCAGGCTCGCCGCCGCTGCGGGCGCACCGTTCGCGGCGATGCGCAGCGTCAGCCCGTTCGTATACCACTGTTTCGCCCTACCGTCGCGCGCATCGATCGCTTGCAGTGTTGCGGGCGCGATCGCCATCGGTCCCGCAACGTGCGCGACCACCGTAATCGTTTCGCGATACAAGGTCCCGCGCGAGCTGCCCAACGTTTCACGATCGTCACCGAGAAGTTCGACTTGCGCGAGCATCGGCAGATTCAAGTTTTCGATCTGCGTTACGTGTTGGCGGACGCGAAGGCGCACGAGGAGATGAAACGGGACGTCGACTTTCGGCGACGCCGTATCGGCGCTGAGATCGAAGGAGTCGACCGTGAGACGCTGGAGCGCTTGCGCTTGGCCTGCACCGCCGGCTGCGGCAAGGAGGCCGGCGAGCATCGCTAGCGCCGCGGCAGTTCGTCTAACCACTGTGCGAAGAGCCGTCGAGCGTCGAACGGGCCCGGTGAGGCTTCGGGGTGAAACTGGACGCCGGTCACTGGATGCTTGCGGTGACGGAACGCCTCGTTCGTATGATCGTTCAGATTCGTCATCGTTGCTTCGAGCTCGTCGGGCAGCGATTCGCCGTCGACTGCGTATCCATGGTTATGCGCGGTGACCAGCACGTCGCCCGCAAGCAAGTCCTTTACCGGCTGATTTCCGCCGCGATGACCGTACGGGAGCTTGTAGGTGCTCGCTCCGCAGGCAAGCGCGAGGAGTTGATGCCCCAAGCAGATGCCGTAAAGCGGTTTACGGCCAACGAGTTTGCGCAAAACGTCGATCGTTCCCGCGAGGTCGGTGGGGTCGCCGGGACCGGGCGAGATGAAGACCGCGTCGGGATCGCAACCGAGTACTTCTGCTTCCGTCGCGTCATATGGCACGACGGTGACCCGCGCGCCGAGGCCTTCGAGCTCTCGCAAAATCGCGCGCTTGACGCCACAATCGATCAGCACGATGCGCCGGCCTTCCTCGCCGCCGGCCTCGAACGTCTCGCGTGTCGCAACGGTGGGAACGAGGGCGCTGGTGCTCGCGGTGCGGACGAAATCCCGCAGCGCGTTCTCGGCGTGCGCGAGCGCGCCTTCGCCGACCGCGAGCGCTGCCCAGATCGTTCCATGTTCGCGCAGCGTAATGGTGATTGCCCGCGTATCTGCGCCGATCAGTGCGGGAACGCGCTGCTCGTCGAGCCACGACGGCAGCGTTTGCGTTGAGAGATGGTGTGACGGATGGTGCGCGATCTGCTTGATGACGGTACCGGCAACGCATGCCCGGTCGTACTGCGCGGCGCTCCCGGAGATGCCATAGTTACCAATCATGGGATAGGTGAACGTGAGGATCTGCCCGGCATAGGACGGGTCGGTCAGGGCCTCTTCGTATCCCGTCATGCCGGTGTAGAAAACGGCCTCGCCGAGTGCCGTTCCCTCGTGACCGAGGCCGTAACCGTCGAACCGGCTGCCGTCCGCTAGAAAGAGCGCCGCGGGCGTGCTTCGCTCATTCACAACGCGCACTCCGCGCGATGTCGCACGATCCCGCCGACAATCGTTGCAAGGATCTTGCGCGGCAACGCTCGTCCGTCAAATGGCGAGCACTTGCCCTTTGACGCGAACTTGCTGGAATCGACGATCCACGGCCGCTCGGCAAAGATCGTGACGTCCGCCGCCGCACCGAGCGCCAAGCTTCCGGCGGGCAAGCCGAGGATGCGGGCGGGCCCGGTCGAGATCAACGAAACGAAGCGCATCAGGGAGAGGTCGGGCAGCGCCGCCGCATAGGCGCCGGCTGCTATCTCCAGACCGGAGAAACCGGGTGCGGCGCGCGCCACGTCGCCGCGTTTCTCAGCCGCGGTGTGCGGTGCATGGTCGGTTGCGAAGGCGTCGATGGTTCCGTCGCGCACGCCGGCTAAGAGTGCCCGGACATCAGCCTCGCCGCGCAAGGGCGGATGAACCTTCGCGCCGGCGCCCTCGGCTTCGAAGAGCGCGCTCGTGAAGGTCAGATGGTGCGGGGTCACTTCACCGGTGACGTGGATACCGTGCGCGCGCGCGGCGCGAAGCCGCTCCAGCGCGACCGCCGTCGACAAATGTGCGAGATGCCAGCACTTCTTCGTCTCGCCGGCGATCGTGAGGTCGCGTGCGGCGATTCGCTCCTCCGGCTCGCAATGCTCGATGAAGGGCGCGCGCAGATCGCGCGCTGCAAGCGCGGCATCGCGCAGCAGGCCCTCGTCTTCGACCGTATCCCCATCGTCGGAGAAGGCCACCGCCCCGGCGTGCGCAAGTGCGGCGAAGTCGCAGGCTTGCAGCCCTTCGCGGCCACGCGTGATCGCGGCGATGGGATAGACTCGGCATCGGCCCTCGCGCTCGACGCTCTCCATGAGCTCGGCGAGCACGCGCGGGTCGTCGAGCGCCGGCCGTGTATTCGGCATGCAGGCAATCGACGTGAAGCCGCCGCGTACCGCCGCTTCAGTGCCCGTTGCAATCGTCTCCTTCTCAGGAAATCCCGGCGTCCGCAAGTGCACGTGCATGTCGACGAAGCCCGGCGCGACGACGCTGCCGCGCGCGTCGAAAAACTCTTCGCCGGCCTCCGGCTCGAGATATTCGCCAATCTCGACGATTCTGCCGTCGCGCAGACGAAGATCGCGCAAGGAATCGAGGGAGGCCGCCGGGTCGACGATCCGTCCCCCCGTAATCAACAGACCGCGCATCTACGGCTGCCTTGCGTTGACGAGGAGGTCGAGGACGGCCATCCGCACCCCAACGCCATGCATCACCTGGCGTGCGTACCGCCAACCGGCGAACTCTAAAACGGAATCGTCGAGTTCCACCCCACGATTGTACGGTCCGGGATGCATGACGATTGCATCCTTGCGCAGGATTGCCAATCGCCGATGGTCGAGCCGGAAGCGCTCCACGTACTCGCGGTCGGAGACCGGCGTTTCGGCAAAGCGCTCCCGCTGAATTCGCAGGAGAATGATTGCGTCGACCTGCGGCAGGATCGCGTCGAAGTCTCGCTCCACGCTGACTCCATTCCCCGCATAGCTGCTGGGAAGAAATGCCTCGGGCCCCACCAGGACGATTGACGCGCCGAGACGGGCGAGGCCGCGTATGGTAGAGTGCGCGACGCGGCTGTGGAGCACGTCTCCGACGATTGCAATCGTGCGTCCGCCGATCTCACCGAACGCCTCGATCAGCGTGTAGATATCGAGCAGCGCTTGGGTCGGATGCGCGTGCGCGCCGTCGCCCGCATTGACGACGTGACCGTCGAACGCCAACGCGACGCGCTGCGGAAAACCCGCTTCGGGATGACGGACGACGACCACGGAGATCCCGAGCGCGCCGAGCGTGAGCGCGGTGTCCTCGAGTGTTTCGCCCTTCGTTGCCAGGCTCAAGCTCTTCGGCGCGAGGTTGACGACGTGAGCGCCGAGACGCATTTCGGCGAGGTTGAATGACGTAAACGTGCGCGTGCTCTCTTCGAAGAACATGTTCGCGCAGGCTTTCCCCGCCAGCAGCGCCCCCGGCTCGTCTCGTTCAAACTCTGCGGTGCGATCGAAAACGTATTCAAGCTCCTCAGCCGTGAGATCGTCGAGATCGATCAGGCTACGGCGGATTCGCACCGGCGTTTCCCGTGATCGTGATCTCATCGCCGCTCGCCGGCTCGCGCGCAAGTACGACCTTGACCCGTTCGTCCGGCGTTGTCGGCGTGAACCGCCCGACGTAATCCGGTTGAATGGGCAGCTCGCGCAGGCCGCGATCGACCAGCACGCAGAGGCGAATCGCTGCCGGCCTCCCCAGGTCGGTCACGGCGTCGAGCGCCGACCGGACCGTGCGGCCCGTGTAGAGCACGTCGTCGACGATCACGACCACACGGCCGGCGAGGTCGAGCGGAATTTGCGAGTCCGGCAACTCGTGCGATACGCGATCGTCGCGATACAGGTTGATGTTGAGAAAGCCAAGCGCCGGCGCTCGACCGCTGATCCGTTCGATCGCGGAGGCAAGCCGTGAGGCCAGCGCCTCGCCGCCGCGGCGTACGCCAAGGAGAACGAGACCCTGCTCGGCTTCGATGGGCTCGAGAATTTGATGCGCGAGACGAGCGATGATGCGTTCGATTTCTGCGCTGCGCGCGAGCACGCGACTCCCGGCTTCGTCCATCATGCCGGCTCCTTCAACGCTTCGAGGGCCGCCGAGACGCGCGCGAACTCGTCGCGATAGGCGGCGAGTTTCTCGCGCTCTTTGGCAACGACGTCCGGGGCTGCCTTGGCAATGAAGGCTTGGTTCTCGAGCTTCTTCTCACCACGCTCAATTTCAGAGCGAAGACGATCGGCCTCCTTGCGGTAGCGCCCTGCCAGCAACTCGCGTGGCGCTTGCGCCGCGATCGCGGCGAGCGCATCTTCCAGATCCCCAGCTCTCCGCGCAGAGGGCTCGACCGACGCCCCCGCGAGCAACGCGATCAGCGATGTGATCGCCTCCGGGACGTTCGTTGGTACGTCGATGACGACGCGGTCGCGCGGATGGAGTCCCATCTCGGCGCGAACGTTGCGCACGCGTTCGACGACTCGCTGGACTAGCACGAAACTTCGCGCCTCCTCATCGAAGACCGGTATCTCGCGCGGATCGGGCCAGTTGGCGGTAACGATCGTTTCGCCGTCGTGTGGCAATGCTAACCACACCTCTTCGCTGATGAAGGGCGCAATAGGATGAAGCAAGCGCATTGCTGCATTCCAAACGTAGGAGAGAACGGCTGCTCGGGTCGCGCCGTTCGACTCGGCCTTCGTTGCTTCGAGATACCAATCGCAGAACTCGTACCAGACGAAGCGCCAAATAGTTTCGGCGGCGTTCCCAAAGTCGTAGCCTTCGAGCAAGCCGCTCATTCGAACGACCGTCTCCCGCAGGCGCGTAAGAATCCACCGGTCGGGAATCGTCAGCGCACTCTGCGCCGGCAGCGTCATCGGTAACGGCAGGCCTTCGGGAAGGGCGAGCATATATCGCGTCGCGTTCCAGATCTTATTGTTGAAGTTGCGAGCCTCTTCGCAGCGGGATTCCTGATAGCGAAGCTCTTGACTCTCGAGCCGCATCTGCCGAAGGATCGAAAGCCTGAACGCGTCGGCGCCATATTTCTCCGCGAGATCGATCGGGTCGATGACGTTTCCCAGCGACTTCGACATCTTTCGCCCGGCCGCATCGAAGACGAGCGGCGTAATCACGACGTCGCGAAACGGAATCTCGCCCATGACGCGGATGCCGAGCATGACCATGCGGGCAACCCACAGGAAGATAATCTCCCCGGCGGTGAGCAGTACTTGCGACGGATACCAGCAGCGCAGCTCGGGCGTACTCGCGGGCCATCCGAGAATGGAAAATGGCCAGATTCCGCTTGAAAACCAGGTATCGAGCGTATCGGGATCGCGAGTCAACTCGCTCGTCCCGTGCTCGCGCTGCGCGATCGCACGCGCCTCCGCTTCACTCTCGGCGACGATCTCGGTTCCGTCGGGGGTGTACCAAACGGGGAGCTGATGCCCCCACCAAATCTGCCGCGAGACGTTCCAATCCCGAATGTTTTCCAGCCATTGTGCGTAGGTACGGCCGTATCGCTCCGGCACGATGCGCAGGCGACCGCTTCGATACGCCTCGAGCGCGGGCGCGGCCAGCGGCGCCGCTTTCACGAACCATTGCAACGAAAGCAGCGGTTCGACCACGTCGCCGCTACGCTCGCTCGTGGCAACCGCGTGACGGTGGGGCTGGGCGTCGACGAGCAGGTCCTTTGCGCGCAGATCCTCGACGATCTTCGCGCGCGCATCGAAGCGCTCCATACCCGCGAAGCCTCCGACGGATACGTCGGCACCCGTGATGCGTGCGTCGAGGCCGATCACCGACGGCATCTCCAATCCGTGGCGCACGCCGATCTCGTAGTCGGTTGGATCGTGCGCCGGCGTGACCTTGACCGCACCGGTTCCAAAGTCGGGGTCGACGGCATCGTCGGCGATGATCGGAATCGTTCGATCGAGGAGCGGAGGTACGAAGACGCGGTGCCCGATCAGTGAAGCGAAGCGCGGGTCGTTTGGATGAACCGCAATCGCGACGTCGCCCAGGATCGTTTCCGGGCGTGTCGTCGCGACGATGATGCCGGAGGTAAAGCCTGCCTGGACGTCCTCACTCGAAGCGGGATAACGCACGAACCAGAGGGTGCCGTCGCGCTCGACGTGCTCGAGCTCCGCGTCGGAGACGGTTGACTTCGCCGTGGGATCCCAGTTGATCAGCCGGGTCCCGCGATAGATCAATCCGTCGCGATAGAGCTGCACGAAAACGCGCCGCACGGCCGCCGATAAACCCTCGTCCATGGTGAAACGCGATCGCTCCCAATCGGCACCGAAGCCGAGCCGCCGAAACTGGGAGTCAATCGCTCCCCCGTAGGTTTTCGACCATTCCCAGGCGCGCTCGACAAAGCGCTCGCGTCCTAAATCTTCGCGCGCAATTCCTTGGCGCGCGAGCTCTTTCACCAGCACGGCTTCGGTTGCAATCGCCGCGTGGTCGACACCGGGCAGCCAATCCGCGTTCTCGCCGAGCATCCGATGGTACCGCGTGAGTACGTCCATCGGCAGATACGTCGAGCCGTGGCCGAGATGCGCCCGCGCCGTCACGTTGGGCGGCGGCATGCAGATAATGAACGGCGGACGCGCGGGATCCGGATCTTCGTGAAAGTAGCCGTTGCGCTCCCAACGCTCGTAGAGCCGCGGTTCCACGGCTTGCGGATCGTAGTGCTTGGGCAGGTCCATCGGTTCGCCAGCGTTCAGCACTGCTTAGCGCGCGGCCTTTAGCGACCTAGGGATCAGATTTGGGCCAAATCCAGGAGCCGAGCGGCCGAAGTTTGCTATGGCAAATAAGGCCCGAGGCGACGACGAGTTTGGGCCGAATCTGGCCCTAGGCGGGCATGTCCTTCTTCTGTTCGTGGTAGACGAGCGTTGGCGACTCTTTCTTCTCGATGACGTCTTTGTTGACGACGCACTTCTTCACGCCTTGAAGCGATGGAAGATCGTACATGACCTCAAGCATCGTCTCTTCGAGGATCGATCGCAAACCACGGGCACCGGTTTTGCGGCTCTGCGCCTTGGTCGCGATCGCGACGAGCGCCTCTTTCGTGAACTGCAAATCGACGCCGTCCATATTGAGGATCTTCTGGAACTGCCGTACCAGCGCGTTGCGCGGCTCGGTGAGAATCCGCCGCAGTGCGAGCTCGTCGAGCGCATCGAGCGTCACGACGATCGGCAGACGGCCGATGAACTCCGGAATCAAGCCGAAGCGAAGGAGATCTTCGGGCATCAACTGCTGCAAGAGTTTCCCGACGCGCGCGTCGCGCTTCCCTTCGGGCTGTGCTCGGAAGCCCATGTTGTTTGCTGCAACCCGTGACTCGATGATCCGCTCCAGACCGTCGAACGCTCCACCACAGATGAAGAGCACGTTCGTCGTGTCGATTTGAATGAACTCTTGATGCGGATGTTTGCGGCCGCCTTGCGGCGGCACGTTCGCGGTCGTGCCCTCGAGAATCTTGAGCAGCGCCTGCTGGACGCCCTCGCCGGAGACGTCGCGCGTGATCGACGGGTTCTCGCTCTTGCGCGCGATCTTGTCGATCTCGTCGATATAGACGATGCCCTTCTCGGCTCGCTTGACGTCGTAGTCGGCCGCTTGGATGAGCTTCAAAAGAATGTTCTCGACATCTTCACCGACGTAGCCCGCCTCGGTCAGCGAGGTCGCATCGGCCATCGCCAGCGGAACGTCGAGAATCTTTGCGAGCGTCTGAGCCAGGTACGTTTTACCCGAGCCGGTCGGCCCGACCAAAAGAATGTTCGACTTTTGCAGTTCGACGTCGTCCGCGGTGCCGCCGACGTTGATCCGTTTGTAATGGTTGTAGACCGCCACCGCGAGCGACTTCTTTGCGCGCTCTTGTCCGATGACGTATTGGTTGAGGATGTGGTTGATCTCTTTGGGTTTAGGGATGTTGCGAAGGCGCAGGTTCTCGTCGACGTTCTTGTAGAGCTCTTCCTCGATAATCTCGTTACAGAGCTCGATACACTCGTCGCAAATATAAACGCCGGGCCCGGCAATGAGCTTGCGGACCTGTTCCTGCGATTTCCCGCAGAAGCTGCATTTGAGCTGACCCTTGTCGTCCCCAAAGCGAAACATCGGGTGGCTGGATTCTCCTCTGCCTACGCCGGTAAGGGCAGGCCTTGACGACTTTCGATAATCTGGTCGATTATCCCGTATTCCTTGGCCTCGGCAGCCGTCATATAGTAATCTCGCTCGATGTCCCGGAGGATCTGGTCGATGGGCCTCTTCGTGGTCTCTTGGTAGATGCGCGCGACCGTTTGCCGGGTAGCGATCAGATCCCGGGCCGCAATCTCGACGTCGGTCGCCTGGCCCCCGATCTGCGAGACCCAGGGCTGGTGAATAACCACCTTGGAGTTCGGAAGGGCATATCGTTTGCCGGGTGCCCCGCCCGTCAGCAGAATCGACCCCATCGAGGCGGCAAAGCCCATGCAAATCGTGGCCACGTCCGGCTTGATGAAACGCATCGCATCGAACATCGCCAGCCCCGCGGTAACGCTGCCGCCAGGGCTATTCAGGTACATGTCGATGTCCTTTTCGGGGTCTTCCTTCTCTAAAAAGAGGAGTTGTGCGATGACGAGATTCGCGAGGTGATCGTCGATCGCTCCACCGACGAAGACGATACGATCCTTCAGAAGACGCGAATAGATGTCGTAAGCGCGTTCGCCGCGCGCGGTCTGTTCCACGACCATCGGTACCAGATGTCCCATGTTCCGCTTAACTACGACGTAGCGCCGGTGGTTTCTTGGTCGCTCATGATCACGGCGTTGTCGACGAGCAAGTCGAGCGTCTTATTCCGTATGATGCCGTCCATGAGCGAGAGCACGTTGTTCCCAAGCGCCTTGCGTATTCGGTCGACCGGCTGGCCGTACCGGCGTGCGAGTGCATCGATTTCGGCGGAAACGTCTCCCGGCGTGGCGGTAACGTTCTCGGCTTTGGCAATCGCTTGGATTAAGAGTCCGGCCTTTACGCGCGATTCCGCCTCTTTGCGCAACGCGTCCCGGCGCTCTCCTTCGTCCGCCCCTTCCGCAACGGTTTCGCCGCTTTCGCTGACGAGATGTTCGAGCTCGCCGTCGACGAGCGATGCGGGCAGGGGAAAATCGTGACTGGCCATGAGCTGCGCGACGATGGTGTTTGCGACGCCGCGACGCGACCTTCCGGCTGCGACTGCTTCGAGCCGGCGGCGCAAGTCGGCGCGAAGCTCGGTCAGGCTTTGGTTTTCGGATACGGCTTTGGCGAACTCGTCGTCGATCGGGGGAAGCTCGAGCTCTTTGAGCTCCAACAGACTCACCTGGAATAGAGCGGCCTTCCCCGCGAGCTCGGCCGCAGGGTAGTCATCGGGGAACCGGACTTCGATCTGCTTCTTCTCGCCCGCCCGCATGCCGGCGATGCCTGCTGCGAACCCTGGTATAAAACGCGCCTCGTCGAGTTCGAGCATTTGGTTCTCGCCTCGACCCCCCTCGAATGGCACGCCGTCAATGGAACCCTCGTAATCGAGGTTTGCGATATCGCCGAGGCGCGCCTCACGCTCGACCGGTACGAGGGTCGCCCGTTCCCTGGCCAGCGCTTCGAGTCCGTGGTCGACCTCCGTTTCGCTGACCGTGACGGGCGGCCGGTTCACGGCGATTCCTTTGTACGCGCCGAGCGTAATCGCGGGGCGAATCTCTACGGTCGCTTTGAACCGCGTCGGGCGGCCGTCAGCCGATTCAACGACCTCGAGCTTCGGCCGTTCGACGGGCTCCAGATCGTGTTCGCGCAGCGCTTGGGCGTAGACCGTCGGAACGATTTCGTCGACCGCTTCGTTCCTCAGCGTCTCGCTGCCATACGTCTGCTCGAAGATTTTCCGGGGAACCTTTCCCTTGCGAAATCCCGGCAACCGCACGTCGCGCGCCAGCCGGTGGAATGCACGCTCCTCAGCGGCCGCGAGTTCGCTTTCGTTCAACGAAAACTCGAGCGCCACCACCGTCGGGGCGAGCTGCGTCAGTGTAGATTCAGTCATAAGAAAATCAGCGGAAGACGAGATTCGAACTCGCGACCCTCGCCTTGGCAAGGCGATGCTCTACCACTGAGCTACTTCCGCATCCGTACTTCGGTGCGCAGATTCGCGCTTCTCGGAGCCGCTCGTCAACTTCGCCGTCCCGGCTCCGTACCTGCTGCACTGCCTCCTCGATTGCCTCGTTTATGAGAGTTTTGCCGGGGATCGGCGCAATGTGGGCAAGCAGAGACTCGAACTCTGACGGGTTGCCCCACTGGATCCTAAATCCAGCGCGTCTGCCAGTTCCGCCACTTGCCCGGCGACCCCCATAGATAGAACGTGCCCGGTGCATCTCCTCCAAAGACGGCCATCCACTTGCGCCCCGGATGAGGCGGCGGCGAAACGAACGGACCGGCTTGGTCGTTCTGGTTGTAGAATGGTAAACGGATTGCAAGACGTAACTCCGTACGACGTTTTCAATGGGCGACGGTAAGACGGAGGTTACGATCAGCCGCAGGGATCTCATTGCGGCAACGCTCGCGGCAACGGCAGCTTCGGTGATGGGCGCAAAGGTGAGCGGCGCTCCGACCGGGAGCCTCTCCGTAGCCGCCGCGCGCAACGGCCGCTACTTCGGATCGGCCGTTCGGATCAACGAGCTCGACGCCGAGCAGGATCTCCGCGACGCCGTTCTTCGCGAGTGCTCCCATCTCGTGCCGGAGATCGACATGAATTGGAATCAGGTCGAGCCCGCGTATGGCCAACTCTCCTTCGAGCGAATGGACGATCTCGCGACGTTTGCCATCCGTAACGGCAAACGGATACGCGGCCACGTGCTGCTCTGGCATCTCAGCGTCCCGGACTGGGCGGTCGAAATGCTACGGGAGACTCGGGACTGGAACATCATCGCACGTTACTTCGGCTCGGTGATGCCGCGGTACGGCGACGTTATAAGCACGTGGGAGGTCGTCAACGAGGCGATCGATAC
>DASRSI010000004.1:0-242070 GCA_035695445.1 Candidatus Cybelea sp. | reverse complement strand
CGCCCGTAGGCACGAGCGTCTCTTCGAAATAGTATGGGACCTCGCCGGTCGTTCCGCCGACCGTGTAGATGAAGGGAAGGACGCGGTCCGGCATCCCCGTTGCCGGATTGGGAACCAGCCATCGAAATGCGAGCGTCGTCGTGCGCACGGCAATGCCGCCGTTCAGGTCGCCTCTTCCGCGTTCGCCGTACCCCGGCTCCAAGTCGAGGATCTTCGTCTGCGCGCATCCGCCGGCCACGTGCGCATAGAGGTTGGCAATCGTGTTGATCTCAACGGTCACGCTTTGGCTGTCCATAAAACCGCGGCCGTTGCGCCCCGAAAAGACCGGCCGTTCGGCAAGCAGGTATTTGAGGTTGCCGGCGGAGGCCGCCCGGCAGACGTTGTCGATTGCGACCTGATCGTCGATGACGCCCGCGAAGTAGTGCGAGTGGCAGTGACCGGCGCTGATGACGCTGCAGGCGGTAATGTTGCCGTATCCGCTGGCAACGCCGTTGAGCGTGACGTTGAGGCAGCGCGCCGAACACGCGCCTCCGACGAAGATGCCGAGAGCCGTCTCCCAATCGACCGGGGCGTGGTACGGCGAGTCGCCCACGGCGTTTGCAAAACCCGTGGGCGTGAGGCCGCCGCCATATTCGGTTGAGATCTCTCCCCCGTCCGTACCGACGGCAACGCCGGCCAGGAGGTTCGCATCATCCTCCATCACGCCGTAGGGCGCCGGAAACCCGTTGGCAACATCCGTGGAGTTCCAGACCTTCGCGCGAAGCCACGCGTTGAACGCGCGATCGCCTGGATTCATTCGCATAACGCTCTCGGGATTGCGCGGCGTGCAGACCGGTCCGTTTGGATTCGGCGAGGCTTGCCACGTTATGCGATCGGCGGGCGCCGGCGCGCGCGGATACACGTGCAGGAAGGCCGCCTCGTCGCCGGCATCGGCGTAGCGATATGCCGAAAGCGTTATCGGCGTACTGCAAAAATTGTACAGAAAGTCGACATACTTGTAGGGCTGGCAGGTTGAAATACGGCTGACTCCCGGACAGTTCACCGCAAGACGCGAGCTCGTCGTTTGATTGTTGTCGAGGATCGCCGCAAAGAGATGCCGATCCGGAATCGGGCCGGGATCGGTGTCCTCCGGGTCGCCGCCGTAGCCCCATGCCGGAATGACCAGGGGCGGCCTTGCCGCCAAAGCGCAGCAGCTAGGCGGCGCCCGGTGCGCCGAGGCGAATTTCGGGAAAACCACTACGGTGAAGCCCGCGAGAAGGAGCGCGCCGAACGGAACCCGTCTCAAACGAGGCATCGCGTTGGGATTTCCGGGGCCGGCGTCGAATTCCACTTCTCAAGCGAGCGAACGCTCGAGACCATCCGAGCGAGCGTAGGCAACTCGCGTCGTTAAGGCTATTGTGAACGTTGTACTCAGGCACCTGAAAAACGTTGTTCTCTCGGGTTTCGCGCGCGCCGGCATAGCTCGGCTCGGCGTATCCCTGCACGCGCGCGACGCTCTGGTGCTCGCGTACCATGGCATCCTACGCGAAGCGAAGGGTGAGCCCTTCGGCTACCATCACACGGCGGCCGAGTTCGAATCGCATCTCGACTGGCTCGGCGTGCACTGCCAGCCGGTCGGCCTTACCGACTTCGCGCGCTGGAAGCGCGGTGAGTGGCAGCCGGCGAAGCCGCCCGTTCTCATCACGTTCGATGACGGATATCGTAACAACGCGACGGTCGCCGCGCCGCTGCTGCGCAGGAAGGGCTTTCCGGCGCTCTTCTTCATCAACAGCGGATACGTCGAAGCCGGGCGAGTGCTCTGGCCCGAGGAGGTCTTCATCCGCATTCTCGCCTGGACCGGCCCGTCACTCGTCGATCCAAACGGTGCAGAACACGCCGTGCCCCAAGCGCGCGACGCGCGCGAACGGCTCGGCTTTGCGATGGTCGAGGTGTGCAAGAACTGCAGCGACGACCGCCGGCGCGAGTTTATGGCCTATCTTGCTCGCGAGACGCCCCACTGCGATCCGATGCTCGACCGCGAAGTGCAGGAAATTCTCTCCTGGAATGAAGTCTGTGCGCTTGCGAACGACGGATTCGATCTCGGCTCGCACACCGTCTCGCACCCGATCCTTAGCCAGCTCTCGCCGGAAGCGCTCACCGTGGAGCTGCGCGAAAGCCGTACGGCGCTCGAGGAGCGTACGGGACGCCCGTGCGTGAGCCTGGCGTATCCCGTCGGCCGGCTACACGACGTGACGGAGGCGGTCTTATCGGCGACCGCCGGCGCCGGCTACGAGTATGCCTTCATCGTATCCGACCGGTGGTGCGAGCGCGGCACCGACCCGCTGCGCATCGATCGTATCTCAACGCCGGGCCATAGCAACCACGCGACCTTTGCGCTGCACGTCAGCGGGTCGCGACGATGGTTTCCCCGCTAGGCGCATCGCGGCTCCGTTCGGGCGAGGCCGCCGTCGCGGCGAGGCGCGCGGCGAGCAGCATCTCCGTGAAGAGCAGCCACGCGAACTTCGTCTCCAAGACGTCGACGAAGAACGCGGCCAACAAGAGCCCGACGAATGCGGCACGCAGCGGGGCGCGCATCCAGTAATAGGGATGCTCCGGTTTGATCAAGCGCAGGCTGCGATACTGCAGCACGAGCGCCACGATCGTCACCACAATACCGACCACGCCGAGTTCGGTGGACGTCGAGATCAGCAGACTGTGCGGGGCTCGGTTCCAGCCGGCAAACTGCGGTTCGAATGCCGCGAGAAAGGCTCGATCGTAGGCCGTTGGAAAGGATCCGATGCCGTTGCCGAGCAGCCAGTGCCCGCGAAAGACCTCGACGCCGACTCTCCAAATATCGAAACGTCCGGCAGCGCTGACGCCTTCGCTGCGCTCCGCTAGGAAACGCGACGTGATCTCGTTTGGAATCGCGAAGAAGAGCAGCACCGCTCCGGCCAGCATCGTGCCGAGCGCAAATCGATACCGGCTCGCGAGGATGGTGACCAGCGCCATCGTGATCAGTGCCAGGGTCGTTCCGCGCGACGCCGTCAGATAAATCGCCGCCAACGGCAACGGAAGAATCGCTAAGAGCCCGAGACGCGCCCAGCCCCGCATGCGAACGATTGCGGCGACCGTCACCGCGACCGGTAAGAGCAGCGAGGCGCCGAACCGGTTCGGATCCTCGGTCGCCGATCCGAACGTCAGGTAGAGACGGCCGACTTGCCCCGCGATGGTCGAAAGCTCGTGGCGCGCCATGACGATCGCGACGATGCCGACGACGACGCCGCTGGCAATCGTCGCACCGACGATCGCGCCGAAGTCGGAGGCTTCGAGCGGGACCGCCGCCATGACGGCAAGCAAAGCGAAGGTCGATACGACTGTTCCAAGATCTTGGGTCGAAAGGGCCGGGTCGATCGTCCAGCTCGTACTGAGCGCCATCAGTGCGATGAGTGCGCCCCAGCCGAAGACCGCGTACGGCACTTGGAGTTTCACCCGTCGCTGCACGAGGAGGGCGATCGCCGAGAGCGCCGCGCCGATGCCGAGCAACTTCGTAAGGGTCAGCGACTGACCGACGAGTAACGCGGCGTCGATCGGTACCAACACCGCGTAGAGCGAAAAGAAGGTTACCAGCGGTCGTCTCGCAACGGCGAAGGCGATCAGCGGAAGCGCCGCGATTCCGATGCCCAACGGAATTGCCAGCGACGAGGAACAGAGCCCGGGAAGCGCAAGGGCTGCGCTGCAGTTCCCTGCGGTAATCGCCACGGTCGATCCCAGAATCGCGCAGATGACTACGATCAGCGCGCCAAGCGCGCCCGCAATTTTTATGTCGGTGCGAGCGGGTGCCGGCGGTACCTCGATTGCCACGTTCAACGTCCCCGCACGGCGCTCAAAGCGCTCGTGAGCAGCGAATAGTAGGGTCGCATATCCGCAGCCGAGACGATAAAGAGCCGGCGCCCCCCGTACCCCGTGAGGCGCGCGAAATAGATGGCCGCGACGCTGAACGCGGCAGTGTATGAGATCGACGTCGCCGCCGCGGCCGCGATCACCCCGAAATGGCGCAAGGTCAACGCGGTGACGATCGCACAGAGCGTCGCGGAGAGCGCGCTAAAGTAAAAAGGAATCCGGGGCTGTCCGAGCTGCTGTGAAAAGAAGGCGGCTAATGCCGGCATCATGCTGTAGGCGATAATGCCCGGCAATAGCACGATCGTCACGACGGCACCGTAGGCAAAGGCGGGACCGTAGATCAATGGCACCAGCGTTCGAACCGAAACGGCAACGCAAACGGCGGCAAGAAATACCAGCAAAAACGAGTGGCGCATGCACTTGGCCGTGACCTCCGCGGCGCGCGCTTCGTCGGTGCCGCCGATATCCTTGAGCGCCGGATAGATCATCGCGCTGCTCAGTTGCCAGATGAACTCGCCGATGGCGATGCCGATGGAATAAATACCGAGTGCGGCGCTGCCGAGCATGTAGATGACGAGAAAGACGTCGATCCGAAAATCGAGATATTGCATGAGGCTGCTGAGACAGGCCTGGCTGCCGAAGGTAAGCTGCTCCTTCGCCAGTCCTTTCACGTCTTCGGCCGGTTCGCCGGCATAGTAGCGGCGCAACGCAAAGCTGGTATAGATGCCGCCCGCGACGTACGCCGCCGACCAGACCGTCAGCGGAATCCAGAGCTTGCCGTGCGCGAAGATAATCAGTGGAACGTAGATCAGGGTCGCGATAACCGTTGGAAACATTCCGGCGAAGTTGATCGGCCGCACGTTTCCATCGCCCAGAAAGATGCCGACCGAGGACTGCGAAAAGATCGCAAACGGAAGCGCCAGCGCGACGAAGAGCAGGCTGCTCTGCGACGGGATGAAGAGGCCGATCAGCAGGAGACCCAAGACGATCGGGGCGCTCATCGCGATCACGACGAGCACCATCACGCGAATGATCGAGGCTGCGGGGAGCCGGCGCCGGGCGTACTGCCACAGCACCGCCTTGTTGTGCCCGACGGTCGCCATGAGCGCGAACCCGAGGACCGTTCCGGCGTACGTCCACTCGCCCTTGCCGGTGGGGCTGAGGACGCGCGCGATGGCGATTCCGCCCGCCGCCGCAAAGAGCTGCATGGCGACGCGGGTCCCTAGCGTCTCAACGCTCTTCTTGGCGATCTCGCTCATCGTAACCGGGTTGCGCGCCTAGCGCGCTTGCGCGAGCGCCCGAGAGTCTGAGGTCCACTCGATCAGCACCACGGCCGCTAAGGTCACGAAGAGTGCGACGATCGCGATCATAAACAGGGCGAGCACTCGCGGCGGTTTGACGCTGGCTGCGGCGGGATCGGCGTATTGAACGATCGAGAGATCGCTCACCGCCATGTTCTGAGCGACGACGGCGTTGAAGTAGTTGTTTTGGATTGCATCGTAGATCGCTTCCGCCGACTTCTCACGCCGCTGCAAGTCGGAGAGCTCCGAAATGTCGCCTGGGAAGACCCGCAGCCTTCCGAGGAGCGCCGCCTCCTGGTCGCGCAAGGCGCCGACCTGCGCCGTGCTTCCGGCGATTTGCGAGCGCAGCGTCGCCGCCTGACTGGAAAGGCTTGCCGCAAACGGATTCGGCTCGGTCGTCGTCGACGTGACCCGCGACTTCGAAAGGGCAGCTAACGCCGCTTCGAGGCTTGCGATTTGCTTCTCGGTCGCGACGACGTCGGGATACTTCTCGGTGAACTGCTGGCGCAGCACGCTGAGTTGAAGCCGCTGTTGGGCGAGCTGCTGCTGGATTTGATCGGCGACCGGATCGGTGCTCACGATCTTGCTCGCTTGGATCGTTGAAGGGGCCGATCCCAGTTGCGAACCAATGCTCGAAAGTTGAGCTTGGGCTTGAGCTGCATCCGCTTGGGCGATCCGTTCTCTGGATTGGATGTCGCCGATTGCGTTGAGAATGTTCGTGGTCTGGCCGGCTACGTCGGCGAGCTCGTGCTGCGATTCGAATCTCGTCAGATCTCCTTCGGCCCGGTGCAGATCGGCGCCGGCCTTCTTGAGGGCGATCGCGAGCGAGGCTGCCGCCTCCGAAGCTTGCGACGCTGCCAGCGTACGCTGCTGCGAAATGAACGCGCGCGCAAATTCGTTAGCGACCGCTGCCGAGTCTTCGGGATCGTGCCAATCGACGCTGATTTTGATTAGATCCGAATTGGTCACGGGCGTTACGACGACGTACTTTGAGAGCATGTCGCGCGCGTTCGTTTTGAGGCCAAGGTTACGAACGACCCGTTCGGCAACGGCGGGCTGGTGCGCGAGCGCGACATAGGTTTCCATCGCGGTGTCGCGATTGAAGGTGAGGAGCGCGTCGATCTGCGGATAGGTCGTCGACTGCAGCGCGGTGTCGGGACGCTTCACGAGCACTTCACTCGCGGTCGAGTAGCTGCGCGGCATGATGTAGACGGCGGCCGCCCCGACGATGAGCAGAACGAGGAAGAGGCCGACCGCGAAGCGGCGGCGGCGGCGAATCGAGCTTACGAGCGATGTGAGTTCGTACACCTGAGTTACTTCGGGCCGCAGCAGATGCCCGCGGCCGGGTTGATCAGCAAGTAGAGGTAGTAGAGCGCGAACGGTATATTCGTTAAATTCGAGATATTGTACTGTCGAGCCTTCGGCACGTAGACCACGTCGCCGGGCTGCAGAGTCGGATTTGACGCGTAGTCGGCGTTGAGCAGCATGTGATAGAGATTGACGTTGTACAGATGCGGAACGCCGTCGACCAGACGGTTGAGCGTAATGTGATTCAGATCGGCCGACGAAGTCGGGCCGACGCCGGCCCTCGCAATAGCGTCGACGACGCGATCGCCTTTTTGCAGCTCGATCTGTCCGCCGTGATCGACGCTGCCGAGCACCTCGATCGTTGCCGGAGTTCCCTTCACGACGATGACGCTCACGGTCGGATGAACGACGTAGGCCCCCAGGGCAGCGGCGATTCGCTCGGCGGCGACGTCGGGCTGTAAGCCGGCCACACTGATCGAGCCGATCAACGGATAGGTAATGGTTCCGTCGCTGAGCACCGTCACCGTCTGCGAGAGCGCCTGGATCGTGCCCGTCGGAGCCGGACCACCCTGCGGTTGCAGCGGCGTGGCGCCTTGCGTGCCGAAGACGATCACCTGTAACTGATCGTCGGCCCGAATCGCATACGTGCTCGTCTGCGCCGCCGCGGCAGCCGGAGCTGCCAGGCAGAACGCCAGAAAGAGGGCGGCGATGAAACGAGCCGTCATAATTCTTCTACTTACTGCGCGCGACACGCGAAAACGACGAGCCCTGCGTAAAGCAAAGCACTTTGTAACGAGGCTTTCCCACGTTGCATCCGCCTTCCCTTCTACCACAGGACCGATGCGAAGAGCAACCTTCCCAGGCCATCAGCGCCCCTCCCCCCGCACCTGGCCGTTGAGTGGCTGGGGGATATATCGCTCGCGGTCGAGCTGCCGCCGGAGCTGATAAGCGGCCCAGCGCCATTCCAGCCGGCGATGCTGGGCCTGCGTGATCACGCGTTCGCCCCGTTCGACGTCGATCCGGCCGAGCACGTCCTCGACGGGTACGTACCATCCGTCGCGCGCGCCAAGATCCTCCAGCACCCGCAGAACCCGTGGGTCGACGTGACCGCCTCGAACGAATCCGTCGGCCACGTGGGCGTACACGATGCAGCAGCCGCCGGAACGTTCGAGATCGTCGATTCGAGCCGGAGCAAGCAGCTTCACGAAGCGTTCGACGTCGGATCCGTCGCTGGCTGAGAACCACTTGGCGACCGCAGGACGGCGCGGATCGTGGTACGGCATCCAGGGGTCCGTGCGCGACGTCACCGCGTCGTCGGTATTAAAACCGCGGACGTAGCGCAGTCGCTCCGAGCAGAGGTCGGCCCAATAGTACGGCGACCCGGGAGTCGAGCCCAAGAAGCGCCTGCGACCCGAGAATCGCCGGAAGATTTCGCGAACGACGGGATCGTCGAAGCGCTCTTCCCCCCAGTACAGACACTCGGGGTTCACCGCGTGGTTTGCGTACGTGCGCGGATAGGCCCCGAACATCTCGCGAAAACTCTCCAGCGCGCCGGCATGCGCCGCGCTCTCCGTTCCCCCCGAACGCGCGCCGTGCCATGCGATCTCAAAACCGGCGGCGGCAAGATCTTTCGTCCAGGCGAGATAGGCGGGATCTTGCAGGCTGTCGCCGCGATACGGATCGTCGAGCGGCGAATCGAGCACCCATGCCGTTTTGGTCGTGCGCAAGCCGTAGCGCATCAGCGCGTCGTAGAACGGTTTGATCGCCTGCCAATGGGCGCGATCGGTATCGTCCATGATGGTGAAGGCGAACGACTTGCCGTTCGGCCAGGGACTCATTGCGTCGATAGAATTCCGAAGACCATATGCATTTCGTAGGGCTCAAGATTGATTTCGATGAGGCGCCGGCGTGCCGCGATGTCGTATAACGCGATATGGCTGGGCTTTTCAGCCCCCTTGATCAAGTCTTTCACCCATTTGACGTTCTCTTTGAAGCGCGTCGTCCTCAGCCGGGTGAATCCCACCCACACGTGCGATTCGTCCACGACGAAGAGGCCGCGGCACCAGCCAAGAATGGCGTTGCCGGGGTTGTCGATTTTATTGAGATCGATGATGGCTTCGTTCTCGAGCGTTCGGGCATTGACGACGACGACCGTTCCGTTAACGGTCGTGAAATAGATTCTGTCGCCATGGACCTCGCCGTCGTGACAGACCTCCGCTCCGACCGCAATTCGCAGATCGGGCTTCGTGAGGCAGATGGCATCGCTTTGGTGGCAGCGTGTCACCCAGAGCGCGTCGCGCATGAAGAACGTGTAGTTTGGATGGGATCGGTGCGGCTTCGTCGTTGGAATTTTTCGATAGTCGACGTCGCGCGAGAAGCGTACCCACGGGCTCTCGCCGAGCACGCCCCACTCGCGCAGAACCTTCCCCTCCGGCGTGACCTCGAGGACCATATCCAGCCCCGTGTTCGTGACGATCAAGTTTCCTTCTGGGCTCGGACGGACGTGGTGGACGTCGTTGAAGCACGGCAGCGAGATGTGCTGTACCAACTCAAAGCTCGGGAGGCGGTAGACGAGCACCTCGGTGCGGCTGCATGTATAGAGGAGGTCGCCGACGATGGCACCGCCTTCGAAACTAATCGACGAGCCGGGTCCGTCCGGACGCAACGCCTCGGGCGTGACGTATTCGGTGCACAGGTCGACCGAGCGGGTCGCGGGATCGACGCGCAAGATAATGGCCTTTTCGTAGAGCTCCCACTCTTCCCGCGCCTTTAAACCGACGGGCTTTTGCGTTCCGCCGGTAATGTATAAGGGTGCCATTGGATGTGTTGCTATCTCGCGAAGACGGCACTCATGCGCTGGAAGCGGTTCGAGGCGCTCGCAACGTCACGAGGCCTCGCAGCCAGCCGAAACCGAACGCGAGATGCATCGCAGCAATCGCTACCGGTTCCAAGAGCGCGAGGGAAAGGCGTTTCGACCGGCGCGCTCCATCGAGGAATCCGATTCCAAGAAAACCGAGATAGAGCAGCGGCACGATCGAGCCCAAAATAGGATGCCCGAGAATCGCGACCACCATGGAAAGTAGTAAGCCGACCAGCAGCGCGGGGGGAGCGTAGACGCGCCACGGCACCGAGTGAGGATGCTGGACCTCGGTCCAACGCCGGTAGAAGCCGTACCGCACGTACTGCTTCACGAGGCCGATCAGGGACGGGCGGACGTAATACGTTGCCTCGATTCCGGGCGAAACCAAGACGCGGTAACCTCCTCTGCGAAGGCGGTAGTTGAGCTCACAATCTTCGTTAACGAGATTCGACTCGTTGTAGAAACCGATTTCGTCGAAGATCCGGCGATCCATGAAGGTACCCATAACGGAGTCACACCATTGCTCGCGCGTCGTGTGGCGGTACTTCGAGTCGCCGACGCCGAGCGGCGAGGACATTGCAAGAGCAATCGCTTTGCCGACCGGGCCTTCACCCTGGTGTCGTACGACTCCTCCCACGTTCGCCGCACCCGTACGCTCCTTGGCTTCGAGGCAGCGCGCGAGATACGTCTTCGCGAATCGCGCGTGGGCGTGGATGACGCAGACGATCGATCCGCGTGCCGCCTTGATCGCGAGGTTATATCCGAAGACTTGGTGCCGGTGCGGATTGTCGACGAGGCGCACGTTATGATCGATCGCATATTTGGCGACGATTTCGCGCGTTTTGTCGGTGCTTCCACCGTCTGCGACGAGCACTTCGATGTCGGCGTCGAGCCCCTCTTGACCCAACATGTCGTCGAGAACGCCGCCGATATAGCGCTCTTCGTTCAGCGTCGGAACGATCACCGAAATCAGCGGCCGTTCCTTCGTTCCGCGCGACGCTTTCGGAACCGCAGTGAGCGTTGCCATTATTGCCTCACCATACCGTCGTCCGCCACTCGACCACGACCGATGTGGGGGCGAGCACTGCAGCCGCAGCGACGCGATGTGGGCTCGGGCGGTAGATCGAGAACGTACAGCCTGCGTTTGGAACGGCGCGGCCGTCGTCACGCTGCTCGACCGTCAGCCGTTCGCCCGCGTCGGCCAATCCGGTTCCGATCGCTTTGACGTACGCCTCTTTGAGCACCCATTGTTCGAAGAAGCGTTCCACCCGTTCGCGGGTGGGCAGGCTTGCGAGCCGTGCCTCCTCGCGCCGGGAGAGAAAGTGCCGCGCGACGAGCGAGACGTCGACGGGCTGCGACGTATCTTCGGCGTCGACGCCGACCTCGCCGGCCCGAGTCACGATACAAATCACTAAGTCGCCGGCGTGCGTGAGATTGAAGCGCAACGAAGTAAACTCGCTCGGTTCGACCACGACCGGTTTGCCGTAAGCGTTCTCGCCGAAGCGCCACTCGGAAGGGTCGATACCGGCATACCTCGAGAGCGTCGTGCGGCAGAGCACGCGCGCGGCGAGATAGCGCTCGCGCATCTCATCGGTGAGAAAGCGCTCGTATTGCGCGCGCTCGCCGGCGGGCAGGCGCGCGAGCCACCAATCGCGCAAGCCGGGCGCGCGCAACCGGTCCGTCCGAAGCTGCCATGCATGCGCGGAATTTACGAGCCGATCCCATTCGGCCGGCCTATTCGATGCTTGCGTCGCCGTCATATTCGCCAGGATCCCAGAATTTTGGTTGTCGCAGCTCGACCGCGAGTCCACTGTCGATTGCGCGGTAAAAATAAGGCCATGTTTGCTTTCGGCGGTACGGCGCCAGCGCGTCGAACGCGTGCGTTCGGCCGACGCCGATACCCGGCTTGTCGAGCACGCAGACGTCCTCGGCGACGCACTTTCGCAGCGCGACGGCGAGAAAATCGGGGAGAAGGTCGACGTCCCGGTCGATCGACTGATAATCGACGAGCCGCATGCGCCGCACGTCGGCGGTCGCGCCGTGGCGTTTGAAGATGCAATACGCGCGCAGCTGCCGGTTCTGCGAAGCGGTGAGAATCCAGAGGCGTCCCCGGCGCATCGACACCGAGTAATGCCACGAGAGCGTCGCGCCGTCGCGAGCCGCCATCAGTTTGTCGGGATTCTGCCGAAGCAGTTCGTCCCAGAAGGTATCGAATCGCGAATCGAATCGATCGGTCGATTCGATGTTGTAGGCAGCGTGCGTCTTCGGAAATCCTCGGCCGAGAATCACGTCTTTGAGGCGCAGCGCCGCACCCGCCGAAGGCGCCAGCATTCGCGCGAGTGGAAGGTTCAGCTTGCGCATTGCCCTCGTCGCAAAGGCGCTATAGCTCGTTATGAAATAGGAGAGCGTCTCCCAATCGCCGACCGGAATGCGATTCGAGAACTCGTTGAAGGCCGACGACGCGGCCGGACCGATCGTCGTATCGATGAAGAGATCGACGCACGGTTGATTGAAACGCTCGTCCAATAACCAGAGTGCGTACCCGCGATACTCGGGTGCGACGACCCAACCTCGACCGCTCGCCGCCATGAGATGCTCGCCGCGAAGGTGGTAGAGCAGGGGCACATTTCCGATGCACCCCACGATCTCGCGATCTGCGGTCTCCAGTACCCACCCGATCGGCCACCGCTTGCCGAGGTGCGGCCAGAGCGGACTCCCGTGCCACAGCATGCGCCAGTCGTCGGGCGACGAGGCTTCCGGAGTGAGGGCCGCCTCCAGCCGCGCGATCTGTTCGTAGTCGTCGAACCGCGCGGGACGGAGCTGCGGGCGTGCGCGCGCAGGCATCGACGTCGGCGGAACGCTCTCGAGACTAAGGGTCACGATGTCGTTTCATACCGAACGGGGAGCGCCACCAGGCCGCGCAACCCGAGATTCTCACGCCAAACGAGTTCCTGGCCCTCGAGCTCGAGGTCGGCAAACCGGCTCAGCAGGGTATCGAAGGCAATATGCGCTTCGATTCGCGCAAGCGGCGCACCGAAGCAAAAGTGAGCGGCCCATCCGAAGGCGAGGTGGCGATTATCCTGCCGATCGAAGTCGAGGCGGTCGGGGTCGGGGAAGCGCTCGGGATCGCGATTCCCCGCTGCCATGACCGCAATCACGGCTTGCCGCTTGCGAATGCGCTTGCCGCCGAGAACGACGTCCTCATGTGCCAAACGCGCGGTGTGCTGGCTGGGGCTCTCGTACCGCAGCAGCTCCTCGACGGCGGCGGGCATGATTTCCCGGTCGGAGCGCAGGCGCGCCAGGTGCTCGGGATTACGCAAGAGCGTGAGCGTACCGTTACCGATCAAATTCGTCGTCGTCTCTTGGCCGCCGACCATCGTGACGATGCAGTTGGCGATCACCTCTTCATCGGTGAGCCGATCGCCGTCGACTTCGCTGGACATGAGCGTCTGGATCAACCCTTCGCGCGGGTGCTTGCGCTGCTCGCGTATCGCGTCTTCGAAGTAACCGGTGAGACCTTCAACGGCTGTCAAGACCGATTCGAGCTGGTCGGGATTGTGCTGAAAGTTTCCGAGCATGCCCGCGAAGTCGGCCGACCAATCCTTGAGCGTGCGATGATCTTCCACCGGAACACCGAGCATTTCGGCGGTGACGATTGCCGGAAGCGGCTCGGCGAAATCGGCTAACAAGTCCATGCGGCCGGTGCCGCGCGCGATGACGTCGTCGATCAACTCGTTGGCAATCTTTTCGATGTGATCGCGCAGTACGCGCACGCGGCCCGGCATGAACGCCGGTGCCGCGAGCTTGCGCAAACGTGCGTGAGCCGGCGGGTCGAGAAAGAGCATCTGCCTGACCATCACCTTCGCGACGGGTCCGACGTGCGGAGCTCCTAAGGACTCGAAAAACTCCGGCGACGGTGCGCGGTCCGCGGAGTACCGCGTGAGCACCGTGACGACATCTTCATAGCGCGTGACGACCCAGGCATGCAGGTAGGGATCCCAGTGAACCGGAGCCTCCTCGCGGAGGCGCCGGTAGAGCGGATAGGGATCGGCAAGCACATCGGGGTCGAGCAGATGGTAGAGACTCAGTGGAGTCTCGGCCTCTTTATCGGTCATTACGTCGTGCATTCTCGCCCATCCGCGCGCATCAGGCGCGCAACTTCCTTCGACAGCTCGCGGACTGTCGGAGCACTGAAGACGTGGCGCAGCGGCATCTTTACGCCAAAGGTTTCGCGAATGCGCGCGACGAGCTGCACTCCGAACATCGAGTGTCCACCGATCATGAAGAGGTTCTCATCGGCTCCGACCGATGGGCGTCCCATCAGGAGCGCAACGAAATCGGCAATCTGCTCTTCGAGGCCGCTGAGTTTGCCGTTCGCTGCGGACTTCGGCAGCAGATTCTCTTTTTCGGGATCGGGGAGTGCCGTCTTGTCGAGCTTTCCGTTGACCATGACCGGCAGCGACGGAATCGCGACGAAAAACGCCGGGATCATATAGGCCGGAAGCTTGGTCGCGAGATGGTCGCGCAGCTCCGACTCCGTGAGACGCGCCTCGCCGGCGGGAACGACGTACGCGGCGAGCGTGGGAGCGCCGGTTGCGTCCTCGACGACCGAGGCCGCGGCAGCAGCGATTGTGGGATATTGGTTGAGCGCCGCCTCGATCTCGCCCAACTCGATACGGTATCCGCGAATCTTCACCTGATCGTCGAAACGGCCGAGAAATTCGAACTCACCGTTCTCGAGCAACCGGACGCGATCGCCCGTGCGATAGAGGCGCAGCGACTCACCCGACGCCGTGATGTATGCGACGAAACGACGTGCGCTCAGCTCCGGCAGGTTGCGGTATCCGCGCGCGACCAGCGCACCGCTCATACAGAGCTCGCCCGGCTCGCCGACCGGAACGGGCCGGAGCGCGTCGTCGAGAACGAGTGCCGTCGCATTGGCAATCACGCGGCCGATCGAGGGCGGGGCCGTGCCGTTCCCTTCGGGAGCGACGACTCCTGAGGTCGCGACCACCGTACACTCGGTCGGTCCGTAATTGTTGACGACGCTAAACGGCAGGCCGGCCCGCGGACGGTGCCCGAGCCGATCGCCGCCGGTCAGCAGCGTACGCAGCGCGGTATCGGCCGGCCAGTCGATTCGAAAGAGCTGCTCGGCCATCACGGTCGGTACGAATCCGATCGTAATCTTCTGGGCGACGAGCCAATCGCGCAGCATTTCGGGCGAGCGGCGCGTCGCGTCGTCGGCAATGTGGAGGCTTGCGCCCGCGGTGAGATAGGGCCAGATCTCCCACGCCGCGGCATCGAATCCGAGGCCGGCGACTTGGCTGGCACGATCGGCCGCGCTCACCGAAAACGCGGATTGATGCCAATCGATCAAATTACAGACGCCCGCATGGGTTATCTCGACTCCCTTCGGGCGTCCCGTCGACCCGGACGTGTAGATAACGTAGGCGAGCATCTCCGGATCGGGCTCGACGCGCGCGAACGCACCGGACGCCGGGTTCGGATGGTCGATGGCGATCGCGGCCCACGCGCTCTTGGAATCGTCCATTGCAAAGCTCGAACTCGTAACGAGCGCCACGGCACCGGCGTCGCTGAGAATCGACGATATCCGGTCCTTCGGCGTCGACGGATCCAGCGGCACGTAGGCCGCGCCGCTCTTGAGCGCCGCCAAAGCACCGACGACAAAATCCGTCGAACGCTCGACGAGCAGCCCGACGCAGCGCTCCGGTCCGGCGCCGGCCTCCCGCAGCCGTGCCGCGAGCCGGTTCGAATCGCGTTCGAGTTCGCCGTAACTCAGAACGCGAGTCTCGTCGGTCACCGCGACCTTATTCGGCGTAGCGGCGGCCCAGGATGCGATGCGGCTGGTAACCGAGCGCGTCGCGGGCCGATGGTGCTGCCGCACGCTGACGGCATCTTCCGTGCGCGTTCCGGCGCGCGAGCGGACTATTCCCATTCTTTCTTACTACCTTTCATCAGTACCACCGCTGGAATAGGACTTCGACCCCTGTTTTGAACGTGATGAAGATGTCGAGAATCGGTGAGTAGTTTTCGATGTAGAACAGATCGAGATCGAGCCGCTCCCCAATGAGTTCCAGGCCGGGGCTGCGACGCATGTGGACGTGTGCCCAGCCGGTGATCCCGGGCCGGACGAGATGACGCTCGTCGTATCGCTCGTGCTCGCGACGAAACTGCTCGACGAACATCGGGCGCTCGGGCCGAGGCCCGACGATCGACATCTCGCCGCGGAGAACGTTGAGAAACTGCGGGAGCTCGTCGATGCTCGTCTTGCGAATGAAGGCGCCAATCTTGGTCGTGCGGGTATCCTTGACGGGATCACCGATGGCCCATACCGGACCGCACTTCGCTTCGGCATTCTGCACCATCGAACGCAACTTGAAAATCTCGAACGGCTTTCCGTTCCGTCCGACTCGCGTCTGGCGGAAGATGACCGGGCCTCCCGACTCGAGATAGATCGCCGCCATCGCCGCGAGCATAATCGGCCCGGTAAGCATCAGGGCTATGAGTGCAACGACGATATCGAAGAGCCGCTTCAAAACGCGATTGATCGGCAGACATGCGGCGACGCGTCCGGCAACGAGAATCGGCTGCCGTTGCGACCCGAGCACGCCTAGGGGACCCGCTTGCGGCGAAAAGCCGGGCGGGGCAAAACCGATTCGGATATTATCGCTCGCCGCGCGTTCGACCATGAAGGCCGTGTTCACACTCGGCATGCCGGCGAAGATGATCTCGTTGCAGCCTTTAGCTTTGACCTGGTCGTACCACGATGTCGAAGACGCGTCGATCGCGCTCTTGATCGCTTCTTCCATCCGGCGAACCGGAATGACGTGCAGCGAGATCGATCCGGAATCGAAGGCACTTGCGATCGCCCCAACTTGATCGGGCCGGGCAACGAGCGCCACGCGGCGCCGGCGCTGCTGGCGAGTCATTTTGAAGCGCCCGTGGATCAGCGAACGCCCGGTTCCGACGAGAACGATCGAGATCGCGTACGACGCGAGCAGGACGAGTCGCGAACTGGACAACGACGGAACGATGCTGAACAATACGAGCAACGGCGCCGCGCCCGTGGTCAGTCCCAGAATGACGTAGTACCACTCGTCTCTAAAATCGAGCGCGTACGAAATTCGATAGAGACCGAGTACCTTGAACGTGACGATCGAAGCCGCCGCCCAAATAACGGCCGACTCGACGACGCGCTCGTACTCGAGCTGATCGTTCAGGTGCACGGCGCACCACACGGCGATCCACGACGCCGCGGCGAGCATCACCAGGTCGCTGAGAAATAGAACGACGGCCTTGCTTAAGCCGAAGGCCTGAATCGCACGGCTACGCTCGGACGCCTGGGAAGGCGAGCGGGCAGCCACTACTGCATCGGGTAACGCCATGATTAACCGCCCACCCGTAAAGCGGCCGTCCCGGAAAAATCGAGTCCGCAACATACGTTGCGCACCATGCCGAGCATTACTCTTACCCTCCCTCGCCACCCAAGCGATGTAACCCTAAGAGACTGATGCGCTACCCGGGCCCTTGTTGAATGAAATTTCAAACAACCGGGGGCTCGGAGAAGCCTCGGACAACCTATTATGCAATAGTTCCGTTAACGCGTCAACAGAGATTAACGACTCGGATGAAAAGACGAGCTTTACGACCGTATGGCGGCCTGCTACTAAGGTCGCCGCGAGAGGGGTGCTCCTCCCGTGGCCGCAACGGGAAATCGTATGGAACGCGACCGCTACACTCAGATTAGCCGCCGCGAACTCTACCGCAATCCCTGGGTCACTCTAGAAGCGCACGAGATTTTTCATCCGACGGGCGCTCGCGGCGAACACGTGCTCGTCGTCACGCCGCAATCCTGCGGGATCGTGGTCGAAGATGGCGACGACCTGCTCTTCACGCGGCAGCCGCGATTTGCGGCGGCCGGCCAGGCTATCGAGATCGTCAAAGGCGGACAGCATGCGGGCGAAGCGCTGCTCGACTCTGCAAAGCGAGAGCTGCGTGAGGAACTAGGCGTCACGGCGAACCATTGGTCGGAGCTGGGACGGCTCTACGAGATTCCGTCGATCGTTACGCCGCCGGTCCTCATCTTTCTGGCGCGCGAACTGCAGTTCGGAGCTGCAGAACCGGAAGGCGAGGAGAGTATCGGACTCGTCCGCCTCGCGCGCGATGCGGCAATCGACGCGGCACTGACGGGCGCGATCGACGACGCCGTGACGATCGCAGCGCTCTTCCGCTACGCCGTCGCGAACGGAACGATCGTTCGCCGGCGCTAGCTAGAGGCTACTTACGCAGCGGCCGCGCGGGATTGCCCGCGACGCGTTCGCCGTCGCCGACATCCTTCGTCACGACCGACCCGGCGCCGGTGAGCGCTCCATCACCGATGGTAACGGGAGCGACGAGCGACGTGTTCGAGCCAATCGATACGTTGCGGCCGACGATCGTTTCGTTCTTCTTCACGCCGTCATAGTTGCAGGTAATCGTACCCGCCCCGACGTTGGTCTCTTCACCGATCGTCGCGTCGCCAAGATACGAGAGGTGGCTCGCTTTGACGCCGCGTCCCAATTTCGACTTTTTGATCTCGACGAAGTTTCCGACGTGCACGCGGTCGGCTAGCTGCGACTCGCCGCGAAGATGCGCGAAGGGTCCGATCGAAACGTCGTCGCCGAGGCTCGAGTCGATGACCACGCTCTCGCGTACGACGACGCCGGCGCCGAGAACCGCGTTCGAGAGACGCGCGTTCGGGCCGATCGCGCACCGTTCGCCGAGACTCGAAAGTCTCGCAATCGTGGTATTCGGATAGATCACCGTATCGATACCGATCTCGAGCTCGGGCTCGAGGTAGGTCGTGTCGGGATCGACGATCGTCACGCCGCCGAGCATGTGGCGCGCGCAGAGCCGCGCGTTCATTTCCTTGCGGGCCATGGCGAGCTCGACCCGATCGTTGATGCCCAGCACCTGCGTGCGATCGCTCGCGACGACCGGGCGCACGGGCCGGCCGCGCTTGACGAAATACTCCACGGCATCGGTCAGGTAGTACTCGGATTGGGCGTTGTCGTCGCGCAGATGCGCGACCGCGTCGCGAAGCGAGGCTTCGTCGAAGGCGTAAATTCCCGCGTTCATTTCGTCGATCGCGAGCTCGGCGGGCGTTGCGTCGCGCGCTTCGACGATCCGCTCGACGGCCGCTCCGCGGCGGACGATGCGTCCGAAGCTCGACGGCAGCGGCATCGCAGCGGTTACGAGCGCCATCGCGACGCCTTCGCGCTCGTCCGATACCAGCGATGCCATCACGTCGCGAAAAATCTCGTGCGTGACCAGCGGCATGTCGCCGCACGCAACGACGATGCGACCGGCAGCGTGCGGTTCGAGACGATCGAGCGCCACCCGCACGGCGTGACCGGTGCCGAGCTGTTCCCTCTGCACGACGCTCTCGACCTCGAAACGGCGAACGGCCTCCTCGAGCTCGTCGTTGACGACGACGAGGATATCCTCGATGCCGGCGTCGCGCAGCGCCGCAATGACGTACCAGAGCATCGGACGTCCGCAGATCTCATGGAGCACCTTCGAGCGCGCGCTCTTCATGCGCGTCCCCTTCCCGGCGGCCAGCACGATCGCGCGGATCATGCGGGGATCAGCTCGCGAGCCAATAGATCGAGCGCGTTGCGCAAACGCTCTCGGACGACGTCGCGGCCGAGCAGCTCCATCGAGTCGTAGAGCGGAATCGAAGTCGGACTCCCCGTAATCGCGACGTAGAGCGGCCGCGCAACCTCGCGCGGCTTCTTCTCGAGCTGCTCCGCAATGTGTGTGACTGCAGCCTCGATTCCCGCGACGTTCCACTCCGGCAGTGCGTCGAGATCGGCGAGCGCGAGCGTGAGAACCCGGCGCGTCTCGTCGGCATCGAGCCTCTTGCTTTGAAAATCCTCGGCACGAAGCGCGAGACGGCCCGAGAAAAGGAAGGCGAGGAGCGGACCGAGATCGCTGAGGCGTTCGATGCGCGGTGCGGCGAGTTGCGCGATTCGCGAGAGGCGCTCGGGTCCGACCGCCCAATCGCGTACGCGTTCGACGAGCGACGCTTCATCGAGCCGCTCGCGGATGTAACGCGCGTTGAGCCAATCCAGCTTCGCAACGTCGAAGACCGGGCCACCCACGGGAACGTGGTGCACGTCGAAACGGCCGACGATCGCTGGAAGATCCATCAACTCCTCTTCGCCTTCATGCGCCGCGTTTGCGAGGAGCGCCAAGAAGTTGATCAGCGCTTCAGGCAGATACCCCATCGCGCGATAGAAGAGGATGCCGGTTGGATTCTTGCGCTTGCTCAGCTTGCTCTTGTCGGGATTGCGCAGGAGCGGAAGATGCATCAGCTTCGGCGGTTCCCAGCCGAAATATTCGTAAAGCAAGAGGTGCTTGGGAGCGCTGGAGACCCACTCCTCACCGCGAAAAACGTGCGTGATCTGCATCAGATGATCGTCGACGACGTTGGCGAGATGGTAGGTCGGCAGACCATCAGATTTCACGAGCACCTGCATGTCGACGCTCGCGTAATCGAATTCAATCGCTCCGCGGCGCAGATCTTCGACGATGCACGTGCCGCGATCGGGAACGACCATGCGCACGACGTACGGCTCGCCGAGCGCTTCACGCCGCGCAACTTCCTGCGGGGCGTAGCTGCGGCAGAGACCGTCGTAGCGAGAGGGCAACTTGGCCGCGCGTTGCGCGACACGCATCTCCTCCAGTCGCTGCGGCGTGCAGAAACATTTGAAGGCATGGCCGGCGGAGAGCAGCTTCTCCGCATACTCGCGATAGATCGCCGATCGCTCGCTCTGGCGATAGGGACCGTGCGGGCCGCCGACGTCGGGGCCTTCGTCCCAGTCGAGACCGCACCAACGAAGCGCCTGCAGAATCGTGCGCTCGCTCTCGGCGGTACTGCGTGCCCGGTCGGTATCCTCGATGCGCAGAATGAACTCGCCGCCGTGACGGCGCGCGAACGCGTAATTCACGAGTGCGACGTAGGCTGTACCAACGTGCGGGTCGCCGGTCGGCGACGGCGCGACGCGCGTCCGGACGCTCAACGCAGGAGCCCGCTCCTCACCCTGCCAGCGCTCGCCGCTTACCGCCCTCGCGTTCGACGAAGTCGATGATCTGCTGCAGCGGTGCTCCCGGCGTAAAGATCTCGCGCACACCGAGATCCTTGAGGTGCTTGGCATCTTCCGCCGGTATCGTCCCGCCGCCAAAGAAGACGATATCGCCCGCATCGCGGGCGCGGAGTTGCTCGACGACCAGCGGGAAGAGCGTCATGTGGGCGCCGGAAAGAATCGAGAGGCCGATGCCGTCGGCGTCCTCTTGAATCGCCGTTTGGACGATCTGCTCGGGCGTCTGAAATAGTCCCGTATAGATCACTTCCATGCCGGCGTCGCGCAATGCGCGCGCGATCACCTTTGCCCCGCGATCGTGGCCGTCGAGACCGGCTTTAGCGATGACGATGCGCAGCGGTCGTTCGCTCATCTTCGATTCCTATGCGGACCCGGCTTAAGTGTAATGCCTCCTCGAGCGTTCGCACGACTCGTTTGAGCGTACGCCGCATTCGATAGAGCTCGAGTTCGCTTCGACAACGCACGTCGTGCTGATGGCGCATTTTCAGAGGACCGCACGTTCGGTATATCGTCCGTAGACCGAGGCCATCGCTTCAACGATCTCGCCCTCGGTGCAATACGCGTTGGCGCAATCGATCAGATGCGGCATCAGATTATCCTTCGGATCGCGGCAGGCCGTTCGGAGCCGCTCGAGCGTCCGCGCGACCCTTGCCGCGTCGCGATCCGCACGCACCGCCTGCACGGAACGCGCTTGTTCCCGCTCGGTCTGTTCGGTGATCTTCAACAGATCGATCTCTTGCGTGCCCTCGTCGCGAGCGAACGCATTGACCCCGACGATGATGCGGTCACGCGTCTCGATCGAACGCTGGTAGCGATAGCTTGCTTCGGCGATTTCGCGCTGGAAGAAGCCCGACTCGATCGCCTCGATCACGCCGCCGTACTCGGCGATCTGCTCGAAATACGACTCCGCCTGCCGCTCCATTTCGTCGGTGAGCGCCTCGACGAAATACGAGCCGCCGAGCGGATCGACGACGTTGGTGACGTTCGTCTCGTAGGCCAAGACTTGCTGGGTGCGAAGCGCGATTTCGACCGATTTTTCAGACGGGAGCGCCAAGACTTCGTCCATCGAGTTGGTGTGCAGCGACTGAGTTCCACCCAGCGCCGCCGCCATCGCCTCGTAGGCGACGCGCACGATGTTGTTTTCCGGTTGCTGCGCCGTCGCACTGCAGCCGGCGGTCTGCGTGTGAAAGCGCAGTTGCCACGAGCGGGGATTGCGCGCGCCGTAGCGCTCGCGCATGTGGCGCGCCCAGATTCGCCGCGCGGCGCGGAACTTCGCGATTTCTTCGAAGAAGTCGATGTGCGAGTTGAAGAAGAACGAGAGGCGCGGTGCGAAATCGTCGACGTCCATTCCAGCGGCCATGCAGGCTTCGACGTAGGCAAAGCCGTCGGCGAGCGTGAAGGCCAGTTCTTGTGCAGCCGTCGAGCCAGCTTCGCGAATATGATATCCCGAGATCGAAATGGTATTCCACTTCGGCATCTCGCGAGTGCAGAACGCGATCATGTCGACGATGATGCGCATGTGGGGTCGCGGCGGAAAGATCCACTCTTTCTGCGCGATATACTCTTTGAGGATGTCGGCCTGAATCGTTCCGCCGAGGTTAGCGCGGGGAATCCCTTTCTTTTCGGCGGCCGCGACGTACTGCGCAAGCGCGATGCAGGCCGGCCCGTTGATCGTCATCGACGTGGTGATCTCGCCCATATCGATGCCGTCGAAGAGCAGCTCCATGTCTGCAAGCGAGTCGATGGCGACGCCGCATTTGCCGACCTCACCGCGGCTCTGCGGCGCATCGGAATCGTACCCCATGAGCGTCGGCATATCGAACGCAACCGAGAGGCCGTGCTGGCCGTGCTCGAGCAGAAAATGATAGCGCTCGTTCGTTTGCGCGGCCGTGCCGAAGCCGGCAAACTGACGCATGGTCCACAAGCGGTCGCGATAACCGTTGAGATGAATTCCGCGGGTGTACGGATACTCGCCCGGAGGCGGAAGCTCACGACCGCTCACGTCCTCGGGGCCGTAGAGACTCTTCAGCGGAACGTCGGAGATCGTACGGTCGAGGGCGCCGGAGCCCGGACCTTTGCGCGCCCAGCGTTTGGCCGGCCGCTCGGTAACCGCTGGAGTCGGCTCGGGGCGACCCTCGGTCGTCTTTATCATAGGGGCCGAGCTTTTCGACGCCGCCAGGGGAATCTCCCCAAAGATGCTCCCGGCGCTTCCGTTAGAGACCGAGGTCGGAGAGAACGCGATCGGCCGCTTCGTACGGATCGCGGTCGTCGCGCGGTTCTGCTTGCAGAGCGCGATCGAGTCGCTCCGCGAGCCGGCCGAGCGCGAGCTGGCGAACTTGGTGCGTGAACGCATCGCGGCGGCGACGTTCGATCTCGCCGGTCTCGTTCAAATAGGCCGCGTGACGCTCGACCGCAGCAACCAGCTCCTCAATGCCTTTTCCTTCGAGTGCCTGCGTCGTTACCAGCTCCGGCACCCATCCCGTCCACTGCTGCATCTCCATCATCGAGCGGATCTCGCGACGAAGCTGATCGGCCATCGGGTGGTCGGCCTTGTTCACGACGAAGATGTCGGCAATCTCCATGATGCCGGCCTTGAGCACCTGAATCGAGTCGCCGCTTCCGGGCTGCAGCGCGACGATCGTGGTCTGCGCGAGCTCGGCGATTGCGACTTCGCTCTGTCCGACGCCGACGGTCTCGATCAAAACGAGGTCGAACCCGAAGGCGTCCATCAGCAGGACGGCATCGGCGGTCGCTCCGGCAAGGCCGCCGAGATGCCCGCGGCTCGCCATCGAACGAATAAAGACCGATTCGTCGGTGAAGTGTTCGGCGAGCCGGATCCGGTCGCCGAGCAGTGCGCCGTGCGAGAACGGCGAGCTGGGATCGACCGAGACGACGCCGACGCGCTTGCCGCGTTCCCGTGCGTTGCGAACCAGGCCCGAGGCGAGCGTCGACTTTCCGACACCCGGCGGTCCGGTGAGCCCGATGGTCGTTGCACGTCCCGTTCGCGCGTAGAGCGCGCGAACGAGCTCGCCGCCGCGCCCGGATTCCGCGCGCGAGATTGCACGCGCGAGCGCACGCGGATTACCTCGCTCGAATTCGCGCAGCAGGTCCATGCTGCTAACTGCTTCCCGCGGCAAGAACGGACCTCCCCGCTTTCGTACTGCGCGCGCGCCGCACTGACGTGGATTCTCGTCCTCCTCTGCGCCGCACCAGCCGCCGCCGAGACGCTGGTCGTGCCGCTCACCGGCAAGCGCGTGCGCGACATTCAAACCGAGCAGCTCTTTCACACGCTCTTCCGCGATTTCTTTCTCGAAGACGACGCGACGACGTACGTGCAGAGCGGCGACATTCCGGCGATGTGGCTGCGCGACTCCTCAGCGCAAACGATTCCCTACATCAGATTTCAGGCGCTCTATCCGATTCTGCGCGCCCGCTTTGCCGGCGTCATCGAGCGCAACGCCCGCAATATTCTCGCCGACCCGTACGCAAACGCACTCGAAGCAGATTACCACGTCTGGGAACGCAAATGGGAAGTCGACTCGCTCTCATGGCCGGTCGTTTTGGCCTCGGTCTACTGGCGATCGACCCAAGATCGAACCGTCTTCACACCCGATCTGCACCGCGCGCTGCAGACGATCGTTCGCACGTACCGCTGCGAAGAACGGCATCGCTCCTGCAGCCGCTACGTCTTTTCGCAACGAGTCTACACGCACGACGACTATAACGAAGCGACCGGGATGATTTGGGGCGCGTTCCGGCCCTCGGACGATGCACTCGAGTATCGCTTCAACATTCCGCAGAATGCGTTCGCCGTCGTCGCGATGCACGACGTGGAGCAGCTCGCCACCGACGGATACGGCGACCGAGGCCTCGCGCGCGAGGCGCGGGCGCTCGGTGCTCGTGTCGAAGACGGCGTGCAGCGCTACGGACGGTTTTACAATCCGGCGCTTCACCGGTGGATGTATGCCTACGAAACCGACGGGTTCGGACGGTATAACATCATGGACGATGCAAACATCCCCAACCTCACGACGCTGCCGTATATCGACTGGTGCTCCTCCTTCGATCCGGTCTATTTGGCGACGCGCGCCTTTGCGCTGAGCATGGATAATCCGTTTTTTTTCGCGGGCCGCTATGCGGAAGGGCTTGGAAGTCCGCACACGCCGTACGGGTACGTCTGGCCGATCGGCATCATCGGGCGAGCGCTCACGTCGACGTCCTCGATCGAAGTTGCAACCGCAATCACAACGCTTGCCGAGACCGACGGTGAAAGCGGTTTGGTGCACGAGAGCTTCTATCCCGACGGATATTGGCGCTACACCCGCGATGAGTTCGGCTGGGCGAACGCGCTCGGAGCCGAGCTCTTCTTTCGTAGCTTAGCAGGGATGCCGGCGACGCAGTTCGCATGGAGAGGGCCGATTGCGCCCTTCGAGCTACGATCTCGAACGCCGACGCTGGTACCATTCTTCACGCAAATCGAGAACGGGGCGGAGATCTCCGGCACGCTCGGCCGGTTGTTGCACGTAACCGGCGGAGCGCTGCCGCATCAGTAATTTACACGACGCCGTGACGCGGGGACCGCGTAATCGGGGAGCTAAGTTTTGTACGGGATGAATAATGGATATTATCGCTACCCGGCGATCGCCGGGGAGCGCGTTCTCTTCGTCTGCGAGGACGATCTCTTCAGCGCGCCGGCCGGCGGCGGCGACGCAACGCGCCTGACCGTCAGCTTCGGGAGCTGTTCCTTCCCGCGCTTCTCGCCGGACGGAGCCTCGATCGCCTTCGTCTCCCCCGACGAAGGGAACCCCGAGCTCTACGTGATGCCCGCACGCGGGGGCGAACCGCGGCGGCTCACCTTTCTCGGTGCCTCGCTTGCTTCGACCATCGGCTGGAGTCCGGACGGACGCGAAATCTATTTCGCCGCAAATCCGACCACATGGTATGAGGGCGAGACGCGTCCTTTCGCGATCTCACCCGAGGGCGGAACGCCGCGCGAACTCAATCTCGGACACGCGCGCTCGCTCTCGTTCGGTCCCGGCGGCCGGCTCGTCATCGGCCGTAACTCCGCCGATCCCGCGCGCTGGAAGCGTTACCGCGGCGGCACCGCTGGAGAGATCTGGATCGACGCTCACGGGAGCGGCACGTTCGCGAAGCTGCCTCTGCCCGATGGCAATCCGTGCTGGCCGATGTGGATTGGCGACCGCATCTTCTTTTTGGCCGATCACGAAGGCATCGGCAACATCTACTCGTCTGCCCTCGACGGCAGCGACGTGCGGCGACACACGCAAGAGAGCGAATACTACGTGCGCTTTCCCTCGACCGACGGCAAGCGTATCGTCTACTCCGCCGGCGGGGAGATCGGCTGCTACGACGTTGAAGCCGATAGCGCCCGGCGGATCGCGATCGAGGCGCATTCGCCGATGCCGCAGACCGCGCGCCGCTTCGAGAAGGCCTCGGATTCGCTCGAACATTTCGTTCCCAATCCCGAGGGAACGCAGATTGCCTTCGATTCGCGCGGACAAGAGTTCACGATGCCGCTCTTCGACGGCGCCGCCGTGCGCCACGGCAGCGGCGGACGCGCGCGGACGCGGCTCACCCAATGGCTGCACGACGGAACGCATCTGGTCTCGGTGACCGACGCCGGCGGGTACGAACAGATTGCGATCCGCCCGGCCGATGCGTCGGGTGAGATGAAGCTCGTCACGACCGGCGATATCGGGCGCGTCACCGATATGGTCGCGTCGCCGACGAGCGGCGTCATCGCGTTTGCCAACCACCGCCACGATCTTTGCCTGCTCGACCTCGACGACGGTAAGGTCCGCGTCATCGATACCTGTCCGTCGCACCGTATCGACGACCTTGCCTTCTCGCCGGACGGTCGATATCTGGCATACGTCTGGTGGCCGGCGCACGGTACCTCCATCATCCGCATCGCGAAGGTACGGTCGGGGAAGATTCACGACGTGACCACGGCCGTGCGGATGGACAAATCACCGGCGTGGGATCCCGACGGCAAGTATCTCTACTTCATCTCGACGCGGGATTTCAATCCGGTTTATGATGCGCTGCAATTCGATCTCAGTTTTCCGCAGGCGAGCCGTCCGTTCGTGGTTACCCTCCGCAACGACGTGCCGTCGCCATTCGTGCCCAAGCCCAAACCGATTCACTACGACCACCACGAACGCGAGCACTCACCAAACGGCAAAGCGCCGAAGGTCAACGACGTCGAGATCGACTTCGACGAGATCACCGGGCGCGTGCTCGGCTTTCCCGTTGAAGAAGGCGAGTACGATCAGATCGTCGCGGTTCGCGAGCGGGTGCTCTTCACGCGCTTTCCCGTGCGCGGCATTAAACCGGCGCGCCGCGAGGATCTCGACCGCGACGATCACGGCACGCTCTTGGCCTACGACTTCGACCAGCAGCGCGTAGCGACGATTGCCGGCGAATGCGACGAGATTCGACTCGGCGGCGACGGGCGGACGCTGGTCTATCGCTGCCAGGAGCGGCTGCGCGCCATCGACGCGCTTGCCGATCTGCCCGAGGAGGGCGACGAGCAGAAACCGCCGACGGAACCGGGCCGCAAGAGCGGCTGGATCGATCTCGACCGCGCCAGCGTTGAAATCGTGCCGCGCGACGAGTGGGCGCAAATGTATCGCGAAGCGTGGCGTCTTCAGGCGGAGCATTTCTGGGTCGAGGACATGAGCGACATCGACTGGGACCGCGTTTACGACCGCTACCAAGTGCTGCTGCCGCGCGTGCGCACGCGCAGCGAGCTTTCCGACTTGATTTGGGAGATGCAGGGTGAACTCGGCACCTCGCATGCTTACGAATGGGGCGGCGATTATCGCGAGCCGCCTCAGTATCAACGCGGGTTCCTCGGCGCCGATCTGCGCTGGGACGAAGCTCGCGGCGGCTATGCGATCGATCGAATCTATCGCGGCGATTCTTGGAACCGCGAACACGATTCGCCGCTCGCCGAACCCGGACTCAACGTTCGCGAGGGCGACTGCATCGTCGCGATCGGCGGAAAGCGCTTATCGCGCGAGGTTACTCCCGACCAGCTGCTCGTCAACGCCTCGGGGAAGAATATCTCCGTCACGTTGCGTGAGAAGCGAGGCGAAGAGCGCACGGTCATCGTGAAGGCACTCGCAAACGAGGCGGCCATGCGTTATCGCGCATGGGTCGAGGAAAAACGGCGCATGGTGCACGCACGCACCGGCGAACGCGTCGGATATCTACACATCCCCGACATGGGTCCCTGGGGCTTCTCGGAGTTTCACCGCGGCTATCTGAGCGAATTCGATCGCAAAGGCCTCATCGTCGACGTACGGTACAATCGCGGCGGGCACGTTTCGCCGCTCTTGCTCGAGAAGCTCGCACGCAAGCGCATCGGCTACGATGCGCCGCGCTACGGTGCGCCGGTGCCCTATCCGCCCGAATCGGTCGGCGGACCGATGGTCGCGCTGACGAACCAATTCGCCGGCTCCGACGGCGACATCTTCAGCCACAGCTTCAAGCTCTACAAGCTCGGACCACTCGTCGGCAAACGCACGTGGGGCGGCGTCATCGGCATCGACCCCTTCCACCATCTCGTCGACGGAACGCTCACGACGCAGCCCGAGTTTTCGTTCTGGTTCGTCGATGTCGGCTGGGGTGTCGAGAATTACGGCACGAAGCCCGATTACGACGTCGACATCGCGCCGCACGATTACCGTGACGGAAAGGATCCGCAGCTCGAGCTCGCCCTGGAGTTGATCGACCGCGCGCTCGAGGGATACGCCGAGCTGCGTCCCGACCTCTCGACGCGACCGTCGTTACCGCTGCCAACCTTGGCGTGAAGCCCGGCCGCCTCATCGCTGCGCTGGCGGCCTTTGCCGTACCGGCAGCCGTGTACGTTGCCAGCGCGTCGCCCGAACCGGGGGCCTGGGACACCGCCGAGCTGCAAGGCGTGCCGTACATTTTGGGCATCTCGCATCCGACGGGTTTTCCATTCTACGTTCTCACCGGATATGCGTGGTCGCACGTCATCGCGCTCGGTTCGATCGCATGGCGAATGAACGTGATGAGCGGTTTCGCAATGGGCGCAGCCTGCGTCGCAGCGTATGGTACTGCGCTCGAGTTTGGAGCGAGCCTCGTCGTCGCACTCTCCGCGACGCTCGCCTTTGCTTTCACGCAAGACGTCTGGGCACACGCATCTCGCGCCGAAGCGCAGGACCTCGCGGTCGCCTGCGCTGCACTGGCGATCCTCGCGTTCGTTCGTTGGATGCGCGGCGGGGCGGCGATCTGGTTTGCGGCGGCCTTCGCGCTCGCCGGTCTCGGTATGGCCGCGCATCCGAACGCGCTCTGGATCCTTCCGGCCTTCATTCTCGGCGCGGAGCTTGCTCGGCGGCGTCCTCCCCTTCGCCTCGTCGCCGTATCCGCGGCGCTCGCCGTTGCCGCGCTCTCGCTCTATCTCTATCTTCCGTTGCGGTCGCAATACGTCGCGACGCACGCGCTCGACCCGGCCGCGGTTCTCCCCGGTGCGGGGGGCGGAATCTTTTGGAATTACAACGATCCGCGCACCGTACACGGACTCGCACGCGAACTCACGGGCAGCGAGTTCCAAACGCCGAGGTATCTGCTCGCGTCGTTCAACCCGCTCCACGTTGCGGGCGCGCTCGGGGCGTTCGTCGGCGGACTCAACGAGCAGTACGGCACGATCGCGATGCTGCTGATCCTCGTCGGCCTCTTCGCCGCAGCGCGCCGCGATTGGCGCTCGACGCTCGTCGTCGTCGCCGCGTGCACGACGGGATTGGTCTTCTCGGTGATCTATCCGAACGAAAGCGATATCGGACGCTACCGAATGCTCGCATCGTGGGTCGCGGTCCCGCTGCTGGGAGCGCTGACGCCGCACTCGAAGCAATTACCGGCGACGATCTGGCAGGTTGCGCTCGTCCTCTTTCTCACCTTCGTCGCAGGCTCGAGTCTCGAGCGTCATCGCAACTACTTTCACCACGCGCCGGCCGAAGGCGGACGCTGGGTGATTCGAGCCGTGCGACCATGGGTGCCCTCCGGCAGCGTGATCGTCACGAGCTGGCTCGACGCCACGTCGCTGGCGTACGGCGCGTACGCCGACGGTTCGCTTTCCGGCCGCATCATCGTCTCCGATGACAAGCTCGACATCGCGCGTTATAGAGTTTGGGCGCGGAATCGTCGCGTCTTCGTCCTGGTCAACCCGCACGATACCGGCGGGCTCGGCGGCGCGAGCGATTATGCGAAGCTCGACGATTGGCACGAACTCTACGAAGTAGAACGCTGACGCGCGTCAAGTCTTGACTTTCGTTTCGCGGATGGCGTATATCGGGTAAATAACTTATCGGTCCATGATTAAATACCAAACCATCCAATTCACGCCAAGCAACAATCCAGACCGGTCCAAGTTTCACCCGACACGTGTGCAGAGGAGCGAACGTGAGCAGTACCAACGGCAATCCTGGCGGCCTCGAAAAGCAATGGAAGAGCGCGAGCCGGTGGCAAGGCGTCGAGCGCCGGTATAACGCGGAGGCGGTCTATCGCCTGCGCGGCAGCTTCATAGCGGAGCAGAGCCTGGCACGCATGGGCGCCGAGCGGCTCTGGCGAGATCTTCAGAACGACGAACCGGTAACGGCGCTCGGGACGATGACCGGGAATCAGGCGGTCCAAGCGGCACGCGCGGGTCTGCGCGCACTCTATTGCAGCGGTTGGCAGGTCGCGGCCGACGCCAATGCGGCCGGTGAGATGTATCCGGATCAGAGCCTCTATCCGGTCAACAGCGTTCCTGCTCTCGTCGAGCGACTGAATAACGCGCTCGCGCGGCTCGATCAGATCGAGACGCTTGAGGGACGCGGCGGAACGCATTGGTATTTGCCGATCGTCGCCGACGCCGAAGCGGGATTTGGAGGAGCGCTCAACGTCTTCGAACTGATGAAGGCCATGATTCGAGCCGGCGCTGCCGGCGTGCATTTCGAAGATCAGTTGAGCTCGGAGAAAAAATGCGGCCATCTCGGCGGCAAAGTCTTGATTCCCACGCAGCAGGCCGTGCGCCATCTCCTCGCCGCCCGCCTCGCTGCCGATGTGCTCGACGTTCCAACGGTGCTCATCGCCCGTACCGATGCGAACGCCGCGAAGCTGGTCACCAGCGATGTCGATCCGGCCGACCGGGAATTTTTGACCGGCGAGCGCACGCCCGAAGGTTTCTTCGTCTCCAAGCCCGGGATCGAGGCCTGCATCGCACGGGGCTTGTCGTACGCACCTTTTGCCGATCTGCTCTGGATGGAGACCTCCGAGCCGAACCTCGTCGAAGCGCGCCGCTTCGCCGATGCGGTCCATGCGCGCTATCCTGGCAAGCTGCTCGCATATAACTGCTCGCCGTCGTTCAACTGGAAGAAGAAGCTCGACGCGCCGCAGATCGCTGCGTTCGGAGAGCGATTGGGTGAGATGGGATATAAGTTCCAGTTCGTGACGCTGGCCGGTTTTCACGCGCTCAACCACAGCTTCTTCAAGCTCGCTCACGACTTCAAAGCGCGCGGCATGACCGCATATGCGGAGTTTCAAGCGCAAGAGTTCGCGAGCGAACCGCTCGGCTACACGGCCACGCGCCACCAGCGCGAAGTCGGGACGGGTTACTTCGACGAAGTCGCAAGCGTGATCGGCGAGGGAAAGGCCTCGACGACGGCACTCGCGGGTTCGACCGAGGCCGAGCAGTTCTACGAGACTGCCGCCGGCGTAACGACCGCATGAACGTCGCTCCGGCCGGCTTCTCGATCGAGCGCGATCTACCGGCCGGATTTGCCGCTTTCTATCTGCCGCTGCACCGCCGATTCACGCCGCTGCAGCAGTCGCTCGCACGTGCCCGCAAAGAACGGCTGGCGCGCGCGCGCGCCGGCGAGCTGCCGCAGTATTTACCGCCGTCCGAAGCGACGACGTCGGCGTGGCGTGTCGAGCTGCCGCCGTGGTGCGCGGATCAGCGTAACCAAATGACCGGTCCCGCCGACGATGCCGAGCTTTGCGTGAAGATGCTCAACTCCGGCGCTCCCGGCGTCATGCTCGATCTCGAAGACTCGATGGCCAATACCTGGGAACACCTTCTGCTCGGTCATCGCAATATCGTTGCGGCGCTCTACGGCGACCTCGTCTACGATGACGCGAAGCGTGGCAGCAGGGTGGGCGTTCGGCCGAGCGCGACGGTGGTTTGGAACCGCGTTCGCGGTCTGCACCTTGCGCAAGCCGGCGTCATCACGCAGACGCTGACGAGCGCCGCGCTCTTCGACCTCGCGCTGCTCGTCTTCACGCTCGACTACGAGCGGCTGCGCCATCCTCTCTGCATCTACATTCCGAAATCGGAGTCGGCGGCGGAGGCACTCTGGTGGAGAGATCTCTTCGATGCGCTGCTCGAGGCGAAGGGATGGACGCGCGGCTCGATTCGCGCGATGGCGCTCGTCGAGTCCCATCCGCTCGCGTACGAGATGGAAGAGTTTCTTTTTAACCTGCGCGAGTACATCGTCGGATTGAATCTCGGACGATGGGATTATATGGCAAGCCTGATTCACTATAACTTCGAAGATCCGCAATGGCTCTTGCCCGATCGCAACACCATTCCGTTTGACGTTCCATTCTTTCAAGCGGTGCGATCGCTCTTGCCGGAGATCGCACACAAGCACGGAGCGCTTGCGATCGGCGGCATGACCGCGCTCTATCCGAGCCGTGAGGACCCAGAACTCAACGCGCGCGCTCTCGCCGTTCTCGAGCGCGACAAGGCCAACGAAGCCGCCTGCTTCATGGACGGCGCCTGGACGGGTCATCCCGACCAAAACGCCGTGGCGGTCGCTCAGTTTCGCGCTCCGAACCAGCTCGATCGCCGTCCGTCCCTTTCAACGTTGCAGCCCGACCTGCGCCCTTCCCCGCTCGGTGTGGGTGCGACGACGCTCGGCGGAACGCACGCCGCCGTGCGCACCGCGATCCGATATCGCAACGGCGTGCTCGAAGGGCGCGGTGCGAGCCTGCTCGACGGCTACATGGAAGATCTCGCGACCGACCGAATCTACCGGTTGATGATCGCGCAGCGTCTCCGTCATCCGGGCCCCTATACCCCGGCGCCGCTCGAAACGGCCTTCGACGAAGAGCTCGAACGAATCGTCGCGGAGCTTGCACCGCAAGCCGATGAGCAAGCACGCAGCCGCTACCGCCGCGCGCGCGATATCTCGGAGAACATGATTCTCAGCGGCGCGTTCGACCCAACCTAGCGCCCGAGGTGCGCAATAGAGTTGCGATAATCGCCGCGCTGGCCGCACTTGCGGCGCATCTCGCCGGCAACCCGCATTACGGCTTTTTCCGCGACGAGCTCTACTTTATCATTTGCGGATTCCACCCGGCGTGGGGATACGTCGATCAGCCGCCGGTGGTGCCAATCCTCGCGGCCGGTTCGCAACTCTTCGGCCACTCGCTCTTCGCGGTGCGCGCGCTGCCGGCAATCTTTGCCGCAGCGGGCATCTACGTTACGTGCCTGATCGTGCTGGAACTCGGCGGCGGCGCGTTCGCGCAGATCCTCGCGGCGATTGCATTCTTCTTTGCCAACGTTCTGATGAGCTTTGGCATGAAGGTCGGCCCGGATATGGTCGGGCTCTGGCTCTGGCCACTGGCGGCGCTCTACGTTCTTCGCATCGTTAAAGGTAGCGATCCGCGCTTGTGGCTGGCCGCCGGTGCGGCGATCGGCGTCAGCCTCGAGAGCAAGTACAGCGCGATCTTTTTCGCGATCGCGCTGGTCCTTGGAGTCTTGCTGACCGCCCAGCGCCGCGTGCTCGCGTCGCGCTGGTTCACGGCGGGCGCCGCGCTCGCCGTCGCGATCGCGCTCCCGAACTTTCTTTGGCAAGCACTGCACGGCTTTCCGATGTGGGAGTTGCTGCGCAACGGAGAGAGCGGCAAGAATCTCATCCCGAGTCCGGCGCTCTATCTCTTTCAACAGCTGCTGTTAATGAATCTCTTCCTCTCGCCGGTCTGGATCGTCGGATTGATCTGGCTGCTCTGCAATCGAACGGCGCGCTTTCTCGGGTATGCGTACATCCTCTTGACGCTGATGATGATCGCCTTGCACGCGAAGCACTACTACGCGGGAGATGCCTATCCGATGCTCCTTGCCGGCGGCGGCGTCGCAATCGAATCGTGGACGAAACGTTGGGTTTGGCTGCAAGCTGCGATCGCGGTGGTTGCAGTTGCCGCGGGACTCGTCTTTCTGCCGTTCTCGCTTCCGGTGCTCTCCGAGCCGTCGATGGTCACGTACGCGGCGGCCGTCGGCAACGCGCTGCACTTGAAGAAATCGACGATGCAGACGGAGCGGTTTCGGACGTCGCTCCTTCCGGAGGATTGGGCCGACATGCACGGTTGGCCGCAGCTCGCGGCGACCGTCGCACGGATCTATGCGAGTTTGCCGGAGGAGCGGCGCGCTGGGACGGCGATCGTTGCGAGTAACTACGGCGAGGCGGCAGCGATCGATTTCTTCGGTCCACAGTACGGCCTTCCGCGCGCGATCTCGGGGCATAATAACTACTGGCTCTGGGGCACCCACGGATACACCGGCAACGTGGTGATCGACGTCAACGGCGACTGCGGACGGACCGACTTTCCCGGACTCTTCCGCAGCACGCGGCTCGTCACGCGTTTCGATTCACCGTGGGTCATCTCGTACGAGCAGAACATTCCGATCTCGCTCTGCATCGGCATCACGAAACCTCTCTCGCAGCTCTGGCCGCACCTGCGGCACTACATCTGACGCGCTCGAGATTTCCACGCTTCGATCATTTTGCTCTCCTCCACGCGCACGTCAGCAGATGGTCGTTCACCAACCCGCCCGCCTGCATGAACGCATAGCAAATCGTCGGGCCGACGAATCGAAATCCACGCCGGAAAAGGTCGGCACTCATCGCGCGTGATTGGTCCGTCGACGCCGGAATCTCACTCGGATTGCGACGACGATTGACGATCGGTTTGCCGCCGACGAAGCGCCAAACGTACGCATCGAAGCTCCCAAACTCTTTGCGCACGCGCAGAAAAGCCCGCGCGTTACCGACGGCCGAGAGAATCTTCGCGCGGTTTCTAATGATGCCCGGATCGTGCGCGAGCTTTTCGAGCGTCGCCGGGCGCATGCGCGAAACCGCGAGCGGATCGAAGCCTCGGAAGAGTTCGCGATAGCGCTCGCGCTTGCCCAGCACCGTTGCCCAGCTCAATCCCGCCTGCGCGCCTTCGAGTATCAGCAACTCGAAGAGGCGAGCATCGTCGTGGAGCGGCACGCCCCACTCCGCGTCATGGTATGCGATCATTGCCGGCGTACTCGCCCAGGAACAGCGCTTCCCCGGCACGACACTCCGGGGATTGCCGCGCTCGGAACGTCGATCGTCCATCCGCTTTAGGCGGTTTGCAACGGCTCGCCGACGGGATCGATCGCTTGCAGCAAGTGCGGATGCACGCGATCGGCGAGGCGCCACGGTCGCATCGGGGAGACGATGTCGTGCGAAAGCGGCAGACCGGTGATGACCGAGAGTTCGATCGCGTCGGGGTCGTGTGCGTGCCAGTGCTCGTAGAGCCGGCGGATCGCATAGTTATTGACTGCGACCTCGGTGGCATTCGCAACGATGGTGATCTGCCGGGCGGCCGGACGACTCTCGCGGGCTTCGTCGAGTAACGACTGCGCGATTCGGTAGGCGTGCGCGATGGCATGGGTCGCGTAACGCGGATAACCCGTCGTGCTGGCGCGGCGTTCGCGCAGAATCGGATTCCACCAATGAAATCGATTCGGCGCTCGCAGCAATCGTTCGGCGACCGGTCCCATCAGCCGGTTTGGAATCCACGAGATGCCGACGAACGGCGCGATCGGAATCGCGCGGTCGACGTCGTAATGCTGCGCGGTCCATGCGGTCAGGAGACCACCCAGCGAGAAGCCGGCGACCGTGACTCGTTCGCCGAGCTCGTGCGCAACCGCAACGTACTCGTCGACGGCGGCCTGCAGTTCCTCGGCATGCAGACGCTCGAGCGCGGGCGAGAGCCGATCGGCGTGACCGTGGTGCGGGAGACGCGGGGCGAGCACGTTATATCCGCGATTGTGGAGGTCGCTTGCGAGTCGCTCGAATTGGAGCGGCGTCGCGCTCATGCCGTGGAGGAGCAGCACCGAGCGCTCGCGCCGAGCGGCATGAACGTACGCGATCGTCCGCCCTGAGGCGGCGACGCCAGGATGGTCGCGAGCGATAAGCCGCTCGAGACGGCCGAAGAGGGTAGCCAAGTAAAATTCCTTAACAGCGACGGCGTGTATCTCCTGTCGGATCGGGCCCGCGATCTCATCGCCGAAGAGGAACGATACGGCGCGCACAACTACGCCCCCCTCGACCTGGTCGTGGAGCGGGCGGAGGGCGTTTGGCTCTGGGACGTTGCCGGCAAGCGTTACCTCGACTGTATCAGCGCCTACTCGGCGGTCAACGTCGGCCACTGCCATCCGCGCGTCTACGCCGCCCTCGTCGAACAAGGCCGGCGGGTCACGCTCACGTCGCGCGCGCTGCGCAACGATCGGATGCCCGGCTTTCTCGAGCGGCTCACTCGGATCTGCGGCTACGACAAGGCGGTGCCGATGAACACCGGCGTCGAGGCCGTCGAGACGGCGATCAAGCTTGCGCGCCGCTGGGGTTACGCAACCAAACGCATCCCCGAAGATCGTGCGGAGATCGTCGTCTTCGAGAATAACTTCCACGGCCGCACGATGTCGGCGGTCAGCGCGAGCACGACGCCGGAGTACCGCAGCGGATTCGGCCCGTTTCTTCCCGGCTTCGTCGCCGTGCCGTTCGGAGACGCCGAGGCGCTCAAACGCGCAATCGGCACCAACACGTGCGCGGTGCTGCTCGAGCCGATACAAGGCGAGGGCGGCGTGAACGTTCCGCCGGAAGGTTATCTGCGGCGCGTACGCGAGCTCTGCGACGAACGCCGCGTGCTTCTTCTCGCCGACGAAGTGCAGACGGGCTTCGGCCGCACCGGCGACATGTTTGCCTGCGATCACGAACGCGTCAGGCCCGAGATCTTGATCGTCGGAAAGGCGCTCGGCGGCGGCTACTACCCCGTCTCGGCGGCGCTTGCCGACGACGCGCTCATGGATCTCTTCGGCCCGGGCGATCACGGCAGCACCTTCGGCGGGAATCCGCTGGCCTCGGCGGTGGCCGATGCGTCGCTGGAGGTGATCGTCTCAGAGGATCTCGCAGGACGCGCACGGCGCGCCGGCGCCGCAATCGTAGCGGGCCTGCGGGCAATCGGGTCGCCATTGATCGAGCAGGTCCGCGGACGCGGGCTGCTGATCGGCGTCGTATTGACGATTCCCGCGCACGACCTTTCGGAGGCGCTGCTCGAGCGGGGCGTGGCGGCGAAGGATACGCGTCGCGACGTGCTGCGGATCGCTCCGCCGCTGACCATCGACGACGACGCGGTCGCTTACTTGCTCGACCGGTTCGCCGAGGCCATCGGAGCGGTCGGCGACCGCCCTTGACACTCCCCCGTATCCGCGTGATATCGTTGGCGAGCCGAAGCAGCGGCTCGCGCCGCTCACCGGATGCCCGCGGGCGATCCGGTCTTCACTGAACGGGACTCTCGGCGGGTTCCGGAGTGGTGCGCTTCGGTAGCGCCATTTTTTATTTGGAGGTCCCATAGCAAAACAGCTGCGCGTCAACGATCAGATTCGTATCCGCACGGTGCGGGTGATCGACGAACTCGGAAATCAACTCGGAATTCTGCAAACCGAAGACGCGCTGATGCGCGCGCGAACCGCGGGACTCGACTTGGTCGAGGTCTCGCCGAACGCACAGCCGCCGGTCTGCAAGATCGCGGATTACGGACGGCTGAAGTACGAACAGTCGAAGAAAGACAAGGACGCTCGTAAGAAGCAACGGCACTTCGAGCTCAAGGAAGTTAAGTTGCGACCGAAGATCGAGACTCACGACTACGAGACGAAGGCGCGCATGGCCGAACGGCTCTTGCTCGACGGAAGCAAGATCAAGGTAACGATTATGTTCCGCGGCCGCGAGATCACGTATACGTCGTTTGGCCGAAAGCTGCTCGACCGCATGGCCGAAGATATGTTGCCGCTGGCGACGATCGAGCGCGATCCGCGGCTCGAAGGCAAGAATATGTTCATGATTTTGGCGCCCCGCGCGACGCCGACCGGACCGCCGAAGTTTACAGTACCGACGAAGGAGCGAACCAGTGCCGAAGATCCGAACGCATCGGGGAACCGCGAAGCGAGTGAAGGTCACCGCGACGGGCAAAGTGATGCACCGTCACCAGTTTGACGGATGCGGTCACATCCTCAGCAAGAAATCGAGCAAACGCAAGCGCAAGTTCCGTAAGGATCAGCCGACGTTTAAAGGCGACCTCAAGCGTCTGGCGCCGACGATTCCCTATTTGGTGTAAGGGGGCGTAAAGAATGGCACGGATCAAACGCGGCGTCAGCGGACTGAAGCACCGCCGCAAAGTGATGAAGCTGGTCAAGGGCTTTCGCGCGGCGCGCCGGCGCAACTACCGGGTTGCCAACGAAGCGCTCCTGAAATCGCTCGCCTACGCCTTTCGCGACCGGCGCGTCCGCAAGCGCGACTTCCGCTCGCTCTGGATCAGCCGAATCAACGCCGCGGTGCGGCGCGAAGGCCTCTCGTACTCCGTCTTTATGCACGGCCTCAAGAAATCGGGCGTAACGCTCAACCGCAAAGCCCTCGCCGACCTGGCCGTCCGCGACGAGAAGGCCTTTGGCGCGCTCCTTCATCTGGCAAAGCAAGCCGCCCAGAAGTAGCCGGCCGGGAGAGCTTTTCCCCGAATAATTCACCGCCGATCGGCCGGAAAGCCATCGGTTCGCTCGCTCTTCACCCAGCAATCTCGAACAAAATTCATCAAAAAGGCGAGCTGCGACAAACACCTAGCGGTCGGAGCCGGATAATGGTATATAATTGCCATTACCATGAGACGCTTTGGCGCCGTCCTTCGGACGGCTCTAATCGTCGGTTTTTTGGCATCGGCTATACCCCTGGCGACCCCCGGCCAGACGACGCCTGTCTTGCCACCGGCGATTTCGGACCGTATCGATCATATCGCTCTCGACGAGCTGCATTCCGGACGCACGCCCGGCATTGCGATCGGCGTCGTCGAGGACGGGCGCTTGGTCTATGCAAAGGGCTTTGGGTTCGCCACACTCTCACCGCACGCGGCGATGACGCCCGATACCGAGTTCTTTGCCGGCGGCGTGACGATGCAGTTCACGGCCGCGGCCATCCTGCTGCTCGAGCAGGACGGCAAGCTCAAACTCGACGACATGGTCTCGAAGTACGTCCCCGAACTGAAGGTCGCCGCCGACGTGACCATCGCGCAGCTGTTGACGCAGACGTCGGGTCTGCCGAACTACGCTGCCGGCACGACGCCCGACATGACGCGCTCGGTGAAGCTCGCCGACATTTTCGCAGCCGTCGATTCGTTAAAACCGGCTGCGCCGCCGGGAACCGTCTATGCGAACAACCCGCTCAACTATCTCGTCTTAGGGCTCATCGTCCAGCGCGCAAGCGGCGTCACGCTCTCCGACTTTCTCGAGCAGCGGATCTTCATTCCGTTGATCATGGACCATTCGTTCCTAGCGGGCGACAACGGCATCTCTCCCGCGCACGCGACGGGCTACACTCGCTCGGACCGCGGCTTCGTCCCGGCGCCGACCTGGGATCCCGCATGGCTTGAAGGATCGTCCGGGCTCGTTTCGACGATCGACGATCTCGCGAAGTGGGATATCGAGATGCCGGTCTTGCTGCGCGTCGACGCCGTTCGCACGATGTATACGCCCGCCGCCGCGACCGGACCGACCCATTATGGCATGGGTTGGGTTATCGACAGCCGCGGCGGCAAAGAGTTCGTCTGGTCCAACGGCGAGATTTCAGGGTATCGCGCGATGAACGCGCAGCTCCCGGGCGACCATATCAGCGTTATCGTCTTTTCGAACGCGGACTCGGTTCACGGCGGCGTTACGGTCCCCGAGCAGATCGGCGCGCGGGTGCTGGACGTGCTCGTTCCGCCGACGCACGCTCGGCTCGACAACGCCGTGGTCACCCGCGCGAAGGATTGGCTGAACCGTCTCGCATCAAAGCGGCTCGATCGCTCGGAGCTGACGCCTTCGTTCAGCAAGTACCTTACCGACGATCTGGTCGCGCGAGAGAACTTCGCATCGCTCGGACACTTACAGGTGATCGTTCCGATCTCGAGCAGCACCGAAACGAATGGCGACACGCTCTACGAATTTCTCGTTCGTTATCCGCGCGCGCAGTATCACTACGACTTCGAAGTCGCACCGGATGGAAAGATCGACGGGATCGCGCTGGTCTCGTAGTGGCCCGTACGGCCGCTAGTCGTCGCCGTCTGCGAGACGGCGGCCCGTCGCTTCGACGACCTTGCCCAGCATCGTAACCGCTTCGGCGCGGGTCGCGTTGCTGAACATGTAGCGCAGGTGCTCGTCCGCGTCTTCCACGATCAAAACTGCGCGGCGCCCCATACGGACCGAGGCGACGAGCGTGTTCAAGTAGCTTTCGTCTTCGGGGGCGAGCACCGATTGTTCGCCACCGTCGCGGCTGCGCTCCAGCATTCGTTTTAGTACGGCATCAATGTCGCTAGGTATTTCCACCGTAACCTCCAAGACCAAATCTCCGCCACGTCGGTAGCAACACGACGGCGAGGATTACTCACTTCCAATTTTCTTTGCGCCGCCCTGCAACCAAAAGAGAGCGAGCGCGGTTTTTGCGTCGGCCGTTCCGTCAGCGACCAACCGCCATGCCGCCGGAAGCGCAAAGGTTGCAACCTCGATGCGTTCGTCGTCGTCGAACTCCGGCTCGGCCGCCACGAGTTCGTCTGCGTGAAAGAAATGCATGATCTCCGAGCAGAAGCCCGGCGTGGTCCAGACCGATCCGACGTGACGAATTCGACCGGCACGGTAGCCGGTCTCCTCGCGCAACTCGCGCCGCGCGCCGTCCACCAGCGTCTCGCCGTCGTCGGAGCTCCCTGCCGGTACTTCCCACAGCGTCGCGCGAGCGGGGTGCCGGTACTGGCGAACGAGCACCACCTCGGCCGGCGTGGGGGTCGCCACGATTGCAAGCGAGGCGGCGTGCTCGACGACGTCGAGGCGATGCTCGCTCCCGTCGGCGTAGACGACCTCGTCGACTCGCACGTTGAAAACGTGCCCCTCGAAGCACCGGCGCGAGGTCAACGTTCGAGGCTGCTCTTCCATCGAGCGGCTAAGGTTGGCGGAACGGTTCTACCCAGCCTCGTAAGCATAGCCCACCGCCGATGCCGCAACCGCCGCCACGCTCCTCCGTCGCCACCGAGCTCCTATGGCTCGTCTACTTTCTGGTCGTCTTCGTCGCGGCTGTCTATCTCTTCGTGCGGACGTTGGTGCCGCACCACTTCAACGACAAAATCGCGATCGCGCTTGCGGCGATCGCTGCCGGCTTGATCATGATCGGCACCCGCGCGTGGGTGAGCGGGCGATGGCGTCGCGGCTAGGGGCTCGCGCCGAGCGTCTCTCACGCGTCCGGGCCTTACGAGGCGTCAAAGGGCGGCGGGAGCAGGGTCGCTTTGCCTTCGAAGGCGCCACGCTGGTCGACGAGGCCGTCGCTGCCCGGTTTCCGATCGAGGAGCTCTACGCCACCGAGGCGGCCTACGATTCGGTTCCTGCGCTCCGCGATCTCGAGTCGGCCGGCACTCCCGTCTTCCTGGTCGAGCCCGACGCCGCCGCCGGCATCTCCGACGTCGTCACCCCGAGCGGCATCCTGGCGGTCGGTCCCATTCGGCTGCGCGCCACGACCGAGCTCTTCGCCGGCGGGACGCCGCTGCTCGTTCTTGCCGACCTCGGCGACCCCGCAAATGCCGGCACCCTTTTACGCTCGGCGGACGCCTTTGGGTGCGCCGGCGTGCTCTTTGGGCGGCTCGGCGTCGATCCGTATCACCCCAAGGTCGTCCGGGGCTCGATGGGCGCCATTTTTCGCCTTCGCATCGCCGTCGGGGGGCCCGGCGAGAGCAAGGAAGCTGCAGCCGAATCGGGCGTCCGCGTTCTCGGATTGACGTCAACCGGCGTACCGCTGGCAAGCGAAGAGTGGAGGCCTCCCCTTGCAATCGTCGTCGGTCACGAACGGCAGGGTTTAGGAGCATGGCAAGCGCTCTGCGAACGCGACATTGCCATTCCAATGACGGGCGCGACGGAGAGTTTGAGTGCAGCAGTCGCAGGCTCGATTGCACTCTATGAAGCGTGCAAAAATGCCGGCCAAAGCGAACGTTGTCAAGAGAGTGTTTCGGGGTAAAAAAGTCAAGACTACCCGTGTTAAAAGGCCCGTGGTATACTCAGGCGACGTCAATGGGCCGCCCCGGAGACAACGGCTCAGAAGGAGACTGCAAGCGCATGGCAACGTCCAATCTCTTCTGGAGGCTTTTCGCCCAAACGGGATCGATCGATGCCTATCTGGCATACCGGCGGCTGCACGCGGCACCTTCACCTTCCTGACTTTTCGGCCGCAGCACAAAAGTCGACAGCGGTTTAGAGGCGCCCGGTAACGTAGAACGAACCGGGCGCTTTGCTTTGGAAGAGCGATGACGGATCTAGCAGAAGAACTTCGCCGGCTGCACGAGCGTTTCAACGCGGCAGCAGAGAGTGCCGGCGATGAAGAGGCGCTCGAAGAGGCGCGCGTTGCGTACCTTGGACGAAACGGCGAAGTGACCGTACTCCGCCGCACGATCGGCACGCTTTCACCACAGGAACGACCGGGCGCCGGTAAGGCGATCAACGATGCGGTCTCTACGATGGAGGCCCGTTTGGCGGAGTTGCGTGCGCGATTCGAGACCCGCGCCTTTGATGAGGAGCTCGCCGCCTCGATCGACGTGACGTTTCCCGGAACTCCCTCTGGGATGGGATCGATTCACCCGGTCCGGCGCATTCTCGCCGATGCGTGCACGTTTTTCACGCGTCATGGTTTTGCAGTCGTCGTCGGTCCTGAAGCCGAACCCGATTATTATAACTTCGACGCGCTGAACATTCCGAGCGAGCATCCGGCGCGCGAGGGCTTCGACTCGTTCTGGCTGACCGAGACGATGCTGCTTCGTCCGCATACGTCGCCGATGCAAATTCGAACGATGCAGCGGCACAAACCGCCAGTGGCCATCGTCGCACCGGGAAAGTGCTTCCGCCGCGATGCCGTCGACGCGCGTCATCTCTTCCAGTTTCATCAGGTGGAAGGATTGCTCGTTGCCGAAGACATCCACTTCGGTCACCTCAAGGGAATGCTCACCGGACTCTGCCGCGAACTCTTCGGGCCGAATCAAAGCGTCCGCTTTCGCCCCTCGTACTTTCCGTTCACCGAACCGAGCGCCGAAGTCGACACGACCTGCCCGAAGTGCGCGGGGCGTACCGCGAGCTGCAACATGTGCGGCGGCTCGGGGTGGATCGAGCTCGGCGGATCCGGGATGGTGCATCCCAGCGTTCTCCGCGAAGTCGGCTACGATCCCGAGCGCTATTCGGGTTGGGCCTTCGGTTTCGGCGTCGAGCGGCTCGGCTTGGCGCGATACGAAGTCGACGACATCCGCCGCTTTGTCAGCAGCGAGCCGGATTTTCTCCGGCAGCTGAGTTGATCGAGAAACCTTGCTCGTTCCGATAAGCTGGTTGCGCGAATACGTCGCGCTTCCGAACGAGACCGATGCGATCGCGCACCGGCTCGCGATGCTCGGATTTCCAGTCGCGGCGATCGAACGGCGACCGCGAATCTCGGGCGTCGTCTCCGGTCGAATCGAAAGCGTCGACAAGCATCCGAACGCCGACCGTCTGCTCGTCGCCCGCGTGGAGGTCGCGCGCGAGCAGCCGTTGACGATTGCGACGGCAGCAACGAACGTCGCTGCGGGACAGCGAATCGCCGTCGCTACGATCGGCGCGAAGCTGCCCCAGCTGGCGATCGAGGCGCGTACGATGCGTGGCGTCGCGTCGCAGGGCATGATGATCTCCGCCGACGAGCTTGCGCTGCCGTCCGATTGGTTCGAGGACGGAATTATGCAGCTCGACGCCGCGGTCGAGCCCGGACTCGACGTCGTCGAGCTCTTCGGCCTCGAGACCGACGTCCTCGACGTCGAGGTCACCGCAAACCGCCCCGACGCGATGTCGATCCTCGGATTGGCGCGAGAACTGGCCGCGTCGTACGGCGCCGGTTTGCGGCTGCCACCGCTGCAAAATCCGGGAATACTCGAAGAACCTCCCGATGAACAGACATCGATTTCGATCGAATCGCCCGACTGCTACCGTTTCGTCGCGCAACGCTTCGACGGCGTCGCCGTGGGACCGGCGCCCGCCTGGATGCGCGTGCGTCTGGCACTCGCCGGACAGCGCCCGATCAACAACCTCGTCGACGTCTCCAACTACGTCATGCTCGAGACCGGCCAGCCACTCCATTTCTACGATGCCGCAAAGGTCGCCAATCGGCGACTCGTGGTTCGGAGTGCGCGCGACGGGGAACGGATCGTGACGCTCGACGGCGTTGAGCGGAACCTTGGACCGCAGGCGCTCGTCATCGCCGACGACCGGCAGCCGCTCGGCCTCGCCGGGCTGATGGGCGGCGCGACGAGCGAAGTTACCGCGATGACGACGGCAATTCTGCTCGAGTCGGCAAACTTCAACGGACCGCGCGTTCGACGCATGAGCGCGGCGCTCGGTTTGCGCAGTGAAGCCTCGTCGCGGCACGAGAAATCGCTTGCACCCGCTTTGACCGATCTCGGCGCGGCGCGCGCGGCGGCGCTGCTCGACGATCTCGGCGCAAAGGCCTACCGGCCGCACGTCGCCGGAGCACCCCTTACTGCGGCGCAGCCGATCGCGTTGCGCGCAAGCAACGTCGAACGATTGCTCGGCTTGGCGATTCCCGCCGAGCGCATCGCGGATCACCTCAGGGCGCTCGGTTGTCGTGTGGACGCGAACGCGGAGGGGACGCTCTCCGTAACGCCGCCGCCATGGCGGCGCGACCTCACGATCGCCGCCGATTTGGTCGAAGAGGTTGCGCGAATCGAAGGGTACGATCGAATTCCTGCGGTCGTCCCGTCGGTTCCGGCACACGAGATTTCGAGCGCCGCATTCGATCTGGAGAACGCGCTCGCCGCAAGACTCGCGGGACTCGGCTATCACGAAATCGTCACGCACTCGCTGCGCGCGACCGGTGACGCGGCGTCCGTCGAGGTTCGCAATCCCATCTCAGAAGAGCATCGGTTTCTTCGCGACTCGCTCGCGCCGGGATTGATCGAGCATTTCGCCGGCGCGCAAACGCCCGCTCGCGCTTTCGAGATCGGTCAAATCTTTCGACGCTCGGACGAGCACATCGTCGAGCAGACGGCGCTTGGCTTCGGCTTTTCTGCCGTTCGCGGCGACGAGCCGCCGTGGCGTGATTCCGCCTTTCTACGCTTGAAGGGCGACTGCGAGGCGCTCCTTCGCGCGGTGACGGGACGCGTACCGGAGATCGTCCCCGGTGAGTCGAGCGGATTCCATCCGGGTAAGACGGGCATCGTCACGATCGACGATACGACGCTCGGCATCATCGGTTGCTTCGATCCGCGCCTGACCAAAGCTCGCAACCTCGCGGCGAACGCTTACCTCTGCCTGCTCGACGTGGGGGCGATTCCGCCGTATGCGACGCCGCAGTACCGCGCGCCTTCGCGATTTCCGTCGACATATCGGGATCTCGCGCTCGTGGTCGCAACCTCAGTGCACGCGCGTGCGATCGAGCGCGCGGTTTCCGACGTACTCGGCGGCCTCTGCACCGGCGTCGCCGTTTTCGACGAGTATCGAGGCGCGCAGGTCGGCGACGGCCGCAAGAGTCTGGCGGTTCGCATTACCATGCAGCGCTTCGATACGACGATTACCGACGAAGAGGCCGACGAAGCGATCGCGCGCGTGCTCGACGCAATGCGCGAGCGATTCGGAGCGACGATTCGAGCGTGATTTTCGGAGCCGCCCCATGGGTGGACGTCATCGTGGTCATCGTCCTCGTTATCGCCATCCACAAGGGATTTACGCGCGGTTTCGTCTCGGAGCTCGGCGGCGCGGTCGCGGCGACGGCCGCACTCGTAACGCCATGGTTCTACAACGGCAGCTTCGATCCGCAGATCCAGCACTGGTTGGGGCTCGGCCCCGGCGCCGCGCACGTGGTCGGCATGTTTGCGACCGGGCTGGGAACGTACATCGCGATTCTGATCGTTGCCAAAATGCTCGGCTCGATTGCCAAGTTACCGCTACTCGGCATCGGGAACTCGATCGGCGGGGCCGTCATCGGTTTCGCCAAGGGCGCGATTCTCTTGTGGCTGGTGCTCTTCGTCGCACTCTTCTTTCCGCTCTCGCGCGATATTCGCGAGGGACTCCATCAGTCGCGCCTCGCGCCCTATCTGGTGGTCTACTACGCGTCGCTCGACGACGCGATCCTCTCGACGATTCCCTGGTTCGCGCGCCCCTTCGTTATGCCGTACTTTCGACGACACCACTTGTAACGCGCACCTCGCACTCAATCGCGTCGAGCGCGCCGAGCACCTCGGCCTCGCCCACATCGCCCATCGTGCCGAAGCGCACGATCTTTCCCGCGAGTTCGCCCTGGCCGCCGGCGAGCACCACGCCATGCTTCTCGCGTACGTCCTTCAGCAGGCGCTTCGGATCGACACCCTCAGGCGGATATGCAGCAACGATGGTCGGCGAGTGCGCGCCCGGTCGCGAGACGAGGGTGAAACCCATTCGTTCGAAGGCGTCGCGCACAATCGCGGCAAAGCGGGCGTGGCGCGCAACGACCGTCGCCATTCCCTCCGCGTGGTAGCGTTGCAATGCAACGTCGAGTGCGTAGAGGATCGAAATCGGCGGCGTCCACGGCGTCTCGCCGATACGTGCAAAATCGCGCGCGCGCCGCAGATCGAAATAATAGCGCGGCGAACGCGCACTTTCGGTACGCTTCCACGCGCGTTCGCTCAACGCGACCATTGCGACGCCGGGAGGCGCCGCGAAGCCCTTCTGCGATGCCGTAACGACCGCGTCGTATCCCCATTCGTCCATGCGAAACTCCGAGGCCGCGATTCCGCTGACCGAATCGACCAACGAGATCGCGCCATGCGCGCGCAGTACCGTACCGATCGCCGCCATGTCGCAGGCGACGCCCGTCGACGTTTCGTTGTGGGTCAACAGTACGCCGTCGATTTCGCGCCGTTCGTCCCGATCGAGGCGCGCGGCGAGCACTGCCGGATCGAGTGCGGCGCCGAGCGGCGTTTCGAGCGGCTCGACGACGCAGCCATATTCTGATGCCATCTCGGCGAAGCGCTTACCGAATGCGCCGACCGCACACGAAAGCAGTCGCGCGCCGGGCGAAAAGAGGTTCGCGAGTACTGCCTCGAGACCACCCGTTCCCGAGCTGCCGAGCAGCAGCACCTCTGCTTTAGTGCCGAAGACCGGCGGTAATGCACCGGTGATCCGTTCGAGCATCGCGCCGAACTCATCATCGCGGTGGTTGATCAGTGGACGAGCCGCGGCCTCGAGCACCGGCTGCGCGACGGTGACCGGCCCCGGAAGGAATAAGAGTTGCCTAGGCATCGAAGTGCCACTTCTATGGACGTTGCAGGCATCCGCCTCACCGAGCTCTCGAGCTGCGCCGGTTGCGCGGCAAAGCTTGGCGCGGCCGAGTTGCGCCGCGTGATGGAGCGCGTCTCTCCCGCGACCGACGAACGCGTTCTCGTCGGCTATGGCAGCGGCGACGATGCCGGCGTCTATCGCCTGAGCGACGATCTCGCGCTCGTCTTGACGGTCGACTTCTTCACGCCGATCGTCGACGACCCATACGACTTCGGCAGGATCGCCGCGACCAACGCACTCTCGGACGTTTACGCGATGGGCGGCCGGCCATTGACCGCTCTGAACGTCGTTGCCTTTCCCGAAGATCTCGATCTCGAGATCTTGACGCGCATCTTAGAAGGCGGCGCGAGCGTCGCACGCTCCGCGGGTGTCGCAATCGTCGGCGGACATACCATCAAGGATGCCGAGCCGAAGTATGGCATGGCGGTGACCGGCGTCGTCGATCCCCAACGCGTCGTCACCAATGCCGGCGCGCGTCCGGGCGACGTGCTCGTGCTGACGAAATCGCTCGGAACCGGCATTCTCACGACGGCACTCAAACGCGGTGCAATCGCCCCGGAGGAGCTCGACGAAGCGATTCGTGCGATGACGACGCTCAACGAGGGCGCCGCGAACGCGATGCTCGCCGCGCAAGCGCACGCCGCGACGGATATCACCGGGTTCGGGCTGCTCGGACACGGCGGCGGCATGGCGCGCGCATCGAACGTGCGGCTCGTTTTCAACGCAAATGCGGTTCCGTTCATGGATCGCGTGCTCGAGCTCGTCGATGCCGGGATCGTCCCCGGTGGAACCCGCCATAACGCGCAGACGCACGCCGAGTTTACCGATTTCGCACCATCCGTTGCGCCGAACGTGCGCCTGGGCCTCTCCGACGCGCAGACTTCCGGCGGGTTATTGATCAGCGTCGCGCCGGAGTCGGTCGAAGTGCTCGTGCGCGACCTTCACGGATGCGACGCCCTCGCGGCCGTCGTCGGCGAGGTTCGCGAGGGCGACGGTATCGAGGTGCGCTAGCGCTTGACCGGTTTGCGCAGGGGACGCCGTTTGACGACGCCGTTGCGGCGAATCGGCACGACGTTGCTGATTTTTGCCTGATCACCGAGCGGAACCGGCGAGATCAGTCGCTTTCCAAGCGCGTGGTGGAGCACTTCGGAGAGCTCGTCAACCGGCACGAAGCTCATGCTCTCGCGCACTTCCTTGGGAATGTCGTCGAGGTCGACCTCGTTGCGCCGAGGGAAGAGAATCTTGGAGATTCCGGCGCGCTTTGCGCCGAGCACTTTCTCTTTCAAACCGCCGATCGGCAAGACTTGGCCGGTCAGCGTGATCTCGCCCGTCATTGCGAGATTCGGATCGACTTTAATGCCGGTCAGCATCGAGGCGATCGAGGTTGCGAGCGCGATTCCAGCCGATGGCCCGTCCTTCGGCGTCGCGCCGGCCGGAACGTGAATGTGGATGTCGTGCTTCGAGAAGTAATCCTCGGCCAAACCTAACTCGCCCGAGCGCGAGCGCAGGAACGAGACGGCGGCCTGTGCGCTCTCCTTCATCACGTCGCCGAGCTGTCCGGTGAGGACGAGCTTTCCGGTACCCGGCATCCCCTGCGTCTCGATAAAGAGAATGTCGCCGCCGACCGGAGTATAGGCCATGCCCGTCGCGACGCCGACCGAGGCAACGCGCTTACGCACCTCGTTGAAGAACCGGGGCTTGCTGAGATAATCGACGAGATTGTCGGGTTTGACGCGCGCCTTGAAGCGCGGGGACTCGGCAATCCTGCGCGCGACCTTGCGGAAGACGGTTCCGATCTCGCGCTCGAGGTTCCGGACGCCGGCCTCGCGCGTGTAATCGTTGATGATCGCGCGCAGCGCCGCGTCGCTGAGCTGTGCTTGCGAATCGCGCAAGCCGTTATTCTCGCGCTGCTTCTTCACGAGATACCGCTTGGCAATCTGCAGCTTCTCGAGCTCGGTGTAGCCCGAGAGCGTGATGATCTCCATGCGATCGCGCAGCGGCGGCGAGATCGTGTCGAGGGTGTTGGCGGTGCAAATGAAGAGCACTTGCGAGAGATCGAAGGGCAAATCGAGGTAATGATCGCGGAAATGCACGTTTTGCTCGGGATCGAGCACCTCGAGCAGCGCCGACTGCGGATCGCCGCGAAAGTCGGAGCCGACTTTGTCGATCTCGTCGATCATCATGACGGGATTGCGCGTGCCCGCGTCGCGCATCGCGCGCACGATCGTGCCGGGCATCGCGCCGATATAGGTGCGGCGATGCCCGCGAATCTCGGCCTCGTCGTGCACGCCTCCGACCGAGAGGCGGACGAACTTGCGCCCCATCGCTCGCGCGATCGACTGACCGAGCGAGGTCTTTCCGACGCCCGGCGGACCGACGAAGCAGAGAATCGGACCGGTCAATCGTTTCTTGAGTTTGCCGACTGCGAGATACTCGATGATTCGGTCCTTGATCTTATCGAGATCGTAATGATCCTCGTCGAGAATCGTCCGCGCGGCTTTGATGTCGATGTGATCGGCAGTCGCGGCATTCCACGGCAGCGTGACGAGCCAATCGAGGTAGGTGCGAATAACGCCGTACTCCGGACTCGCTTGGGGCACGCGCGCGAGACGTTCGAGTTCGCGATCGGCGGCCTTTTTCACGTCTTCGGGCATCCCGGCCGCGTCGATCTTCGTGCGCAACTCGTTCGTTTCGGCTTGCTGCGGATCGACCTCGCCGAGCTCTTCCTGAATCGCGCGCAGCTGCTGACGCAGATAGAACTCGCGCTGATTCTTCTCCATTTCGCGCTGAATATCGCTCTGAATCTTGTGACCGAGCTCGACGACCTCGAGCTCCTTGGTGAGGAGCAGCGTGAGCTTACGCATCCGTTTTGCGGTATCGCGTTCCTCGAGCAGCGCTTGGCGATCGGCCGTCTCCAGCCGCATCGTGGACGCGACGAAGTAGGTCAAGACGACCGGGTCGGTGATGTTCGCGACTTCCATCTCCATCTCGCGCGGAGCTTGCGGCAGATAGGAGAGCAGCTTTTGGAAGAGACCGGCGAGGTTGCGCTGCATCGCGACGAGCTCTTCATTCTCGACGGTTCGATCGGGCAGCTCGGTGTACGCGGCGACCATGTAGGGCGAGACCTGCGTGAACTGCTCGATTTTAAAGACCTGCTGGCCCGCGACGATGCAGCGCAGCGTCCCGTCGGGAACCTTGAGCATCTTCTGAATGATGCCGATCGTTCCGACGCGCTGGATGTCGTCGGGACCGGGGTCTTCGGTCTCGCGATCCCGCAGCACGACCAATCCGATCGGCTTGCCTTCGCGAAGGGCTTCTTCGACGAGCTGAATGCCCGGTTTCTTGACGACCGCAAGCGGGATGACGGTGTGCGGGAAGAGCACCGCTTCCTGAAGCGGTAGGATGCCGATCGTATTTGCCGGCACGATTGCGTTCGCGGATTTCTGGGGCATCGTTTAGGAGTGAGTCCTCTTGACCATGACGTGAAGTTCGGTTCGCGACGTCCGCAGATACGCGGTCGCGGCAAGCGGCGCGACGATGACGAGCAAGCCGTCGTCGTAGCTTGCGACGACGCCTTCGTATTCGACGGGGACCGGAAGCGGAATCCGCTTCAAGAACTCCCCGTTGACGATCTCCTTTTGGGCGAAGGAGCCATGACGGCGGCGCCCCGATTCGAGTCTGCGCCCGGCGGCGACGAGATAGCGCTCGTCGATGCCGACGCGTAAGCTGTCGGGGTCGGCGCCAGCGATTTCGATGACGACGACGACGCGGCGCCCTTCCTCATCGACAAAGACGTCGGCGTTCGGCTGGAACGTCCCGAGACGCGTCCGCAATACGAACTCCATTTCGCCCTACAACCCCTTCGATTAGCAGTCGGATGCGGCGGCTGCTACATCGCCGGGTCGGGGAGCGGGCGGTCGGACGGCCAGATGACGCACGGAGCCATGAGAATCTGCAGCGGCCCGAGCGCGTTGGGCGGGACCTGCACCCGGAAGATCTGCGGATGTTTGGTCGGCACGCCGTAGACGTTCGTCGGCGGAAAACCGGTGACGTTGTATCCGGGGACGTGGGTTGCGGAGAGCACGCGATTGATTGCGGTCGCATCGGCGGCCGATTGGTAATCCGACGTGCGCTGGCCCAGCCACGTCGAACCATCCTGCGTCGTATAGAGAAACCCGATGATTTCGCCCGGGATCATCGTCGCAGTGGAAACCACCTGATCGATACGCACGATCTGCATTCCCCGCGAGACCGGTGACTGCACCACCTTCGGCACGGCGCGCAGCGAGTCGAGACACGCACCGTTTTGAAGCGGCTGCTGCGTCGTAGTCGCCGGGCTCTCCGGCGGAGGCGGACCGGGCGGCGGCTGCTGTGCCACAGTATTGAAGAGCGTCGTGAGGAAGAACGTCGCAAATGCAAGCATGGGGCCAATCTTCGCCCAAACTGCTGCGCCGCCTCGGTACGCGCGATGCCGCGCTGATCGTCATGGGCGGCATCATCGGTTCGGGGATTTTCATGAATCCCTCGGTCGTCGCGCGCTTCGTCGGAAGCGGCCGGCTGGTGATGGCGGTCTGGGTTGCGGGCGGCGCGATCGCACTGCTCGGAGCAGGCATCTTTGCAGAACTCGCCGCCCGGCGCCCCCACGACGGCGGCCTCTACGCGTACTTGCGCGACGCGTTTCATCCGGCGCTCGCGTTCGTCTTCGGCTGGTGCCTGCTGCTCGTTTCGCAGAGCGGCGGCATGGCGGCCGCGGCGGTCACGTTCGCGAACTACTTTGGGCAGCTTCGTGGATCGCCGCTGCCGATTCGGGTGGACGCGGCGATCGTTATCGCGATCTTCACGGCGATCAACGCACTGGGCGTTCGCACCGGAGCGACGACGCAGAACGCCTTCATGATTCTCAAGATCGCGGCGATCGCCGCATTCGCCGCGATCGGGTGCTTCGCCGTGAACAACGGGGCGCCGCCGTCGACCCCGGCAGTACAGAGCGGCGGCATCGCCGCCCTCGTCGGCCTCGCGATGGTGCCGGTGCTCTTTGCCTATAGCGGCTGGCAGACGTCGAGCTTCATGACCGCGGAACTGCGGGAGCCGCACGCGACGCTGCCCCGTGGACTGCTCGTCGGCGTCGCGGTCGTCGTCGCGCTCTACCTAGCCGTTAATGCTGCTTGCCTCCACGTCCTCGGGAGCCACGCGCTCGCGCTCACCAACACGCCGGCGTCGGATATCGCCGAGATCGCCTTCGGCTCCATCGGAAGGAAGGCGATGGCGATCGTCATCGCGATTTCGACCCTCGGCTTCTTGAGCAACCAGATCTTGACGTCGCCGCGGGTCTACTTTCAGATGGCTGCAGACGGTACGTTCTTCAAGCCGCTCGCGAACGTCAATCCGAAGACGCACGCGCCGGTGATTGCGATCCTGGCGCAGGGTACGGTCGCCGTCATCGTTTCGCTCTTTTTCAACTACGGCGAGATCCTCAACTACGTTACCTCGAACGACTACATCTTTTTCGGGCTCGCCGCGATCGCGCTCATCATCTTTCGCCGACGTGACGCAGCCGATCGAGAGGCGCCGCGTCCCTTTTTCAGCATGCCGGGCCATCCCGTAACGACGATCGTCTTTCTCGCCGCCGCGTGGTACATCGTCGGCGATACGGTCTTCAATTCGCCGCGCGACACGCTGATCGGCGTCGGTATTCTCCTGAGCGGACTACCGGTCTACTGGCTCTTTCGGCGTTTCCAGCGCCGCGAGAATCCTCGGTAGTATTTCGGCTGCGCTCTCTCGCAGCGCGCAGTCGACACGATCGCTGATCGGCGTCGCTTCCGGATTGACCTCGGCGACGAAGGCGCGGCGGTTATACTGCGTCGCAAGCGCGGCGGCGGGATAGACGACCGCGCTCGTCCCGACGACGAGGATGACGTCGGCCCGGGCTGCGGCGCGCTGCGCCTCGTGCCAGACCGGCGGCGGCAGCGGCTCGCCGAACCAGACGATCTCCGGACGGAATCGGCCCCCGCAATCGTGATCGATCTGATCGAGCGGCATTCCCGACGCCTCGAACGGCCGTCGAGCATCGCAGTGCGTGCAGCGAGCTTCGCGCAGATTGCCGTGCAGCTCCAAAACGTTCCTCGAGCCCGCTTGCAGATGCAGCGAGTCGACGTTCTGCGTTGCGAGCGTGAAATCGGGGACGACGTTCTCGAGTCGTGCGAGCGCTGCGTGTCCGGCGTTCGGTTCGGCACGCGCGTGTGCGGCCTTCCGTTCGTTGTACCACGTCCACACGAGGAGCGGATCGCGTGCGAAGCCTTCGGGCGATGCGAGCTCTTCGACGCGGTGCGTTCGCCAGAGGCCTCCCACGCCGCGAAAGGTCGGCAGCCCGCTCTCTGCCGAGATTCCCGAACCGGTCAGCACAAAGACCGATTGAGCAGCGCGCAGCGCATCGACGAGCGCCTTCACGCTAGGCCTTAACGGAGAGGCGATGGTGCAGCTTTCCGAACGGCACGTAGTGACGCGGCGGAACTTGCGCCGCGCCAGCGTGGCGTAATCCGGCAACCGCAGCAAGCAGCATGGCGATTCCAATGAGGATCGACGTCCAAAACGCTGCGTGAAGGCCGGCGGCGAGCGTCGGCTGCATCTCTTGCACGGCCGCTCCGACCGCCACGCCGAAGCCGATGCCGAGTTGAAGCGCGAAGCTCAACGCGGCCGAGGCGCTTCCCTCGTCGGCATCGTCGACGTGCGCGAGTCCGGCAATCATGCCGCTCTGATAGGCAAGCATGCCGCCGAATCCACCGATACAGGTTGCCGGCAAGATCGCTGCCCAGTACGGCGAGTGCGGCTGCATGAAGAGCAGTATAGCCTCGCCGGCAAGCATCACGATTCCGGTGAGGATGCACATGGTGCGCACGCCGATCGCGCGCGCGATCGGCAGCGTCAACGGCGCGGCGACGAACGAGATGATGAGCGATGAGGGCAGAAAGGCCAGGCCCGCCTGCAATGCGTCATAACCCGAGACCCGCTGCACGTAGACCGAAGAAAAGACCATAATGCCCGCGTACGACATTGGCTGCAGCAGCACGATCGATGCGCCGGAGAGCAGATCGGGATAACGGAAGAGGTGCGCCGGCAGAATTGGCTCCGCGGCGCGCCGCTCGACGGCGACGAAGGCCGCGAGCAGCACGAGCGTTACGACGATGCCGCCAATCGTTCGCAACGAGCCGATGCCGCTTGCGGGAATCGATTCGATCGTGTAGACGAACGTTACCAGCATCGCGGTCAGCAGCACCGCTCCCGGCGCATCGAGTTTCGTTCGAGCGCTTCGGACGGCATCGCGCGGCAGGTGCGACGACGCCAGCGCGAGGACGACGACTGCAAACGGTACGTTCACGTACAGGACCGATCGCCAGCCGAAATATTGGACGAGCACGCCGCCGAAAAGCATCCCCGCTGCAATCCCCGCGCTGCCGATCGTTCCCCAGAGGGCGACGGCACGAGAGCGCGCCGGACCGGAGGGAAACATCGAAAGCACGATCGCCAGCGCCGCCGGATTGACCAGCGCCGCGCCGAGCCCTTGCAGGCCGCGCATCGCGATCAAGACGGCGCCGTTTGGCGACAAGCCGCCGAGGAAGGACGCGATGGTGAAGATCAGCAGCCCGGCGATGAAGAACCGGTATCGCCCGTAGATGTCGGCGCAGCGGCCGGTCAGCATCAGGAACCCGGCGAGGAAAATGGCGTAGGTGCTAACGATCCATTGTCCCTGCGATGCGCTCATGTGCAGCTCGCTTTCCATCGAGGGCAGCGCAATGCTCACGATCGAAAAATCGACGAGTAACATGAAAAAGGTCGCGCTCAACAGCCAGAACGCGACCCGGACTCTTTGCTCCGGCACGGCTACGGCGAGGATTTGACTTTCGCCATGAAGGTGTAGAAACTGCCCTTGACCGTGGCCGTTCCCGAGATCTCGCCGTTCTCGGCGATCGTGCCGCGCACGGTGAAACCGCCGGGCGCCTGGAGAATGAGCGTGATGTTTCCTTGGCTGACGTTTCCGCTGATCGCGATTGGGCGCCCGTAGAGCGGGTCGGGTCGAACCGATTCGGACGTATAGGTGCCGCTAATGATACCGTTGTTGACCTTCAGCTTCATCGTTCCCGAATGCGGATAGCCTTGCCGCCCGAACGTCGGCTGATACGCCGCGACGTAGGTTGCCTCCCAGACGTGGCCATGCATCACGGCGGCGCCCGCTGGGAGTGCCGGCAGCAGAACGAACGCGACCGCAACCGCCATGGATTGACGACGTTTCATCGCAGCGACTCCTTCTAGACCTGCATCAGTCTCTGCCACTCGTCCCGATCGATTCGCAGCGTCTCCTCGTCGAGTTGCGCGAGCGGCGCGCGCACGAGATGTTCGCGCTCGCAGAGATCCTGCTCCTTAGTGTCGACGTAGAGCAGGCCGGTAACGAACTCGCCGCGCGCGCGGGACTCGTGAATGGTCTTGAGCGCCGTGATGCCGTCGGTCGGATCGTAATCGACGCCGACTTTTCGCAGTAACACGTGCGAGCCGTCTTCGAGCTCGACGTCGCGGACCGTACCGGGCTCGTAGTCGACGGTGATCTCGCGACCGCCCGCGATATAGTCGGCGGTGTGAAGGACGACGTCGTGATCCTTGACGTACGCATAGCTCTTCGTCGAGCCTTCGTGATCGTTGAACGTCACGCACGGACTGATCACGTCGAGAATCGCGGTACCACGGTGCGAGAAGGCCGCCTGGAGCAGCGGGACGACCTGCTTACCGTCGCCTGAAAAGGAGCGCGCGACGAACGTCGCGCCGAGTTCTATGGCGAGTCCGCAGATGTCGATGGTGGCGTACTCGTTCACCTTGCCGCCCTTCTGCGTCGACCCGACGTCGGCCGTTGCCGAGAACTGACCCTTCGTGAGACCGTAGCAGCCGTTGTTTTCAACGATATACGTACAATCGAGGTTGCGGCGGATCATATGGCAGTACTGTCCCAGACCGATGCTCGCCGTATCGCCGTCGCCGCTGATGCCGAGGACGAGCAGCTCCCGATTGGCAAGCTTCGCGCCCGTCGCAGCCGACGGCATCCGGCCGTGCAATCCGTTGAAGCCGTGGGCCTGCTCCACGAAGTAAGCGGGCGTCTTCGAAGAACAACCGATGCCGCTCATCTTCGCGAGTCTGTGCGGTTCGACGCCGTACTCGTAGAGCGCCTTGATGAGGTGGTTGGTGATCGAGTTATGGCCGCAACCGGCACAGAGGGTCGTCGGAAGGCCTTTGTAGACTTCGCGTGCGAGACCGATGATGTTGACGTTGGCTGTCATGTTTACTCCGCGACCACCGCCGGCGGACGCTCTGCCTCGAGCAGCGGGTCGATGATAGCGTGCGCGTCGATCGGCACGCCGTTGTAGTGACGGATCGATTCGATCCGGCCGATCAAATGCGTCGGCAGTTCGGTTCGCAAGATCCCGTAGAGCTGCCCGTCGCGGTTCTGCTCGACGACGTAGACGCGATCGTGGCGCTTCACGAAGGCCGCGACCTCCGGGGAAAGCGGGAGCGCGCGGACGCGCATGTAGTTGAACTCGATTCCCGCATCGCTCAAAAAATCGCGGGCTTCGACGACCGCGTGATGCGTCGTACCGTAGGCGAGGATCGCGATCTTCGTGCTCTGCTTCTCTTCGATGACCGGTGCGGGCACGACCGTACGGGCGGTGTCGTGCTTGCGAACGAGCCGGTCGAGATTACGCTGCCAGACTTCGGGCATCTCGGAGTAACGCGCCTCCTCGTCGTGACCGGTCCCGCGCGTAAAGAAGCCGGCATTCGGGTGCTGCGTTCCCGGCAGCGTGCGGTATGGAATTCCGTCCTTGTCGACGTCGCGATAGCGCCCCCACGACTTCATCGATGAAAGATCGTCGGCGGCGAGCACTTTGCCGCGGTCGAACGGTTTCTCCGGATACCGCAGCGGCGGCGTTAGCCAGGCGTTCATGCCGAGATCGAGGTCGCTCAACACGAAGACCGGCGTCTGAAATCGCTCCGCGAGATCGAACGAGTCCATCGCGAACTCGTATGCCTCGGCAACCGTCGCCGGGAGCAGCACGAGATGCTTCGTGTCGCCGTGCGAGAGCGTGTATGCAAACGAAACGTCGCCTTGCATCGTTCGCGTGGGGAGGCCGGTCGACGGCCCGGCGCGCTGCACGTCGAAGATCACGCCCGGCACTTCCGCGAAGTATCCATATCCGGCATACTCGGCCATCAGCGAAATTCCGGGGCCGGAGGTCGAGGTCATCGCGCGCGCGCCGGCCCAACCCGCACCGAAGACGATCCCGGCCGCGGCCAGCTCGTCTTCAGCCTGCACGATCGCGACGTTTCGCTTCCCGCTCTCTTTGTCGACGCGGTAACGGTCGCAGTATTGAATGAAGTATTCGCAGAGCGATGAGGAGGGCGTGATCGGATACCATGCCGTCACCGTGCAGCCGCCCATCACGCAACCGAGTGCTGCCGCTCGATTCCCTTCCATGAACATCAGACCATCGGTCTTTCCGCTCATCGGCACGAAGCGGAACGGGTCGTGCTTCTCGAGTCGGGCGCGTGCGTACTCGAGGCCGACGTTGACCGCCGACAAGTTGAGCTCGACTGCCGATGCCTTGCTGCGAAACTGGGCGCGCAGGCTCTCCTCGATGGTCGCAATCGGGACATCGCAGAGATGCGCGAGAACGCCGACGTAGATCATGTTCATCAGGTACTTGCGAAGGTCGCCCTTATCCGCAAAGTGTTCCTTGGCGAGCGCTGCGAACGGAACGGCGTAATAGCTGAGGTCCTCGCGCAGCGTATCGCCCTTGCACGGAAAGCTCTCTTCATGGATGACCGCGCCCCCGGGTTTGACGCCGGCGACGTCTTGCGCCCAGGTCGTGGCGTTGAGCGCGACGAGCACGTCGAAGTCGCGCGCGCGGCATTGATATCCGAGCGCCGAGACGCGCACGTCGAACCAGGTCGGCAAGCCCTCGATGTTCGACGGGAATACGTTTTTTGGAGCGACTGGAATTCCGAGCCGGGCGACGGCGTTGGTCAGCACCAGGTTAGAAGACTGGCTTCCCGACCCGTTGACCGTCGCCACGCGAATGGTGAAATCGTTGACGTTACGCGCGGGCATATTCAGTTGGTTTACTCGCCGCAGGCCGGGAGCCTGTCGGTCTCGGGCCGTTTTCGGGTTCTGGCCCCGGGCCCGCTCGGCTCCAAGGCCTGCGAGGGCGGCCACAAGAAGGCGCCTGCGATGTTAGCACTCTCGCACGTCATCCTGCACGTCGGCTTTTGCCGCGCCATCGCTCGAACGCCGGACGATACAACCGTGGCGCTCCACGTTCGACTGGCCGACCGCATTGGAAGGACCGAGATCGATAAGATCTATCGCGTTGCGCGCGGTGACGAATCCGAGGCGATCGTCGAGTTCGATACCGCCTTCGGCGCCTATCGTCTCGACGTCATCGCACCGAAATACCGATGCTCGACCGACGATTACCTCTACTTCATTTCGGGCCACGACCGCAGCGTGACCGAGAAGCTTGCCGATGCCCCCACCCCGCCGGCACCCGTACCGGTGCTGCTCTCCGGCTCGGCGCCGCAATCGTTTCTCTACGTGCAGCCGACCTTCGTCCTCTTCGACAAGAATCAGGTCGCGTGCGATAAACCGCTACCGCAGCCGTTGCCGACGAACGTTTCGGTCGAGAACGATCAAGACGGATACTACGTTTCGCTCTATCCCGACCCGTCGGCGGCCGTGGGCTCCCAACAGCTCGCGCTGCGTCTGCGCACGCCGACGCACCAGTACCACTACGTGCGCGTTCCGATGCCGTTTCCGGTCGCCGGGACGGGCTGGCCGACGGGCGTGACGCTCGACGTGACCGAGGAGATGATCGACGGGGTCGCCGGCGATCCGGTCAACACGCTGCTCTGCCCAAAAATGTGGCGCACCTCAGCGGGCTAGCCGCGAACTCAAATTCGAAGATCCCCGAGGGCGAAGAGATACGACTCCTCCGCCTGGCGCAGCGCAAAGACGGCGTCGAGACGATCGGTCTGCGCCTGGGTTAAACCGCTCTGCGCGTTGAGGAGAAGTGCGAGGTTGGTGATGCCGGCGCGGTACTGCACCTGCGTATCGACGAGTACCTCTTGGGCGGTGCGCAGCTCCGATTCCGCTTGGGCGAGCGCATCGCGCGCGCCGTCGAGCGTGCCCAGCGCCTGACGCACGTCCGATTCGATTCCGAGTTCCGTTTGCGAGACGCTCGCGTCTTGCTGATCGACCGCAATCGCCGCCGAATCGCTTTGCGCGTTGCGGATGCCCTGATCGTAGAGCGGCAGCGCCACCGTCGCACCCACGTAGTTGTTGGCGAGCGTGCCGAGACCGCTCCCGGGAAACGCGGCGACCCCCGTATTCGCGATCAGACTGACTTGCGGAGATGCGAGCCTCTGGGCCGCGCGTAAGGTCTGCTGTGCCGCGGTCAGGCTCTGCTGCGCGCTTCGATAGTCGGGCCGTTCCGTCATCGCATGCGCGACCGCCACGTCGTAACTCGACGGCTCGTTGGAGATAAGCGAGGCGCTCGTTTGGCTCGTGGGATCGTCGGCCGGTTCGACGTCGGCATCGGCGTGGAGGCCCATGGCGTTGTGAAAGGCTGCAAGCGACGCGACGTTTTGCCCCCGGGCGCGTGCCACTTGCACGAGCGCCTGTGCCGTAGGAATCTGCGCCGTTGCGAGGTCGACGCGCGAGGCAATCCCGGCATCGATCTGGGCGCGGATGAGGTTCTCCTGCGCGCGATCTTGATCGACGATGCGCAGCGCGAGCCGAACCGCTGCCTCTGCTTCGAGCGCGCTGTAGTATGTCTGGGCGACGCCGAATGCAATCTGCTGCGCCGACCGCGCGAGCGTTCCCGAGCCTGCTCTCTGCTCGGCCTGCGCCGCGCGAATCTGCGCCAGCACGTGTCCCCCGTCGAAGACGAGCTGCGTCACCCCCACGCCGGCGACGTCTTCCTCCGGCGAGACTGCCGTCCGGTCGCTGGATCCGGCGACCGCGGAGAGGGTGCCGGCGACGTTCGGCTGATAGGGCGTCGCAACGATCTTGACGTTCGCGCCCGTCAGCCGGTAGACGTCGGTCGCGATTCGCAGCGCCGGCGAGCGCGCGGCGGCGACCGCGATGGCCTGGGCGAGCGTTACTTGCGCGGCGATCAGTACGAACATGCGATGGACGCGTCGACGAGCTGTCCGTCGAGCAGCCCAACGGTGCGCTTCGCATGACGCGCGAAGCGCGCGTCGTGCGTCACCATGACGATCGTCGAGCCGCCCTCGTGCAGCTCGTGCAAGAGCTCCATAACCGCCTCGCCGTTGCGCGTGTCGAGGTTACCGGTCGGCTCGTCGGCCAGCAGGATGGATGGATCGACCGCCAGAGCGCGCGCCACGGCGACCCGCTGCTGCTCGCCGCCCGAGAGCTGCATCGGGTAATGCTTGGCACGGTGTTCCGCGTGCACGCGCTCGAGCACCTCGGCGACGCGGAGGCGCCGCTCTCCGCGCGTCATTCCGCGATAGACCAGCGGCAGCTCGACGTTCTCGGCCACACTGAGGTCCCCGATCAAGTTGAAACTCTGGAAGATGAAACCGATCTCGCGGTTGCGAATCGCGGCGCGTTCGTCGGTGCGCAGCTGCTCCACGCTGCGGCCGTTCAAACGATACCTGCCCGTCGTCGGTGTGTCGAGTAAGCCGACGATCGAGAGCAACGTCGATTTCCCGCAGCCCGACGGGCCTTCGATCGCGACGTATTCGCCCCGTTCGATGTTGAGCGTGACGTCGCGCAGCGCGTGCGTCTCTACGTCTTCGGTGAAGTAGGTACGTCCTACGTTCTCAAGTTCGACCAGCATCGCAACTCCTATCGCAAGCTCAGCGTACTTTGATCGATATAGTTCGACATGTCGGAGACGATCGCGACGTCTCCCGGCTCGAGTCCGGAGAGCACCTGCACGCGGTCGGCCGAACCGCGGCCGAGCTGCAGCCGCACGCGAACCGCGCTCTTTCCACCATCGACAATCTTGAACAGCTCGATGGTGCCGTCGTCGGCGGCGCCCGCCGGACGCGCAATCGAGAGCGCATTTGGAATCGACGAGACGTAGATGATACCGTCGACGTTCGTATCGGCGCGAACGCCGCGCGGAAGCGGCTGCGAAAACGTCACGTCGGTCGCGACCGTGCCGTTCTCGGCCGCCGGCGCCACGTGCGAGACTCGTCCTTGGAAAACGCCGTTGCCGGTATCGATGCCGGCGCGCATCCCGACGCTGACGGCGTGCACGTCGTTCTCGGCGACTTGCAGCACGGCCTTGAGCGAGGACGCGTCGGCGACGTGCGCGATCACGGCGTTCTGCGCGACGCTCGTGCCCGGATCGACTTCCACGCTTTGGATGATACCGCTGCTCGCCGACCGTACGGTGAGTGCCGCGACCTGGGCGAGGTCCGCGCCCAGTGCGGCCTCCGCCTGCACGACGCGCGCCTCGGCCGCCGATACTTTTGCCGCCGCGTCTGCCGACGCCGCGCCAAGCTGCGCCTGCTGAATGCGAACGTCGTTGGTGTCCTTACGCGACGCGATGACCGCCTCGCGATACTGCACGTCGGCAACGAGTCCGCGGCGGTGGAGCGTCTCGAGCGAGCGCGCCTGCAGCGAGCTTTGCTCCATCTGCGCCTGAGCGTTGTCGAAGACGCTCTGCTGCGTGAGGCGTTCGGCACGCGCCTGCTGCTGCGCGCTTTCGAGGTCGGCGCGTGCGACCGCGAGTTGCGCGTGCGCGTCGCTCGCCGCGGCGTCGAGCGCAGGATTCGTCATTTGTGCGATGGTCGTTCCCGGAGAGACGACGCTCCCCGGTTTCACGAAGATTTGATCGATCACGCCGCTCTGGGTCGCCGAGACGACGCGAACGCGGTCCGGCGTGAAGGTTCCCTGCGCGCTGACGGAGCGGACCAGCGTGCCGAGCCGCGCGACGTCGGTGACGATCGTCGCGCGATCGACGACGGTTCCGCCGGCGTGCGCGTTGATGCCCCGCAACGCCCAGGCGAGCACCGCAACTGCGACGACCGCGGCCGCAATCGGCAGCGCAGCCTTCGGCAGCCGGCGCTGCCGCTGACGCGTTAGATCCATGTCAAGCGGAAGCGGGTAACAACCGGCGCGCGCGAGCGACATCGACGAGGTGCGCGAGGCGCGTCGCTTCAGCTTGTGCGATCCTTCGACCCCACGGGCTGAGCCGGTAGTAGCGGCGCCGCATGGCGTCGTCATCGCTCCGATCGCTTTCGACGATCCAGCCGTCAGTCGCCATCTGCTTGAGCTGGCGGTAGAGCGTGCCGGGACCCAGACTGATGTGACCCGCGGTCGTCGACTCGACAGCCTTGCCGATGCTGTAGCCGTGACGTTCGCCGTCGGCGAGAGCGAGCAAGATGTGGAACGCGCTCGCGCCGAGCGGAAGCAGCGGCGACGGATCTTGGCGGCGATTCAGCACGGTCGGCTCCTTCTATAGCCATAATGGATATATCGCACATATGATATATCCAACCTGGTTGCGCCGTCAAGCGCGGGGTACGGAGCACGAGCGCGGGCTCCGGCTTGACGGCTAAGACGAATCTGGATATAGTTTCTTCCAATATATCGATTTTCGTCTGAGGTGAACCGTTGCCCAGCAACATCGGCGACCTGCTTCCGCTGAGCCCGCGCGCATTCTACGTATTGCTCTCGCTTGCGCGCGAAGATGCGCACGGATACGCGATTGCAAAGAAAGTCGAAAGCCTCACCGAGGGTGGGGTCCGGCTAACGCCCGGGACGCTCTATCCGATCGTCCGGCAGATGCTCGTGGATGGATGGATCACGGAGCTTCCCGAAGACGAGGCGGATCCACGCCGGCGACGGTACCGGCTCTCGGCTCGCGGCCGCCGTATCGCGCGTGCCGAAGCCGAGCGGCTCGACGGGCTCGTGCGGATGGCACGCGATCTCGCACTCCTACCGGTGCGCGCGTCGTGAAATACCGGCGGCTGCTTGGGATCGCGCTTCTCGCCTATCCCGCCGATTTTCGCGCCGAGTTCCGGGATCAGATTATCGCCGATCTCGAAGATAGCGGCGCATCCGGCTGGTCGACGGCAATCGACATTGCCTACGCGGGCCTAGTGATGCGCGCGAACAGCGTCGCACGCGATGTGACGTTTGGCGTTCGGCGCTTACGCAAGCTCCCGCTGCTCGCGGCCGTCGTCATCGCCTCGTTTGCGCTCGGCATCGGTGGCAACGTCGCGGTATTTAGCGTGCTCGACGCGGTGCTGATCAAGCCGCTGCCGTACCCGAATGCCGCGCGACTCGCCGTCATCATCACGAACGATCAGCGCGGCGTCACCGGAACCTCGCTCTCGATTCCCGACGTCTCCGACCTGCGCGCGAATACGACGCAGTTCACTGCGATCGTCGGCGAAGCACAAGACTCGGCGATACTCACGGGGACGGGAAAACCTCGCCAGCTCTTCGGCATGGACGTCGGTTGGAATTATTTCTCCGTGCTCGGCCTGCGGCCCGAACTCGGGCGGTTCTTCACCGCCGCCGACGGGCGTCCCGGTGTGCGGCGGGTCGTCATTTCCGACCGGCTCTGGCGGTCGCAGCTCGGCGCCGATCCGAACGTGCTGGGCAGGAGCATCGGCTTCGACGGCGTTCCGATCCAAGTCGTCGGTATTGCGCCCAACGTGCGCGTACCGGCTCCCGACGCGGGCTCGCTCGACAGCGACGATTTCTGGACGGCGCTGCCGAACTCGGTTCCACCCAGGCAGCGCGGCGCGCGCTATCTGGGTGCGCTCGCCCTGCTTGCGCCCGGCGCAACGCCGCAGAGTGCGGCTGCCGATCTCAAGTTGGCGTCGGCGCGTTTGAGCGCACGTTACGCCCGCCAAGATGCGGGCCTCGTGTGGAACGTTCAATCCATGAGCGATGCGTTCTTCGGCAACGTCGCGCCCGCGCTGTGGACGGTTTTCGCCGCAGTCATCGCGGTGCTGCTCATCGCCTGCGCAAACGTCGCCAACCTGTTGCTCGCCGATGCGTCGACCCGCGATCGAGAGTTCGCCCTGCGCGCATCGCTCGGCGCGTCCGTGCGGCGCCTCGGGTCGCAGCTCTTTGCTGAAACCGGCGTGCTCGCCGCCGCCGGCGGTGCGGTCGGCATCGCACTCGCCTACGCCGGCCTGCACGTCCTAACCTCGACGACGCTGCGAACGCTGCCGCGCATCGACTCGGCACGGATCGACGGCTCCGTTCTGCTCTACGCGCTGCTGCTCGTCGCGGCGGTCACGGTCCTTTCCGGCATGTGGCCCGTCGCAACCCTCGCGCACAAGCGACTCACGGCAGCACTCGACGCTGCGGGGCGCAGCGGCGATCGATCGACCGGCGCGTTTCTGCGATCGACGCTCGTCGTCGTCGAGCTTGCCGTCACACTCGTGCTCGTCGTGCTCTCCGGACTTACCGTCCGGAGCTTCTACGTATTGACGCATCCCGATCTCGGCATACGCACGGCCGGCGTGCTCGTGAGCGAGGCAATCGGCCTACCGAGCACGCGCTACCGCGAACTTCCCGCACGCCTCGCCTTCGCAAGCTCGCTTCTCGAACACGTCCGCGCGGTACCCGGCGTCAAGGATGCGGCACTCTCGGTCTCCTACCCACTCTCCGACGTGATCGTGTCGTTCACGGTGGGCATCGTCGGCAAAAGTTACCCGATCGACGACCAGCCCGACGCGCATCTGAACGCCGTCACGCCTTCCTACTTTCAAATTCTCGGCATCCCGACGTTGCGCGGTCGTGCGTTTACTACCGGCGATACGGCCACGTCGCAGCGCGTTGCGGTCGTTAACGCCGCCTTCGTGAAGCGCTATCTGCAAGATCGCGAACCAATCGGAACGCGGCTGCGCGCCTCGGGCTGGAACGGCGCGCCGCCCGAAACCGTAACCGTCGTCGGCGTCGTGAGAAACGAACGCCAGCGCTTGAACCGGCAGGCGCCTGCGATGTACTATCTGCCGCTGGCGCAGGTCGCGCCAAACGTGGTCAGCGTTGAGGTATCGAGCGATACGCTGACCCCGGCGACCATGAAACGTGAGCTGGACGGTGCGGTCGCGGCGGCCGATCCACTCCTGGTAACGCCGGACGTTTACACGATCGAGCAGCTGATCGGCGATGCGGCGGCAACGCCCCGCTCGTCGATGGTGCTGCTCGGAATTCTCGCGGCCGTGGCGTTCCTCCTCGCGCTCTCCGGCGTCTTCGGCGTCGTTTCGTTCGGCGTGACGCAACGCTACCGTGAGTTCGGCGTGCGCCGCGCTCTTGGCGCGCGCGGGCGTGACGTGCTCGGCGACGTATTGCGCCGCGCGCTGACGGTCAGCTGCATCGGCGTTATGCTCGGCGTGACGATCGCGCTCGCCGCCGGGCGGGCGATCGCGTCACAGCTTGACGGCGTCTCGCCGTTCGATCCGCTCACATTCGTCGCCGTGATCGGGCTGCTGCTCGGCTGCGCTTGCGCCGCCGCTCTGTGGCCGGCGATTCGCGCGACGCGCGTCGATCCGGCGTACGCCCTGCGCCACGAGTAGGCTACTCCTGACGTAAGACCACCGCGGGGTCGATCCGCATCGCCCGAAGCATCGGAAGCAGCGAGGCGACGAACGCGGTCACCCCGAGGATCGCGGCGACGGCGAGAAACGTGAGCGGATCGAACGGCGATACCTCGTAGAGGAGCGCCGCGATGGCCCTCACGCTCACCGCGGAGAGCACGACGCCGAGCAGAATGCCGACGCCCGATAATGCGCCGACCTGCACCAAGACGCTGAGCGCAATCGCCCGAGCATTGGCACCCAGCGCGCGGCGGATACCGAACTCGCGCGCGCGCCGTCCGACCGTATAGGCGACGACGCCGTACGTGCCGAGACCGGCGAGCAGCAAGCCCACCAGCGCCATGAAGCCAAGCATCAGCGCCACGGTCGAGGCGCTCGAGCGCTGACCGGAGACGAAGGCCGCGTACGCATGTGCGCGGGTGGCCGGAATCTCGCGATCGATTGCGGAGAACGCCTGCGAGATTTCCGTTGCAACGTGCGGGGTGCCGGCACGGGTTCGAGCGACGACTTGGAACGTCGGCATGACGTCTTGGTAGAACGGCACGACGACTTGTGCCATCGGCGCTTCCGTCAGCGACTCCATTTTGAAGTCGTCGATCACGCCCACGATGCGGCGTCCCCATGGCGGATTCGCGCCGTAGGCGATGACGATGCGCCGGCCGATCGGATCTTCCGTGGGAAAGTTCTGGCGCACGAACGCTTTCGTTACGATCGCCACGGGCGCGGAGTGCTCCGAGTCGCCGTCGTCGAGCAGGCGTCCTCGCAACAGGTGCACGCGCAATGCCTGCAGCGCGCCGGGGGTTACGGCGTTGTACTCTACGTCCTGCGCGCGGTTCTTAGGCTGTCGGCGTCCCACGATCCGAAACTCCTCCGCGTTGTAACTTGCATTTGAGAGCGGCGTCGAGACCATCAGTCCCGGCGATTGGAGCTCGGGCAGCGCTCGCAACTGCGTGAGAAGCGCGTGCGCGAACGCGAGCTGTGATCCCGCCGACGGATAGCGGCGCATCGGAAGCATCACCTCGTCGCTCGCAACGACGTCGCCGTAGTTGAAGCCGACGTCGATCGCAGTGAGCGCGACGAAGCTGCGAACGAGCAAGGCCGACCCGGTCACCAGTGCTAAGGCCACGGCGAGTTCGACGACGACGGCCGCCGACCGCGCGAAACTTCCGCGCGAGCCGGAGAGCCGTGGGCGCGAGACCGCCAGCGCCGGGAGGGTACCGATGCCGGCCGCGCACGCACAGGTGATACCGAGCACGAAGAGTACGACGAGCGGGCTGACGTGCACGGCTCCGATGCGCGGAAGGTTGAATCCGAACGCCGGCACGATGCGCACGAGGAACGCGCAAAGCCCGAGTCCGAGCGCGCCGCCTGCAGCTGCAAGCAGAGCGCTTTCCACAAAGAGCTGTTGAATGAGGCGTCCGCGCGACGCGCCGACGGCAAGGCGAATGGAGAGCTCGCGCTCGCGCTCGGCGACGCGACCGATGAGAATATTGGAGACGTTCAAGCACGCGATGAGGACGAGCCCGACGACGGCCGCTAACGCGATCGCAAGCATCAACCGCGCGGAGCCGAAGAGCTGCTCGCTCATCGGGATGACGTGCTGCGCGAGGTTTGCGTTTTCCACGGGAAAGCGCGCGCGTAACAACGCGCCGACGCGCTCCATATCGGCGGCAGCCGACCGCACCGTGACGCCGGGGCGCAGCCGAGCAATCGTGATGAGATAATGTGAATCCCTCGGCGACGCGTTCCTTGCGAGCGCGCGATAGACGTCGCTCGGGTGACCGGCGAGCGAGGAGTTGCGCGGCATCACGAACGAATGCGGCAGCACGCCGACGACTTTGTACGAGAGATCGCTGAGCGAGATACTCCTCCCGAGGATCGTCGGTTCGCCTCCGAAAGCGCGCTGCCAGAACGATTCGGAGATGACGACGGTATGCGGCGCACCGGGCACGGCGTCGGTTTCGTCGATGAGGCGCCCCAGCCGCGGCCGAACGCCGAGCGCTTCGAAGAAACGACCGGTTACGTACTGGCCCGGAACCGCTATCGGTGCGGAAACGCCGGTCAGCGTCGGCGTCCAGTTTGCGTAGGAGCCCATCGCGCTGAAGGATTGCGCCATCTTCGGCCAATCGAGCGCGTTCGGCAGGCTGGTCTCGGTACCGTGAGCGGCCGGCGCATCGTAGGGACGGTCGAAGATGAAGACGAGGCGCGACGGATCCGCGTAAGGCAGCGGCGCCAGCAGCACGGCGTCGATCGCACTGAAAACGGTCGCGCCGATGCCAACGACGATCGCAAGCGTGGCAATGACGATCGAGGAGGTGATCCACGATTTGGCGATGAGCCGTAGTGCAAAGGCGGCGTCGCCGGCGACCGCGGCACCGCGCTCGCGCAGCGCCGTGAGGAGAATGTCGCCGTACGCGGCAAACGCGAACGCCGCCGCGGCGGCGCGCCCGCCTTCGTTCGTGCGGCGCCCGATCATCTCCGCGAACGCGGCGACGGTTTGGTCACCGTAGCTGCTGCGGAACTCACGCGGGCAGGCCCGTACGAGCACGCGATAGAGCCGAACGCTCGGCGACATCGTTCTTACGCCTCGCTCGCGCGCAGACGACCCTTGCGCACGAACCGCACCATGGCCTCGAGCCGCGCTACCTCACCCGCCAGCGCCTTGCGTCCCGCGGGCAGCATGCGATAATACCGCCGCCGCGGGTCGTCGTCGCGCGCGCCGGGCACCTCGACGATCCACCGGTCGACGCACATCTGCCCGATCAGGCGGTAGAGCGTCCCGGGCAAGAGCACGACGTCGCCGTTCGTGATGCCCTCGATCTCTTTAATGATCGCATACCCGTGGCGCTCGCCCTGCGCGAGCGCCGCGAGCACGTAGAACGCGGCGGGCGTTAGCGCCATACTATTCTCCAGGCAACTATATTCACAGAGAACATATTACGCCGCCCGGCACCCGGCGTCAACGTTCGTCCTCAAAGAAGAAGGGGTGCGTCCTTGCGACGCACCCCTTCTGCCGATCATCGACGTTCTCTTCATCTTCCTCAGCGACGAGCCCGCGAAACCCGCGCGCCACCGCTTTGTCGTCCCGAGCGTAGCGTGCGCAGCACGCATAGTCGAGGGACGAAGAGGAGATTACATCATGTCGTAGCCGCCCATGCCGCCGCCCGGAGCGCCAACGGGCTCCTTCTTCGGCTCGGGTTTATCGGCGATAAGCGTCTCCGTGGTCAGGATCATCGACCCGATCGAGGCTGCGTTCTGCAGCGCCGCGCGAGTCACTTTGAGCGGCTCGACGATGCCGGCAGCGAACATGTCGACGACCTCGCCGCTCATCGCGTCGAAGCCGAACGGCGCGTTCTTGGCGCGGACGGCGTTCACCTGAACCGAGCCTTCGAATCCCGCGTTGTCCGCGATTTGACGAGCCGGTTCCTCGAGCGCCTTGCGCACGATGTTGATGCCGATCTTCTCATCGGCCCACGTCGCACCGTGACCGTTCGTCTTGGGCGGTTCGTACTTGTCGATCGCCTTGATCGCGTGTACCAGCGAAGCGCCGCCACCAGGAATCATTCCCTCTTGCACTGCGGCACGCGTCGCCGAGAGTGCGTCCTCGATGCGATGCTTCTTCTCTTTGAGCTCGGTTTCCGTAGCGGCACCGACTTGGATGACCGCAACGCCCCCCGAGAGCTTGGCGAGACGCTCCTGCAGTTTTTCCCGATCGAAATCCGAATCGGTCTCGTCGATCTGCTTCTTGATCATCTCGATGCGGCCTTTGATTGCATCGGCCTTTCCGTTGCCGTCGACGATCGTCGTCTCTTCTTTGGTAACTGTCACTCGCTTGGCTTGACCGAGCTGATCCGGCGTCACCTTGTCGAGCTTCAGTCCCAGCTCTTCAGAGATCACGGTCGCTCCGGTGAGCGTCGCAATATCTTTGAGCATCTCCTTGCGACGGTCGCCGAAGCCCGGCGCCTTGACCGCAACCGAGGTGAACGTACCGCGCAGTTTGTTCACGACCAGGGTCGCGAGCGCCTCACCCTCGACGTCTTCGGCGATGATGAGCAGCGGCTTCTGAACCTGGACGACCTTCTCGAGCAGCGGCAGGATGTCGGCAATCGCCGAGATCTTACGCTCGGTCACGAGAATATACGGGTTGTCGAGCACGGCTTCCATGCGCTCGGAATCGGTAACCATGTACGGCGAGATGTAGCCCTTGTCGAACTGCATGCCGTCCTTGGTTTCCACTTCCGTCTTGAGGGTCCGCGATTCCTCAACCGTAATCACGCCGTCCTTGCCGACCTTCTCCATCGCCTCGGCAATGAAGGTCCCGATCTCCGGATCGTTGGCGGAAATCGACGCAACTTGAGCGATCTTCTCTTTCGTGTCGACGTCCTTTTTGAACGACTCCATCTCCTTGACCGTGATCTCGACGGCCTTGTCGATGCCGTGTTTGATCAACAGCGGGTTGCTGCCCGCGGTCACGTTGCGAAGACCTTCGCGGATGATCGCTTGCGCGAGCACCGTCGCGGTCGTCGTGCCGTCGCCGGCGATGTCGTTGGTCTTGGAGGCGACTTCCTTCACGAGCTGGGCCCCCATGTTTTCGAACACGTCGGGAAGCTCGATCTCTTTGGCAATGGTCACGCCGTCGTTGGTAATCGTCGGCGATCCAAATTTCTTGTCGAGCACGACGTTGCGACCCTTCGGGCCGAGCGTCACTTTCACGGCATCGGCGAGGATGTTCGCACCGCGCTCGAGCGCGCGTCGCGCGCTTTCATCGAATACGAGTTGCTTTGCAGCCATTAAAACTTGAACTCCTTAAACGCCGGCCGGCACTTTGTCGACGATGGCGAGAATGTCTTTTTCTGGAATGATGAGGTACTCGGTACCCTCGATCTTGACTTCGCTTCCCGAGTACTTACGGTAGAGCACGCGGTCTCCGACCTTGACGTGCATCTCGACCACGCTACCCTTATCGGTCACGCGGCCGGATCCGACGGCACGAATGATGCCCTCTTGCGGCTTCTCTTTGGCCGTATCCGGAAGAAAGACACCGCCGCTGGTCTTGTCGTCCTGCTCTACGTGTTCGACGACGACGTTGTCGAACAGGGGCTTGAGATTCACGGAAACCTCCACTAAAAAATCGGCTATCTTGGTGAGGAACATAACTTAGCACTCTTCGCGCTAGAGCGCTAGCCGTGCCATATTAGCAGAGTCCGAGAGAGAGTGCAAGCTCAAAAAGCACGCCCCTGAGATGCTTGGGCCGGCTTACTAGTAATCAAGAGCTAGTTTCCCATGCTGCATGCCGGGGGCGGGTGAGCGGCGCCGTGGGGCTCGAACGGCTCGTTCGATGAGAGGGCGGATGCCATGATCGGGCGGCTGGAGATTTCCCTGAGCGCGCTGCGGCATAACGCCGCGCTGCTCCGCGATCTCGTTGGTTCGCAACGCGCCTCCTTCGTCGTCAAGGGGAACGCGTACGGTCACGGGCTCGTGCCGGTGGCCCGCGCCGTCGAGCCGTTTGCGACGCGACTCTGCGTCTACACCATCGACGAAGCACTCGCACTGCGCGCGGGTGGAATCGCCATACCGGTCCTGGTCTTAGGTCCGATTCCCCCTGAGGCGCTCGACGACGCGCTCGCAGCAAATGCCGAAGTGGTGCTATGGAATGCGCGCGAGTTCGCGCAGCGCCTCTCGTCGCTCGCGCGTCAACGCGGAAGAACGGCGCGCGTACACGTCAAGCTCAATACCGATCTCAATCGTCTCGGCTTCGAGCCGAACGAACTCACCGGTGCGCTCGATGCGCTCGACGCAATGCCGGCGCTCGCGATCGCCGGCGTCTTTTCACACCTCGCGGCGGCCGAAGAGCTCGACTCGCCGTATACGCTGCATCAGCTCGCGGAGTTCGATCGTGCACTCGAATCCGCACGACCGATCTTCGAGCGGCAAGAGATTGCGCCGCTGCGTCACATCGCCGCTTCGGCCGCCGCCATGCTCTGGCCGCAGACGCGGCTCGACATGGTGCGAATCGGTATTGCGCTCTACGGGCTTTGGCCGTCGCCGCAAACTCGTCACGCTATGGGCGCGACGCTGCTCGACCTTCGGCCGGCGCTCACCTATCGCTCGAAGATCATCGTTACACGTTCGATTGCGGCGGGTGCTTCAGTCGGATACGGCCGAACCTTTTACGCACCACGTGACATGCGGATCGGCGTCGTCCCTACCGGTTACGCGGACGGCGTGCCGCGAGCGCTCTCCAATCGCGGCAGCTTTGTCGTCGACGGCGCACTCTGCCCGATCGTCGGCCGCGTCGCGATGAACATGACCGAAATCGATCTCTCGGGCGCACCGAACGCACACGCCGGCTCGACGGTAACGCTGATCGGCCGCGACGGCAGCCAAACGGTCGCGGCCGACGATTGGGCGGCGTGGGCCGATACGATCAACTACGAAATCGTCGCCCGTCTCCCGGCCGAGTTGCGGCGCGACTACGTCGAGATTGAAGCGGGCGCCTAGGCGACCGCGGCGATTGCCTCTTTGAGTTCGATCGTTCCGTTGTAGAGCGCGCTTCCGACGATGCACGAATCGACCGTCATCGGAACCGACGTCTTCAGTTCGCGCAAATCGTCGACGTTGCGCGCGCCGCCGCTGGCGGTGACTCTGACCTCGGCGGCATTCGCGACGTCATTGAGCGCCTCGATGTCGTAACCTTCGCCCATTCCGTCGCGCCGGATCTCGGTGAAGATGATCCGCGAAACGCCCCACTGCGCGACGCGGCGAACGAGCGCGTCGCGGTCGACCGGCGTGCGCTCTTGCCAGCCATGGATGGCCACCTGCGTTCCGCGTGCGTCGATTCCCGCGATCACGTTTCCGGGAAAGCGGCTGATGATGTGCCGCGCGAGCCGCTCGTCCTCGACGAGCAGCGTGCCGATGATGATCTCCGAAGCACCGGCCGCGAAAACGTCCTCGGCATGCCTGACGGTGCGGAGACCGCCGCCCATCTGGACCGGTACGCCGACCGCTTCACAGATGCGCGCGACCGCCGCAAGATTTTCACCGGAGCCAAAGGCGCCGTCGAGGTCGATCACGTGCAGCCGGCGCGCACCGGCCCCGACGAAGGCCTGCGCGCGCTCGACTGGATCGTCGTCGTACTCGACTTCGGTCGTCGGATCGCCTTGCTTCATGCGGACGCACTTGCCGCCGCGCAAATCGATCGCCGGTACGACCAGCACCTACGCTTCCGTCATCCGCGCGCGCCGTTACCCCCGCGCTGCTCGATCGGAACGTACGACCCGTTCGAGGGGCCTTCGTAGGTCGCTTGCGGGCGAATCAACCGATTGTCGGCGAGCTGCTCGAGGATATGACCGGACCATCCGGCGATTCGGCCGCAGGCGAAGAGGCAGGTGAACTCGTCACCCGGAATGCCGAGATCCGTGAGCACGGGTGCGGTGTAAAAGTCGACGTTTGCATAGATCGTGTTCCCAGGCTTCTTCTCCTGAAGAACCTTTCGGCTTGCCTCTTCGACCGCATGTGCCGTTTCATACCATTGGTCGCCGCCGACGTGCTCGGCGAGTTCTTTTGCCATTGCTTCGAGATGGCGCGCGCGCGGATCGCGGACTTTGTATTCGCGATGGCCCATGCCCATGATTCGTTTGCCGCTCCCGAGCAGCTCGCGCACGTACGGCTCGGCGTTCTCGGGCGACTTCACTTCGGTCAGGGTTCGATGCGCCGCGGTCGCGGCGCCGCCGTGCAGGTCGCCTTGCAGCGTCGCGAGCGCGGCCGTCACCGACGCGTAGACATCGGCGCGGGTCGAAGCGGCCACGCGTGCGGCGAAGGTCGAAGCGTTATACGAGTGATCGGCGAGCAGCACGAAGTAGGTGTCGAGCGCCTCCTCCTCGATTGCGTGGGGTACCTTTCCGCTTCGCATGTAGAGAAAGTTTCCGGCCTGCGAAAGATCGGAACGCGGTGCGATGGGTTCGAGTTCGCGGCGAATCCGATCCCACGCTGCGACGATCGTCGGCAGCTTGGCGATCAGTTCGATCGCCGTGTGCACGTCGGAACGATGCTCGCCCTGCGCGTTGACGGGAGAGAAGAGTGCCAGTCCGCTGACGATGGTGCGTAAAACGTCCATGGGCCACGCCGTCTTCGGAACGTTCTGCATCGCGTTGACCAGCGGTTCGGGGAGCGCGCGGCACGAGGCGAGTTCGCGCTTGAGCACCTCGAGCTGATGGCGATTCGGCAGCGTGCCGTAGAGCAGCAGATGAACGATCTCCTCGAACGTGGCGTTGGGGGCGAGATCGTCGATGTCGTAACCGCGGTAGGTAAGGCGGCCGATCGTTCCTTCAACATTACTAAGCGCGGTGGTCCCAACGACGACTCCTTCGAGACCACGGTCGACAACGGTAGGCAAGGATTTCCTCCATAGACGGTAAGGGTGTAACGGAATGGGTTTTCCCCGGCGGCAAAGCTTCGACTCCTCCGGAAGTCGGCCTCCGGCGAAAGGCATCGGCGGCAGGCTTGGTTGAATTGGCTTACCCTCATGGACGCACTCGATCTTACGAAGCAGCCTCCGCGCGGCCCGCGCGAGCGCTTGCCAGGCCTCGATCTCGTGATGGCAGCCCGAACGGTCGACAAGCTGCGCGCGACCCTTCCGGGCGGGAACCTGGGCGAGTATCAAATCACCGGGTTCAGCTCGAGCCTCCTCAATGCGCTCGAAATTGGCGAAGCCGGATTGCGCGCCGAGATCGCCCGCGCCGCATCGGACGAGGCAGTCGCCACCTGGATTCGAGAGCACAGCGATCCCGCTCGTTACCCCGAGATCAATGCCAAGTTCGAAGGGTTCAAGATTGCCGACCGGTTGAACGATCCTTCGTTCGTCGAGCGCTATCCGCTCGCGCGAAGCCTGCCGCCCGACGCGTCGCGCCTCGATCTCCTCGTTGCCGACGACGCCGCGGCGTTCAAGAAGGACGAATAGTTAGGGTTCGTTACGCTCTTCGGCCGCGATCGTCGACCGCCAGCAGATTCGCCAAGTATCGCCCTCGCGACGAAAGACGTACGTGTCGAAGCCGCGCTCCGCACCGCGCCGGCCGCCGAACTCATAGCGCATTCGCCACGGCATCGTCGCAATCGCAACATCGCCGAATGCATCGACCTCCGGCTCGTCGATGCTCACCTCGAGCAGCGTCGCACTCCGAACGAAATCGCCGTAGCTCGCGGCCACCGCGTCGCGCCCGCGAGCGACGCGCGCGAGGCTTGGCGCAACGACGACGACGTCGTCGGTGAAGTGCGGCGCGAGCAGTTGCGCAATCTCATCCGGCGCACTCTCTCGCCAGATTCGATTGATTTCGGCGAGAACGCCGCCGGGATCAAGCGACGGCATCGCGCACATCCGCGCGCGCGCGAGCGTATCCGACGAGCCGGTCGATCAAGGCCTCGAAAGAAATCCCGACTGCCGCGCAGGCATCGGGAACGAGACTCACCGGCGTCAAGCCGGGCAACGAGTTGATTTCCAAGAGGTGCGGCCGCTGGTCGGGCGTCACGATGAAGTCGCTGCGAGAGTAGTCGCGAAGGCCGAGCAGCCGGTGGGCCGAGAGCGCGAGCATCTGCAGCCGCGCCGCGAGATCCTCATCGATCGGCGCGGGAACGACGTGCGTGCTGCCGCCGGGCTCGTACTTGGCATCGTAGCTGTAGAAGCCGTCGCGATTCGCGACGATTTCGACGATCGGGAGTGCCTCCTCGCCAAGCACGGCACAGGTAAACTCACGGCCTTCCAGATACTCTTCGGCAAGAATTTGCGAGTACGACTTCGAGGCATCGAGCATCGCGCTCGTCCACGCTTCGTGTGTCCGCACGATCGAAACCCCGGCCGAAGAACCCTCGAAGCGCGGCTTGATGACGAGCGGAAGGTCGAGGGATCCGGGTAGGAGCGGCAACGTTCCGCCGGTGAGATCGAAGAGATCCCAAACCGGCGTCGGTAAGCCTTCCGCCGAGAGCAGCTTTTTGGTGAGATGCTTGTCCATCGAAATTGCCGCCGCTTCGAGTCCGCTGCCGGTGTAGGGTATCGAAAGATACTCGAGGAGTGCCTGAACGTGTCCGTCTTCGCCGCCGGGGCCGTGCAGCGCGATGAAAACGAGATCTGGTTTGAGCTGGCGGACGGCGTCGAGGAAGCGATCGTCGTACTCGAGCGCCTGCGCGTCGTACCCGAGCGAGTTGAGTGCGCGCACCACTTCGCCACCGGTGCGAATCGAGATCTCCCGTTCGGCGCTGGTGCCGCCCATGACGACGGCGACGCGCTCCTTGCCTCCGGCATTACGTTGCATCGATAAAAACTCCAACCAAGTGCACTTCCAGCTGTAACTCTACGTTCGAATGGTCGCGTACGGCACGGCGGACGCGCGCAAGCAGGGTCGCAACGTCTCGGGCCGTCGCTCCGCCCAGATTGTTGATGAAATTAGCGTGCAGTCTCGAAACTTCAGCGCCCCCTTCGCGCCATCCCTTGGCCCCGGCGTCTTCGATCAAACGCGCCGCCGCGGCACTCGGGGGATTGCGAAAACAGGAGCCGGCATTGGGGAGCGCGATCGGTTGGGTCTTCTTACGCCGGACGAGACGGGTCTGCATCTCGCTGCGGACGTCGCCCGCACTCGAATTGGCAAAAGCGAGCACCACGCGCGAAACGACGACGTCGCGCTCGAGCGTCGATTGCCGATAGAGATACTGCACGCTTGCGGCGTGGGGCTGCGGCCGGCTCGGCGCCTGAACCCAGACCTCGCGAACGAACTCGCCGATCTCGCGATCCGTGCCCGCGTTCATACGCAACGAACCCCCGATCGTTCCGGGAATTCCGGCCAGCGAACCGATGCCGTCGGCGCCGGCGGAGGCCGCCTTCGCGGTCACAAGGGCCATGTCGGCCGAGCCGCCAGCTTCGACCACGACGCGACCCTCTTCGCTGCAGACCCGCACGGCCGCGAAATCGCCGCCGAGGCGCACGACGACGCCCCGCACGCCGCCGTCACCCACCAGCACGTTGCTTCCCGCGCCGATGATCCACCACGGCATGCGCCGTCGCAAGCAGAAGCGCAAAAGTTGCTCGAGCTCCGCCTCGGTCTGTACGTTCGCGAGCGCGTCGGCCGGACCGCCGATCTTCCACGAAGTGAACGGTGCGAGCGGTTCGTCGAACCGAACCCGCGCACCGAAAATCTCCCGCAACGGCTCGCGGTCCGACTCTCCCAGCAAGCTGCGCAGCGCGCGCTCCGTTGTAACGCTCATGCGCGCAGCGAGGCCGCGCGCTCTTGCGCAGGCGCGGAAAATCGCTTGGCGAGGCGCGCCGCGGCATCGGTAATGTCGCCGGCTCCGAGCACGAGCAGCATCGCTCCGGCGGGGAGGTCCTCGAAGATTTGTCGTTCGAGCTCCGCCACCGATCCCGCATACTCAACGGTTGCGCCGAGCACCGCGAGCCGTTCTCCGATCGAACGTTCGCTCACGCCGGGAATCGCCGGCTCCGACGCTGCGTAGACCGGCGCGAGATAGACGCGATCGGCACCCTGCAGCGCCGAGGCAAATTCACGCGCGAGAAAGGCGGTGCGCGTGTAACGATGGGGCTGGAACGCAACGAATAATGCGCCGTCGTGAGATCGGCGCGCGGCCGCGATCGTCGCGCTGACGGCCGTCGGATGATGAGCGTAATCGTCGACGACGGTCGCGCGCTCGTTCGAAATCAAAATCTCGAAGCGGCGCCGCACGCCGGCAAACTCGCTCAGCGCGGCGGCGATCGAAGCAAACGGCAGGCCGAGTTCCACGCCGATGGCAATCGCCGCGAGTGCGTTCTGCACGTTCATCGCACCCGGCACGCGCAGCCGGATTCTGCCAATCGTACGACCGCCGGCGACCACGTCGAACTCCGACCCGAAGCCCGCGAATTGCAAATTCGCTGCGTGCAGCGATGCGCTGGGATCGAGGCCGCAGGTTACGACGCGCGCGCGCAGATCGTGGGTGGTCAGCGAGGCTGCGAGCGGGTTGTCGATGCCGATCACGGCGACCCCGTCCTCAGGAAGTTTGGCGAGGAACTCCGCGAAGGCCCGCGCGAGCGCCGGAAGCTCGTCGTCGCTCGTGAGGTGGTCGTTCTCGATGTTGGTGACGACCGCCATCGCCGGTTGCAGCAGCGCGAACGAACCGTCGGATTCATCGGCCTCGGTGACGAACCATGGCGAGGTTCCGTCGTAGGCATTGCTGCCGAGCGTCGCGTCGATGCCGCCGAGTACCAGGCCCGCATCGATGCCTCCGGTGCGCAGCACCGCGTGGGTCATCGCCGTCGTGGTCGTCTTGCCGTGCGTGCCGCAGACCGCGATTCCGCGGCGCTGCGCGAGCAGGGTCGCGAGCATCTCGCCACGGTGCAAAACCTGGATACCGAGACGCGCCGCTGCGGCGCACTCGGGGTTCCGGCGATCGATCGCCGAGCTGACGACGAGCGTCGTCGCGCCGGGCACGTTGCCTGCGTCGTGACCGATTGCGATTCGCGCTCCCTCCGAACGCAGCTGTTCGACGAGCGGCGTCGCGCTAAGATCGGAACCCGAGACCGCTTCGCCGCGCGCCAGCAGAATGCGCGCGATTGCACTCATGCCGATGCCGCCGATGCCGACGAAGTGGTAGCTGGTCACTCGTGCTCTCTTCGCGCCGTCAATGTATGGACCCGGGCGAGAATCGCGCCCAGCGGATCCCCCTCTCCCAGTCGCTCCGCTCCCTCGGCCAGCTCGCGCAGCCTGCGCGGCTCGATGGTCTGCGCGAGGAGAGAAGGCAAGCCGCCGCCTTGCAACTGCGCGTCGGTCAGGACGGCCGCCGCGTTCGCATCCGCGAAGCGTGCGGCGTTTTCAGCCTGATGGCCCTCCGCCGCGTGCGGATAGGGGATAAGAATCGAGGGCTTTCCGAGAGCGGCCAACTCGCCGAGGGTCGAAGCACCGGCGCGCGCCAGAATCAAGTCGCCGGCGGCGTACGCGTCGGCCATGTCGTCGAGATAGGCGCGGGCGCCGGGCAACTCCGAACGCGCCCTTTCGAAATCGTTCGTCCCGGTCAGCGCCAGGAGTTGCCACCCCGCCGGCAATCCGCCATCGCGCAGCAGACGAATGAGCGCGTCGTTGAGCGAGCGCGCACCCTGGCTTCCGCCGATCGCAACGAGCGTTCGCAGGGACGGGTCGAGTCCGAGGCGCGCTATTGCATCCTCGCGACGCGGCAGCGCGCGCAGCGTCGCTCGAATCGGAATGCCGGTGGTGCGATATTTCGCGCTGGTGCTGGGTTGCGCCGCGTACGGCGCAAGCCAGACTTCGTCGACGATCGGTGCGAGCAGCCGGTTCGTCAGGCCGGGCACGGTGTTGGGTTCGAGCAGCACCAGCGGTGCGCGCGAGAGGCCGGCGAATCGGCGGATTCGAGCCGCGAGCGCGACGGGAAAGCAGACGTAACCGCCGGTCGCAATGACGAGATCGGGGCGCTCCCTCCCAAGGAGACGCAGGCTTTGGAACGTGCCGGCAACATTGGCGACGATCGTCCGCAGTAGTTCCAACGAAAGCCCACGCGGCAATGACGCACTCGCGATCGCATGAAGATCGTAGCCTGCCTTTGGGACGATGCTCGCCTCGAGGCGGTCGGCCGTTCCGATGAAGGCGATCCTCGCGCGGCGCTCTCGCAAGGCGTCGGCGATGGCAATCGCCGGATAGAGATGCCCGCCGGTTCCCCCGCCTGCGAAGACGACGGTCACGCCCGCTCGCGAGGTCTGCGAGATCTCCCGACGTTTGCTATGAGCGCGACGGCGATGCAGCTGACGACCAGTGAGCTGCCGCCGAACGAGATGAACGGCAGCGGAACGCCGGTCACCGGCCACGATGACGAAACGACGCCGATATTGATGAAGGCCTGTATCGTAATCATTGCGGCGCAGCCGATCGCGAGAAAGAATCCGAACCGGTCGGGCGCCCCAAGCGCGATCTTGATCGAACGATAGGCGAGAGTGACGAAGAGCACGATAACGGCGAGCGTCCCGATCAACCCCAACTCCTCACCGAGGACCGAAAAGATGAAGTCCGTGTACTGCTCGGGCAGATAGAAAAACTTTGCGCGCGAGGCACCCAGCCCAACGCCAAAAAGGCCGCCGCTTCCCAGCGCGAGCAACGACTGCACGATGTGGAAGCCGGTATTGAGCGGGTCCTTCCACGGGTCGACGAAGGCAAAGACGCGCGCCCGGCGGTAGGGACTTGCGAGCACGCTGATCGCGGCGAAGGGCACCATCGCGAGCACGATCGCGACGAGGTGAAGCAGCCGCGCGCCGGCCGCAAAGAAGAGCGCGAGCGCGACGAATAAGAGCAGGCTCGCCGTCCCCATGTCGGGTTCTTTGAGCACCAAGACCGCCATGATTGCAACCGGAACGCAGAGCGGTACGAGGCCGCGAACCAGCGAGGTAATGCGTTCGCCACGCGCCGACAAGACGGTGGAGAGATAGATCACCAGCGCCAGCTTTGCAAACTCGGAGGGCTCGACGCTCAGGCCGCCGACGCCGATCCAGCGCCGGCCGCCGTTCACGCCGAGACCGACGTGCGGAACGAAGACCAGGACGAGTGCGACGCCCGCCGCCACGAGCAAGTACGGCGCGATGCTCCGCAATCGCCGGTAATCGATGCGGTAGCAGACGTATGCAGCGGCCAGACCGACGACGAGCCAGACCAGCTGGCGCTTGAGATAGTAGGCGATGTCGCCGTGTTGCGCGTACGCCGTCGCACTCGACGCGGAGAATACCATGACCAGGCCGATCGCGATCAGCGCCGCGACCGCAGCGAAGAGCACCGTATCCAAGGGCATGCGCGTCGATCCGCGCAACGTCGCCGTGCTATGCACCGGCAGGTTCCCGCAGCGTGGCAACGGCCGCGGCGAACCGTTCCCCGCGGTCTTCCGCCGATTCGAACATGTCGAACGAGGCGCAGCCCGGCGAGAGCAAGACGATTCCTCCCGGGCTCGCGAACTCTCGAGCCCGCGCAACCGCCGCTTCCATCGACGGCGCATGCGCGGTGGCGATGCCCGACGCGGCACGCGCAATCTCGGGTCCGGCTTCACCAATCGTCACGAGCGCACGAGCCCGCTCACGAATCGCAACGCCCATTGCGTCGAATGGGGTGCCCTTCGCCCGGCCGCCCGCAATCAACACGACCGGTGCGTCGTACGTGTGCAGCGCCGCAATCACCGACGCCGGATTCGTCGATTTGGAATCGTCGACGTAGCGCACCCCGTCGATCTCGGCGACCGTCGTGAGCCGATGCGGCATCGGTTCGAAACTTCGAATTGCGTCGCGAAGGGCCTGCGGCGCGCAGCCGGCGGCGAGCGCCGCAAGCAGTGCCGCCATCGCGTTACGGACGTTGTGCTCGCCGGGCAGCGGGATCTCATCGCGGGAAAGAAGCGGAACGGGGCGCGGATCGCCCGCGATGGGCGCGTACATCAGCACGCTGCCGCGCAGATAGATCGTCGCCCGGTCGGCATTGTCGAGCGAAAACCAGAGCTGGCGCGCCTGCACGCGCGCGTTGCCGTCGTGCCAGTCGAGCGAACGGACGCGCGGATCGTCGAGATTCCCGACGAACCAATCGGTCATCGACTGATTCGCGCAGATCCGGTATTTGGCTTCGGCGTATTCGTCCATCGAATGGTAGCGGTCGAGATGGTCGGGCTCGATATTGAGCAGAACCGCGATGCGCGGCTTGAACGCGCGAATCGTCTCGAGTTGAAACGAAGAGACTTCGGCAACGACCCAGTCGCCGGGGGCGGCGCCGCGCACTTCCTTGATGAGCGGATTGCCGATGTTTCCCCCGACGTGCACGCGGCGTCCGCAGCGGCGGAGCAAATGTCCGATCAAGGCGGTCGTCGTCGACTTGCCCTTGGTTCCGGTCACCGCGACGATCGGCGCCTTGCAGAGCCGATAGGCCAGCTCGATCTCACCGAGTACCGGGATGTCGGCTTCGTGCATCCGGCGCACGACCGGCGAAGTTGGGGGCACGCCGGGCGAGAGTACCGCACAGTTGAGCTCGCCGGCGATCGCACCGATCGAGTCGGGAGCGACGAAACGCGCGCCGTGCGCGTTGGCGGCTTCGATTGCTTCGGCGAGCTCGGCGACGGGCTTTTCGTCGGTGGCATAGAGCGTCACGTTCAGTTCGCTCAATACCTCAATGCACGCCAAACCGCTGAGTCCAAGGCCGATGATCAGCATCGTTTCACCGGCGCCGAATTGAAAGCCCTCGCTCATCGCACGATGGCCCATCCTACCAGCGAACAGAGCAGCGATGCAACCAAGAAACGCGTCGTCACCTTCGTCTCGGGCCATCCGCTCAACTCGAAATGGTGATGCAGCGGGCTCATCTTCAAGATCCGTCGTCCGTGCGTCGCCTTGAAGTAGGAGACTTGTGCGATAACCGAGAGCGCCTCGGCGACGAAGACGCCACCGATCAGGACGAGCAGCAGCATCTCACCGGTCAGAATCGCACACCCCGCGAGAAGCGCCCCGAGTGCGAGCGAGCCGGTATCGCCCATGAAGATTCGCGCGGGATGCCGGTTAAAAAGCAGAAAGCCCGCACAGGCTCCGATCCCGGCAGCCGCACCGATTGCCACGCCGGGCAGCGCGTCGCGCGCCGCGATCGACGCGAGCACGATCAGCGGTGGAATCACGGACCCCGCCGCGAGACCGTCGAGACCATCGGTGAGATTCACGCCATGCGTCGTTCCGGTGATCGCCAAAACGCCCAGCAAGAGCCAGAGCCAGTGCGGCGCGATGAGCGCGAACCTTCCAGCGTGGAAGAGCACGTCGGGAGGAAAGAGGCTCGGCGAAGCGGCGGCTTCGCGCAAGAAGATAACGGCGGCGAGCGCGGTAGCGAGGAATTTCGTGCGCGCGCGCAATCCGCGCTTCGCGCCGCCGCGAACCGTGATCGCGTCGTCGATCGCGCCGATTCCGGCACAGAGTACGACGAGCAAGACCAGCTCGGGGAGCAGCGGAAGACGCGCGCCGGCCAACGCAACGAGCAGAACGACGACGAAGACGAGACCGCCCATCGTCGGCGTTCCGGTCTTGATGCGGTGCGATTGCGGGGCGTCTTCGTAGGCGCGCTGGCGCACTTCGAGGCGGCCGAAGATCGCGAGCAGCGCTGCCGTCGCAACCGCTGCCACGAGGAAACCGCCGAGAACCCATAGGCCGAGGACCGGAAGCGACGGAGCGCTCACGTTTGAGAACTCTCCAACAGCGGGTTCGCGCCGGATCCGCGCCACTTGAGCACGACGAGCGGCGTCTGTTCGTCGCTGTTGCCGTGCGGGTTGTCGAGCAGCGCCGCCTCCACGCTTGCGGCGTTGACGCCATCCGAGCATCCAAGGACCTTCGCTTTGCCCAGATCGTTGGCGTCGACGATCGCGCAGGCGACGCCCGTGCGTGCGCTCACGGAACGCGCGAAGCCGGCAGCATCGCGCGGCGCAAAGACGATCGCGCGTTCGTATGGCGGCATCGTTCCGGTGTATCCGTCAAAGGCCGCGACCGCCTCACCGAGCACCTCGTAAAATGCGCCGCGCCGTCCGACGAGCCGTCCGGCAAGCTGCATGAGGGTCGCGTAGACGACCTTCCACGTGCCGACCTTGTCGATGACGAGTTGGATCGACTCGGGCTGGCTGATCGTCGCCATTGGGTCGGCGCGCCGCGAGATCGCAAACGCCAGGCGCGACGGACGAACGCACTCCGCTGCCAGCAGCTCGCCTTGCGCGATTGCGACCGCGGTCTCGGAAACCGCAACGACGTCGCCGGAACGCGCGATGCCAAGCACGGCACGAGCGATCGCCTCGGCGAGGTCGTCGCCAGGGCGAACGAGGGGCGTCCGAATTGGAATCGCCGTCAGGCCGGCCGGTGCTTCCGGCCGCGTGACGAGCAGAGTGCGCGTTGCGAGGCTCACGTGCGCAACTCTTCGACGATCTCTTCCAGCTTGTATTTTCGCGAGCCCTTCAGCAAGACGACGTCGTCGGCGCGTGCGTGCTCGCGCAGCCAGCGCGCCGCCTGCGAGTTCGTGGCAATCTGAACGATCTGCCCGTCGGCGAGACCGCCGCGCTGCGCGCCGCGCGTAAGATCGGCGGCATATTCACCGCTCACCAAGAGCAGGTCGACTCGCTGCGCCGCGTGAGCGCCGACGCGTTCGTGCAGCGCGCGCGATTCCTCTCCGAGCTCGGCCATCGAACCGAGCACGGCGATGTGGCGAGCCGCCGACTCGGCGGCGAAGGCGTCGAGCGCTGCGATCATGCCGCTCGCGTTGGCGTTGTACGCGTCGTAGACCAGACGAATGCCGCCGTGCAGAGCGATGCGATCGTATCGGCCTTCCGGTAACCGCAGCGACGCGATCGCGCCGACTTGGCTTTCGAGCGGAACGCCGAGCTCGAGCGCTCCGGCGACCGACGCGGCGAGATTCGCGAGGTTGTGCGATCCGGGTACGCACACCTCGACGGCAAGCTCGGTCGTCGCGCCGCCGGCGCAGTGAACGAGCCTGCGATGGCCGTCGAACGCGGTCAACGGGTCGAAATCCTCGCCGGCGCTCGAACGCCAATCGGCAGCGAACCAGCGCGCGGTACGCTCGAGACTGCCCGCACGACGGCGCGAAACCTCATCGGCAGCGTTGAGGATTGCGCGTGCCCCGCTGCCGAAGATCGCCCATTTCGTCTCCTCGAGGCGTTCGCGCGAGCCCATGATCTCGAGATGCGCGTCGCCGACGTTGGTTAAGATCGCGACGTCGGGCCGCGCGATCTCGACGAGGGCGGCAACGTCGCCATAATGGCGCGCCCCCATTTCGACGACGAGAACGCCATGCGCATCGTTCGATGCGCTCAGCAGGAGTTTGCTCACGCCGATCTCGTTGTTTTCGTTCCCGGGCGCGGCGAGAACGCGCTCGCCGTATCGCACGGCCAAGAGCTGCGTCAGGAACGCCTTCGTCGTCGTCTTCCCGGCGCTCCCCGTCACGGCAACGATTTGCCCACGAAAACGCGAGCGTGCCGCACCGGCAAGCGCCATATAGGCGGCCCTGGTATTCCCGACGAGCATCGTCGGGATGCCGGGTATCCGCGCCTGATTGCGCTCGACGACGAGCATCGCGACGCCGCGGCGCACGGCATCGTGCATGAAATCGTGGCCGTCGAAGTTTTCGCCGCGCAGCGCGAGAAACGTATCGCCCCGTTCGAGCGTCCGCGTATCGGTGCTGACGCGCAGCATCGCAGGGGCGGCCTCGGCTTCGAGGAGCGTCGCCGCCGTTGCGGCAACGGCTGCGTCGAGCGGCAGATTCATCGCGGTTGGCTCCGCGCCGCGAGCGCTTCGCGAACGACGGCAACGTCGTCGAACGGGAGCACCCGATCGCCGACGATCTGATACGTCTCGTGCCCCTTTCCGGCGACGAGCACGACGTCGCCGTCGCGCGCCTGCGCGACTGCCGCTTCGATCGCGCGCCGCCGGTCGAGTTCGACCACATGCCGCCGGTCGCCGATTCCGGCGGCGATCGCGTCGACGATCGTTTGCGGCTCTTCGGTGCGGGGATTGTCGTTCGTCAAATAGATGCAATCGGCGAGCCGGGCAGCGACGGCGCCCATCTCCGGCCGTTTTCCACGATCGCGGTCTCCGCCGCAGCCGAAGACGACGGTGAGTGCACCCTTCGTGGTTTCGCGCAGCGACTGGAGTACCGATTCGAGCGCGTCGGGCGTGTGCGCGTAATCGACCACGACCGCGACGCCGCCGGAGACGACGCGTTCCATGCGGCCGGCAATGCGGTTCATGCGCGCGAGCGCCGCCGCGCAGATCGCACCGTCGATGCCAAAAAGGCGCGCGACGCCGATCGCCGCTAACGCGTTCCACACGTTAAAGCGCCCCGGCAACGGAAGCTCGTAGCGATCGCCGTCAACGGCGAACCGGCTGCCCGCCGCGTCGACGACAATCTCCGCCGGAACGAGCGTCGCTTCAGGCTGCATCCCGTAGGCGACGACTTCGCGTCCTTCGTTTTTTAGTTCGCTCGCCCACCTTCGACCATACGCGTCGTCCATGTTGAGCACGCAGAGTTCCGCCAGCTCGAAGAGCCGGCGCTTGGTGGCGGCATAGGCTTCGACGGTTTCGTGAAAATCGAGATGGTCGCGCGCGACGTTCGTCAGAGCCGCCGCGCGGAAGCGTACGTCATCGATCCGATCGAGCGCGAGCGCGTGCGAGCTCACCTCCATCGCGACGGCCTGCGCTCCCGCATCGCGCATCTCCGCAAGAGTACGATGGAGATCGGGGGGGAGCGGGGTCGTATTCTCCAGCGGCCATCTTCGCAACCGGAACTCCGCGCCGACGGTTCCCGCGACGCCGCACGGCGTGCCGGCGGCATCGAGAATCGCGGCGATCATGTGCGTCACGGTCGTCTTTCCGTTCGTACCGGTGACGCCGATCACGGCGAGGTCGTGCGATGGATCGCCGTAGAACGCCGCCGCCAGCGACGAGAGCGCGCGGCGCGTGTCGCGAACGCGCACGACGGTGACGCCGGGCACGACGGCAACGGGTGCATCCTCTTGGACGACGATCGCAAGCGCGCCCTTGGCGACGGCCTCGCCGGCGTAACGATGGCCGTCGGTGTGGCCGCCGTGCAACGCTACGAAAAGCGAACCGGGCCGTACTTCACGCGAATCGATGGCGATGCCGTGAATCGCGAGGTCGCGTTCGCCCTCGATCTTCGTCCACGCGACCCGGCTCAGCAGCGTCGCCAGCGCGGCGCTCCGATCAGCGGCCACGAAGTGAGACGGACGTGCTCGGCAATACTCCGGCGTGCAGCATGGCGTCACGCGCGATCTCGGCGAAGGCGGGTGCGGCGACGATGCTCCCGTAATACGCGCCGATCGGCCGCTCCACTTTGACGTAGACGACGTACCGCGCGTGCGGGTAGGGCACCATCCCGATGAACGAAGCGGCGTAATACCCAGACCGGTATTGCCCGTCAACGACCATCTGCGCGGTGCCGGTCTTTCCGGCCGTCGCATAGCCGGGAATCTGCGCGCTCGGATCTCCGGTTCCGTGCAGTACGACGGCTCGCAGAAACGAGCGCAGTTCTTCGGCCGTGTGCTGCGAGAAGACGCGCCGAACGACGGCCGGCGAGTATCGCCGCACGAGCGAGCCCTGCGGATCGAAGACGGCGTGCACGATGCGGGGCTGCATGAGCAATCCGCCGTTGGCGATCGCCGCATAATAGCGCGCCATCGCCAGCGGCGTGACGGAGACGCCTTGCCCGAACGACATCGTGGCGAGCGACGAACCGCTCCATTGCGCGGGCGGCGGCACGATGCCGGGATTCTCACCCGGCAATCCGACACCACTCGGCGCACCGAATCCAGCCCGGCGTTCCATTGCGTAGAGCGTCTTGCCGCCAATCGAAAGGCCGACTTCCGCCGCGCCAACGTTGTGCGAAAGCGCGATGATCTCTTCGAGCGTCTCGCTTCCTCCCGCGCCCATGAGACCGTCTTCCGCGTTGTGAATGGTCTGACCGCCTACTTCGAGCGCGTTTCGCGCGGGAAACCGCGTCTTCAGCGTCACCTTGCCCGACTCGAGCGCCGCGGCGGCCGTCACGAGCTTGTAGGTCGAACCGGGCTCGTAGGCGTCCATCACCGCACGGTCGCGGCGCTGCGCGTCGTTAAACTTCCAAAAGCGGTTCGGGTCGAAGTCCGGCATGTTTGCTAAGGCGAGAACTTCGCCGGTCCAGGGATCCATCACGATCGCGGTCCCGTCCAGCGCGTGATACGCGTTGACCTCTTTCGCAAGCGCTCGCTCGGCAACGAACTGAAGGTACGGATCGATCGTCAGCTCGACGTCCAAACCGGGCTGTGCCGGGGCGATCACGCGTTCGCGGCCGAAGGGAATAGGGCGGCCGAACTCGTCGGCCTCCAGCGTGACGCGTCCGGATTGACCGCGCAGCAAGCCGTCATATGCGTATTCGATTCCGTCGAGTCCGTTTTCGTCGGTACCAACGAAACCGATCGCCGTCGATGCTAAGCGTCCTGCAGTATCGACGCGCAGACCCGTCTGCTCTTCCTTCAGGTCGACGCCAATGAGGCCGAGCGTGTGAACGCGCGCGGCTTGATCGTGCGGCACCTTCCGAGCGATCCACACGAACCAGAGATGCCGGTCGTGCAGTGCCGCAATCGTCGCCGAATCGAGCTTACCGAAGATCCCTTCGAGTTTCGCGACGGTTGCATCGGGATCGACGATCTCTCGCGGCACCGCGTAGACGCTCTCCGACGGCAGGGAACGCACCAACACGTTCCCGCTCCGATCCAAAATACTGCCGCGGCGCGCGAAGACTTCGACGGTATCGGAACGCTGCTCGAGCGCTTCCTTCGCATAGAGCGCGCCTTTGATCGCTTGAACGTCATAGAGCCGCCAGGCGAGAAAGAGCGCGACGAGCAAGCACGCATAGAACGAGAATCGCGCTCGCATCGGAGCGACGCGGGCGAACGTCCGCTGGTGCATGCCTCGGAGTCTTCTAGCGCTGCCGGCGTGCGACCGCCGGAGCGAAGAACTCCGCGAGCGAGGAGAAGACCGGGAAACGCGACCGTTCGCGAACGATCGGCGGCGGCGCGATTCTCACCACGGCGAGTCGCTGCGGTTCGCGCATGCCTAAGCGCGCTGCGATCGCCGAGAGCCGGTCGTCGGAGCGCAGCGCCGAAATACGATCGTCGAGGCGCATCGTTTCTTCTTGCAGCGCTTCGCGATCTGCACGTGCCGTTGCGACCGCGTAACTGAGGCCGGTCAAGCTCGAGGTCAGCAAGACGTAAATCATGAGCAGAGCGAGCACACCCGTTAAGGCGACGAAGACGCGACTGACGCCGGTATAGCGGGCGCGCGACGTTCGGTCGATGCGCCGCTGGGTTGCGGCGCGCACGGTGCGCGGATTGCGGATGCGCGGGGAACGCTCGATGAGCCGCGGAGCTATCATCTCAACTCGCCTTGCGCTGCGCGGCCCGCAGTTTGCCGCTGCGTGCTCGCCGGTTCCCGGCAATCTCTTCACCCTGAGGAGAGACCGGGCGCTTCGTCAGCACCTCGAGGCGCTCGTCGTCCCGAAAGCTCTGCTTGACGATGCGATCTTCGAGGGAGTGGAAGCTAATCGCCACGATCCGCCCGGCACCGCGAAGCCGGCCGACGGCCCCGTGCAAGCCCTCGCGCAGGGCGTCGAGCTCGTCGTTGACGGCGATGCGGAGTGCCTGAAAGACTTTCGTCGCCGGATGAAGGCGCTCGCGATGGCCGCGTCGCCGCACGATGCCGGAGACGAGCCGTGCGAACTCCGAGGTCGTGTTCGGCAGATCGCCGCTCGACCGGCGCGCGACGATCGCACGCGCGATGCGACGCGCCGCACGCTCTTCACCATAATAAAAGAAGATGTCGGCGAGCTCGCCTTCGCTCGCGGTCGCGAGGATATCGTAGGCGCTCCGTCCCGCCCCCGGATCCATCCGCATGTCGAGCGCAGCGGGTTTTCCGAGCGAGAAGCCGCGCTCGGCGTCATCAAGTTGCATCGACGAGACTCCCAAATCGAAAAGAATGCCGTCGACCGAGGCGATCGCGCATCGGTCCAGGACGCGAGTGATTTCCCGAAAGTTGGCACGCACGAAGGTGAAGCGGAGATCGACGATCGAGGCGGCCCGAAGCACCGCTTGCGGATCGGCATCGATCGCGACGAGGCGGCCGCCCTCGAGTCGCTCGAGGATCGATCGAGTGTGTCCCCCGCCACCGAAGGTCGCATCGACGTACGTCCCGCCCGGCCGTAGCGCAAGATACTCCACCGCGGTTTCGAGCAGGACCGGTTGGTGCGTCACGCCGCCACATCACAAGCCAAGCTCGGCAATGAAGCTGGGGATCTCGCCATCGGGGGGCGCCTGGACGTCGTAACGTTCCTTCGCCCAGATTTCGATCCGCGTAAGGAGTCCGACGGAGACGATCTGCCGTTCGATGCCGGCATACTCGCGAAGTCGCGCGGGTACGACCACCCGGCCCTGCGTGTCGCATCCCACCTCTTCGCTATGCGCGAAGAGGTAGCGCACGGAGCGCTTATAGTGCTCGTCTTTCTTCGGGATCGCTTCGAGCCGGCCGCAAAACTCGACCCAGGTGGCGGTCGGATAGAGCGCCAGACAGGGATCGGGCGGGGCAATCGTCAGGACAAATTGGGAGCCGAGACGCTCGCGGAAGCGCGCCGGTACAATAAGCCTGCCCTTATGGTCAAGGGCGTGCTGCTCCGAACCGGCAAAGCGCGGTAGTTCCGCGTGCACAAAGTCCTCCGGAAGGCACCACTAAACACTACTTTCCACCACTATACCCCCCAGCATTCCTTAAGGCAAGGTAAAATGTGATTTTTCGGAGTCGTTGCTGATATACAGAAGTGCGACTGACTTTACAGGAGTCAGTGCAAGCGGCGCCACCTTCGCGATCAAAGCTTCCCTGTTAGCAATTGTGCGCCATTGGATTGGTCTATGGCTAAAGAAACTCGCCGCTCGGAACATATGTTCGCATGGTCCGGGCGGTGAAAAGTCCGTCTGAAACTCCTTGTAAAGAGTGTGTATGACAACGTGATTGATCCAGCCCTCGAGCCGTGATATTCTAGCTCTGGGAGGATTTGATGTGGCAAGCGATCGGGCGAAGCAAAGAGACGACGGGGCAGTTTTGAACGTCCGTATCTCGGGGGCAAAGATGGCGACATTGAAGCACTTGTCGACCAGGTATGACGTCTCGGTCTCAAGCATCGTATCGAGCTTATTGGCATGGGCGGAAACCGAGCCGGAACAGCGGCAGGACTGGTTTGCCGATGTCGAAGCGCTCCGCCAGTTGATACGGGAAAACGGCTGCGAGCGCCAGATGATCGTCGAAGAGCTCATGCGCGACGAGTGGCCCGGTCGACGAGAGATGTGCGAGCGACTCTGCGCGATCGGCTACATCGACACGTACGGTGCCATTTCGAGCCGGCGGGACCCGTCGCACATCATTTGTTCCTATAAGCTGTCGACAAGCGGCTGGATCATTGCGAAGGCTTTGTCACTCGAGCCACCGCTCGCGGCAAATGCCGATTCCGACCACGAGCAGTTGACCTTATCGACCGCATCCGGCATCGACTTTGACCAGGAGGATGATTTGGCAGAGAGTGCGTGATTGATTTCCGGCGCTAAGCCGGAAGCGGGGAGAACCGAACCCCGCCGTAAACATCTAATGGAAAAGCGGCCGGTCGTCTTGTGGAGGGACACGGCCGCTTTGAAGCCACTAGACGTACGATAACCCGTGAGGGGATCGCCATAAGTGGTTATCTCTAACCTACCACATCTGGGACGAATCTCCTCACGGTCTCGGTCGCAACGCTTCCGCGAAGAGGAGCAGTTACTAAGAGGAGATCGCTCAAAATGAGCATTCGAAAGAAACTCATGACCCCTGGAACGCCGTCGCCGATCTCGGGCGAGGTTCGTCCGGTATACCCTAACGGGAAGGTTGGTGCCGAGGTGACCGTCGTTCGCGGTAAGCCTTTGCCTCCGACACGGGTCCCCGGCACCGTCTACAAAGCGTCGCGCCCCGCTCACAACAAGAGCGGGTATCCGAAAAATTAGGGAGGGGTGGAGATTCGCATAATAGGACGCCGCATGGCGTCCTATTATGACCGACCTACGTTGCTGCACATTCAGCGACTCAAGGGCCACGACGGTTCTCAAAACTACGATGACACTCGTGAGAAGTGGCATGATGCCGTGAAATCCGGCGTTCGAGCCTACGTCTCGGACAGTTATGGGAACAAGACATACCTGGAAGCTCGACTCAGTTCGTCAGGCCACAAGTATATCGAAACGATCCAGATCACACCAAAACCGACACTCTTCTCCGACTGCCTACCGATTAGGATAACCTCGGGGGCGACGGACGCCCCTGAAATAATGCCGAATCGTTGATTTAGGTTGATTTAGGAGGAGGTGTGAAGCAGATCGTGGCTGTGAGAATGAAAGGCGGAAATCGCCATGAGCATATCGCAGGCGTAGCGTACATCGATCCTTCAACTCGGCCAATAAGCACCGGGACTCTAACGTTATCGGGCGTGCTAAAGCTCCTAGACGCCGGCGAAGAGATTGTCGTTGTTGACTCGGAAAGCAACACCGTCGAGGTGATCCGCGTAAAGAACGTGCGCGGGCAACGTTACGTTCGAACGCGAGAAGACGGCGTTTTGACGGACAATCTATTGGCTCTTCCTCGGTATGAGCTTGAGTAGCGGATCGATTGGAGCTATTCCGATTGAGTTGTTGTCTCGTTAAAGTGCCTTTAATGATCGACCCTGATCTGATACTCGCCATAACAGCGTTCGGTGGCCAAGACTAATCTCTTAATCCTATTATTCGTAGTTGCTATTCTCGGCTTTCGCAGATTGCCTCACTGGTCCAGCAATGGAGTCGATCGTGCTTGTCTTGGAAGCGCACCGTTGGAGTCACGTCGAACGTACAATGTAGAAAGGCGGTTCTTAGCAGTGGATCATTTCGTGCATATCGTCGGATTCGAAAATCCAATCAAGGTCACGGACGAGCAGGCAGCGGAGATTCGTAACATAATCATTGGCGCGGACGTGACGAAAAGTTTTGTATCGATCGGTGCCGAAAGGCGCACCATACTCGTCCGAACTGGCAGCGTCACCGCGCTAGAATCGCGGCCTAAAGGATCTGGATTCTCCTTCGCAAAGGTTAGCACTAGATAACTGCTGGCCGGCCATGCTCACCATCGTACACTGCGTAATAAACGATCGTTGCCCACGAGAGCTTCGATTAGTGAATTCGTATTCCGGCAAGGCCTTCTTCGGTCAATAGTAAATGACATCCGGGCCGCACTTAGATGTAGTCAGTAATAGGGCCCGATCGATGTGCACTGCATTATACGCGCGTTGAGTAATCTTCCCTGACGGTCGGGCTTGACGTTGCTTTGGTAGTGAGATCCATTGTTAGCGCGAAAGCGAGTTCCCGAGGACTATTGCTTATCCCGCTCGCGCACGCTATGAATGCTTCGGCGGAAACGGCCACTTCGCTGCCCAGCCGCTTGCTCTCGCATAGTTGCCGGTGGCGTCACTATCGTTTGACGGACAGTCCTTTTGAGCCAGGTGCTTTTATGTGAGCACACAAGTAATGGTATAGGCTCGTCAAGCAGCGTCGCGCAAAATCCCCTGACACAGCACTGTGGGACGGAGATGAGTACTGCGCAAGGAACCTCAGTGCTAGACCACTCGCTTAGGAGAGGTGTGACCTATGCAGCTAAGTCACCTACGAACGCGTTGAGAGCCGCTGTCTTCGTCCGGTACAGCGGCGCCATGGGGGCCGGCCACGTCGGGTGGGGATTCGACTTTGACCTGGTCGACGCAGACTGCGGCTCGGTCGAGAATCCACGCGGAACCCCTTCTAGTGATCCAGCATCGATGGGGTTTTGGGATAGCGATAGCGACAATCCGGTGCCCCTGATGCTTCTGCGCGCTTATGACGATGCTAAATACGTCGATTTGCTTCGAGCTGAGCCGGCTAGGGCATATGAAATTGTCCTATGGGTTTCTCAGCAATCCTACTCGGTCATTGGTCGTAACTGTCTCGATGATGTATACGATGTGCTGCGGGCCTACGGGGTGCAAAATTTACCGCCGCCATCCCACAATTGGCTTCCTACGGAATGGTTCTGGATGTATACGGACTCGCAATTCACCCATCTAGCCTCATTCGTATGGTCGGACCGTCCGCTAACCGATCTGATGTTGGATCTCTCGCCTCGCAACTCGGTTATCAAGCAACTCGTTCCCACCGCTCCCAAGTGGCGCGTGCCCGGCACTCAGGAATGGCATGATCTTCAGGCTCAACTTGCAGCTGCGTCGTCACGTGCGCCAATTCGTGAGCACGCCATGCGCACGCCCTTTTCTTGAACATTCTAATGAAGATTGGACGGCGATCACATAAGGGCCATGCTTGACCGAAGAGCAAAGCTAGTCCAAGACTGTCTGTCTGAAATCGGCCCCTTTCTTCAAGGAAGTGCCCAGAGCGCCCAACCCACGCCCAGAGCTCGTTAGCCGTTGCCACCGTTTCGACAGCACAAGTACGAGACTGGCGGCTTCTGCCGCGCTTTGCTGGATCGACTAGACCAGCGCGATCCTTAACTCGGCGGCAAATCCCGTCGCAAGACTCTTCGGAAACAGCTCGCCACGGACAACAAGCGGATCATGTGGAATCCAAACAGCATCTTGGGGGTCAGCCAACGAACGTCCCACGTCGCCCAGGGGATAAAACATTCGAGTCGCTTCCGAGACTCTCAGGTCCGCAGCATCAAGAAAGAGCGTCCCGACGCCAAGTAGACTCTGATTGCTGAAGCCCCAACGAGACCGCACATCATTGATCGCAATAAACGCCATCTCGACGATCTCTTCAAACATATACTCGTACAGGAATGGATTATCATCGGTACCTCTTCGCCGCAAACGTTGCATGTACGTTACCGCGCCACTGAGATAAACTCTGAAGTTTGTGCTGCGGTCACCAGGGGGAGCGCCTTCTGCTCCACAATAAACCTCTAGAAAGTCAGGGCCTGGTCGGTGATCATAATCGAATCCGCTCGGCCAAAAATAGGTAGTGTGATGGGTGGCGTTCATCGCGTCGATGATGGGATGAACAAGATCCTGTGCCCGAAACGGCGTCGTTCCGAACACATCCCGATCTAAATAGTGTCGATCATGCGGTATGCAATGCGTAGACGAGTAGGCGGGCGCGATCACTGGGAGGTACGCCAAAGCGAATGCTCTGCAATACGTCTCGCGGACTACGTGCGCTAGCCTCAATCGTGCCGTGGTCGCGTTTGCGAATTGGTATGCGTCCTTTGGTCACTTGATCGAATAGCTGCCTTGCTAAATCGTCATGGTCCTCGTAGCGCAAGCTATCCCATCCAATAATATCGGACTGCAGCTCCTTGACAGCGTCGCGTCTCACGACCACAAAACCAGGTTCCTGCGCGCCAAGCGCGTAGCCAAGTTCGAAGAGCACATTTGGGTTGCATTCCGTGACGTCAAAGAAACAGACGTCTGCTTCGCTCATCATGCGGGTGATTTTGGCCATTACATGCGTGTTTGCGAGTTCGTCATCGGCGTAGCGAAACTCGATCCCGGTACCGGCGAAGCGGCGGTCGAGCGCGGCTCGGTATTCGATTCCGAATGAATACGGATAGGCGACAAAAATTGATCTAACCCTCATGATTTGCCCTCATGACGTTGGCTTAAGCCGCACGATCAAAGCGCTTGCCGCAATCCGACGGGAAGAATCGAAAGGTGGTCACCCGTAGCGTGGTCCTTGCATGCGCGATACCTCTGCTCGGGCGGGACTGATTCGGATGATTCCGCGTCGTCGTCCGGCATCGATCTCACAATTCGAGTGCTGTTGGCGGTGCTTTGACACCTCCTCAGAAACGGCTGGACTTTCTTTGTGGTTGGAACTCGCAAAGACTTCCTCAATTCCCAATTACATAAAGCCCCAGACGCGGCGTGTAGCCAAAGTATGGCACGCTAACCGCACCAAAGCCGAGCGCCCGAACTGCGTCGGGCGAGCCTGCTGATACATGTGCGCAGCTCTTTAGCGCAGCAACCGTGCCGATTTCGTCAGAATACATTTCGTACCATGTACTCGTCGTACTGCCGTGGGCCGTGATGGTCCAGTCGGCAGTCCTCCCCGACTTCGGATGAGGATTAGAAAAAAATCCTTGTAATTGCTGCAGTAAACGATCCGCAAGTGGCCTGAGCTCCGAATCGCAGGTTCGGCCGTTTAGCAGAGCAAAGGGGTTCGGCGGAGGCATTGATGGAAGCGGATAAAACCGAAACTTTTGTGCTACGCCAGTGTCCCATGGCACTTCGATAAAGTAGACTCCAACCGCGGGCGAATAATAAACTGTTTCAGTCGTTCCCGAGTGCCGCTGCGGATAGGGAACGTTCGCTGCCTGCGCATTGATTGAATAACCCAGATGGATAAAGCCGCACGCAATCAATGCCTTAAAGATACTGTATTTTGTTGTAGACAAAGCGACAGCATAGCCGCCAGGCAGCGCAATATACTGACCTTGAATGGCATCGGGAAAGCCTTTCCAGTCCGCCCATGAATTGGGGTAGGCCCCCTTGCCGCCTACCGCATTGATTTGATCGACATTCTTTTGAAGGGCGTCCAGAATGGGGTCAGCGAGTGCCGCCTCCTGCGACATGCACGCGGATCCTGAATTATGTCGAAATGGGTCCGCAGGCTTCGTCGTAGGCCACTTCACGATAAGGAAACCAGGCTGAAGAGTTTGCTCAGTTGCATTCGCAATTCCTCGGAGTTCCGGACTTTCCAGGCTAATATCTCGACCAATACCGAAAGAAAACGACGCGCTTATTAGGCGAGGCTGATGCGGGTAGGAAAGCCCCGCCAATTCCGTCCCGTTAACCCGAGCAAACGGTACCGCATTCCTCGATGTCGCAAACGTGCCGGCATACGTGTCGAACACATTGTCAATGACGATCGCCAGCTGTCCCCGCTCCAAATGCTGTACTACAGCAAGGTCAGCAACCACATTTGGCGGCAAGAACGATGAGTTTCCAGATCCGAAATATCGGATTCCCCCAAACATTGACGGTGCCGTTATAATCGCGGGCTTATACGCAAGGCCCACGAACGCTCCAATCATCGGCACCCCGGGCAATTGAGATCCTTGCCGAAAAATTGTATGAGGATCCTGCAGCAGTGTGTCACCTGACCATGCTGCGGTTCGGTCCAGGGCGGCGTTACCGCTGAGCGCCACGGTTGCGCTGAGCGGAATCTCAAACTGTGCGCGTAGAGATCCGAAAAATAAGTGAGCATCAGACACCGCCGTACTTAAGTATATACTTCTTGGAGAAAGCAGCTCTGCGCCACCACAATTAACAGGGAGCCTGTAATAAGTCTGTGCGTCTGTGAAATAACTGGCGTAGAATAGGCCCGGTGGAAAGGCGGCCGCGCTCACGTACGCCGTAACGGGAGCGCCATATTCCTGTTGAACCAATGCTTGCATGGACACATTCCCGCGGGAAAGCTGTTGAGTCCATGCTGCGTTTATGCCGTCCGTCCCATTTGTACCACCGGAGGATCCTGGCGCAGCTCCGAACGCAGCCCGTGCAGCACAGTCGTAAGTAAGCTCCCAAGGCTGGCTAATAAGAGTATCATTGCTAATTGGATTAATGCCGCGCCCTACAAAAGCGGACAACACGGATTCTTCTGTCTGTGAGTGGCGCATTAGCAATGACCCCTCTACGAATAGCGCTCCCGGTGTGGAAGTCAGTGATGTATTTTGAAGGTCCAATAAAATATCTGCTTTTCTCCCAATCTTGTGGCGTTCTGTTAGGGACGCACTGACATCGTGTCGCAAGTAGTTATCGGTCGAGTAAGTTCCGAGTGCAGACGTATTGCTACTGGACTCAATAACATTCTGGTTGATCAACGCGCTAACGGTATCTGACAGCCCGAGAGGCACAACGCCGGACAAAGAGTAACCTTGACTCGACGAGAAGCCTGATTCCTGTAATGGATATGGTGCTTTGGCGATCGTTTGATTTAGCAAATTTAAGAATGTCGATGTGGAATACCGATATGCAGTTGCGGTCAGCGTGGAAGTTCCGACAGCCAAAGTATCGGCCAGACTGAATAAGTGGAATATGTCACTTTCGCTGTTCCCAGGACCGTAGCCACACGGAAGGTTGTTGGTAAAAGTCGTGCACAAAACATCCCTAGAGCTCGAAGAGCTTATATCCGAAGCGGAAAGCACATTACTGGTTCCAATTCGATATAGTACCGAGGCCGCCGTACCCCGTATATCATCGGTGCCGGCGTGATTGTAGTCATATCCCGATGCGTCCTCGAACGTGGACTCTCCCAGTGGGTCTGCATCGGCTCGAAAAGCCTCTCTCACCGATATTCCTAATCTTCCGGTTGTACCTTGCTCGGCAAACATGAGAGACGATCGGTTAAAGTTCGCAACAGAGCCCTCAGCCAACGTTTGCCACGGCACCGTTGGCTCAAACAAGCTCAGAGCAAGAGAACCACCCTCGGCGCCGGCAGATGGGCCATAGTTGACGGACAATCCCCGTATTAGGTCCAGATCAAGCGCGCTAAAATTAAAGGCCGTACCAGGGACATTGAGGGGCACACCGTTCATACTTACAGCTGTCTGGTAAGGCTCGTGGCCCAATAAGGAAGCTTCGGTGGCGCCATTGAATTCGTGGCTGTTAGAGAGCTCTAAGCCCGAGACATTAGCGAGCGCGTCACTCAAGCTCCAGCTCACAACGCCGGCCGTATTCGATCGGTCGAGATCATACTCTGCACCAGGCCGTACGGCGCGCGAAACGACAGTCGAAATTACATGCAATTCGTTAGTTCGAGCTAATCGCACATCGATTATGACCTTGGCGTCGTGCCTGCTCTCGAAAGAATAAGCAACAGTGCGATACCCAGCCAGCGTTGTCGTCACGGAATAAGTGCCGTCCTGCAAGTCTGAGAAGGTGATTTTACCGTTCCTATCCGTCCGATCAGCAACATCGATCGGTCCCCGCACATATACGACCGCCCCCGCCAAGGGTGCATTTGTCTTGGCATCGCGCACAAAAACGACTAGTGAATCGTTCACGACCTCATCGCTGAGGGTGGGAGTCGCGCAGACAGAAAGAACGGCGATCGCGAGCAAAACGAATGCGACACTGGTATGGTTCAGCCAGCTCTGTTGCATCCCGCTCGCCAGTCTGGGCATTGACGTCAACTTGTCCTAACGGAGAGCGTTGATTCCGTGCAGCACTTTAAGCTTGGCAAGTCGCGGAAACCAAAGCGAGACTTTTGCGACCAAGCGGGAGCAATCCCCGGTGAAGCAGAATTGTGTAGAAATGGCTTCCGAGGATACTGTAGCCCAACAGAACCAAAGTCAACTATGTGGTCGAAAAGCATGAATAAACCTTCGCCCGGCGACTCTTTAAGGAATTTAGGCGGCTTCGAAGTTCCGTTGCTTAAGGTCAGCAGGCGGCTCAACGGCCCCTATATTGCTACGATGTTTGCTATTTTAGGATTTGGATCTTGGATTCTATTTTTGGCTGTCGCTTTGTGGCTGGCATATGCCGCCCTCATTCAGTTTGAGGCAAGACGTCCATTGGAGGCGACTGTCATATTGCTTGTAGCGCTACCACTGGCCGCGTGGGACGTGAGGATTCTACCGCTTATCGTCCGGCTTATCGTAAAGACATGGCGACGCATTCCATTAACTTAACCTACGCACTTCGACCTATGAAAGAACCAATGTCCACCCTCGCGTTTCGCCGAGGTCGAGTCTTCTGAAACTAGCTTGAACCAATTTATATAAATCCTAACCAGCAGTTGATTGAGAACCTGCCGTCTTCCCAAGCTTGGCTATTCATTAGAATTGGCTCGACTTCGTGGTAAGCAAAAGACGGGAATACGATAGCCCGGTTATGAACGGCTTCAATTGCTAGGGACTTGTCGCCGTCGAAGAGCCGCAGAGAACCGCCCGTGAACTGAGCGGGCACCCTGTTCAAATAATAAACTAGGGTTACGAGCCGCTTTTGAATCGCATCAAGTCGCGTATCCTTGTGTTTCTTGTAAAATTCTGTCGATCCGTATCGCGACAGCACCATCTCTTGCCAATTCGAGTAGTTTATGATATCGAAAATGTAGTATCCCGTATGCCATAGATGACGGCATTCATCAGACCAGATAGCTTGACGCAACAGCGTTAGTATGTCTGACCGATCAGGCGCGGGTCGAAAGACGTCGTCAAGGTACACGACTTCGTTAACCCTGAAGGTTTGGTCAACTCTCGCATCGGCTTTACCGTTAACAACTCTCGCTGGAACATAGACCTTCCTCAGGTCGATACATTCCTGTAGCATCTTTTCCGCTGATTCAGCATCAACGAAGTCATCAATACAGAGGATTGGTAAGGTGAAGTCGAGGCGGGATGCAATCAATGCAATTTGCCCTGCTGCTTACAGATATCATAGTACGCTCGACACGGTCGCGCCCGCATTTCTGCATCTGGTGTAGCTACGCCATGGTACGGTTCGGCGCGGCTGGCATGCTGCGCAGATCGGTCGCGCAGAGAGACGGTTTCCTCCGTCGATGTACCGGCTCTCTCTTGGTCAATGGCTTGGCTCGTCAACAGCAACCACGACCTAGCAAGGGTCTGCCTTCGATGCGTCGTTTAGGCTTTTCTACTGAGAATCGGACGCCCGATACGCGCGTCGGAAATGTTTGGAACCTGGTATATCGAGCTTGCAGTCGTTTCTCATCCATCGCAGGAGTAATCGATCCTCAAGAATTTGGATATCGAAGCGCGGTGCCTTGCAAAGCGTTGGTAAGCGACGCCTTCTAGATAAGAAACGCCGGGCACCACTTCGACGATCCAAACAATCATGCTCCACGGCAGATAACGACGTAAAACCGAATTCATTGCCTCATGCCCGCCATACACCGCGCCAGTCCCGGGATCGTAAACCTGCATTGCGCGTGAACAGGCCTCAGACGTTGTCCCAATGGAAAGCAGCTCATTCTCGACGAAGTGCTGATAAGGGCGAAACTCGAATAGACGATCCGAATCGATGCGTCGGAGCCACGCTATTGCTTTGCAACAAATGCTGCACTCACCGTCGTAGATAGCGATATTTCTACCTCGGTTCGCGCTGACATTGGGAAGCGAAGCTATATGTCTTCTGTTCACGAGTGTTATGGATAGGTATTCGGTTTCACGAACTTAGTAAATCCGAAACATAGAGTGGGAGCCAATCCTACGACATGATGCCACCAACCCACCGGTATAAAAAGAGCATCACCCGGTTCAAGTACTACTTCTGCCCTGTCAGCGAATTCAAAAAGCGGAAAGGCGGCGGTGTCTATGGACCTCAGGTTAATCCGCGAGTAGAAAGTATGATAAGGGTACACAAATACGCTGTTATCGGGCGGAATCAAAGTAAATCGCTTGGAACCTTGTACTTGTAAGTGCAGGGAGTTGACTGAGTCGTAATGCAGATTTGTTATGCTGCCGGCTGGCCCCATCCACAGCGAGACGCCGCCGTCTGACTCGACCGATGTTATCCCGGAGAGGTTGCGAAGACGTCGTCTCAACGGTGCAAGGGCGCCATCTAGGTTGTGATTGTGCGCAACGAGATAAACCGAATCGGTTGCATCTGCCATAATGCGTTCGACAAAGACGCTAAACAATACGGAGCGGCGGTATTTATCTGGATCAGTCTCGTGGTCAGTACCACTGTCACAGTTGTCCAAGACCTCTACGAGACAGTTGCTAAATTCTCTTAGGAGAGAAGTAAAAGATATGTCAATAAATGGTTCCCATCCATTCAGCACATTCCGCAACACAACCGGGCGATTGCAGAAGTAATAGCGCTCGAAGAACACTTCAGGCTCAATCCGCTTGGAGCACTCCTCTACGAGCGGTTTCCCACTGGAGTGACGAAGCTGACGCGTAACGCTCGCCATCCAATGAATCTTCTGCTGAGCCATCGCTTGGAAATTGGCAACGTCACCTAGTCGATTTTCCAGCTTAATGGCGACCTCGAGCGCGGCACAGGGATCGACACCTCGCTTTCCCAAGTGGTGCACGATTGCATCATGGGGAAAGCCCGCTAGAACTAATTGCATAATGCTGGTATCAATTCGTTCGGTGAGGTCCGTCATGCCACCGTTCGGTCTCGTGGCGATATTTATTGACGAACTATTCTGGGGCATCGACGCAGCACCCAAAACGACGCCTCCGAAAATGAGGCGATATTCGCCTGGCTGAACATCCATGAAAGGTTTTAGGTGCTGCGATTGCCATCATCACTCGTAGGCCTCCGTTACCGAGCCGGAAACGGCAGGTTGTAGACCAGCAGCCTGTCTAGAAGGTGTTCGCCTAGTCAACTTCGTCACAAGCCGTTCGATCCTTAAGATATCCGCGTCACTCAAGACTCCTATATCGATTGCGATCATTATGATAGCAAAGTCCTTGAGTCCCATCATAACGCCAATGCCAAGGTGTAAGCCGATGATGCAGCACAGAACGGGAATTCTAGCCTTTCTACTCCATAGCAAGAAGGCGAAGGACATCTCGACGACGATAGTCCCGTACGTCGCCAAGGTTACGAATGTCGCGTTCAAATAGATATGCGATGCGACGGGCGAGCTAAACCATTCGCTTCGCAATATGTAGTACAGTGCTGTGCCATCCTGCCACATATGGCCCATAATTTTAAAGGCGGATGACCAAAAGTAGACGAGGGAGATTTGAATTAGGATCATGGTCATGGCTGCATTGTGAACGACCACTGAAAGACGCCGTATAACTTTAAATCGGTCTAGCAACGGTGCGCGAAAAAGACAATAGTATGATGTCGTATCAGCGAAGCATAGATAGAAGGCGATGATTGCCAAAATATCATGTCCACCGTCAAGTAACGGCGCGTTTCGCGACCAGAACAGAAGTAGCACCACATTGAATAAGATTATGGTAAGCCTAGGTAGTATACCGATCGCCAGAGCCAGCGAGACGAGAAGCGCGGCGATATAAAGTGTAAAGGTTCCGCGATTCGAAGCCCATACACCTGAAGTGATCGGCCCAACTTGACCGTGGGGTCCCCACAGGAATAAGACCTGCGTGAGATGGTCTAGAAAGAACAATGTCATAAATGCGCCGAGAGCCACCCGCAAATAGGCTGCGGCCCATGCGCGATGCGGAGTGATTGCCCAGTCGTGGATGTTTAAGAATCGTCGTACCAGCATGTTGTGCTTACCAGCGTATTTGTGCTACGTCGCGCGGAGCAGCGTCAGTGCCAAGAAAAAAGAACGTGACATGCGAGTGAGACCTATTTTCAAACCGCCGGGTAAATCTTGGGAAAACACGCTGCTCGATTCCGGTTTGCACCCGTAGCAGGTTCTCATGAGGATATTCATAGCGCAAAAATGCGAAACCGGTTCGTTCCAGATATTGGACAGAGGCATACGAGTACAGGTTAGAGACTTTCTTGCGAACCTTTGGATCGGCCAAGGACGCTGCGTTTAGGGTTTGATTTCGAACGCTCTGCGCAATTAAATCGAAGTTGGAGAGGCGGTTAGCGGCGATCTTGTCCGTCAAATACTGGCCCACATCAAGCCATGGCGTCCAATGCCCCGGCTTCTCTTCGCCTCTGATGAAGAAGTCGTCATCGTGATCAATTGGCTTTGGTGCAAAAAATGAGAAGCCTTGGGAGATGAATGGATTCATATATCGCTGCAGGAAGCCCGTCGCTTGGATTTTGATTGCGTTATCAGGACCGTCATTAAGCATTAGGATCGCACTGTGCACCGCAACAGCGCCAAAAATTACAAGAAAGAAGCCGGTTTCGATTGCCAGCCCCATTCTTGTCGCGCGCATGGGGAGCCGTCTTATCATGTCGCTACAGGCTCACTTACTAAGAATCAGGGAAGGGAAGGTCCACGAGGTGAGGCTCGAAGCGGTGCGGGTTTGCGAAGCGCGTCCGCTTCGAGCACATCGCCTAAGTCGCGCCAAATGGCAGCAGGCTTAGCGGCTTTCGTCTAGGCTTTGAAGGCGCGAAGAATATGTGACGAGAGAGTCGCGTGGACTGGGCTTGCCAACGGCGGGACAATGGGGGGTTCCATCCGGAGTGCCGCAGCCATTGGGACTGTTTGTGTTGTCGACGTGATCGATATTTAGGATCTCTACGTCGATCACATTAGTCTCTCCGATGATCTCTCCCGACGTAGGTCCGGCCTTAGTGTCGTTGAGCCCTGGGTTTCGTGTGGGCCAGTTGTCTTTGGTGGGTACACGGCCACTGGGATTCGCGAAACTGGCCAGTGCCGTTGCTGCAAATAAACCGGCCGCTGAAATGGCTATCAAGGGTAAGCGCTTCAAGATAACACCTCCTCGAAGAGTTTCGTGGCGTGGCTTTTATTGGCCGCCCCGGCAATTCCTGCTGGAACTAGAGTTTTTAGGTTAGCTTGTATGAGCTATGTCGAAGTCCTTTCTGGAAACCGGCAGAATGCCTGGCCAGCAGAGAAGCTTGCCTTCTTAGCGTCATCATCACCGCGCGTAAAGGGCTGCTATTGGCTTTGATCCCCTGTAGTGTCCGCTGAGCCGCGCGGTGAACGGCAGCGGCGGAGATCCCGCTAGCTAGGCGCCTTTTCCCCAGTAGGCGCTTTCTTGCCGAAGATTGCGGCAATTTAACGCGTGCGTGCTTGGTCGACCAATCAAGTGCGCGATAGAGCAAGGCGCGCTTGAGTTTCTAGAGCCGAACATCCGTTGTCTGACTTTGCCGTTCATTATCAGATTTCCGACGAACAACTCACTTTGACCGGTTTGCGCGTTGCAGTGTTTATTGCGCGGTCGAAGACATTGCGACCGAATCGAGCTTGTCGCGCAGGCGCACGGCGCGATCTTCTTCGTCTTCGGGAATGTGCAGAAAGCCGTCCACGCGCCAGCCCGGAAGTGTGTAGGCCAACTCGCGCTGCTTCGTACTAACTATGCCGCGATGGACCACTATAAATTCCAAAAGCTTCTTGATGTCGGCCTGTGCAGTTGAGCGTTGTGGCGGGATGAAGATCGCCATTCTGAAGTACTCCGTTAGGTCTCTTGTGAGGCCTTTTAATACGGGCCTGCGCTCGATCTCGATTAAGACGTACGAGCACCGCAGGTTAAGCACGATCGCAACTGATGCTCGTCGGAGAAGCGTTCGATCTGTATCGAGGAACGACCAAGCCCAGCGGTCCGGCTTCGCCGCGTCCCTAGGATGCGGCGGCAGCAGGGGATGTTCAAGATAATCAACTTTAAAGCGTTTATCGATTATACAGAGGCGCGTGATCGTTTTACGAAATTCGACAAGTTGGTCCGATAACGTTCGAGCCTTTTGCGTGTCGAGTATGAGTGCCCTAGCCCTTGCGTCTCGTTCTCCAATTCCGCTTGAGTAAGCCTCTCCGTATGTCCTTTGACAGTATACGACACGCGAGACCCGACGGCTCTTGATTGGCGCCCGCGGAACTTCGGCTTCCGTAAACGTGCCCCCATACCGATCTGGATGTAACAGCCCAGAGATTGAAAAAGGAATGTCTCGATCCGATGGATCTAAACGCTGCGTATATGGCGGAGGCACTGTCAGATCCGCAGGTGATGGTGCGTGCGTTATTCCCCCTTTACGAATTTTCGCGTTAGGGTCTAACGGCCTGTCTTGTTTATTGCTGCTTGCTCGAGCCCATGTAAGATGGTTGAATGGCATCGCTCCCGTACATTGTTCTATCGTTAGGACAAGAAATGTCCGCGGATGGCACGCGATACCTTGGACCGTCAGCGTGGTGTTACCCTCGAAGGGAAAGCCGATCGTTAGTCCCGATGGCGCGTAGATTGTGCCCATTCTAGGTATAAGCATTTCGATATTACGTCGCGCTAGCTCTGAGAACGTCGCGCGCGCGATTTCTATTCGATCCGCGTTGTCGACCGATCGCCCTAATCTAATATGAGCTACGCCATTGGTATTCGGCCAGCTAGAATTTGGTTCGTCAACGGTCTGATAGCGGTGCAGCATGTGAGACCCATCGATGAGTGCCGAGCCAAACTTGCCAGATATACCTTGGTAGTAAAACCGGAAAATTTCGAAACATGGGATGATAAGGCGCTGATATCTTCCTTTGACGTTGAGCAGTAAGAAGGTGCCCGCAGAAACATCATGCCAAATTCGATAGCCAGAGCGACGTATGTAGTATGATCGCTGGTCGATCTTGTCATAACCTCGGTGGATTTCTTCATGTTTATCGCTAATGCTCAGCTCAAAGGCAGCTCGTTGATAGTCCGGGTAGTCCTCCGGAATACCGTCCGTCCAAAGCGATCCTAGGCGAAGCCAACCAATATCTGACACGGCTGCCCTAACCGTATGACCCGATTCGTCGTCCAGACGTGCGTGTGTCTCCAGATTGGTTCGTGAACGGCTGGTCGCTTTGAATGACGCAAAGCGTAAGGTTATGAGCGGAGTCTTGCGATCTTGCCCTCGCAGGATGCGTCCAGTGTAGGCCAGGCGCCACGTAGATCCGTCACATGGAAGAAGGTCTCTTAGTACCGCCGGGGCCGTCGTAGCGTTCACCTAAGACTCGGTGACATCGGCCGCTTCGGTGGACAACCGCGAAAGAACAATCACCCAGAACTCGAAAAAGGCGCTTCGCCACCATTGCTTTTGCACCAAACTTGCGGCCATTCCAATGCATATCTGTTATTGCGAACACCCTTGAGGTGGACTTCGCGCAAGGCACTAGCTGGCAACCTCGATCTGTTGGCTCGCTGGGGTTGAACGCGCCTGGCTTTGGTCGATCGGGTGAATGTGCCACGTTGGGACGGAGGGGGTCCCCCTCGATCCCAACGTGGGATTCGAGCGACGAACAGGCTGTGTCGCATCCGTCGCTGGATCAATGATTAATTATTGAGCGTATATAAAATTCACCGTTCCCGGTGCTCCCCCCACAGTGTACGAGCACTTGCTATTGGCGTTGTTGCTAACGCCGTACGTAAAGACGCCGGTGGAGATAGCGTAGTTGATTTTAAACGTACAGGCATCTGCTAAAGCCCCGTCCGGGTCGTACGTCATGTTGAAGTAACCATTGTCAGCGGCGCACGATCCCGTGTATGACACGGAAAAGGGAGAACTCGTGCTGTTTGCGGGGATGCTCGATGGCGGAGAGCCCGTCAGGCAGGACGCGGACACGCCTATCAGCACAATTGCACTACCAAAGGTATTGCTAATCGTTACTGCTGTCGACGTCAAGTCGGGCCGCACACGATGGGAAGGCTGCGCTATACCGGCTGCGCTAACCGGGGTCGCTACATTCGATCCTTGGCTGCAGCCCGATAACGCGATGCCAGCGATTAAGATCGAGAGGTAGACTAAATGTTTGAGCATCATCGTTTCCTTTTTTGATGTTAAGGTCTAACTGTTAGAGGGGGCATCGTCTGATGCCGATGGCGGGACTAGATCACTGTGAGCCTCGAAGAGGGAGAGACCGCTTTGCGTCGGGCCCTTGTTGCGCGTAGGTGAGGATCTCGTCATAGCCGGCAGTAACCGATGGCCCGACGGTACACGCGGTGCCGCTTCCCTGCGTTACAGCGTAGAAGAAGTTCGTGCCGTCAGAACTGACGTTAAATGTACAATTCGCACTTGTGCCGCTGCCGCCAGGTCCGTAGGTAATCGACAGAGTCGATCTGCCGGGGCAAAGTGGCGTGTACGACAAGGTGATCGGGCCGCTCAGCTTACCGAACGCGCCAACGGAGGGGAGGCCCGGAGATATAGTCCAACATGGTGCCGAACCAGAACCATGGATCGTCGCGATCCAATCGTTACGGATTCCTATCATCGTCGACACCGTTGTTAGCAGACCAATCCGGTGGGCGCTCGAAAAGGGTGCTGTCGCGGGATTGACGGGTGCTTGTGCGCTTCCGCTGCAACCGGCTAGAATCGTGAGCGTTGCAACGGTGACGATGGCAAGCTGTGATTGAGGGAGTGTTGGCTTCATTGCTAGCTGCTCCTGGTGTCACGTCCGAGACAGGGAGCTTCACGCGATACCAGGCCTCCAGCCGGGGCGCATTAGCACCTTGAAGTTCCCGGGACAATGTCGAAAGAAGTTGCATTTTGGGCGTAACTCTCACGCATTATACTAGCCCAAATAGGCTAGTCAAACTAGACTCATCCAATCCCTTTCTTGCTACCAGGGGAGTCCGAGCATGCAGCCTAGCTAAGCGAGCGCTTTCTCCCGTGACCTCAATCACGCCCTGGAACCGGTAGATCAAGGCCCGGTCACGTCTGATGAGCCCTTGCGTAGTGATGATGGCGCGGCGGTCCCGCGTAGATAGGCGTTGACTTCAGCCATATCACGTACACGGCAAGGAGAGGCCCGTTGGTGTAAGGTTTTCCACTTCTGTGACAGTCACGAAGCTGACTTAACGAGGTGAGTTTGAGGCAGACCCAAAGGCCGCCCGGACTGAAACGGAAAGGCGCCTTGACGGCGCTTCGGGGGTACCTCAGCTGCGGAAATGCCTTAGCGCCTGCCTCTTCTTTTCAAAAACTGCAGTGATCTCTGCGGAGTTGTATAGGCTGAGCACAACTCGCCGCCGACGCTGCGCACTACAGCGGCCTAGGTGCGGGGATCCGCCGCCTTAGAGAACCTCGAAAAGGAAACCATTATCTCAAAAAGATCGTCGCCGATCAGCGGTTCAATAGCGAGTCGCTGAGAATGACGAGCTACCGGCGGTCCGAACCCTCAGCGTCTCGAAGCCTTCTGGGGGGAACCCTAAATCTCGGTCTTACTCGGCTGAGGGTCTTCACCGAGCCTTTGATTTGCGATAATATCGTCTAAGCTCGAGGTGGCTCTTACCCCACGGGCCAGGGCCCTTTGCGATGACGAGTATTGTCAAAGGGCCCTTTCTTAAAAGCGGAGTTCTTCGTAATCTGATATTGCCGTTGGCGGTTGCGACTGCACAGACGACTTGGGCGGAACATCGACAACGATGAAGTCTCTGAGATGGGCAGTGGCTGTTCTCTTTGCCCGAGCGTAAAAGGATCATCGCATGTTGTGCTTTTGACCCGTTTTCCCCGGCTCAGAGCGCATTGGCAACGCTCTCGGGATAGAACGCAGACTCGGTCTCACCCCTGGTCTACCGGCGTGCCGATTAACCGCAGGCTCTAAACAAGTGTCGCCTCTGAGATTGACGCATGTTCCTGCTGCATTTCGGCTAGAGACATACCCGCATAATACCCACTTACGAGACTCGGAATAAGTCCTCGAAAACGACCTACCACGTCGCCCGCACACCAGACGCGATGACTGGAAATGCGAAGAGACATGTCTAGCTCAGGATAGCATCCAATGCCTTCAAGCGCAGGGAAGAGACAAACGGTCTCCTCATTCTCCAGATCCGGCGACCATTTGAGAAGGTCGCGCACTGCGTGCGTTAGGATTGTGTGCAACTCATTGCCAAGAGCAGTGCGCAGATTACCGCGGAGAAAACGTTGATTAGGGAACCATGGCCTTGTACTTGCGTTGATCCGCGATCCTTGTTCCGTTACGAGACCCAAGAAGCTCGCAAGTGGTTCCCATTGGACCGGCGACTCACGTCTTGTCCCGACCTTAATCGCATTCCATATACGGTGACTCTCCTCCAAGCGCGCGTCGAACCGTGCCAGCAGGCCGAAGTTAGAAAAACCGCTTCTGGCTCCATCAGATCGACCCGAGATGGCTGACATGCCGGCAGAGTTGACTTTCCATATTTCGCCGTCGCGGCAGGTGCAAAACGTCCTGATTTCTGTCCCTCCAACCCGCCAGACGCGCTTCACGTCGGCGGCACGCAAGCGCGATAGGAATCCAATGGATGAAGGCGACTCGATTCGAATTCCGAATTCGTAGCGAGAAAGGGCTGTTGGGATCGGCGAGAGGAAGCTTTTGTTTTCTAGCGCGGCTCCTCCAAACCGTCCTGTGGCGACCACAACCGCCTGTACGAAATCGAACTGGTGCGTACGAGACGATTCTGGCACGCTTTCTATCACGTAGCCGCCAGGCACCTGATGAACTGCAATAACGGTGGTTCGCGTTCTGATTTCCCCACGAATCTCCGAAACGAGGTTAGCCGTGAAGCGCCTTCGTTGGTCCAACGAAGCATAATGCGAAGGGTATTCCTTAACGCCGTTCAAACCGCGCATGTAATCGACGGCTTCGAGCGTCGCCGGAAACGGTTCGGTTCGAATTTCAACGTTCGCGAGGCGACCAGTGCACCATTCGTAGGCACTGCGCAACTGCTCAGCGTTATCCAAACTATAGAGGTGAGTCCCCGACGGAAAGTAGCTAAATTTGCCATCCGAATAAAGTCCGGCGCCCCCGACGCCAATGGCGAGATCAGCCGCTACGTCATGCCGACGTTGCTCAAGGGACGGTCCGCTATCAAAAAGTAAACTCTTCCGTATCTGTTGCTGATAGCACAGGCAGCCGCGAGACCACCCGGTCCTGCACCCACAACGGCCGCCGTTACACTATGCGTTCGCTTCAGGCCGCCTGGCGACGCGCCATTGGTGGGAGAGTTCATCGTTTAATGCACCGGTGTCGTTCGTCTTCTAATGCTCGACTCAACGCACTGATAATTTCCTCGACCATAGTCTCAGGCGTTGAATGATCAGTCTGTCTTAGGACAAGCCACTTTTTTTTGCCAGCCAAGGAAAGGAGTCGCTCACGTATGCGTCCTTGGTAGGTACAAAAATTACTACGATCGTCGCCGATCAAGCCATCCCATCTCCCAAGCTCGCTAGGTGAAAATGACGTCCGTCGTCGCCATGCCGTGGCAGGATCGATATCGAGAAGCACAACCATGTCGGGCTCGTCAACGTTCCTAAACAACGTGTCGATCCATTCCTCGGATAACTGGCTCCGAAGTTCTGCCTTCACCGCAACACGATAGTACCAACCGTCGAATATGAGGACATCGTCTCGAAGCCGGCTGCGTTTAAGGAGTTGCGTCTCAAGCGCGGCGAACCACGCCGCGAGGAGAAATAAATAGTAATGCGTTCCCATGTTATCCAGGACGGGTTCGCGTTCACCTGTCCATATGAGGTCATGCAACCGAGTCATCTGCGCGCTTACGAATCTGTCGCAAAAGTGGGCGCTCGACTTTGACCGAACGATTGCGTTAGTACCCTCGCTGCAGAGACGCCCGCATAGTAGCTTCGCCACGGTCGTTTTCCCAGCGCCGTCAATACCTTCAAATACTATTAGCAACGCTAATGCTCAACCATTAAATGCGAATGCAAACGAATGTTGCAGCAAGCCGAGACCGCTTCGCATTCTCTAGGTGCGCGGTGATTTGCGAACACCTATGCTTCCTTAAGATGGCCGGGCTGTGAAAAACGGAAATCGGCTATAACGGACCTCGAAAGTAGTCTTGGTATCACATCTCCCCAGTCGTTTGCGAGTGGAATGCCAAGGGAATTCGGCTTAAGTAACGACGTAACTCGTTCTGGAACAGGAGAACCTAGAAGTCGCCGCGCCTGTTCAAGCACATAGAATAGCGCTGGCGTGAGTTCATACTTATTGCCGATCAATAAAAGCTCCGCCCAGTCGATTTCATTCTGAAATCTGCGTAGCAAAGCGTCTACGTCTCCAAACATTTGGAGTTTTAGAGTGCAATGCTGAAACGCCTCGGAATAAAGCCTCGCACAAGTGAACCAGAGAATTGTGGTGGGAGACTGCACGGGCACCAAGTGACCCAGCACGGATCGCTCTGCTACTCCGCGCCACACGTCGGCCACGTCCAGCCCTACCGAAAGATTGAAATGGACATCGAGAAAAATGGGGAGCAAAATTGTCCCGTCAGCATTGGAGAAGCTCTTGATTTGACGCTTTCGCCACGAATAGGGGATCTGTTCAGGCGGAACTGGTGTCGGACGTACGATCACTTTTGTGAGAGAGTGTAGTGCATGTTTAAATTGCAATGATCGACTGGTAATAGTCCGAAAGAGGTGCGTAAATCGGCCGTCCTGTGGATTGAATACTCCATGCCGATATCCAGCTTGATAAAGCGCCTTTTGCGCGCGCCAGACGTCTTTGGCTCGAACCATTACGTCGATGTCTTGCATTGGCCGTAGGAGAGGATCGGGATACGCGAGTACCGACAGCGCGATGCCCTTCATCAAAACGTAGTCTATATTGCGGGCACGGAATACGCTAATTATGTTCGGCAGTTCACGAAACTGCTCCACCGATCGTGCTCTAGATAAAGAGCTCCAATTGCGAATGTACGTCCAGGTCCACGCTGGTAAACTGCTTTCGAGGTTGTTCTGAACGATATGATACTCAAGTAGGCATATCGTCTGGTACGTTTCTGCTCGCCAAAGAATAAATGCCCACTCAAGGGGACCGTGGCAGAGATCCCTCAGCAGTCCTTGACGGTCAGAGTCCAGATCGGGGCGGCACGTCAGAATGAGGACAGACTCTTCAGGCGAGAGGTTTATCATTTTGGACTTTCTACGTTATCCCGCCACACGGCTTTTGAGTGAAAGATTGGATTATATTCGCCCTGCCAATATTCCATAGAACGGTAGATGCTATAACCAACGCGAGGGCGTGTCCCTCGCGTCCATTCCATGGCCGTTCGCTTAACTTTCGCAGTTATGTGTCACTGTTTTCCGTGGCAGCTGAGGCCGACTGATCTTCGACCATAAGCAAATGGCGATAGTGTTGAAGGTCTGCCTCGAAATCTGAAAGACCGCGATCGAAACCCTGGCCGAAGATTTCTTTCAAGCTCAGCTTTTCATCGGGCGCGGTTTGCATGGGGAGTCGATTGCCTGAGGACAGACGGACAGATTGAGAGGCTAGATTACCAAACGGAACAACGATCGGAAGGCTGGCGAGCGTCCTTGCTCCGTCTAGACCCGCGTTGATGCCGTGTAGGATCTGGCGAGCCAAAGGCCCGCTGACGGTGATGACGATATCACCATCGTTTTCTTCGATCGTGTAACCGAAGAGCACAGCGTGCGCCATTAAAGCCTCCTTAGCTTCAATTAGCTTCTGGGACACTGCCTTTGGTTTGCGCTAAATCTTCGACAGTTTTGTGATGCTAAGGCGGCGACACCTTATTTATTTCAACGGTCGCTCGATACCATTTAATGCTGAATAGGTGGCTACGAGCTCCTGGCGAGAAGCGCCCGCTGAGTCGCAAATGACCGCTTTCTCAGCGATTGTCCGAACTTGAAGAGGTAGGCTTCTCGCTTCGACAACGCCAGCGCTTTTTTCCCGAAGCGCATCATGGTCCAGTAGTGCCTGCTGTTGCCCGCCGCGCGCGCCTTTTTTGCTAGCGTGAAGCAATTTAAGGCCAGCCGACGGTGTTGCGCTGCCGGCGACGACGCAAAGTTAGGAGAAGATCTTTTGTTCTTAAGCCGATAGGCTTGCGCTCCGTATGCCATTTAATTCTCCAGTAGATTACTGAAATCTAGTGACATTCTACTAGTCCCGCGATAGAAAGGCAACGCTCCCGAGCACGAAATTAGCCGATCTGGGCTAGCCTCCTGAGGGACGGCTGAATCCACTTCGTGGAAGCTGCGGATCCGGCCGTCGGATTCGGGCCTCACGAGAAGCCTTTACCCTGGGCCTCGAGCGATGTAGATCTCACGCGCGCCGTAGTCGCCAGTCTTCGGAATCGGGGACGCATCGCAACGCGGTAGATTCCGGTCCCGCAACTACTAGACTCAGGCTCGCGCGCGCATATCCCGCCCCCCGGGCGCCCGGGCGGAACGATTCTTTAAGTAAACCAAGCTACCAACCAGCCGTTTGATCTTCTAGTCAGACGAAGGGCCGCCATATTTCCTAGCTTGAATAGGTCATGCCCTTATCAAGCTAGGGCCGTGTGGCTCTGAAAGGACTTCGTATCAAATGCGACTGGTTCTCTTTGCTGCGACCGTTGGATTATTGTCCGTTATCGAGGTTGGGTGCACCGCCGGAGCCGCCACGCCGGGGCTTGTTCCGTCAGCCGGCGCCCATAGGGTTGCGCGTGCGGGCAATACCTGTCCGAATGACACGGGCGGGGGTATGACTGGAGACAGCCCCTGTTCCGTGGTCTTGCGGCACCCCATCTAATTCCAAGAGGTTTGTGATGGTGGCGGGGACCGGTACCTCGCCACCATAAATCTTCAAGAATGCCTCAAACAAAAGTACGCGAATCGCAGGGTTGGTTCTTCGAGATGCAGCGACTCTTCAAAGAAGCGCAATATGCTCGGGCGGCACACATATACGATTCAAGGATAGCCAGCGGCGCCCGTCCAGAGAATGATGCGATTTTGCTACGTGCGCGTACCTTTTTGAAAACAGATAGCAAGCAGATCGTGCCGTTCTTGCTGAGGCAAAACCTTCAAAAGCTCACCAAGGCTCAACAAGCGCGCGTTTCGATGTACCTTGGCACCGGATATTCCCGGCTCGGGGACTTCGCCGAGGCTGATAGATCCTTTGCTGAAGCAAAAGCGGTATTCCGTGAGGGGCCAGCCTTAGGCGAGCTGGCAGCACACTTAACTCGCCGGTATCTAGATCAGCGTGACCTTGATTCAGCGAGCGAGTGGCAAAAAACCAGCCTCGTTGATCGAACGCTGTCCGGTAGAATTCGAAGTGAACATCTTAACTCATATCTATTAGCTCGGCGGGAGTGCTTCAAAGAGCAAGCTGCTAGCATAACTCGCGTTCTCGATTTGATAGGTGATAAGCGTGAGGACTTTGTCGAGGATTGGTGCGTTGCGGTGCACACCTTGGCTGCACTCGCTCGCGAACTTGTTTTGCCCGAGGCTGCGCGGCGCGCAAAGTCTGAGGTCGACATCGATTTCGAGTGGCCCGACGATTCGAGCGTAAGGCGCTTTCAGGCCCTCAAGGCCGTTGCATGGTCTCAGGCGCTCAGCGGGGACGAATTGAGCTGCTTGCGTTATTTGCGGCAGGCGCAACATATCAATGCTGGTCCTATCTGGCGTGCTATTCTCTTCCTCGATCGCGCTTATTTTGCGTCGATTATGGGTGATCAACACTGGGCAGCCAATGAGTTTGCCTCGGCGGAGGATCTAATTGGCGATGTTTCCTGGGAAGAAACCACAGGTGAAGAGCGAATTGCGTTGCTGCTTCTCTCAGAGTTGGCGACGGTGCATGCACCACCGCGAGCTCGTTTTTACATAGCGCGATTTAATGACTTGGGTAAACTACAAACAAATATTCAGCATTTCGCGTTTGATGGCCGACTCAAGGCGATGGCGGCATACGCAAATGGAGTTGTAGCCTTAGCGGCGGGCAATGCGATTACTGCCGAGGACGAGTTAAGATCTGCCTGGAGCTTATTTGATCGAATTGGTTATGACGTCCGCGCCGGTTTAGCTTCGTTGGCGTTATATCGTGCGACGAGCAAATCTCGCTGGCTCCATCTTGCGGAAGACAAATTCGAAAGCTATCCGAATTCTTGGTTGATGCGCAACTTTAAAAGGTTAGCTACGAGCAGTCGCTTAGATACACCGCGGGTGATTCTCTCTAAAATGCAAAAGGCAGTCACGCAGCTACTTTGTGACGGATTGTCAACTGAAGCGATTGCGAGCCAGCTATCCATAAGGCCAAACACGGTCTTAAATCACTTAAAGGTCGTTTATAAGAAGCTCGGCGTCAATTCGAGAGGAGCACTCGTTGCAGAGGCGATAAAGCGGAAGGTTGTTCTCCAGAACGATGACTCGATTTAAGGACCGCGCAGTCAACTTGACCGCTGGGAACTGCGTCTCCTCGACGCTAAACGCTAGTGCGTACCAACGTGGATTGACGTGCGTTATACCGGTTATTTCGAGTAACCGCGAGAGGTCGGATAACAGTGATAAGTTGACGGTGGGATTTTTCCTTACAAAATAACAGCCTGCGCTTAATGCTAATCCGGCGCTCCAATACATCCAGTTATTAAAACAGAGGAAAAAGGTTCGGACTTAAACCTGGCTCTATATGCCTCGGCACTACCACAGACGCTCAAACGTAGAAACCGCGTTCTCGATGATAACGAGTAACTTCGGAACGCGGATCAGTCCGCTTCCACCACCGGCAATTACGACGCCGGAAACGGCGCAAGTAGCGAAATGGGCGACGCGGCGCGCCACCGTTTACGTCCGGTAACGTGGGGCTGTCACCCAAGCCATACCGGCAGACCGCCCGCCCGCCACGCAATCGGCGGCTGGGCGGTCGCCCTCAGACGCGTTGCGAGGCAAAGCGTCCAAAACCAGAACGGCGACGGTCGGGTTATGGCTTGCCCTCGAGTCGTTTTTGCCGCGCTGCCTGGTGTGGTCGGGCGTACCACGCAAAAGCCTGGTCGGAATGGCTTAGCCCGTACAGAAACAGAACCCGCGCTACGGCAGCGCGACTCTTGAACTGGCCGACAAGTGCGTCTAGGTCAGCCAGGTCGTCCTCTGGCACCTCAAATTGTACCGGCGTTCTCTTTGCCATCGGGCGCTCATTATACATGGAATCCATTGGATTCCACCAGAATTTACACTAAATCTATGTTGACAGGATGGATTCGATAGCGGTATAAATAGCTGAGAGGGCCGGTGTTCACTGCGTGATCAGCCGGTCTTCTCAATTTTACGGAACGGGACGAATCAGGCGTCGTGGCTTCAACTTCCAGACGCTAAAGTAGTTTGGGCGGTTGCGAGTTAGCTCCGTGGCTAGGCTTCGTACTCCATAACGCGCAGCCAGGCGATCAGCAACGGCTTTCTTGTCGGCGTCAACCGCGGGCAGCGTGGGAAGTTTGAAATGATACATCACGCAACCGAGTAACACATCGACGAGCTGCAACATAATGGATGCAGATGACTCCATCATGAGCACGTTTGTCACCTTAACGTTGAGGGCGGCTGCCAGCGAACGTTCGTAGTAATATGGACTTTTCTTCGGCTTTGTATAGTTGTCCGAAATAATCGTGGCTCGTTCTCCTGAGGCGATGTTCTGCCGGAGGAGAGTAATCGAGTACTTTATTAAGGCGTCCCATTGGCTACCACAGGCCGCTATCGGATCGACCCCCGCCATGTTCTTGTCGATGATCAAGGCACAGAAATAGCCGTCGGGTTGGGCCGTAAAATAATCGACAAGCTCCTCGTAAAAGCTTCGCGTCCCCGTCGTTAGCTTCGAGAAGTGAAACTCGTGGCTGGTGCGAGGCTTCCGTACTCCGGGCTGGGCGACCGTCATAACATACCGGTCGAGTAAGAGGTTCAAGGCATCGTTCCACCGCCCGGCATCGGAGAGCTTGATCATTCCGATCCCATAGAACGGCTGCGTTGCCGACGTCTGAACGACCCCGGATTCGTCAGTAAAGATGAACGGGTAGGCCCCTGAAGGCGGAGGGTTCAACAGCGACCCAAGTGTCGGCACGGCTGCCTAATACGCCGGAGCGGCCGAATTTTCCGGGCGGCTAGGGGCTTTTCCGGCCAACCCGCCTTCGCCGGGCAAAGTCCGTTTGCATGATTGCATACGCACATACGTTCGCTAATGCTCAGCGCTGGCGTGAACGCCCTGTGGGCGGCTTGCGCATAGCCTCAAAAGCTATGTGGGCTTTGTTTCTCGCGAGTCGACTCGACTACAAAAATGTATATTGCTATTTCCGTAGCCAGGATCTATGATACAGGGGTGAGTGAGGGCAACGACGACTTCCGTACGCCAGGGCAGCTTATCGACAGCCTGCTCCGCGAGCGAGGATGGTCACGGGAAGTCCTCGCAATGGTCCTCGGCACGACGAAAGCCAATGTGGGCCATATTGCCACCGGCCGTCGCCGCATAGATGCAGCTACCGCTCTCGCCTTGTCTGAGGTGTTTGGCATCGAGCCAGACCGCTTCCTCGACCTTCAAAAGACCTACGACCTCGGCCGTGCACGGTTAGAGACGCCGCCCGATCCGAAGCGAGCTTCGCGCGCCGCCCTCTTCGCGAGTCTCCCGATTAACGAGATGATCAATCGAGGGTGGCTTCGCGCCGACAGCGCCAAGGATTTTGACAAGGTTGAAACCGAGCTGGCGCGATTCTTTGGCGTTGGTAACATTGAGAGCCTAAGCGCCCACCCTCACGCCGCAAAGAAGTCAAACGTGGGCGAGCAGGTTACCGCGGCGCAGCGCGCTTGGGTTAACCGCGTGAAGCAAATTGCCGGCGAGATGGTCGTGGCGCGGTACTCAAAGCCTGCAACGGAAAAGGCGCTCACGAAGCTACAAGCGCTGCTCTTCTCAGCCGAAGAAGCGCGGAAGGTTCCACGCATTTTATCGGACTGTGGTATCCGGTTTGTAATCGTAGAGTCGCTTCGCTCCGCTAAGATAGATGGCGTCTCTCTCTGGCTAAGAGAAAATGCGCCGGTAATCGGAATGTCACTGCGGTTCGACCGAATAGATAATTTTTGGTTCGTCCTCCGTCATGAGCTTGAACATGTACTCCGCGGCCATGGTAAAGGCGCGTTTATTCTCGACGACCTTAACGAGGAAAGCATTGGAACGAAGCAAGGTGTCACAGAGGAAGAGCGCACGGCCAACGATGCTGCGGCTGAATTCTGCGTTTCACGGACGTACATCGAACAGTTTATAGCGCGCAAAGCGCCACTGATTACCAAGCGCGACATGCTTGGATTCGCAAACACTATTCGCGTACATCCTGGTATCGTTGCGGGACAACTGCAGCGTAACACTGGCCGCTACGACCTATTCCGAGATCAACTAGTTAAAGTCCGATCCATCGTCTCACCCGGCGCGGCCGTCGATGGCTGGGGAGACATTTATCCTGTTGCAGTTTAAGAGAAAGTCAAAAGGATGATAAGTAAGAACCGCCAGATGCAGCTATTGGTTCACCAATATCGCGACGAAGTTGGTCGAACCGATGTCGATATGCACGAGGTTTCAGAGTGGGCAGTCGAAAGAGGCTATTTGAAACCGCCTAAGCCTGTTACGCCGATGGACTTGCTCGCTAAGGAGTTTGCAAAAGCGTTGCGCGAGGAGACCAAAGTCGATCCAAAGACACGGCGCGCCTATCGCGTTAATCACGCTCGTATGGAAATGCAATCCGGCAAACAAATAACGCTTTGGGGCGACATCGACAGACTTGGTTACGAGCCAATGCTGAAATGCTTCGTTCAGAGGCGTAACCAGACTGTTGGAGAGGTTGTCCAGCAGGCCGACGACATAGACCATTGGAACCGAATTAATCCAAATGAACCGCAAATCAAACTCCCGTTTGACTTCGGTCCTGACATCGAATGGCACCGGAACGCACCGGGAGACATGGCTAGCTAACGACGATGTGGGAGGGGTGGCCGAGCGGATAAGGCACCCGGTTTAGGCCCGGGCGGGGCGATCCTGAAAGCGCCGCTCCCCGTGGGTCCGAACGTTGGACCTGCGATGATAGCGAGCGAGGAAGTCTTCGCGGCGATAGCGGTAGAGGAGAGCATTTTGTTCCAGGTACTGTCGCCCGAGTGCGCCCCAACGCTCGCAAGAGCACGACGGCGGTGTGACCGAACCGTGCCCCCGAGCGCCTGGTTCTTCCATACCGCCCGGTTTACACCGAAGCGGGCTTCGACTTCGTTGAAAAGGGAGTCGCCTCGAGGTTACGATTCCCGCAGAACGGAATTGAAACGTTTGAGTCTTGCGAAGGTGGCCCGGGGCATACATTCCCCGAGCCAACGATTCGATTTTGCGGCAACCGCGCCGCAGGATTCAAAGTCCTTTCGGTTGCCCCACCTACGATCTTCACCCCTCCAAATTACGGTGAGCTACGCCGTGGTAGAGGGTGAGCTAGTAGGACCGGATTGGAGATGACCTTCAAAAAGCTCGATCTTCCAAACTGGCACAAATGGAGCAAGCGCTTATGCAAGGACTAGCTACGAGCTTTGCAGTCTTTGCAAGGGCGGTAGCCGTTTTGCCCCAGCCTGTCGTCACCGGCCGCCTTAATGTCGCGCCCCGGCGGGCAGGTACCCTCGTAGTGGTAAACTCGGTCCGCTGCTGGTTTATTGACTTCGTTTATCGAGTAGAAGTCGGGAACTTTAGACATTCAGTTCTTCTTTCGTGGCTAGCTGGCTATACTATTGCAGGCCAACGTACATGCGTTCGGTCTCGACAACCCGAAGGTGAACGCCTTGTGGAAAAATTGTGTATAGCTCGAAAATCATGCGAATAGAGCACCCGATGTTGTGGCACTCTCGCTGCCAATAAAAAAAGGGGGCTCGCTTTCACCGGTCCCCTCCCTAGCCCGTCGAACGAACCCGATTCGGCAAGTCCCCTCTCAGTGCAGCAAAGATCGTTCGCCGGGAACCTCAGCGGCGGTCAAGAGCCGGATGCCGGGCAGATCGTGCGCGGCTTTGGGCCGATGGCGGACAATGCACCCGCTCCAGCTCGTCATAAGACGATGCCAGGCAGCAAACATAGGACAGATTGGCGGAGCTTCCACGGAGGCCGTTTTCTACGACCGTCACGTGAGACCCGGACCCCCAGCCAAAGCTCTTTTGTGCGCAAGTTTCGGTAGTGACTCAGTTTGAATCGGGTGGCCGGGAGCGCTTGGTTGATCTAGCGGGCTACCCGTCTATCTCATGGTATTCGGTACGCATGACTTGCTCGGTCCATGCCTTCAGGCATGACCTAACAATCATGCGGGCAACGGTCAGGACCGAATCGAGAAATGAGAGCGTATAGGCCACTAAAAACACGGGGATAGCGAGTACGGCAAAAAGGAGCATGTCGAACAAAGAGCCCGAGGCGCGGAGAAATGGATTGCGCGCGCCGGTGCCGACTCCGCGACCAGCAAATTCACGGTAAGCAATTGCCCAGCCGATAATGACGCCCAGCGTGATAACGAGCTTCAGCATGACCGTGGCGGCTTTATTGAGCACGATCTACCGCTAGACCGCCGGGCTCAAGCCATGCTACCCTTAAGTCATGCCTAAGCGCCTACGCAAGCCTCCTACCGATCCGGTCCAAGCGGCGCACTCCATCTTTGCCCAATTGACGGGCGAGGAGCCACGGATCGCGCCGGCCGAGAAGAACCCCGCGGCGGTCGCGCTTGGCAAGCTGGGCGGCGCTAAGGGCGGCAAGAAACGCGCCTTGGGGATGACTCCGGAGCAAAGAAAAGAGGCGGCTCGTAGAGCCGCCCTTTCGAGATGGAGTAAGTCTTAGTTCCGCTTCCGCGCCGGTTGTGGAACCTTTGCCGGTTGGGCTATCTTTTCGTGAGGAGCTATCTCTTCTTTAACCGCGTCTCGGATAATCCTAACCGCCGCGGTGTATGCTGAACGTCGGCTTCGAATAACCTTGGCGAGTTTTGGCGACGTGTGAACATCGTCTCTCGCTGCGATAATGGTGATATAACCAACCTCGTCGACCGCGTACCAAATGCGCTCTTTTTGCGTGGCTTCTAGCTCCCAAAACGGAGAAAAGAAGTGCCCACGGAGCGGGAATTGCTTGCGCGGAACGCGGTCGAGCGGGTTCTTACTGAGGCGTTCAAAGGCTCTCTTTGCTGCGTCGGGGTTTCTATTTGCAAATGCGAGCCATTCAAGGTGTGCTTTTTCGGAGGCCGCTACCACTAGGTAGCGACCCTTGCTCCATCCGGAGCTAGGGCGGATGGTTATCAATTCTTCTCCTTAGCCTTGCGGAATCGATCTACGAGTTCTTCATGCTCAAGCAAGGCCGCGCTCCGAGACCACTCCTCTACAATCGCGTCAACATCGTCCCAGGTTAACGTCCGGTTGGCGACGCTGTTTATTGCGCCGCTCAACTCGTCAACGAACCCCCGAATGTCTTCTGTGTTGTAAAGTTGTAGCCACGAGAAGTCCGACGGACAGATCAATGCCGGGTCGTTTAATATTCGGCCGGTTGCATATTTGACGACGGCCGACAGCGTAGAGAGCCACGATTTTGCCATCATGGCATCCAGCCATGCTTCCTTGCTTACCAGGGTGCAGGATGGCCTATGCCCTCGCTGGTTTATGTTCACGACCCCGCCATCTTCCGCCAGGGTAAGCAGTCGCTTGTAGTCCCTTTGCAGATCGGTAGGGGTTGCATCGACCGCACGGTCGAGCGTGAAACGCACGTTTGGGTGCTCCTTCAATAGCCAGAGGTTGCTGGATGATATGGAAACAGATCCACTCACGTACGTATAATACCACGTAGACTTGTACATCACAAGTTACATAGGTTAATATGTAGGGAGATTGACTTTGCGTTAGCGCCTACGTATAATATTCGTTTTACGACAGGTCCAGAAGGGCGCTTTTCGTAGGCCAGGCCAAACGCGTTTGCCCGACTTTTTGAGTCACTACCCAAGTTTCGGACTTTATGGGGAGGGACACTGATGGGCAAAGCCGTGGCACTAGATACTTGAGAAGTCAAGTGGGAAGCGATAGCTTGACTAGCTAAATTCGGCCAAGTGGCTGTGCGGTTCGGCCGGGGCGTACTCAACTTCCTCATAGTCGCCCTTTTGGCGGGCATCTTTGCGTTTGGACTCTGGACGCTCCTCGCTAAGTTGCTGGCGGCCTTATGGGTGCTAACTGCCAATATGCACGCCGACTGGGGTAACCTGGCCCAGAGGTGCGCGGCGTTCCTCCACGAGCCCGCGGCGATCTGGTTATCCGCGCTCGCAACCATAGCCGTCTTTTGGGCCACACGGAACCTGACTAGGGTCACGAACTTCGCACTCGCCCTCAAGGGTCCGGTTTTGAATGTAGACTTGATGACCGAGGCTCCGCCCGGACCGGTACCTCCTTACGATCCAGGTTTTCAGGCCGAAGACGCGGCCGATCCTCAGCTCGGGCCCTACGTCCAAGCGGGAGCGTTTACGCCGATCTATCTCAGGATAGTCAACTCCAGGAGCGAACCGAGCGCCGTCGCAGGGCGGGTCAAAGTCTCAATTGCCTTGAAGTTCGGGTCAACAAATGGTAGGCCGCCTCACCCTCACGTATTCCGGCGCGCGGCGCTGGCATCTATCGTCTATCCCCATCACTTTAAACCGGGTATAGTCCTGAACGTGGGAAACCTTGCGGCTTATGAGGTTGTAACCGAATCAGTAGAGTACTACGATATCTGCGACAGAAGGCGCACGGCGGCGTGGGGCATCAATTCCCTCACGCTGATCCCAGGCCAGGCGCTGATAATTGGCAGCAGAATATTCAAGCCACGGAAAGGGGAATTCAGCGATGCTCACCGGTGAACGAATCAAGACGGTTGGAGCATACAAGCGGATGGCGGAGGAGTCGTTTTCGGCAGAACCTTCTCGTATCGAGTATATCGACCCCGAGCCTCGCGACGCCGTCTACTACATCGGCTGGTTAATCCGAGACCTTAAGGCCCGTATTAACGGCTTAGGCAAAAAGACGAAAGAGCCCGTTTCCTAGGGCCCATATAGCGCCGTTCGCTGTTCGAGCGGCGTGCGGACGCAAAGTCGGCGTCCCGATCTAGCCGACTTGGGAACGCGGAAAACTGGACTTGAACCGCAAACCGCCCGTTAGCCGCCGAGTGCCCTGTTACGGGTCGCGCGTCGGCTCGCCCGTTTGGATTTAGTTGCGCGGTCTCAGGCATCGTAATGCCGGGTAAGACGTGGGGCGGCTGAATCCGCACGGGCACCCCCGCAGAATTGGGGCGATTCTGTTTTGGCTTGCAGATATCTCGTTCCGTTCGGTGCGGGGATAATCACCAAAATATATAGTACCGCAAACGCCACTACTCCTGAGCGGCGCGCCCACGTTTCGAAGGCTCGATGTAATTACAACGCCTCAGAATGGTATCAGTGATTTGCTCTGATTCGGTTTCAATGGCGAGCGCTGCTGCTGCCACGAGGAGCCGAGCAAGCTCGCCTATCGTGCCCTCGCAGCGTGCAAGTGTCAGTTGCGCCAAGTGTGGCTCTGCAAGGTTTGACGGCTTTCTTAAGCCCAATTCACGTTCCATACTGGTTAGTAGACGTAAGTAATCCGCGCTCATCTTCCAGTTCGGCACAAGGGCGACATCAAATCGATTCTCCAATTGCTTGTCATATCGTATGGCGAAGTACGCGTCAGTGGTCCCTACGCCAACAATGGGAATTCTTAGTTCATTACCAAGATATCTTATGAGGTTGCGGAACTGCTGCTGCTTTATACTTGCGCCAGCTAAGATATTATGGATGTCGTCAATAATCAATATTCTTGCGCTGACGCCTCGCAGTAGGGTAATTACGTCGCGTTGTTGACGGTCGACGCGCGCGCTTCCCCTAATCGGCTCGTAGATTGTTGTTAATATGTTGCCATAAAACTTCCGTTCGTCTGGACCATCCGGAGCCTGGACAAGCACTACGGGCATGATCGGTGGCTCTCCGCGGACCTGTTCAGGTGGTTTGTGATTATTGACAAACCGATTTACGATCATTGACTTGCCGTTATTGGTGTCGCCTATAGATCAGAAGGTTCGGCATGCGGTGCACTTGAGGCAACGTCATGAGATCTTCGAGTTGCGCTACAATATTCTCGGCGATGGCGTAATTGATAAAACGCGATCCGCGAAGCTTGTTGAGTTCTCTTCGGCGAGTTGCAATCGCAGTGGCATCAAACATCAAAGACCTCGTAAGGTTCGATGGTTTCGAGCACTGTCAAGTCACCCACAGCTTGAACCGGTGCCTTATCGCTAACGCGTTCTCGGCGTTCGTTTGCCTTTTGTTTTTCCGTTTCTCGACGCTGGCGCTTCGTAAGAGCCTGCGACTCTCTCTGCTGGCGGCGCAGCCGTTCTTGCGCTTCGAATATTGCGTTTTCATCGATTGCTGCACGGCCTTCGGCTTTTAGGCGTTTCACAATCGCTCGCAGCTCCCAGAGACTTATCGCCGGATGTGCTGGCTCCTTGTATGGAATAGTTGCGTACTCTTTGATGCCAGGATCGAAGAAGTAGATAGCACTGATGTCTCGCGGGTCCCGCCGAAACACAAACTGACACGGTCCATTACGCGAACGTTGTCCGATATGGGCTCGGAAGACATCGCTCCAATAAAAGATGTGGTCGACTTCGACTCCGTAGTCTTGGATGCTGCGCTGAACGGTCGGCAGAAAATCGAGCCTGAGGCGATTTTCGTCAACGGGCTTCGGTGGAATGCCGGCGGGTGGAGTATTTTTGGTTCCTAAGACGGTATCGCGCCAACGTTGAAGCGGTGAGGTTCCAATGCCCGAATGCAGCTGTTGGTGATAAACGCCCGTTATGTACTCAGCAAAATAGCGTTCGAACTCCACCAAGGTCATTGCTGCATTTCGATCCGAGTTATATTCGCCGCGCTCCGCCGGCGAAGAGAATGTCGCACCTGGAAGTTCGCGCAATTTCGTCGACAAGGTTCCCATCAGCCGCTCGATGTAGGCGCCGTAGCGCGGTCGCTTAAGGACTCTGAAGTTTAGCTCGATCCCGTATTGTTCGCAGGCGCGCCGGAGCATGTCGCCACGGAATTCCTTGGCGTTGTCGGCATGCAACGTTGCAGGAAACCCCCAAATAGGCCACTTGTTGGTGACTCCGCGGGCGGCCAGCCACGTTTCCTTTGGCAAAATAGCGTGTGTCATGCAAAGACCGACGTTGCTTGCGCCAGGCGCATCCAGGGAGATTACGAAGCCGGTCACCATTCGGCTGTAGACGTCGATCGCAATAGTAAGCCATGGACGGCCGATGGGTTCTCGATATTCCTCGTCGACGAGGATAAGGTCCAGCAAGGTGTGGTCAATCTGCACGACCGACAATGGCGTGGCCCCCGCGTCGAACTGATCCGGACAGGGTTCGAAGTCGTCGATCGCTTTTTTCCGGTGGGCCCGTCTTGTTAAGCGGTCCTTTTCCGTCAACTGCCGAATTCGCGCGCGTACCGTGTTAGGATGCGGAACCTGCGTCCCAGCCTCACGGCAGAGGCGGGCGACCTCGTTGGCGGTCGCGCTAACAGTTGGCTGCTGTTTTGAAAGATAGTAGTAATCGATGGCGTGCTTGAGGAGTTCTTCAGCGTCCTTTGGCAGGCGGGACTTCCCGGCGCCGCCGGTCGATCGATTCGGAAGGAGCGATGCGAGCAAGCCGCTTGCTCGGTAGAGCCGTATCCAGCGGTACATCGTCGAGCCCTCAATTCCAAACGCCTGGGCCGCGGCATAGATTTCGGATGCGGGAGGTCTCGAACGCTCGAGAAAAGGCTCGATAAGCTTGTGGCGCCTCCGCGCCGTATCCCAGTCCTTGTCGTCAATCGTCGACAGCTCGGGTGCCGATGCGTAATCGCCGTCGTCTTCTCGATAAGGCGCGAGCTCCGTGACGGGGACGGACTCCACCAAGCCGGTATCAAGGTCGCGTGCTAGGACGAGGTCGATGTCAAGTCGCTGAGTGATCACGAGGCGCCGACCGTGGGCGACGACTTCTACGCCCGGTTCAATAGATAACGTCGGTCTAGCTCGGATCACAGCACAGGGGGGTCCCAAATAACGGACTTCAGACCGATTGGTTCGTCCAGGGTAGTAGCAATATTACGGCGGCCAACCAAGCACCACAGCGTCGGTATCAGAATGGCGCCACTCCATTCATCCGGTGCGCAGGCGTGGAGAAGCTCAGCGACGGTGGTCACCCCGAGGCCGTTAAGTCGTTCCATCAGGATTTCTTCATGGGCCGGATCTGGAGCGCACCTCAAATATGGCAACAGAAAGCGAGCGTTCCTTAGGTAGGTCGTGCGAATATTTCTCTCTGTCCGAATCCGATAGATCCATCCACGCTCTCGGGCCAATTTCATAGCGGCCTTAAATCGAGGTTTTAAGGCCCTCCAACGCTTCCGGATCTCAGTCCTGAACTTCGTATCGACCAGCATTGAGGGACCGTATCCTGGATGGAATTTGACCAGAAAATCGGGGTAGCCTACGGTCCGGCGGCCGCTGGCGGCCTCAAAGGGTAGCCGCAGTGGCTGAGACTCATACGATGCGACCTCCGGGCTAAACTCGAGGAGCGTCGCAAAATCTCGCTCAAGGGTCGACTCGAAGGGCGTCATACGACCGGTCTTCCGGCTCGGTAGTAGACCAGTGACGCTCCATCGGCTCGCCCGGATGGCTCGAGCGCTCACCAGCGGTTCGCCGTATAGCTGTCGTTCAAGACTTCTGGAATTTCCGGCTTGACAGCACTGACTCCTATCATCACTTGAATTGGGTAGTGTGGGTTTGAGCGTCATTACATGCCTTCTGTCAGCAAAGTCTTTTGGAAGTCACATAAAAGGGCGCCTTTTCGCCGTTGTCACTCTCTTGGATAGAGTGCTAACGGGAGCGTTGGAGATGCCCGGGCTTCGATCTGCTCGCAGGAGCACTCGGGCTCGGAGCGCGCCGAGGAACTCAGATGCCTGAGGGTTCCTTCGAAGCCGCGGCCGCGCGTTCGATTTCGATCAGTCCGCGTTTGCGCGCGAGACCCCAGCGGTATCCGCCGAGTTCTCCCGTGCCGCGAATTACACGATGGCATGGTATCAGCAGCGCCGCGGGATTGCGCGCGCAAGCCTGCGCAACGGCGCGCGCCGCTTTCGGCTCACCGATCGCCGCAGCGACCTCCGCATATGACTCCACGTCGCCCGGCGCAATCGTCTGCAGATACTTCCACACGCGCATCTGAAACGCGGTCGCGCGAATGTCGAGCGGTAAATCGAGCGAGGGCCCCGCACCGGCGAGATAGCGCGCAATCGCATCGACCCAAAGACGAAAGTGCGGATGGTATGGTTCGCGCATCGCTTCGATGCTCGCCCGGTCATATTCGCGGCGCAGCTGCGCGAGCGGCTCGTCGCTCGTCTCGCCGAATCCGACGAAACAGATTCCGCGATCCGTGGCGCCGATCGTCATGATGCCAAGCGGCGTCGAAAACGACGCGTGCGAGATCGTGACGCCTTCGCCGCCGCGCCGATATTGCCGCGGGGTCATGCCGAGGTTCGAAGCCGCGTTCTCGTAGACGCGGCTCGTCGATCCGTAGCCCGCGTCGTGCGCAGCCGCATCGATCGGTTGAGCGCGCCCCAAATCGTTCTTGAGTCTTCGCAGGCGAACCGTCGCTACATACTGCTTGGGCGTGATGCCGACGACGCGCTTGAACGTGCGGGCAAAATGGAATCGGCTCATGGAGGCGCGCGCAGCAAGCTCAGCGAGCGTCAAGGCTTCTTCGCTATGATCCTCGACGTACCGGCAGACGTCGCGTATGAGGTCGGCGTTGAGATGCTTTTCTAACATGTGTATGACTCTAAAGATGCCCGAGGGCCAAAACCATCGGAAAGTTGCGAAGTAGCCATGGCCTGCCTGCCAGGCCCTGCCCCCGGCGGGGAAGAAAGGCGCCCCTGCGATGAGTCGATTGGTGGGAATCTGTGGTCTGGTCGCACTCCTCTGCGGTTGCAGCGGCGGGTATCTGCCGTATGCTTCCCGCTCGCTCGATCCAATGACGCTCGATACGCTCGTGACGGGCGCTTCCCAGGCGAATGGCGTTCCTGCCGGGCTGGTGCGCGCCGTCCTGATGGCGGAATCGGCGGGCAACCCCTCGGCCATCAGCGTGGCCGGCGCGCAGGGGCTGATGCAGCTGATGCCGGGTACCTCGGCCGGCTGCGGAATCGCCAACCCGTTCGACCCGACCGAGAACGTTTCGTGTGGGACCAGTTTCCTGCACTCGCTCCTTCACCGCTATCACAACAACGTGACGCTTGCGGTGGCGGCCTACAACGCGGGCCCGGGGGCGGTCGACCGCTATCACGGCGTACCACCGTATCCGGAGACGCGCGCGTACGTCGCGCGCGTGCTCAACGCGTACCGCAACTACTGAAGCGCGGCCGCTGATGGCGACGCTGACGTACCAGCAACCGCTACCGCGCGTGCGTTCGACACTCTTGCGACTGCCGATTCTCGACGGCTATCTGCTGCGCGAAATGGCCGTGCCGTTCTTTTTTGCGTTCGGCGCGTTTCTGCTCTTCTGGGCGCTCAATATTTTCTTCCTCGCAGCCGACTACATCATCAACCAGCACGCGCCGTTCTTTCTCGTTCTGCGGTTTGTCATTTTCCGAATCCCGCAAGCCATTCCGATGGCCTTTCCTTTCGGGTGTCTCTTCGCCGGGCTGCTGGCGATGGGGCGAGTGATGGGTGACAACGAGGTCACCGCAATGCGAACGGCCGGAATCGCGGTGATGCGCATTGCACTCGCGCCGCTGCTCTTCGGCGTCGTGATGTTTGCGATCGCTTACTGCATGAACGAGTGGGTCGCTCCGGCATCCGTCGAGCTCTCCACGCGCACGTTCTATCAAATCATCTATCACACCGACGCGCTTCCGGTCGAACCGCAATTCTTCCGTAAGGATCCCGATACCGGAAATACGTTTTACGTCGGGCAGGTCGGGCCGGACAACCGCACGATGATGGACGTACAGATTTTCAAGCCGGCAAAATTCGGTCCCTGGAACGAGACGCTCCAATCGAAGACGGCCACGGTTGCGGGGCCCAGCCTCGTGCTGCACGACGTCATCGACACTCGCTATAACGACGATGGGTTCGTCACCAACCAGCAGCACGTCAAGAACGTCACGATCGGCCTTCCGCTCGGCGAGACGGCGTCGCAGTTCGTCAGTCAAGTCAATAACGACCCGTGGACGATGAGCAGCAAGTCGCTGCGCACCCAAGTCAACGCGCTGCAGTCGCAGGGCATCGGGGGCACGGCCATGGGCAACCTGCAGATCAACCTTGCCGATAAGCTGGCATGGCCTTTCTCGTGCATCATCGGTGTGCTCGTGGCGGTACCGCTCGCACTGCGCTTCGGCAAGCGCGGCCGCATGCTCGGCATCGCACTCTCCATCATTGCTTTCTTCGCGTATTACCTTATGGTATCGGCGGCATCGGCCTTCGGACGGAACGGCGCGATGAATCCGTACGTCGCTGCGTGGCTGCCGAACGTTATCATTGGAATCGCGGGCGCGGTTCTTCTTTGGCTGGAAGAGCGCTAGCGCGTGTCCTTGGGCAATCGAGTACGTTGCGGTATCGCCGCGATTGCGGCCCTCGCTGCCTCGGTTAGCGCAGCCCTTCCGGGTTTCGCTCCGGCCGCAGCCGAAGATCAGCAGCAACTCGCGCTATCGCTCTTCAACAAGCAGAGCTGCGCGCTGCATTATCGCGACGATTCGCAAACGGTCGCCCAAGCGACGGCGAATCCAACGCCGCTGCCGGTTCCCACGCCCGGATTACCCAATCCGCCGGGCGGCGTTGGAAACGGCACCTACACGATCTACCGAACGCCGCCGCCGGCACCCGGCGAATCGCCCGGGGTTGGGCCGCCGCCGATTCCGACCGGGACGGTCGCGCCCACCGCCTCAATGGGACCGATCTTCTTGGTGCGGGGCGGGGAGACGCCGCCGCCGATACCACCGGCCGGTCAGGCCACGCCGGAGCCCACCGCCGCGCCGACCGGCGCTCCGACGCTCGCTCCAGGCTACATTGCGGTCATCTCCGACAAATGGACCGGGAACCGGGCGCGCGGCCAACCGAGTGATGCAATCGGCAACGTTCACATTTACTACGGCGACGAAGAGATCGTCGGCGAGCACGCGCATTTCGATGGCGTCCGGACGATTACGATCACCGGAAATCCGTTTTTGATCAATCACGAGCACAACTCGGTACTCGCCGCCGACGAGATCGACTTCGACACCGTGGCGCAAACCGCGAAGCTGGAGAACGGGAGGGGCGCGAGCGACGAAGGAGTTCAGCGCGGGCTAATTCACTTTTCTGCCAACGACCTGCATACCGACCCGGATGGAACCGCCCACGGCATGAATCCGTACATTACGACCTGCGAAAATCCGCGCGGCGGATACCACATTACCGGTAAGGATATGGAGGTCGTTCCCGGCGATAAGATCGTCGTTCATAAGGCCGTGCTCTGGCTCGGGGCGGCGGCGGTCTTCTACCTTCCGCTCCTGGTTATTCCGCTGCGCAGCCTCGAGAATCAGCGCGGACGCCAGCACTGGTTCCCGGAGGTCGGCTACGACTCATACGAGGGTGCCTGGATCAAGATCCAGATTCCGTTCGGTAAGGACCAATATTACTACGGCTACTACATCGTCAACTATTACACGCTCGAGGGATTAGGGCTCGGCTACGTCGGCTTTTACTCCAGCAAAAAAGGCCGCCGGAGCGCGAGCATCAACGTGTATACGATCAACAACCGCCTAGCCGGCGGCCGTCAGACGAATGCCGCATTGGCCGAACAGGAGAATATCTCCGAGCACCTGCGCAGCAACTTTCAGTTCTCGTATCAGTCGAACTACGGACCGCTCATCAGCATTCCGCCGAACGAGTCGCTAAGCGAGGCGATCGTTCACCAAACGGCGCAAACCTCACAAAACTACAGCTATACGCATACGTCGGTCGGCGGTCAGTCGAGCAGCGACAGCTTTAGTTTTACCGACACCCGTCAATTCAACGAAAATCTCAATCAAACGATCACCTACGACGTCAGCAATAGCAGCGCGAGCTTCGGCGGCGTCAACGAGTTCAGCAACCAATCCGAGTTCGATTATCTCCTCCAGTACACGACGTCCGGCGCCGATTACCAGATGGAGTGGGACAAAATCTACTCACAGGAGGCAGTTGGAATCAACAAGATTCCGGAGTTCGAAGTACGGCCAAGCAGCTTTTTTCAGCATTTCATTATTCCGCTCTCTGCCGACTTAACGATCGGGGAGTATAGCAACCCGGCCGGTGACGGTCAGCCGGTGGCGCTCGCTACCTGGCGCGGTGACGCCAATCTCGTTGCCGGCCCGATCGAAGCGAAGGTGCTCGGCAGCGACTTTCAAGGTACCGTGACGGTCGATCAGTACGCGTACGGTACCGGCGACCTCAAGGCCGCCGTTCAGCAAGACTTGAGCCTTACGACGCCGATCAGCCGGCACATCGTCAATACGATCACCTATAACGAAGCGAACTACAACGGTCCGGCGCTCGTGCCGTTTCAGTATCTCGACCAGCAGCCGACGATGAACACGAAGAACGCACAGGATTTGGTTCGGCTGTTCAACGACGACGTCTACGCGCTTTCGGTCGGATGGACGACGAATTTCGACGGGATCTCGCAGCCGCTCAGCTATCAGTTATCGGCGCGGCCGTCGCCACGATCGGTCGTTTTATTGAGCGGCTCGTTCATTCCCGGCCCCGGTATGGGCTTCGAGACGACGAACCTGCAGCTCTCGACGCCCTTCGGCCGCGATGCATCGCTGCAGTTCGTCACGAACGTCAACTGGCGGCCGTCGCTCGGACTTGGACAGTTCTTCTCCGACAAGATCATCTACTACACCCGCACGATCGGCAACTGTTACCAGTTGATGGTGCTCTATAACGAAGCGCAGCAGGCGGTCAACGTCGGCCTCAATTTGCTCGCCTTCCCCTCACAAACGGCGGTCTTCAACATCGGCCAACCCCAGCAAGTCATCCCAACCACATTCAACTTCTAAAAGCCCCTATTGCGATCGACCCGAAACGGTACGTCTCGCGATCGGATTATGGGGTGTCGCATTCGGGGTGGCCGCAGGCGCAGGTTTCGCTTTCGATGCCCTGCTCGTCGGCGTTGCGGCAGAAGTTGCCGCAGTAGACCTCGCTGCCGTCGACGGGCCCCGTGACCGAGCAGTTACAGATCTCGTGGGCGCATTCGAGCGGCGATTCATGCATTGCGGGCTACGAGCCCGTCGAGCCAGAGGAGCAGGGCGATGCCGCCGGATTGTTCGCGATCTCGATGGTTACGATCTGCGAAGCGGGATCGGGGATGTTCTGCGTGTCGAGCGCATAAAACGTGGTATCGAAGCAGGTTAGCATATTTATTTTCGGTGAGACCCATTGCGGATCGACCGGACCACCGGCGCCCATCGAATCTGCGAATCGCCAAACCCCCGACGCACTCGACGCCGTCGTGAATGCGTTGAAGGTCCATACGTTTGAGGGAGTGGCACTCGGCGAGGGATTCGGCGACGGAGTCGAATTGAAAATCGCCTTTTGAGCGAGGATGGAGAATTCGGTCCCGAGACCGCCGGCGTTGAGGTTGTACGAGAACTGCTGCGGGTTCGTACCGAGCGCGTGCCACACGGGTGGAACATGTGGGTTCTGATTGCTGCGAACGAACTGCACGAGCTGCGCATTGGTCGAAACGCCGTTTCCCCGAGCCACGATCGCCCAGGAGTATCCATCCCAGTTCGTCTGAATCGTATCGGTCGAGGGGGTCTGACCGTCGCCGGTCGTGTTTAGGACGACCATATACTGGTAGTTGCTGAAGTTGAAAGGCGCTTGAACGTTGAAGAAGATTGCAAAATATCCAGGAGGCGCGCCACCGGGCCCTAAGCCCGCCGGGTTTGGCGTGACCTGACGACCGCACGCCGCAACGATGAACGCCGTTATCAGCACGACTACGAAACCGAAACTCAATCTTCGCATCATGGTCTCCTCGGTGCCACTGCGCGATACCGCCCTCGCCGCTGGTGCGGCCATCGCGTTGGCGGCGGCATTCCCAAAGATCGGTGCGGCATGGCTCGTGCCGTTCGGCACTGCTGCGCTGTTCTGGCTTTGGCAAGGTGCCTCCTGGAAACGAGCTGCGCTCCTCGGTTGGTTTGCGGGCATAGTTTTCTTCACACTCGATTTCGCGTGGGTCGGACATACGGTCGGGCACTACATCGGCATTTTCGGTCCCTTTCTCGCTCTCGGCCCGGCGATGTTCGAAGCGCCGTTTTTCGCACTCGCCGGTGCACTCGCCGCGGTCGCGTACGCGCAGATGCGACCAAACGTCGCGCCGCTTGGCGCCGCGGCCGCGTTTACGATCTGCGAATGGTTGCGCTCGATCGGCGTGCTCGCCGCGCCGTTCGATCAGCTGGGATACACGCAAGCCGATTCACCGCTGCGCGCAATCGCGGCCTATGCCGGCACATATGGGATCACGTTCGTGCTCTGCGCGATCGGCGCATACGCAGCCGACGCGCTGCACCGGCGCACCTGGCGCCCATTCGCCGTTACCATCGTCGCCTTCGCTCTACTCGGCTTCGCGGCGTGGAGTGCCTGGCCGGCACGGCGTCTGCCGCCGCCGACGATTCCCGTTGCGGCGATCCAAGGCAACATCGCGCAATCGTTCAAATGGAATCGGCGGGGCCTAGATCTTGCCGTGCGCCGGTACTCAACGATGACGCGAGCCGCGCGTGCCGGACATCCCCGCTTGATCGTCTGGCCCGAGACCGTGATCACCACAGAGCTCGACGCGGATTTCCCGCTCATCAAGCGCTTTTCCGATCTTGCGAAAACGTCACGCGCGACGATCGTTGCCGGCAGTCTCGCCGCCGGCCCGGATGGACTCTATAACGCGCTCTACATCTTTTCGCCGCGCGCGGGATATTTGGTCTACGACAAACGGCAGCTCGTCGCGTTTGCGGAGTGGTTTCCCGGACGTTCCTTTCTCTCGTGGCTTCCGTATATCGTCGCTCTCAACGGCGGCTTGACGCCCGGAAGAGTCGACGGCGTTTACAAAACGGATGCGCTCCCCATCGCGCCGCTCATCTGCTGGGAATCCGCGTTCGCCGATCTTGCATTCGAACAAGTGCGGCGCGGCGCGCAACTCCTCGTCATCAGCACCGACGATGCGTGGTTCGGCAAGACCTCGGGACCGTACATGCACGCGCAGATCGCGCAGCTTCGCGCGATCGAGACCGGAGCGTACGTGGTGCGTGCGGCGGCAACGGGAATTAGTGGGATCATCGCGCCGGACGGAACGTGGCAGCGTCGCAGCCGCCTGGGAGCGCGGTCCATCGTTACCGGACGCGTCGGTCCCCGCGTCGTGACGTTCTTTTCGCGAATCGGCCCGACGACCGTCGCGCTGCTGATGGGCGTGCTCTACGCGGGACTTCTGATACCCGTAACGACAACGTTCCCGGCCGATCCCGCGGAGTGGCCCGATGCGCATTAAGCCGCTTCTGTGGAAGCGCCTTGCCGTCGGCGCCGGGATCGCGCTTGGAATCTACGTCGTCGTGCAGGTCGTGCTCGCCGGCGGCGGCAACGCGCCACCACCGCCGAATCAAGCCCCGATCGATCTGCGCGGCGGGCACGTGATGAACAACCACATCGCCACGAAGTCGTGGACGTTCGACTACGACCATGCCCGTCTCTCGCCGGACGGCTTGAGCGGGAGCGTCGACGGCGTTCGCAATGGAATCGTCTTCCGCAAGGGCAAGCCGTACTTGCGAATATCGGCCAAGCACGTTCAGCTCAACATTCAGTCGCTCGATTTCACCGCGGTCGGCAAAGTCCACATCGAGCGCATTGACGACCCGCAGCATCGCTCGTTCGACACCGATCTCGTGACCTGGACGAATGACGCAAAGGTTCTGCGCATGATCCATCCGGCGTACGTGCACTCCGGCGATCAGACGCTGAGAATCGAGGGCATCAGTGTCAACTTCGACGACAACACCATCCACCTCGGCAAAGTGAACGGCGGCGTCAACATCGCCCACTGAGCGCCTTCGTGGTTCGCCCTTCGACTACGCGCGCTTCGCGCGCTACGCTCAGGATGACAAGGTGCTGCGGTCGCTACGCTTAGCCCTTCGACTACGCGCGCTTCGCGCGCTACGCTCAGGATGACAAGGTACTGCGGTCGCTACGCTTAGCCCTTCGACTACGCGCGCTTCGCTCACCATGACAAAAGGAAAGCTCTGATGTAGGTGCAGCGCTAGGAGCCGAGGGCCGAAGGCTACGTACGGTAGACGAGGCCCGAGGCGACAACGCGCGGCGCTAAATCAGAGCTTTCTAGGGCTTCTCTTCGGAGAGTTTTTTCTTCGCTTCGGCGATCAGTTTCTTCACTTTCTGACCGCCCTTGTGCCCGATCTCTTCATAGAAATCCGAGCCGTACTTTTCTTTGACGACCTTGCCGCCTTTTTGGCCGATGGATTCGTAGAACTCTACGCCGTGGCGATCGCGGGTCGCCTTCCCGCCTTTGCGACCGATGTCTTCGTAAAACGTCGAACCGTAGCGATCGCGAACGGTGTCGCCACCTTTCTTCCCTGCCTCACGCACCGACATTTCGCGCTTTGATGCATGATCGTGCTTTTCAGCCATCGGTCTCCTAATGCAATTTGAGTTGGGTGGACGTTACGAGGCCGTTGCCTTACGCTTCGGACGTTGACCGCCTTTTTGACCGATCACTTCGTAAAACGACGGACCATACTTGCTTTTCGTCGCCTCTCCGCCCTTACGACCGATCTCTTCGTAAAATTCCGAGCCGTATTTCGCCTTCACACGCTCGCCGCCGCGGCGACCCGCCTCGCGTACGCTCATGCCTCCGCCATTACCGGTCTCTTGTGCCATTCGATTGTCCTCTCTAGTTCAAAGGTCCAAGATAATCTATATCCCATACAAGCGCTCGGCAAACTCAGGATTCCCTGAGAATTCGGCAACCGTGCGTTAAATCGCCGTTGAGGATGCTTCGAGCGCCTCATAGACGGCTCGAGCTCGCTCGCGGAGGTTCGCTAGGTTGCCATCATTCTCGATAATATAGTCGGCCGCCGCGCGGGCCTGCTCGGGCTCGATCTGCGCCGCCATTCGCGCGCGAACCCGTGCCTCGTCGAGCTTATCGCGCTCCACGACCCGCGCGACCCTGGCTTCGAGCGGCGCGGCCACCAGGACCGACCGGTCGACGAGCCGGTCGTAGCCGGTTTCGAAGAGGAGCGGCACGACGTGCACGATCAGTTGCCCGGATTTGGCCCGGGCCTCGCGTTCAAGCGCGAGACGGCGGATGTGCGGATGGAGCAGTGCGTTGAGGCGCTCGCGGGCCGAGGCGTCGGCGAAGACGATGTCGGCGAGCGCGGCCCGGTCGAGCATCCCATCACGCACCGTGTGGGGCCAGACTCGGGCAATTTCCATGAGACCGTCGCTATTGGGAGCGACGACCTCGCGCGCGATCGCGTCGGTATCGACGACGAACGCGCCGAGGCCCGCGAAGACGTCGGCGACCGCGCTCTTCCCCGCTCCGATGCCGCCGGTTAGGCCAACGCGCACGGCGAGACGTTACTCGGCTGGGAGCGGCTCCGTCGACGCCGGCGCGGCGGTCTCGATCCCAATCTCCTCGGCGGCCGCATACTGCTCGATCTCTTCGGGCGGCACGTCGGCGACGTGCTGAATCGAAGCGGTGATCCGACGGGTCGCGTGATTGATGGTGAGCAGCGTGACTTCGACTTCCTGGCCGGCACCGAACTGAGCCGAGGCGTCGAATTCGCCCTTGGGTACCATGGCGAGAATGCCCGGAATCACTTCGACGAGCAGATAGTTCGGCGTGACCTTTACGATCTGCGCGTTGAGCTTGTTCGTCTCGTAGAGCCGGTCGGCGAACTGATCCCACGGATCGGGAAGCGCGTGCTTGAGCGAGAGGCTGACCTTCTTCGCATCCGGGTCGAACTTCATGATCTCGACATGGACGACGTCGCCGATTTTGACGACTTCCGAGGGATGCTTGATCCGCGCGTAGGCGAGTTCGCTATTGTGAATCAGGCCGTCGATGCCGCCGAGATCGACGAAGGCGCCGAAATCAGCCAAGCGCACGACCACGCCTTCGCGAATCTGCCCGACCTCGAGCGTGTCGAGCAGCTCTTGTTTCTTCGCTTGAAGCTCCTCTTCGAGAACGAGCCGCTGCGAGAGCACGACGCGGTGGCGCTTATGATCGAGGTCGATGACTTTCAGGCGCAGATGCTGGCCGACGAGCTCGTCGAGATTTCCGACCGGCTGCCGGCGAATTTGCGAAGCCGGAACGAAGCCGCGCATGCCGAGATCGACGAGCACTCCGCCCTTGACTACTTGCGTAACGGTCGCTTCGATGACCTCGTCCCGCTCGTGCGCCTCGATGACTTTCTCCCAGGTCTTAAGTGCGCGCGCACGCCGCTCCGAGAGAAAGAGCGTTCCGTCGAGCTCGTCGATCCGGTGGACCATGACCTCGAGCGTATCGCCGACGCGCAGCAATTTCGAATCGATCGCGAGTGATAACTCGCGGAACGGAAGGACGCCTTCGGACTTGCCGCCGACGTCGACGAGTACTTCGTCCTTATCCTTCTGGACGATCGTGCCGGTAAGCACTTGTCCCTCGTCGAGAACTTTGAGCGATTCTTCGTAGAGGCGCTGCTCGAACGCTAGTTGATCTTCTTCGTGGTGAACCGGGGCGACTTCAGTTGTAGAGATGTGACTTTCCCACTTTCGTATTTTTTTATCGTTGACAGCGCCTGCACCACCACGTCCCTCGCTGCGAGAGTACGGTTCGGACGATGCGCGCGCCGCAGCGCGGGCAAGGCCTTCCGTCTCTGCCGTAGACCGAGAGGTTGTTTTGGAAACCACCTTGCAGTCCGTCGGCGTCTACGTAGTCGTCGACACTCGTTCCGCGCAGATCGACCGCGCGTTGCAGAATCTCGACGATGGCACGACGTAAGCGGCAAATCGCCGGTTTACTCAAGCTCCGTGAGGGCCGGCTCGGACGGATCCGAGCTTCCCACAGCGCTTCGCATGCATAGATGTTGCCGATGCCTGCGATGCGCCGTTGATCGAGGAGCAATGCCTTAACCGGCGTCGTCCGCCCCGACAGCATACCGATAAAGGCTTCGTGTGTAAAGCCTGTGGAGAGGGGTTCGACGCCCAGTTCGCGGTCCCAGGGTTCGCCGGGGTCGACGAGCCGCATCCGCCCGAAGGTACGGACATCCGAAAAGCGCAGGCGCCCGCCTCCGGCAAAGTGGAGCACCACGTGCGTTCCCGGCAGCTCGGCCGCGCCGTCGGCGGCGACGACGAGGCGGCCGGTCATCCGCAGGCTCGTCACCAGCGCTCGTCCCGAACCGAGTTCGAGGATCGCGTACTTCCCGCGCCGGCGAACGCCGGCGATGCGTTCTCCGGCGACCGCACGGGCGAACCGAACGCGCGGCGGAGCGAGCGCGATTTTTGGAAGGCGGATCTCGGCGTGTTCGATCGTGCGGCCGACGATTTTTCCGCGCAGACCGCGGACGATCGTCTCGACTTCAGGAAGCTCGGGCACGCTTACTGGGACGGCGGGACGGAATGCAGATCGAGCCGGACGCCCGCAGCGACACCGTCATTCGCCGCCTCACCGGCGTGAAGCTCGATGACGTACTTCGCTCGCCCGCTCTCGCGCGGAATCGCGCCGTCGTCGACGCCCGCTCCCAAGACCGGAACGTCGGCATAGACGCGGCGCACCGTTCCGTCGGCGGCGACGAAAATCATGTCGAGTGAGACGAGCGTGTCCTTCATCCAGAAGTCGACCGGGTCGTCGCCGTCAAAGACGAAGATCATTCCGGTATGCTCCGGTACGCTCGTGCGATCCATCAGACCCCGCGCGCGTTCGGTATCGGTGCGCGCGACCTCCAGCGTGAGGTCGGCACGCGGCGCGTGCACGACGACCGTCGGCAGCGTCGCCGCGAGTAGGAGCGCGCAGAGCCAGTGGGACATAACGCTACGCGCTCTTAAACACGTTCGAGTGACTCCGCGTCGATCGCCTCGACGTCGTACCAGTTCCTTCCCGCTTTGAGGGTCACTTCGAGCGGAACGGAGAGTTCGATCGCTCGTTCCATCTGCTCGCGCACGAGCGTCGAGATCTCGGCGAGCCGGCTCTTGCGCACTTCGAAGATGAGCTCGTCGTGGATCTGCAGGAGCATCGTTGCGTCGAGGCCCGATTCTTGCAGCGCCCGGTCGATTTGCACCATTGCGAGCTTCATCAAATCGGCGGCGCTGCCTTGCAGCGGCGCGTTCGTCGCCTCGCGTTCGGCGGCCGCGCGCAGCATGTAGTTTCCGGAGACGAGCCCCGGCATATATCGCCGCCGTCCGAGGATCGTGGAAACGTAACCGGTGCGGCGCCCTTCCTCGATCGTCCGCCGAATGTACGCGCTCACGTCGGGAAAACGCGCGAAATATGCGGTGGTAATCTCCTTGGCCTCGGCACGGCTAATCTCCAATCGCTGCGCGAGACCAAAATCCGACATCCCGTAGAAGAGCCCGAAGTTGACGCTCTTGGCCATACGGCGCTGGTTTGGATCGACGAGATCGTTCGGCGCGACGCTGAAAATTTGGCGAGCGGTGAAATCGTGGATGTCCTGCGCCTCTTCAAAGGCGGTGCGCAGCGCGCGGTCGCCCGAGAGGTGAGCCATCAAGCGCAGCTCGATCTGGCTGTAATCGGCGGCGAGCAGCACGTACTCGTCGCTGCGCGCGACGAAAGCCCGGCGAATTCGCCGGCCGAGCTCGCCGCGAACGGGGATGTTCTGTAAGTTTGGATTCGTCGACGAAAGGCGTCCCGTCGCGGTGGCCGTCTGATTGAATTCGGTACGCAATCGTCCGTCGCGCGGATCGACGAGCGCGGGAATCACGTCGACGTAGGTATTCTGCAGCTTGGTGACCTCGCGCCACTCCAGCACCAGCGCACAGATCGGATACTCGCGCGCCAGGCCTTGGAGCACCGCGACGCCGGTCGCCCAACCGGTCTTCGTCTTTTTGCTTCCGGGAATCTCCAATTTCCCGAAGAGCACCTTGCCGAGTTGTTGCGGCGACCCGATGTTGAACTCTTCGCCCGCAAAATCGTAGATGCGGCTTTGTAGACGCGCGGCGGCCGCAGCCACCTCCGTTCCAATGGTCTCGAGCTCGCGAGCGTCGATGGTCACACCGGCCGCTTCCATCTTCGCGAGCACCGGCGCGAGCGGAACCTCGAGGTCGGCGTAGAGACGCAGCTGATCGCGAGCCTGCAGCTCTTCGCGAGCCTTGGCGATCAGTTGCAGCGCCGCATCCGCGTGCGCGGCGGCGTCGCTTTGGAGCTCGACGCCGAGAAATTGCGCCGCGGCGTCTTCGATATCGGCAAAGCCTCGCGAGGGATCGAGCAAATGCGCCGCGATCATGGCGTCGTCGTCGAACCGCACGTTCTCGATTCCCGCTTCACGCATTGCGTGCAGAAGACGTTTGGCGTCGTAGGCAGAGGCCGGCACGCTCGCGAGCAGCCGTTCGAGCGCGTCGCGCACGGCCGCTTGTGCCAACGCACTGCGAGCGAAACTCAATCCCTCGCCGGCGCGGGTGCTGATGCCGAGCTCGTCGCCACGCATCGCAAAAACAGCCTGCTCGTGCTCTGCGAGCGCAAGCAGATCGCTCGCAAGGCGCGCGAACTCCGGCGGATCGACCGAATGCGCGTAACTGCGGTACGAACCTTCGAGCTTCGCGCCCGACTCGAAGAGCGGCAGATCCGAGGGCGGCTGCAGCTTCGCCAACAACGTTTTGAACTCGAGGTCGGAGTAGAGATGATAGAGATCGCGATCGGCGGGCGCCTCGTACCGGCTGCTCTCCCAATTGACGGCGATCGGAAGATCGCGGCGCACGATCGAGACGGCGCGGCAGAGACAGGCTTGTTGGCCGTACTGCTCGACCAGCGCTTGGAGTTTCGGGTTGCCGGCCAACGACGGATCGGCGACGAGCGCGTCGAGCGATCCCGCCGCTTGCAGCAGCTTGCTCGCCGTTTTTTCGCCGACCCCCGGGATGCCGGGAAGATTATCGGACGGGTCGCCCTTTAAGCCGCGATAATCCGGAAGCTGCGCCGGCTCGAGTCCGAAGCGTTCGCGAACCGCGGCCGGATCGTAACGGCCGAGTTCGGTAATGCCGCGCCGCGTGGTAAGCACCGTGGTGCGCTCGTCGACGACTTGCAAGAGATCGAGATCGCCCGTGACGACGATCGTCTCTTCACCCGCCTCCTCCGCTTGACGCGCGAGCGTCGCGATCACGTCGTCGGCCTCTTGCCCCTCGACCTCGACGATCGGAATACCGTACGTATCGAGCACGCGCCGCACGAGCGCGAACTGCCCGCGTAGTTCGTCGGGCATTTCGCGCCGTTGCGCTTTGTACTGTGCAAAGAGCGCGACACGCTCGGCCGGCATGCCCTTATCGAACGCAGCCAGAATATGCGCCGGCTTTTCATCGGCGATCAGCTTGTTGAGCATCATCGTAAAGCCGTAGACGGCATTGATCGGCACGCCCTTACTCGTCGTCAATCCGGGAAGTGCGAAGAACGCGCGATAGACGAGCCCGTAGGTATCGAGCAGCATGAGCGCCATCGAGACTACCTTCAATCGCTCATCGGACGACGACCGTCGAGGAGCCTGCGATGACGCTTCCGTCGTCGGCGATGCCGAGTACCGAGAGATCGTACCGGCCGCTCCGCGCCGGAAGTTCGATTCCGACGCTGCCGTGCGACGCGCGCGCGACATCCCAGGAAACGGCGTCGGTTTCGGCTTGGGCGAGCGAGAGCTCCGGCGGAGGCTGCGTACGACGGACGAAGCCGAGCGCTTGCGCGCGATCGCCCGTCGAGCGTACCCACGGATGCCACGTCGTGGTTTCGGGAGCGCTGTTCTGCGTCGTGCTCACGCCGATCGCAAGCAGCGTCGGCGCCGATCGGAAGAGCGCGCTGCCTGACGGCGTGCCGCGACTGATCCGAACGACGAACGTTCCCGAGACGGGGGAGCCGCCGTCGAACGAAATTGTCGTCGCCGCGCCCGGCGCGAACGCTTCATTGCCGATCGCCAGCTGCGCGGAGTGGGGACGTCCCGGTGCGGAAAGCGTGACCGGCTCGGTGTTCCATTCGAAAGAACCGTCGCGGACGAAGGCGGCACCGACACGTAACTCGCCGGCCGCGTCGATCGCGTGCAGGCGCGCGACTGCATGACCCTGCACGACCCGCACGACGCGCTGGTCGACGCCAAGCGCGCTCTCGAAGGTGATCAACGCTTCGCCTTGCGCTCCCAGCGCCTCGGCATCGACGGCGATCTCGTCGCCGGGGCGATAGAGGCTGCGATCGAGCCGGATCCGCACGTTTGGACTTCCTTCGTCGGCCGGCGCCGCGGCTTGCGGATCGATCTGCACTTGCGCCGCGTCAATCGCTCGTCCGCCGCGATCGGTCCATGCAAGCAAAAAATTCGTCCCGAGGTCGGGTGCGCTGAACGTACCTCGCGCGTGGCCCGAGTTGTCGAGCGCGAGACTCTGTTGCGCGCGCGATGCACCGTGTGCGAGCGCGACCGTCACCGTCGCACCAGCGAGCGGCTTTCCGTCGAGCGTGTTGGCGTAGACGTCGAAACCGAGCGGCGTGCCGATGCTCTGCTCGGTTCGATCGACCTCTAACCGAAGCGCAGCGTCGGACGTCGGCACCGTTACACGGGTCGCGGCCGTGGCGCCGCCGGATTCGACGCGGACGCCATAGGTCGAGCCGAACTCGTCGTTCGGATGCGGAATCTCCACGGTCGCGTTGCCGTCTGCGCCGGTGACGACGCTGCCGGAGAACCACGGGCTGGTCGCCCACGGCGCACTCGCCGGGGCCTCGCCTGCGTACACGTGCGGTGAGCGGACGACGCTGACGCGCACCGTCACGCCGGGTCGAGATGAGTGAACCAGCAGCGGCACGTTGGCGTGCGGATTGCAGGAACCGTTACACGTGGAGTTGACCTCGAGCGATATGCCGTCGGCGTTCGCGTCGACGTCGACGGTCGCGCCGCCGATGCCGCCGCCGGCCTGCGCGAGCACCGTGTATTCGCCGGCGGCCGCATTTTCGGGCAGAACGAACGAGGTTGTAAACGCGCCCGCGGCATCGAGCGGTACGCGTTGCTGCGCCACTGCCGTCGCACCGTTGCGCAGTGATAGAACGGCGCTCCCGGTGCTCGCACGCATGATGCCGCGCGAGCGGGTTCGCGCGAAGCCGGCAACGCGCACGGTGTCGCCGGCGTGGACGACGGCCGAGTCGGTTCGCACTCCGACGATCGTCTGCGGCAGCGGGGGCTGCGGCAGCAGGCTCAAAAATGCATAGCTGCTTGCCCATTGCGCGAGCGCGAAGACCGGGCGCGGCGAACGACTCCAGCGTACCAGGCCGTCCCGATCGGTCATCTCGGTGACGAAGCTGCGATCGACGACGAGCTGCACGCGCATGCGCGCGACCGGCGCGCCGGTTCCGAGATCGACGCCGTACAACAACAATCCGCCCGGCGTCTCCTTTGAGATCAATCCGACGCGCGAGCGATTGATCCAAACCTGCTCGCCGACGCTCCCGCGACGCGCCTCGACGACGAAAAAGCCTTCGCGCGAGCCGAGTGGCACCTTCACGACATTCGATTGGAATTGATATCCGCCCGGCGGCGTGAACGTAAAGGTAATCGTCGGGCGCCGGCCGGATGCGACGATCGCGCGCGGACTGAAATTCGATCCGGCCGTTAACACATCGGCGGGATCGACTTCATAAACGGAAAAAGCGACCGGTGCGCTCGAATAGGTATCCAAGCGAACCGTAGTCGGCTTCCACGGCACGCTCGAATCGGCCGCGAAGAGCTGAAAGTTTGCATCCAAGCGATGAAGGTCGACGATTTGGCGTTCGGCGCGAACGGGTGCGATGCTGACGACGACGGCAATCAAACCGACGGCGAGGAGACGAGCGAGCTGCATGCGTTCGCGCTGCTTTCGGCAGGTCGAAGTGCGGGGCCCGCGTAAAGCGCAGCAGCGTGGACGAACAGGCGGCCGGCGAGCGGCCCACCTCGACTCGATGCCGATTCTGCGGCTTCGAAGAGGGCGCAGACGATGCGCGAAGCGTGCGCGAGAAGGCCCACTTTCAGGTTGTCGTTGCCTGCGGATCTTGCGGTCATCCTTTCGCGGTGCTCGCGCGTAATTAGCCGATGAAGAATGCTTCGGTCGCACTCGCGACGCTGACCGTGCTCGCGATGCTCGGCGTCGCCGCGCCCCCTGCATTCGCGGCGTCGACGCCCAAGCCAAAGCCGGCTCCGACGCGCGTCGTGATCCAAATGCCGACCATTCCGCTGCACACCGAAGTCACCGTCGAGGTCAATGCGAAAGGCCAAGTCGTCCGCGTGAAGTCAACGAAACCGTCGAAGCGCGCCTCGTTCAACTTTCAAACCTACGGCAACGCCCTTCAGATGTGGATCCGCAAACCCGACGGCAGCGCTCAAGTCGGGCTCTATCGGGTCATCTACGATTACAACCCGAAGACGCAAAACGTCACGCGGCACGTCGCCCTCATCTCCGCAGGCGGTAACTGGGCGAACGACCCCGGCGCGGCCAACGTGATGGTCGAAATGGAGAAGAAACAGGCCGCCGCAGCCGCCGAGACGGAGCGCAAAGAACAGGAGAAGTTCAACAAACTCCCGTCGCTCAATCAAATTCGCGGCGCTCCGACTCCCAAACCAACTCCAAAGCCGCCGCCGCCGGCAACCCTGCCGCCGAGGAGCCGCTGAAGTTTCTGACCTACCGGCTTGCGGACGGACGAACGCGGCCGGGAGTGCTCGAAGGCGAGATGATCCGCACGATTTCGTCCCCGACGCTGCGGGAGTACATTGGACTCGCGCCGCACGAACGCATCGCTTGGCACTCCGCGGACGATGTGATTCCACTCTCGCAGGTCACCCTCGACGCGCCGGTACGCCCCGCGCGCAACGTTTTCTGCGTCGGCCGGAACTATCTCGAGCATGCGGCCGAAGGGGCTCGCGCGCTCGGACGCGAGCTGAAGCTTCCCAGCGTCCCGACCTTCTTCACCAAGGCTTCGACCGCCATTGCCGCGCCCGGCGCACGGCTCGACTTCAGCGCGACGCTCTCGCAGGAGTACGATTTCGAAGCCGAGCTCGCGGTCGTCATCGGCGCGGAGTGTAAAGACGTCGCCGAAGACGAGGCGCTCAATGTCGTCTTCGGCTACACCGCACTGAACGACCTGACGGCCCGCGACCTGCAGCGCGCGCACGGTCAATGGTTCAAAGGAAAGAGCCTCGACGGGAGTTGCCCGATCGGTCCGTGGATCGTCACCCCCGAGGAGGCTGGGAATCCGAACTCGCTCGAGCTGCTTTTCCGCCGCAACGGCGTCGAGAAGCAGCGCAGCAACACGGCGAAGATGATCTTCTCCGTGCCGCGGCTCATCGCCGAGCTCAGCCGGGGCATGACGCTTCTGCCCGGGGACGTCATTGCGACCGGCACGCCCGAAGGCGTTGGTTTCGCCCGCAATCCTCCCGAGTTTCTCGCCGACGGCGACCTTCTCGAAGTCGAGATCGAACGAATCGGGATTCTTCGCAACATCGTAACCATCGCGTAGCGCCCCTATTAACGGAGGGCGCGGTCGTACCGGAGCCGTATCACAAGCCCCCGAGTATGATTATTGCCGTTCCTCGCGAGGCTGCGGTAAAGGAGCGCCGGGTCGCGCTCGTACCCGAAACCGTCGCGCGATTCGTGAAGTCCGGCGCCGGCGTCCGCGTGCAGCGCGGCGCAGGCGCGGCAGCAGCCTTCCCCGACGCGCTCTACGAGAGTGCCGGCGCGACGTTCGCCGACGACCCGGCAACGCTCGCCGCCGGCGCGGACGCGGTGGTCACCGTCGGACGGCCGAGCGACGAGATACTCGCCGCGATGCGCCCCGGCAGCGTTGTCGTCGGGTTTCTCAATCCGCTCGGCGATCCGGCCTACGTCGAGCGACTCGCTGCGGCCAACGTCACGGCGATCGCGATGGAGATGATTCCGCGCATCACGCGCGCGCAATCGATGGATGCGCTCTCGTCGCAGAGCAACATCGCCGGATATAAAGCCGTCCTCATAGCGGCTTCGGCACTGCCGAAGTTCTTTCCGATGCTCACCACTGCCGCCGGCACGATCGCGCCGGCAAAGGTGCTCGTGCTCGGTGCCGGCGTTGCCGGACTGCAAGCGATTGCGACGGCACGCCGGCTCGGCGCGGTCGTCAGCGGATACGACGTGCGCGCAGTGGTGAAGGAGCAAGTGCAATCGCTCGGTGCGACCTTCCTCGAGTTCGATCTGGGCGGCGACGCCGAAGGTACGGGCGGCTATGCGAAGGAGCTGACGCCCGAGCAGCAGGAACGCCAGCGCGCGTGGATGGTCGAGCAGATCGGTGCGAACGACGTCGTGATCACCACGGCCCTCGTCCCGGGACGAAAAGCCCCGGTGCTCATCAGCGAAGCGGCCGTCGCGGCGATGAAGCCCGGCAGCGTCGTCGTCGATCTCGCCGCGGAGGCGGGCGGAAACTGTGCGCTCACGGTCGCCGACGAGATCGTCACCTCACCCAACGGTGTAGCGATCGTCGGCACGACGAACTTGCCGGGAACGATGCCGGCGGACGCGAGCCGGCTCTACTCGCGCAACGTTTTTGCGCTGCTCTCGCCGTGGATCAAAGAGGGCACGCTCAACGTCGATCCTGACGACGACGTCGCGAAGGGCGCGGTCGTCGCGCGCGATGGTGCCGTCCGCACCGGAGGAGGTTCCTGATGGATGCCGCTCATTACATCGAGCTGCTCACCGTGCTGCTGCTCGCGGTCTTCGTCGGCTTCGAGGTCATCTCCAAGGTCCCGACGACGCTTCACACGCCGCTGATGTCGGCGACGAACGCGATTCACGGCATCGTTCTCGCCGGCGCGATCGTGATCGTCGCGCGTCTTTTGACCGGGAGCGCGGCAACGGGCCTCACGATTCTCGCAATCGCGGCGGTGACGCTCGGCGCGATCAACGTCTTCGGCGGATTCGCCGTCACCGAGCGCATGCTCCAAATGTTCAAGCGACGGGAGCCCGGCAAGTGACCGCGACCGCGATCGGAACGTCGCTCGCGGATTTGGTAGCGGTCGCGCTCTTCATCTACGGACTTCACGAACTCAACTCGCCCGCGACCGCACGGCGCGGCAATCGGTTCGCGATGGTCGGTATGATCATCGCGCTCGTCTCGATCCTCGTTCAGACGGGCGCGGTCGGCTGGTGGGCCGTCGCCGTCGGCGTCGCGATCGGCGGAGTGGTCGGGATCTATGCGGCCCTCAAAGTGAAGATGACGGCAATGCCGCAAATGGTCGCGCTCTATAATGGCGCGGGCGGCGGCGCCGCGGCCCTGATATCGACCGTTCAGTTCTTTATCGATCAAGGCTCGGGCCTCGATCCGGCGGTCGCCGTCTCGCTCGTTCTCTCGGCAATCATCGGTGCGATCAGCCTCGCCGGATCGATCGTTGCATTCCTGAAACTTCAAGAGCTGATGACGGGACGCCCGATCACCTATCCCGGGCAGCAGGTCGTCAACCTCCTCGTCTTGCTTGCGATTGTCGGGTTGGCGGTCTGGTTCGTCGTGACGCTCGGCCTGTTGCCGGCCTGGGCCTTCGTCGCGCTGCTCCTCGGCGCGCTGCTCCTCGGCGTGCTCTTCGTCTTGCCGATCGGCGGCGCCGATATGCCGGTGGTTATCTCGCTGCTCAACTCGTTTACCGGCGTCGCCGTCGCGATCACCGGCTTCGAGATCGACTCGCCGCTGCTCATTATCTGCGGCGCGCTCGTCGGAGCGAGCGGCACGATTCTCACCGTCGCGATGAGCCGCGCGATGAACCGCCCGCTGACCAATGTGCTCTTTGGCGCCTTCGGCGCCGCTGGCGGTACGGAGGTTGCCTCGGCCTCCGGCGGTCCGCAGCAAATCCGCAGCACCAGCGCCGACGACGTCGGCGTCATGCTCGCCTACGCATCGAAGGTGATCTTCGTTCCGGGATACGGGATGGCGGTCGCGCAAGCGCAGCACAGCGTCAAAGCTCTCGCCGATCAGCTCGAGAAGCACGGCGTCCGCGTGCTCTACGCGATCCATCCCGTCGCCGGGCGCATGCCCGGACACATGAACGTGCTCCTCGCCGAAGCGAACGTCCCGTACAATCAGCTCCTCGACATGGAGGATGTGAACTCCGAGTTTCCGACCGCCGACGTGGCGCTCGTTGTCGGCGCGAACGACGTTACCAATCCGGCGGCGCGCACCGTCGCGTCGTCGCCGATCTACGGGATGCCGATTCTCGACGTCGACAAAGCCGCGAACGTCGTGGTGCTCAAGCGCTCGATGCGCTCGGGTTTCGCCGGGATCGAGAATCCGCTCTACGAGATGCCGAACTGCTCGATGCTCTTCGGCGACGCGAAGGCATCCGTCGACGCGCTGACGGCCGCCGTTAAAGCGTTGTAGCGGGCGCCCCGCCTTCGGGCAGCGGGGGAGGTGAGATCGGCGGCGGCGGGAGATCTCCCGTCTGAGGCGGACCGGGTTTGCGCTTCTTGCGTTCGGTAAGCTCGATCACGACGATGTAGAGCACCGGCACGATCGCCAAGTTCATGATGGTCGAAACGAGCATGCCGCCGAGCACGGCCGTACCGAGCGAGATGCGCGATTGCGCGCCGTCGCCGTGCGCAAACGCGAGCGGGATGATCCCGAGGATGAAGGCGATCGAGGTCATAAGGATCGGGCGCAGGCGCGTCGCCGCAGCGTGCGCAACCGCGTCGATCGGCGCCATACCCTGCTCCCGAAGCTGGTTGGCAAATTCGACGATCAAGATGGCATTCTTCGCCGCGAGACCGATGAGCATGACGTAACCGATCTGTGCGTAGATGTCCGACGATGTGATCGGAAGCGGCACGATGTGGCCGGCCATGATCGAATGGACGATCTGACTCGCCAGCTCGGAGAGCATTCGCAAATAGATCGCGCCGATCGCGCCAAGCAGCGCCAGCGGTACCGCAAGCATGATGACGAACGGGGTCGAGAGGCTCTCGTACTGCGCAACGAGCACGAGGAAGACGAAGAGCAAACCCATTGCGAAAACGGCAATCGTTTGAGGACCGCTCTGCACCTGCTGGCGCGCGATTCCGCTCCACTCATATCCCATGCCCTTGGGGAGATTCGCGGTGACGTGCTTCTGAATCGCGCTCAGCGCCTGCCCCGAACTCGCACCGACGCCCGGGTTCCCGTCGATTTCGAGCGCGTTGTACTCGTTAAAGCGCATGATCGCGACGTTATTCGTCGCCATCTTCGTCGTGAGGAACTGGCTGACGGGCATCATGGCGCCCGCCGAATTCGCGACGTAGATTCGGGACAGGTCTTGTGGAACGGTTCGCTGACCCGCCTTCGCCTGCAATACGACTTGGTACGATCGCGTTCCGTAATCGAAGAAGTTGACGAACGTCGAGCCCGTCGTGCCGTTCATCGTATCGAAGAAGGCGCTGGGCGTAACGCCGAATGCGAGCGCCTTCGCGCGATCGAACTCGGTGGTGAGATACGATCCGGTGAAGATCGTAGGATAGCGAACCTGCGCCAGCGTCCGGTCTTGCCGGGCTTGCGCGAGAATCGTATTGCCGGCCTTGTTGAGCGCCGGTAAACCGAGATTGTTGATATCCTCGACCTCGATTGCGAAGCCGCCGGTCGAGCCGAGTCCGGGAATCGCGGGCGGGTTCGCCGGAATCGCCGTGAGGTTCGGAATCTTCAGAAACTGCTGGTAGAGAGCGTACTGCACTGCGAGCGACGAGTTCTCCACGCCGTGCCGTTCGGAGAGCGGCTTGAGCTGCAGAAAGATCGTTGCCTGATTCGAGCTGTTGTTGGCAAAACCGAACCCGATGCCCGACGTCGCCGCTTCGACCTGGGGCATCTTGAGCATCATCTTTTCGAGCCGGTTCACCATCGCGGTCGTCTGATCGATCGACGATTGAATCGGCAGCGTCACGATGATGTAGAGAAGACTCTGGTCTTCGTTCGGAAGAAAGCCGGTCGGCGTAATCTTGAACATGACGCCGAGCAGCAGAACCGCGCCCAAGAAAATTCCGATCATGAGCTTCTGATGCCGGATCAGCACGGGCACTCTGCCCTGGTACCACGCGGTCAGCGCGTGAAGCCGGTCGTTGAACCACATCATAAATCGGTTCGTCGTCGGTTCGGCACCGTGAACGAGTTCGTAGGTCAGCACCGGCGCGAGCGTCATCGCGGTAAAGAGCGAGATGCCGATCGAGGCGGCCATCGTCAGCGCGAACTGCTGGAAGAGCAGTCCGGTGGTGCCCGGCAGGAAGGCGACCGGTACGAAGACCGACATCAACACGAGCGACGTTGCCATAACCGCTCCGCCGATTTCCTTCATCGCGCGAACCGTCGCCTGGAACGAGTTCGTCTTGTCCTCGACGATGTGACGCACGATGTTTTCGAGCACGACGATTGCGTCGTCGACCACCAAACCGGTTGCGAGCGTGAGACCGAAGAGCGTCAGCGTGTTGATCGAAAAACCGAGCATCTTCATCGCGGCGAACGTGCCGATCAGCGAGACCGGAATCGTGATCGACGGAATCAGCGTGCTATGCCAGCTCTGTAGGAAGATGAAGATCACCAACACGACGAGCAGGATCGCGATGAAAAGCGTGACGACGACCTCTTTGATCGAAGCGCGCACGAAGTCCGACGTATCGAAGGCAATCTTGTACGAGTATCCCGTCGGCATCGTCTCGGCGATGCGTGCCATGGTCGCCCGAACGTTTTGGGAGATCTGCAGCGAGTTTGCCGTCGGCTCGCCTTCGATCGCCAGCACGACGGCCGTCTCCCCGTTGTATCGCGCGGATGTTATGTAATTCTCGGCGCCGAGCTCGACCTGTGCGACGTCCCCGAGACGCAGATATCCGCCGTTTGGCTGCGCCTGGACGACGATCTGCTTGAACTCCTCCGGAGTTTGCAGACGGCCGTTGATCGAGATTGGAATTTGAAACGGCTGGTTGCCCGTCGTCGGCGGCTGGCCGATCGCTCCGGGCGCGACATCGGCGTTATTCTGCTTGATGACGTTGAGAACGGTGTCGATCGAGACGTTGTTCGCTTGGAGCTTGTGCGGATCGACCCAGATGCGCATACCGTAGGTACGGTCGCCGAGCACCTCGACTTGGCCGACGCCGGGAACGCGCTTGAGGTTTTCGATGACGTTGAGGTCGGCGTAGTTGCTCACCGCGACGTCGGAGACCGCCGAGCTGGTCGAGAGCATGGCGACCGCGATCGTGATGTTCCCCGAGCTCTTTTGGACGCTGACGCCCTGATTCTGGACGGCCTGCGGCAGTTGCGCCAACGTGAGGTCGACGCCGTGCTGCACGTTCGTTTGGTCGGTCGTCGGATCGGTGCCGAGCGCGAACGTACAGGTGACGACGCTCGTGCCGTTGGCGCTCGAATACGACTGCATATATTGGAGACCATCGGCCCCGTTGATGTTGATTTCGAGCGGGGTCGTCACCGAACGCATGACCATCTCGGCGGTCGCTCCGGGATATTGCGACGTCACGGTGACGGTCGGAGGCGAGATCTGCGGATACTGCGCGATTGGAAGGGCGGGAATGGTGATGAGACCGGCGAGGAGCACGACGAAGCTGAGCACCGCCGCAAAATGCGGCCGCCGCAAGAAGAACTCGATCACGAAGCTTCCGTCGAAAGAGCGCCCATCCCGGAACGAGCGTTCGGATGCTACCCGGCAGAATTCCTTGCTGCGACGCTCGGTCGCCCGCTCGAAGAACGCGCGTGCAATTGCCAGCGATATGCATTCCACGTCGGCACGAACGCGTTCGGCGCGAAGCCGCGCAGACGTTCGCGGTACGCGTAGACGTAATCGGCGTTGAAAAGGTAGAGTACCGGAACCTGTTGCGCGACGATTCGTCCGATCGCTCCGTAGAGCCGCTTACGCAGCGAATCCTCCGTCGCGCCCAGCGCCGCGCGCTCGAGACGCTCGACCTCCCGATCGCACCAACGCATGTAGTTCGAGGGCGCACCGCAATCGAGTACCGCCGAGTCGTCCGGATCGGCACCCATCGTCCATGGAACGTACGCGATATCGAAGTTGCCGCGCGCGAGGACGCCGGTGCGCGGAAGAAAGAGCTGCGCATTGCTCACGCCCTTGACGGTGACGTCGACGCCGCGGTCGCGCAGCGTCGCCGCGACCGCGGTCGCGACTCGCACGCCAGTTGCGGTCTCCGGAAACTGCACGTACGTCAAATGCAGCGCAACGGTGCCGCGCCGGCGCATACCGTCGGAGCTGCGAGGCCAGCCGGCGCGGTCGAAGAGCCGGTCGGCGCCGGCCGGATCGTATCCGGGCTCGCGAATCGAGGGATCGTAGGCCCATGAAAAATGCGGCTGGATGACGTTGGTGACCGGATAGAACCCGAGCGTGATTTTTCGCGAAATCGCGTCGCGATCGATCGACATCGCGATTGCCCGGCGTACGCGAACGTCATCGAGCGGGGAGCGCGCGGTATTGAATGCCAGACCCGCGACAACGGCGGTCGGCACCGTGAGGAAGCGAATCTGCGGGTCCCCGCGAACGACGGCGAGTTGCGCGGGCGCGAGCAGGTTCCAGTCGATCGCGCCGGATCGCAGCAGCAGCAAGTTCGTCGACGGGTCGGGGATGGTGCGAACGTCGAGCTGCGCAATCGCCGGCCGGCCGCGCCAGTACCGCGAGTTGGCAGCGTATCGTAACGACTCGCCGCGAGTCCAGGAGATAAATCGGTAGGGACCGTCGCCAACGCTTGGGGCGGCGTTGAAGGCGGCACGCTCGAGCGGCAACTGCGCGCGCAGCACGTGCGCCGGAAGAACGAACTGCGGCGAGAATCCCGCCGAAAAATAGGTCATCACGGCCGGTGCCCAGGCACGCCTGAGGTGCACGACCACGCCGAGCCCCCCGTCGGCCTGCGCACGATCGATCAAGTCGTATCCTTCGTGCGAGCGGACCGGATTGCGCGGATCGAGGATCGCGTGCAGCGTGAAGAGCACGTCCTGCGCGGTCACAGGAGCTCCGTCGCTCCACATCACGCCCGGGCGGAGCCGATAGTGAATGGTGCGTCCGTCGGCCGAGAGACCGCCGTTCGCCCGCGTGGGGATCTCGCGCAGCAGAACCGGCATTGGCCGCCCCCGGGCATCCAGATCGACGAAAGGCTCGAATGCCAGCCGGGCGAGCTGCTGCTCGACCGACGCGGCGTCCGGAGCGAGAAAGAGGGGATTGAGGTTTTGGGGGTCGGCGGCGAGATCGAAGCGGAGCGTTCCCGGCGGCGCCTGGGCGCCTCGCGCGCACCCCGCAAACGCGGGCATGAAGCTCAAAAACAAAATAATCCATCCCAGGCGGCTTGCGCCGAATGGATTTATGGTGTTATTGTTAACAAGCCGAATATTCTTCGGCAAAAATCCTCCTATGTCGAATATGGTGATGATCAACAACGAGCTCGACGAGCTCGACCTTCAACTTCTCGATGCGTTGCAGCGCAACGCGCGCTCGACCTTTACCGAGCTCGGCGCGGCCGTCGGCCTCAAAGCCCCGGCGGTCCACGACCGGGTGAAGCGCCTCGAGCAGCGAGGATACATCCGCGGCTATTCGGCACAGCTCGATTCCGAACGGCTCGGACTCCATCTGACGGCGTTCGTGAGCTGCTACACGTCGCCCGACTGCAAGTACGACGATTTCACGCGCCGCCTCAGTGAGATGCCGGAGATCTGCGAGGTGCATTCGGTCGCCGGCGAGGAGACGTTTCTCTGCAAAGTCGTAACGCGTTCCACGCAGCACCTCGACGAATTGCTCGCTCGCCTCAAAGCAACACCCGGCATGGCCCGCACCCGCACGACGGTCGTGTTGAGCATGCCGTTCGAGCGCGGCGGGGTCACGGTTCGATAGCGATGCGTGCCGCACTTCGTTCCGCCGGTCATCCATTGGGTGCGCATCGCGTTCTCGAGCCGGCCGGCGCGATGCCCCAAGACGCGTGGCGCATCGATAACACGCCGGTAGCGGGAGCGAACGAACTGCTCTGCGAGGTCGAGGCGCTCAACATCGATTCGGCATCCTTCCGCCAACTCGGCGAGGCTTGCGGCTTCGACGCCGGCCGGATCGGCGAGCGAATCTTGGAAATCGTCCACGAGCGCGGAAAACAGCACAACCCGGTTACCGGCAGCGGAGGCATGTTCGTGGGACGCGTTCTCGAGATCGGCGCCGCGCTGCGCGAGGTCATCGATTTGCAAGCGGGAGATCGAATCGCATCGCTCGTTTCGTTGACGCTGACGCCGCTGCACATCGAGCGCATCGAGAGCGTCGACGTCGCGACCGGTCATATTCGGATCCGCGGAAAGGCGATTCTCTTCGAAAGCGCGCTCTGGGCTCGCCTGCCCGCCGACATCGAAGAGGGCGTCGCTCTCGCCGTGCTCGACGTGGCGGGCGCGCCCGCGCAAGTTCGCAAGCTCTGTTCGCCGGGAGATACGGTCGTAATCATCGGAGCCGACGGTAAGAGCGGGCTGCTGTCGTGCGCTCAGGCCAAAGCGCGCGTCGGTGCGAATGGTCGAGTCCTCGGACTCGTTCCGAACGCTTCAACGCCGGCCGCGCAGCTGCTCGTGCGCGAGGGGCTCGTCGACGAGCTGATCGTCGCCGACGCGCGCAAGGCACTCGCGACCAGCGAACGCATCGCCGCCGGTGCTCCCGCTCTCGCCGACCTCGTCGTCAACTGCGTCAACGTTCCGGGAACCGAACTGGCGTCGATACTCTGCGCTCGCGAGGGCGGCACCGTCTACTTCTTTTCGATGTCGACGTCGTTCACCGCCGCGGCGCTCGGTGCAGAGGGTGCCGGACGCGACGTGAACATGATGATCGGCAACGGCTACACGAAAGGACACGCGCAGATCGCGTTGCAGACGCTGCGCGACCATCCCGCCGTCCACGCATATTTCGAAACCGCCTTCGGCACCACGCCCGGCGCGGCAGGCCCCACGGAGTAAAACGAGGAGTACCATGACAACCGCAGTCCACGCCCATATCAAGCCGCCCGTCCCACCCGACCAGTTGGAGTATAAGCGGCTCAAACAGGGCGAGTTTTGGCGTCACATTCCGGCGTATGCGGAGGTCGACGAAGCGACGTTCCTCGATCATCTCTGGCAGCAGCGCAAGTCGGTGAAAACCGCTGAAGAGCTGCTGCAGACGATTCGCGAGGTCTGCTCGACGGATTTCTATCGCGACGCCGAAGAGGGTTTCCAGCGCGCGCCGATGGCCGTGCGGGTCTCGCCGTACGCAATCGCGCTGATCGACTGGAACGACCCCGTCGACGACCCGATTCGCCGCCAGTTCATTCCCCTCGCGTCGACCTCGCTGCCCGACCATCCGCGTCTCGTGCTCGACTCGCTGCACGAGCAGCAGGATTCCCCCGTTCCCGGGCTCGTCCATCGTTACGTCGATAAAGCGCTCTTCTTACCGCTCAACGTCTGTCCGGTCTACTGCCGGTTCTGCACGCGCAGCTACGCAATCGGCCCCGATACGGAGAACGTCGATAAGGTCGCACTCGCGAAAACGCCAACGCAGTGGCAAGATGCCTTCCACTACATATCGGAGCGGCCCGAGCTCGAGGACATCGTCATCTCCGGCGGTGACGTCTATCAGCTTCCGCCGAAGAACATCGAGCTCATCGGCAACGCTCTGCTGGACATTCCGCACGTGCGCCGGATGCGCTTCGCCACCAAAGGCCCCGCGATCATGCCGATGAAACTGCTGACCCACACCGAGTGGCTCGATGCGATCACGGCAATCGTCGACCGCGGACGCGCGCTCGGCAAAGAGGTCGTGCTCCACACGCACTTCAACGCTCCCGAAGAGATCACGTGGATCACCGAGAAAGCGATGCGCGTGCTCTTCGAACGCGGCATCTTCACCCGCAATCAGTCCGTGCTCATTCGCGGGGTCAACGATACTCGCGAGCGCATGCAGCTCCTGGTCAAACGCCTCGGTCACGTGAACGTTCATCCGTATTACGTCTACATGCACGATATGGTCAAGGGGGTCGAGGAGCTGCGAACGACGATCGCGACCGCCACCGACACCGAGAAATTCGTCCGCGGCAGCACGGCGGGCTTCAACACGCCGACGTTCGTTTGCGACGCGCCGGGGGGCGGCGGCAAGCGCGACGTGCACTCGTACGAATATTACGACCGCACGAACGGCATTGCCGTCTATGCCGCGCCGAGCGTCAAACCCGGAAAGGCGTTCGTCTATTTCGATCCGATCGACAAGCTCGCGCCCGACGTGCAAGCGCGCTGGGCCGTGCGCGAGATCGCCGACGAGATGATTCACGACGCGATCCGCCAGGCCGGGATCGGCGATCAGCAGTTGGTCTTAGCATAACGTTCAGAGCAAAAGAAAGGTCCACCCGATGTTGACTTCCAGAGTTCGCACCCCGCTCGCGGCGGCGTTGCTCGCAACGCTCGCGTTCGCGGCAATGCCCGCCGCGCGAGCCGATCTTCCGACGCTCATCCCGCGCTCGGTTCTCTTCGGGAACCCGGAGAAGGCCGGCCCGGCGATTTCGGCGGACGGGAGAGCGCTTGCGTATCTCGCGCCCGCGAACGGCGTGCTCTCGATCTGGGTGCGGACGATTGGAGAAAACGACGATCGCGTCGTCGCAACCGATCCGTCGCGACCGATTCGCAACGTCGTTTGGCAGCCCGATTCGAAGCACGTCCTCTACGAGCAGGACAAGGGCGGCAACGAAAACTTTCACGTCTACCAGACGGACGTCGCGACCAAGTCGACCCGCGACCTGACCCCGTTTGGCGACAAAGTGCGATCGGACATCGAAGCGGTCGACCCTCGGTATCCCACCCAGATGCTGGTCACTTCGAACAAGCGCGATCCCAACGTCTTCGACGTCTACCGGGTCGATCTGCAGAACGGAACCGCGACGCTCGATACCCAAAATCCGGGAACGGTCGGCGGTTGGGCCGAGGACAACCATCTCGTCGTTCGGGGAGCGCTGCAGAATAATGCCGACGGATCGAGTGCGATTCTCGTACGACCGAATGCAGCCGCGCCCTGGCACACCCTGCTGAAGGCCTCGCCGGACGATCAAATCGCGCCGGTCGCGTTCAGCGCGAATAACCGTTCGCTCTACGTTTCGTCGAGCGTCGGCGCGAACTCGTCGCAGCTGCTCCGCTACGACTTGAGCAACGACCAGCACTCGGTCGTCGCTTCGGATCCGACCTACGACGTCGGCGCGCCGCTCGTCGACGAAAAGACGCGTAAGCTCGCCGCGGTTGCGTTCCAACGCGATCGCACCGAGTGGCAGGTTCTCGATCCGTCCTATCGGAGCGACTTCGAGGCGCTTGCGAAGCTGCACGCCGGCGACATCGGCTTCCTCAGCAGCACGGCAAACGGACGCCGCCTGATCGTCGACTACCTAGTCGATAACGGTCCGGTCTCGTACTACTCCTACGACCGGATGACGAAACGCGGCACGTTCCTCTTCGTCTCGCGTCCGGCACTCTTAAAATATCAGCTCGCTTCGATGCAGCCGATTTCGTATAAGGCCGCGGACGGGCTCACGATTCACGGATATCTCACGCTTCCGGTCGGCATCGAACCGAAGAATCTTCCGATGGTCCTCTTCGTGCATGGCGGTCCGTGGGCGCGCGACAGCTGGGGGTATAGCGGCTACGTACAGTGGCTCGCCAATCGCGGCTATGCGGTGCTGCAGGTAAACTTTCGCGGTTCGACCGGCTACGGCAAGAACTTTCTCAACGCCGGAAACCGGCAGTGGGCCGGCACGATGCATCAGGACCTGATCGACGCCAAGAACTGGGCGGTCGCGCAAGGCTACGCCGATCCCGCGAAGGTTGCGATTATGGGCGGCAGCTACGGCGGCTACGCGGTGCTCGCCGGCGTCACGTACTCACCCGACGCGTTCGTCGCCGGCGTCGACATCGTCGGACCCTCCAACCTCAATACGCTGCTGCAATCGATCCCGCCTTATTGGTCGACGATCCGCGCAACGTTCGCCTTGCGCATGGGCGACACGACCGACTTTTTGAACTCGCAGTCGCCACTCTTTAAAGCCGATCAAATCAAGGTGCCGCTGCTGATCGGACAAGGCGCGAACGATCCACGGGTAAACCGGCGCGAAAGCGATCAGATCGTCGCCGCAATGCGGAAGAATAACGAGCCGGTTGAATACATCGTCTTCCCCGATGAGGGCCACGGCTTTGCCCGGCCCGAGAATACCAAACGCTTCAACGCGGCGGTCGAGGCTTTTCTCGGTAAGTATCTCGGCGGACGCGTCGAACCGGCCGGCGCCGACGAAAGCGTCACCGCGTTCGAGCACTAACCCAGACGGTTCCACGACGGGCGTCTATCGATTCCGCGATCGAGTAGCCCGCCTTACGAGTCGTCGCGCCGGGTGGCGAGCATCATCACCGGGCCGGCTGGACGCAGCGTGACGAGCGGCGCGATGCCGACGCGTGCGCCCGGCACGAGCGTGAAAGCGTGGCGGCGAAGAATCGCCTCGAGCACGATCGCCGCTTCGCGCATCGCAAACTCCTCGCCGATGCACCGGCGCGCTCCGCCGCCGAAAGGAACGTACGCAAACGGCGGCGGATCGGCATCGAGCCAGCGGTCGGGATCGAATCGCTCGGGGTCGGGAAAATATTCCGCGCGACGGTGCAGGATGAGAGGCACGAGAAAGACGGTCGTCCCTGCCGGGACGAACGATTCGCCTCCGAGCGTAACGTCGCGCAGGGTCTCTCGTCCCACGATCCAGGCCGGCGGATAGAGCCGTAAGACCTCCTTGAGCACGCGATCGAGATAGGGGCGGTCGCCCTCACGCGCAGCTGCGGCCGCGCGCCGGCCGACCGCCGAATTCTGCGCGAGCAGATAAAGCGTCCACGTCAGGAGATTCGCCGTCGTTTCGTGACCGGCCATAAAGAGCGTCATGATTTCGTCGCGCACTTGCTCGTCCTGCGCGCTTCGACCACCTTCCCGATCGTGTTCTGGCGCAGCCTCCGCATCGAACGCGGCCAAGAGCAGCGAGAGCGCGTCGTTTCGATCGCTGCCGTCACGGCGGCGGCGAGCAATGAGCCCGTAAATGATCGCGTCGAGCATGCTTCGCGCTCGCCAGAAGCGGCGGGTATTGCGCAGCGGTAGACGCTGCCGTAGCGCGCCCAGCGGCGTGAGCATTGCCGGAAACTCGTTCATCATGAGCCGCAGCGCATCGGCGACGGCCGCCGACGACTCGCTCTCGTCGCTGCCGAAGAGCGTCTCGGTCGCAATGCGCAGCGTCAGCTCCGTCATCGCCCGGTGCGCGTCGAATGGTCGATCGAGGACCACTCGCTGCGCGAACTCGATCGCGTCGCGCTCCATTGTTTGCGCGTACTCCGCGATCCGTTCCCGATGGAAGGCCGGCTGAACGATCCGGCGCATCCGTCGATGGAGGGGGTCCTCGCTCGTGAGCAATCCTTCCCCGAGAAGCAGCCGCAGCACGCGGGTGCCGAGCGACTTCGAAAACGCGTGCTGCTGCGTGACCAGGATTTCTTTGATCAGTGCGGGCTCGTTGACGAAAACGTAGGAACGCCAGGGGAGCGCGAACGCGACGACGTTTCCGTAACGGAGCGTCACCGAACGCAAGAAGTCCGGAAAGCGCTTGAACGGCACCGGCAAGAGACCGCGCAGCGTCTGCCAGCGGCTCGGACCGGGAATGTTAGCGCCCATCGACGACCCGATACGCGGCAACATTTCCAAATCGGCAGAGAACGCGATACTCGCCCCGCGCGACTTCGGCAGCGACCGCAGGGCGCACGCGCGACTGATACCAGACGTTCGGATAATCGCGCGCGTAGACGAGATACTCGACGCCGCGCACGCGATCGATCGTCGCGCGCGGGCGCTGGGCGGCGACCGCGGAGAACCATTCGTCGTGCGTCGAGAGCGACGCGTCCTTGGGCACGCAACCGAGTGCGCGGCGCGCGTCGTCGAGATCGCCGTAGTACGAGTGCAGGTAATGCAGCGGATGGGCGGGATCGAAGGCGATCAAGAAGAGCGCGCTGAGAGCGCCGGCCAAAGCGGTGGCGCGCGCGGCAACGCGCTCGCTGCGTTGGCGCGCCAGTGCGGCGACGCTCGCGACGGTGGCGACGAGCAACCATGGAATCCAGAGTGCGGCGTAATGATCGCCCATCCGCCAGACGTATCCCGAGTTCGCGAGCAAAACGACCGCGCCGCCCGGAAGGGCGAGCAAACCCCACCACGAGCGCAGCGGTAGAAAGAGCAGCGGCACCAGGGCTTCGAGTACGTACGTTAGCCGTCCGAGAGTAAAGATTGCGCGCGCAAACTCCAGAGGATGCGCAAGGGGGGCGAGCGCGAGTGCGATCGGACCGTTCGCAAATGAGTAAACGTAAAAGTGCGTGGGAGTCCAACCCCCAAGCCGAGGCGTAATCACGCCGTAATAGAGCGCGAGCGCCGCCGCCGCACCGGCCGCGACTCCCGCGCCCGCGATCGCGAGCGCGCGCGGCGCGACCGCGCGCCCGTCGAGCAGTCCGCGGCCGCGCCCACGATTGCGCCACGCGATCCCGGCCAGCACCAAGCCGAAAAAGACGAGCGTCAGGGCCACGTCCTCGCGCAGTCCAATTGCAATAATCGCGCAGATCGCAAACTCGACCCATCGGCGGCGATCGGCGCAGAGTACGAGCGCAAGTGCGAGCGGCGTGAAGAGTCCGAGCTCGTGAAATTCGTCGAAGCCGAGCGCGAGGAGCGGTGGATAGAGCAGCGTCAGGAGTCCGAGCGCGGCGGCGACCCGCCTGCCGGCGTACGGCCGCGCGAGGGAAGCGACGAGCGGAGCGCAGCACACGGTCGCGGCCGCTTGAAGGAGTTGCAGCGAAAGCGCGCTGCGCGTTGCGGCGACGATCGGCCACAGCAGCGCGAGCGATGGCGACCAATGGTAACGAAAGTGCGAGCCGGCTTCAACCCCGTTGCGCATACCGCCGAACGCGTCGTGCACGATCTGCGCGAAGGTTCCGGTATCGGATCCGTAGGTCCAGAGCTTAGCGCGCACGATCGCGAGCACGGCGAGCACCGCGAACTCGATTGCGGCCCACGTCCAGACCCTCACGTGCAGGCGCCGCCGGACGCAGCGACAAGCTCACGGCAATGAAGCGAATCTGCGTCTTTTGCGGTTCTCACACCGGCAACGACCCGGCCTTTGCAAGCATCGCCCGCGAATCCGCTCGAGCGATCGTTGCGGCGGGATACGGCATCGTCTACGGCGGCGGCGGAATCGGATTGATGAAGATCGTCGCCGACGCGGCGCTCGAAGCGGGCGGCGAGGTCATCGGCGTGATTCCGCACGCGCTCGCGCGCACCGAGGTCGCGCATCGAGGACTGACGCAGCTTCACCTCGTCGAGACGATGCACGAACGCAAAGCCTTGATGGACGATCTCAGTGATGCCTTCGTCGCCCTTCCCGGCGGCTTCGGCACGATGGACGAATTCTGCGAGGTGCTCACTTGGCGAGAGCTTCGCATCCACGACAAACCGATCGGCCTGCTCAATCCGTTCGGTTATTACGACGCCCTGCTCGCGCTCTTCGATTCGATGGTTCGTCACGGCTTCATCGGCCCACACACGCGCGCGCTCTTCATCGATGCTGCGAGAATCGGCGACCTGCTCGACGGGATGTTCGCGGTATAGCGAAAGCGGGAGCGTCGCCCCGATGGCGGCGCGACGAGCGGCTCCTCAGGCATGACGTCGAGCGGTTTATTCGGCCAACGCGGTCGCGAGAATGCGCTCTTGCTCGACCGCATGCTGACCGGCATAGCCTTCGCTCGGACTCGCCCGATAACCGCGTCCGATATACTCGATGTCGAAACCGTCGCGCTTGCCTTCGAGCAGGCGCCGGCGGACGAAAGCGCGCGCTCCCATGTTCTTCGGTTCTTCTTGAACCCACACGAGTTTTTTGAGTCGCGGGTAACCACCGATGAGGCGGTTGATCTCGCCGACCGGCAACGGTGCCAGCAGCTCGATCCGAGCGATGGCGGTGCGTTGCAAAGCGGCGTACGCGGCGTGCGTCACGAGATCGTGGTAGATCTTTCCGCTGCAGAGAATCAACCGCTCGATGCGATCGCGATCGAGAGCGCGCGGGTCGTCGATGACCGGAGCGAAGCTTCCGGCAGCCATCTCGTCGAGGCTTCCGGCCGCGCTGTCGGCGCGCAGCAGCGATTTGGGCGTCATGACGACGAGTGGCACTGCGATCGGAGAGCGTGCCTGCATGCGCAGCAGGTGATAGTAGTTGCTCGCGACCGACGGCAGCGCAACGCGCAAGTTTCCCTCAGCGACGAGTTGCAGAAAGCGCTCGAGGCGCGCGCTCGAATGTTCGGGGCCGCCGCCTTCATAGCCATGCGGAAGCAGCAGGGTGAGGCGCGAAGTCTGACCCCACTTCGCCTGACCCGCCGCGATGAACTGGTCGATGACGATCTCCGCGCCGTTGACGAAGTCGCCATACTGCGCCTCCCATAAGACGAGCGCCTCGGGTTCTTTCGTCGAATAGCCGTATTCGAAACCGACGCACGCGTACTCGGAGAGCGGGCTGTTTCGTATTTCGAACGAGGCTTGATGCTCCGCGAGATGCTGGAGCGGTATCCAGAGACCCAGGCTTTCCATTGAGGAGCCTGCCCTGAGCGAAGTCGAAGGGTGAAAGACCGCCTGGCGGTGACTGAAGGTGCCCCGTTCGGTATCCTGACCGGTCAACCGAATCGGAGTTCCGGTCGTTAGTAAGGATGCAAACGCAAGCGATTCGGCGGTTCCCCAATCGACGAGGCCCTTTTCGGCGAGCGTAGCGGCGCGGCGATCGAACTGCGCGCGCAGCTTCCGGTTGAGCGCAAAATCCTTCGGAACCGTCGTGAGTGCTTCGCTCCACGCGACCAGTCCGGCGCGCTCGACCGGTGCGAGCTTCGTTCCGTCGAAGGTGTTGCTTCCCGAGATCTTTCGCCCCGCGATATGCGATGCCAACGCACCTTTGACCGCACGGCGGACTTGGCGCAGGCGTTCCACCGCCTCATCGACCATCGCTTGGGCCCGCTCCGCGGTAAGCACGCCCTGATTGACGAGCTTGTTCGCGAAAAGCTCGCGGACGGTCGGGTGATTCTTGATCCGCTCGGTCATCTGCGGCTGCGTGTACGCCGGTTCGTCCTGTTCGTTATGTCCGAAGCGACGGTAGCCGATGAGATCGATCAGCACGTCGCGATCGAAGGCGCGCCGGAAGTCGATCACCAGGTGGACCGCGGCGATGCAGGCGTCGACGTCGTCGGCGTTCACGTGCACGATCGGCACGTCGAAGCCTTTCGCCAGGTCGGATGCATAGCGCGTCGAACGCGCGTCGCCGGGATCGGTAGTAAATCCGATTTGGTTATTCGCGATGAGGTGAATCGTGCCGCCGGTGTCGTAGCCGGGCAGCGACTGCATGTTGAAGACTTCGGAGACGATTCCTTGCCCGGTAAACGCGGCGTCGCCGTGAATCAAGATCGGCACGGCTCGTCGGCGATCGAGCGCGGGAACGCCGTGCGAGTGATCGGTCTGCAGCGCACGCGTGCTCCCTTCGACGACGGGATCGACCGCTTCGAGATGACTGGGATTGTGAGCGAGCGTCACCGCAATCGTCTTGCCCTTCGCGGTCGCGAACGTGCCGGTCGCACCGTGATGGTATTTTACGTCGCCCATGACGTCGTCGTCGCCGAGATTGCCTCGGTACTGCGCTGCCTCGAACTCGGTCATCACCTCTTCGTATGGAAGGTTGACGACGTGGGCGATGACGTTGAGCCGCCCGCGGTGAGCCATTCCGAGTACGGCTTCGGCGACGCCGTCGTCGGCGAGCATGTCAAGCATCTCCTCGAGCATCGGCACCATGACGTCGAGTCCCTCACCCGAGAACGTCTTCTGTCCCAGAAACGTTTTGCGGACGTATTGATCGAAGGCTTCGACCTGCGTGAGCCGTTCGAGGAAATCGATCTGGCGCTGCGGCGATTCTTTGATCTTGTTGCGTCCCGACTCGATGTAATCGCGTAACCAGACGCGCTGCTTCGCATTGGAGATGTGCTCGATCTCGTAAGCGATCGTCGAGCTGTAGGTCTCGCGCAGCCGCGGCAGCACGTCGGCCAGCGTGTTGCCGGGGAGCTTCACGCGCAGAACGCTCGCCGGAATCGCACTCTGCAGCGCCGGCGTCAAACCATACGTCTGCGGTTCGAGCGACGAGTCACCGACCGGCTCGGTTCCGAGCGGATCGAGATGCGCGGCCAGGTGCCCGTGCCGTCGGTATGCCGAGACGATCGCCATGCCGGCGGCGACGGCCCGCAGCATTTCGTCGGAGGGCGGCGAGCTCTTCGCCCCGACGGAAGCGATTGCGACCTGGGGCTCGGGCGCGGCTTGCAATCCCAGCGCCGAGAAGATCGTTTCGTAGAACCCCTCGCGTCCTTGAAGCAACTCGTCGACGCGGCGGAGATACTCGCCCGACTCCGCGCCTTGGATGACGCGATGATCGTACGTGCTCGTCATTTGCATGACGCGCGAAACGCCGAGCAGCCGCAGCGACTGTTCGTTGGCACCGGCGAACCCCGGCGGATACCCGATCGCACCGGTCGCTACAATCGCACCTTGACCCGCCATCAAACGCGGCACCGATGCGACGGTGCCGATCCCTCCGGGATTGGTGAGTGTGAACGACGCGCCGGTGAGATCGTCGGCGGCGAGTTTATTGTCGCGCGCCTTTGCAACGAACTCTTCATATTTCGCACGGAAGCCCTTGAAGTCAAGCCTGTCGGCATCACGAATCACGGGCACGACGAGTGAGCGCGTTCCGTCCTTGCGTTCGGTGTCGACGGCAAGGCCGAGATGGACACCCGGCTCGAGCCGTCCGGGCGCGCCCGATTGATCGCGCCGGAACGAATAGGTGATGAACGGAAGTTCGTGCGCCGCGCGGACGAGTGCGTAGGCGATGATGTGGGTGAACGAGATGCGCTCGGATCCGCCGGAGGCTCGAATACCGCCGTTGAGTTCTTTGCGCCGCGCGTCGAGCACGTCGACGGCGACGCTGCGAAAGCTCGTCGCCGTTGGGATCGAGAGGCTCTGCTCCATGTACGCCGCGAGTGCCGCGGCCGGACCCCGCAGCGGCCGCAGCGTCGCTTCCGGAGGGATGGGTGGAAGCGGCGGTCCGGCGGCGGCCGCAGGACGCCGCGCGCCCTCGGCTTGCGCGAGCACGTCGGAACGCAAGATCAAGCCGTCCGGTCCGGTACCGCGGACGAGTCCGAGATCGACGCCGAGTTGCCGCGCGATGCGGCGTGCGGGGGCGTCGGCGATCGCTTCACCTCGAGCGGTTGCTGCGCCGGCAGGCGCCGGCGGCGCTTGCGCGGGCGTGCCGTTACCGCCGGCCTTCGCGACCCTCGGTCGAGCGGGCTTGCCGTCGCTCTTGGACGCGTCGATTTCGGCCAGAACCGAGCCGACCGCCACGCTCTCTCCTTCGCGCGCGAGAATGCGCGTTACGACGCCCGAAACCGTCGCCGGAACCTGTACGTCGACCTTATCGGTCGTCACTTCGACGAGCGGCTCGTCCTCGGCGACGAATTCGCCGACCTTCTTGAGCCACTCGACGACCGAACCTTCGGTGACCGATTCTCCCATTTCGGGAAGCGTCACGCTGACGAGCGTCTCTTCCAAAGCAGAGTCCATCTTATCGTTTCGGCAGCCGGGGGCCTATGCCTAAAAGTACTTCGCCGGAAGCGCGGGCGTGAACTGAAGCACGCCCTTTCGAAAGTGCGGGCGGGGATGCGAGAGGACGAACGTGGCAACGTCGTAGGCTTGAGCGAGCGAGAGCGAGCCTGGTGCGTTCTGGGGCATATTATAGCGGATGAATCCGGTCATCCGGTCGATGTGCGCCATCCCCGCGCCGTTGTTGAACGACGTCGTTCCCCAGAGCGGCGGAAAGACGTTCGCGACGCCGTTTCCATCGGCACCGTGGCAGACCGAGCACTTTTGTGCATAGAGGCGCGCGCCGGCGGCGGCGCTCGGCGACGCGCTCGGCAACGGTTCGAGATAGCGATCGGAGACGGGTTGCGGCGCGCCGACGGGCGTGTTGCGGGAGAGCCACGCGATGTAGGCGACGATCGCGACCATCGCTTTACCGTCATAGGCGGGCGCGCGGCCGTTCATGCTGTAGAGAAAGCACTCGGCAATTCGATCGTGCAGCGTGATGACGCGATGCGCGCGGCCGTTCCACTGCGGAAAGCGCGCGTACGTACCGATGAAGCTGCCTCCGCGCGCTTGCGTACCCGCGCCCAGGTGGCAATCGGCGCAGGTCAGATCGGCGCCGACGTAGGCTCGCATCAGACGGCGCGTCTGCGTGATGAGCGCGTGTCCGCGAGCAATCGTTTCGCCGACGGGCCCCGTCGGAAGGGCCTGCGGATCGTAGAGAGCCGCGGTCTTTCTCGCGGCACACCCTACCGATGCGGCGAGCGCAAAGAGGAAGAGCAGGGTAAAGGCACCGCGCTTCATAGCGGCATCAAGTAGGCGTAACGATAGGTGTTCTGCAGCACCGCGATCGTCGCCACCATCGACGGTACGACGAAAGCACCCTCGATGAGGTGGGTGAGAACGTCGGCGGCAACGTCGGTCGCCGACATTCCGGCGGGTGCGAAGCCTCGCTGCACCAACGCCCGCGCCTGTTCTTCGACCGCGGTATGGCACGTTAAGACGATCAAGCCGCGATGTTGGAGCGTCACGATCGAGGCGTCTTGGTACATGCTCGCTTCCTCGTCGGGATCCGACGCCGGGTCGAGCGGTGCGTGCGAATCGAGGTAGAGATTCGTTTCGATCGTTCGGCCCGCGGCGTCGGTCAGCTTAAAAAATTCGCCGAGGCGATACTTGCGCCATAGATAGTCGCTGTAGCCATAGACCGAGGAGGGACCGTGTCCGGCGAGCACGATGGAAATATCCGCGGCGGGATACCCAAAGCCGAACTGCAGACCGTTCAATGAGTTCTTGATGCTCGAGAGCACCGCCGGCACGAACGCGGTCGCTTCGTAGAGCTGCCGGATCTGCGCGGAACGCCCCACGAGCGCTGCAAATCCCTGCGCGTCGAAATCGGCGCGGCGCTCCACGCGATGGGCACCGCCGGGTATGCCCTCTGCGGCGGCGACGCTCGGGACGGAGGCCAGCGTTGCGGACGTCACGAGGAAGCCTCTGCGATTCAATTGACGAAAGTTTCCTTTTAGCGGTTCGGGGCTGGCTATATTCCGAGGTGCGGCAGCTCGCTCCCGTCACGTAATGGCAAACACGCGTTCGAGGAATCGCCTCGACGGCGGGTCGAAACTCCCTCGAGATGGACGTTTCGGAAATCGACCCCTTAGCCGCGCCGGCGCAAAACGTCAACCGGCGGACCTTCGTCGGTATCTCCGCGGCTGCGACGCTCGCTGCATCGTCGCCGGCCTCAGCGCAAGAGAGCCTTGGCAAAACGCACGCTCCACTCGTCCCGGAAGACGATCCCGCGATTACGGTCGAGCACGTTGCGCTCACGCTGCCCGATGCCTCGATTCCCGCATATGCGGCGTGGCCGGTTTCGGCCGGCCCCGCAACGCCCTCGGTCGTGGTGGTCATGCATATTTGGGGAGTCGACACCTCGATCCGCGATGTGGTGCGGCGATATGCGAAGGCAGGCTTTGCCGCGATTGCACCCGACCTCTACGCGCGATTCGGTGCACCGAGCGGTGACGGCGCGTCGGATTACACCATCTTTCGTCCGTATGCGCAGCGGCTCGACCGCGACGTTTGGCTCGGGGATCTCCGCGCGGCGGCGCTCTGGGTGCACGCAAAATTTCCCGGAACGAAGACCGCGATCACGGGCTTCTGCATGGGCGGGAAGCTCGCGCTCGTCGCGGCGGTCGATCAAGGCAATCTCTTCGCCGTCGTCGCCCCGTTTTACGGCGCCGTTGCCGACATCGATCCGAAAGCGATGCATATTCCGGTCTGCGGCAGTTACGGCGGGCGCGACACCGGCATTCCGGCGGAGGGCGTTCGGGCATTTGCAGCCGCGCTGACCGTCCCGAACGACGTGAAGATCTACGACGAAGCCGGCCACGCATTCTTCGACGACGAGCGGCCGTCGTACGTGGCGTCGGCGGCGGCCGATGCGTGGACGCGAACCCTGGCCTGCTTTTCGAAGTACTTACGAGGCACGACTCCGTGATCGTCGCCGAAGCGCTCGCAATATTCATCCTCGGCGGCGCGGCCGGTGCGGCGATCGTATGGCTCGCCTCGCGCTCGCAGATCTCCGGATTGCGTACTTCGCTCGAACATGCCGAACATGCCGGCGAAAAAACGATCGAATCGCTCCTCGAGCGCGCCAAGAACGAGCTGCGCGAAACGACGGCGATGCGGGCGAGCGAACGCGTCGGCGAGCTCGTATCGCCGGTCGCGCAGAAACTCGCCGAGTTCGACCGGCTTCTGGGCGAACTCTTAGGGCGAACGAATCAGCTCGAAAATGCGACCGTCAACCTTACGACGCAGACCTCGACGCTCGTGACCGCTTTGCGAAATCCCGCCTCGCGCGGCAAGTGGGGAGAGATGCAGCTTCGCAACGTCGTCGAGAAGGCCGGGATGCTGCCGCACTGCGACTTCTTCGAACAGCAGACCGTCGCTCTTGAGGAAGCGCGCGTCCGTCCGGATATGACGGTCAATCTTCCGGGCGAGCGCTGCGTCTTCGTCGACGCCAAGGCGCCGATCGATGCGATGCAATCGGCGCTCGAATCGACCGACGAAACCGCACGCAAGCGCCTGGTGAAGCAGCACGCCCGCGCGCTGCGCGAGCACGTCGACTCGCTCGCCCGGCGGGGGTATCAGACCGCCGAGGGTTCGGCCGACTTCGTCGTGATGTTCGTACCCGGTGAAGCATTCCTCGGCTCTGCCTGCAGCGAAGATCCCGCGCTGATCGAGTACGCGCTCGATAAAGGCGTTCTCCTCACCGGTCCGCTCGCACTCATCAGCCTCCTTCGAAGCTTCGCGATGGGCTGGCAAGCCCTACGCCAGGAAGAGAACGCCAAACGCATCGCAACCCTTGGCAAAGTGCTCTACGAACGCGCGCTCAAATTCTCCGAGCATCTCACCGATCTCCGCAAACATCTCGAGCGCTCCGTCAACGCTTTCAACGTGGCCGTTGGATCGTATGAATCGAAGCTGCTCCCGCAAGGGCGAAAGCTCAAAGATGAAGCCTCGCTCGGCGGCGACGAGCTCGCGGAGATTCCGCCGATCGACGTCGTTCCGCGCACGATCACGGCACTCGACACCGGCGCGAACTCCAAACGCCTGCCGCGCTCGCAGCAGTTGTTCCCTCAAGACGACGCGGTCTAAAAGAGCCACGGCGCGCTCGATGCGGTACGCGCTCGCTCTCGCCGTTCTCTTCGCAGCGGCGAGTGCCGCCGGCTCTGCCGCGACGACGCGACATGTGGAGTACGTATTCGCAGTCTACCCGAGAGCGGCGGCCACCCATTTCGCGACGAGTGCGCTCTCGGGCCCGGGCACCGGGACGCTCGCGGTCGATATCACCGATGCCCCGGACGGAAGCACGCGGCTGCGAGCTCAGGAATGGTGGTGGCACGAGCCTCGCCCCGAAGGCGCCGTCGAATGTACGCTCGCTACCAACGGAGATCTTCGTTGTACCGAGTATCCTCTGATCGATGCGATCGAGTCGGTCATGCTGCCGATGTTCGCACCGCGCTACTTCAGCGGCAGTGCACGCTACACGTACACTCTCTTCTTACCGGCGAATTACTACGCGACTGCATGGACCATTGACGTGAGTGCCCGGACGTGGTCGGGAGCAGTGCTCGCAATTGACGTCAAGGGATCCTCGCACATCATCACCGGCCCGCTCGAGCATGGAAAGCTTGCCGCGCACGTGCTCTACGACCGGGCGCGCGTATTGCCCGACGAGATCCACGCCGATCTCACGGCGACGACACTCGAATCGGGGATCGACGAGTCGCCGTCGATGGACGCAAAGCTGACGAAGGATTCCTCGGCTAGCGCTTCGGGCTCGCCGCCGGCGCCGGCATCGAGCCCCGATCGGCCTTCCACGTTTTGAGCGCCGTCAGCGTGTTTTGGACGTGCTGCGACGGATCGAGGCTCGTGTACGTGTAGAGGATCGTTCCGTCGGGCGCGATGACGTACGACGTGCGATTTGCGTACTGCGGATGCTGTGAAAGCACCGAGTCGTACGCCTTCATGACGCTCTGATTCGTATCGGCCGCAACCGCGAACTTGCTCCGGCATTCGCTCACCGAGAACTTCTGCAGCTTGTCGATCGGATCGTGTGAAACGCCGATCACCGTGGCTCCCAGCGCCGTGTACTGATCGATCGCATCGGCGAACTCGTGCGCTTCGATCGTGCATCCCGTCGTGAAGGCGGCGGGATAGAAGTAGAGCACGACCGGACCCTTCTTCAACGCGGCCGCGAGGCTGAACGTAAAGACGTTACCTCCTTGACTCGCCTGGAGCGTGAAATCGGGCGCTTTGCTTCCGGTCGAGAGCGCCGCCGGCGCCGGCGCGCAGAGCGCGGCCGCCAGGACGACCGCGGCAATCGAAAAGGCGAGGGGACGGTTCATGGTGAGCGTTCCTTTCTTAGACTTTGAACTCGACGCCGGCAAACTGCTTCGGATCGTAGTTGGCCTCCTTGGGAGGGCGCGGCGTATCCTTCCACCAGCTACTATACATCGCAAGCCATTCGAAGTTCTCGAAGAGGTACTCGTTATTGCGGACCCGGCGGAGCCGCTGGACGAAGGGGCGCATCGTGTTCCAGCGCGATCTGAGCATGAATCCGACGGCGTCGACCAGCAGCGACGCATCGAGGACTCGGCGCCGGGCTAGGCAAGCTACCGTCTCGACGTACTGCGCAACGAGCACGACCGCGTGGTCGTCGGGCGAGCCGTCGAACGTGCTCCGGAGCGTTTCATCGTCGGGATAGCGCTGATCGATGTTTGCAAGTTGAGCGAAGGCAGCCACGATCGCCGGATCGGTTTGCTGGGCGATCGCGTCCAAAATCGCCAGCGCGTTGCGTTCGTGTTCGAGCTGCTTGTTCTGGCGTGTGAGCAGCACGGCGGAGAACGTCAAGGCGATCAGCGAAACCGCGATCGAAGCTCCGGCGAAGACCTGCTCGATGCTCACGGTCCGACGTTCTTCAGAGGCCCATCAATCGCGCGAGGATGAGACGCTGCACCTCGTTGGTGCCCTCGCCGATCTCGTTGATTTTCTGGTCGCGGTACATGCGCGAGATCGGATACTCGTCCATGAACCCGTAACCGCCGTGAATCTGCAGCGCCTCGTTGACGACGCGGTGCGAAAGCTCGCCCGCAAAGAGCTTCGCGAAGCTCGCGGCCTGCACGTAGTCGCGTCCCTGATCTTTCTCCCACGCGGCGCGCAGCATCATCAGTTTTGCGTGCTCGATCTCCGTCAGCATATCGACGAGTTTGAACGAGATCGCTTGAAACTTGCTGATCGGTTTGCCGAAGGCGTGGCGTTCCCGCGCGTATCCGATCGCCTCGTCGTACGCGCCCATCGCCAAACCGATCGAGAGCGCCGCGACCGAGATACGGCCCCCGTCGAGAATCGAGAGGAACTGCCGATAGCCCTCGCCTCGAGGCCCGAGCAAGTTTTCCTCCGGTACCTCGGCGTCGGCGAAGGAGAGCTCGCGTGTATCCGACGCGCGCCAGCCCATTTTGGCGTACTTGCGGCTCCGCGTAAATCCGGGCGTCGACTGGGGGACGATGATGTTCGAAATCTCGCGCGAGCCGTCGGGCCGGCGCCCCGTCACGGCCGTGATCGTCGTTCCGCCGGTAATATCCGTGCCGGAGTTGGTGATAAAGGCCTTCGTGCCGTTGACGACCCACCTACCGTCGCGCAAATCGGCCTTGGTCTGCACGTTGCCGGCGTCGCTCCCGGCGTTGGGCTCCGTCAGGCCGAAACCCCATAACATCTCGCCGCGAGCGAGCGGCACCAGGTATTTCTCCTTCTGCGCTTTCGTACCAAAGAGGTAGAAGGGCGTGGCGCCGAGCGAAACGTGCGCGGCCATCGAGATCGCCGTCGAAGCGTCGGCGCGCGCGATCTCCATCACGGCGAGTGCATAGCTGACGGTGTCCGCGCCGGCGCCGCCGTACTCTTCAGGAAACGGCAATCCCATGAATCCGAGCTCGGCCATCTTCGCAATCAACTCGTACGGAAATCGCTCGCTGCGATCCATCTCCTCGGCACGCGGTCTCACCTCGTCGCGCGCGAACTCTCGCGCCAGGGCCTGGATCGCCCTTTGCTCGTCGGTTAAATCGAAGTCCATGGCAAAGGTATAGCCCCTGTCTCCTGCTAAACCTCCTACCCCAGCGATGATCTCCCTCCGCGGCGTTTCGCTTGTCTATCCGAACGGTGTGCGCGCTCTCGACAACATCACGCTGGAGATCGCGAAAGGCGACTTCGTCTTTCTCGTCGGCGATTCCGGAACCGGCAAGTCGAGTCTGCTGCGCCTTCTCTACCGCGAAGCCGCATCGACCACCGGCGAGATCATCGTCGACGGAATCCGCGTCGACCGTTTACGCCGCAGCCGCGTTCCGGCATTACGCCGCCATCTCGGCGTCGTGTTCCAAGATTTCAAGCTGCTGGTCGACAAGACCGTCTGGGAGAACGTCGCGTTCGCGATGCAGGTGACTGGAGCGCACACGCGCGACGTGATGCGCCAGGTACCGCGCGTGCTCGACCTCGTCGGGCTCTCGCACAAGAGCCGCATGTATCCGGGCGAGCTTTCGGGCGGCGAACAACAGCGCGCGGCAATCGCGCGCGCGCTGGTCAATAATCCGAAGATCCTGCTCTGCGACGAACCGACCGGAAACCTCGATCCCGCAAATACCACCGAGATTACCGCACTCTTGCTGCGCATCAACCTCAAAGGCACCACGGTCGTCGTCGCTACGCACAACCAAGCCGTCGTCGACCGCATGCGGCGGCGTGTGGTACGACTCGAAGACGGACGTATCGCCGCCGACGAAGAGCGAGGCTATTATTACCTTGGACTCAGGGAAAGTCAAGTTCTTTCTGGCTGAGGTGCTGCGCAACTTTTCGCGCAACACCGGAATGCAAGTCACCGCGATCGGAACGGTTGCCATCACCATCGTTCTTCTCGGTCTCTTTCTCTTCGTTCGTGCCGCAATCGCCGATGCCGGCCGGCAGCTGCTCGACGAAATCTCCGTCTCCGCGTACCTCCGCACCGACGTCACGCCGCTGCAGGTGAGGGCGATCGCGCATTTTCTGGCACAAGATCCCCGCGTCGCATCGGTGCAGTACGTCCCGAAGAAACAGGGGCTGGCGGAGCTGCGCGAGCGCACGAAAGGGACTATCGACGTTGCGCTGCTGACGGAGAATCCGCTGCCCGATAAGTTTCGCATCAAAGCACGCGTCGCCGACGACGTTCCGGCGATCGCGGCGAGCGTCCGGCGTTTGAGCGGCGTCGACAACGTCGTCTACGGCCAGAAGATCGTGCAGCGCCTGCTCCAGCTGGGAGCCGTGCTGCGGCGAATCAGCATCGCCGTCATCGTCGTCTTCGTCGCGGTCGCGGGAATCATCATCGCCAATACGATTCGTTTGACCGTCTTCGCGCGGCGCCGCGAAATCGCCATCATGCAGCTGGTGGGCGCGACGAACACCTATATCCGTCTGCCCTTCATCTGCGAAGGACTGCTCGACGGATTGATCGGCGCGCTCGTCGCCACCGTTCTCCTCGCGATTGCGCGCGCCGCGCTTTGGCCGCGTCTGCTCGAAGCGCTGCCGTGGGCGCAGCTCACCGTCGTTCCCGTCGACGGCCGACTCCTGACCCTCGAACTCTTTGCAGTCGGCGCGGCAATCGGCGTTCTTGCCTCCTGGGTCTCGGTCGGACGCCACTTACGAACGTGACCGTTCGCTACGCCGTCGCCGCGGCTGCGCTCGCCCTCGTCCCGGCGATCGCGGCCGGATCGACGCTCGAACAGCGCATCGCAACGCAACGTGCCAAGGCGGAGCAAACACAGGCGCGCCTGCACGTCAAGCGCGCCGAGTTGCACGCCGTCACGCTGCATTACAACGATCTGCAGCAACAGCTCGGTGAGACGAACGCGGCGATCGGCACGGTAAGCCTGCACATCGACTCGCTCTCTGCGCAGCAAGCCTCGACGCAACGGCACATCGACTGGAACGGCGTGCAGCTCGACGCGGCACGGCGCTCGTTGCGCTTGCACGACGAACTGCTGAAACGCCGTTTGGTCGCGATCTATGAGTACGGTGATCTCACCTACGTCAACACCCTGATCGCGGCCCACTCCTTCAGCGACTTCGTCGAACGCTGGGAAGATCTGCGCCTGCTGATCGCAGCGAACCAGCGAACGGTTCGCTCCCGCAAAGCGGCGGAATCGCGCGTCGCGGCAATCGAAGCCGATCTCGAGCGGACCCGAATGGAACTGCAGCAAGAGGAGACGGCGCAAGAGGAGGCCCGCACTCAGCTGAACTCTCTGGCCGGCGAGCGGCGAAATCTCGTTGAGCTCGCCTCAGTGCAGCGTCGCAGCGTCGCCTCGCAAGTGGCCGAGATCGAGGGCCTCTCGGCCTCCGAGGAGTCGGCGCTCGAAGGATTGATTCTCGAGCGCGAGCGCGAGATCGCTGCACAGCGCCGGGCCGCCGGTATTGCCGGGGGCGTTCAAAGCGAGGGCGCCCTCGGAAGCTTCTCGTGGCCGGTGACCGGAACGATCACCTCTCCCTTCGGTTGGCGGCCCAACCCCTTCGGAGGGGGCCCGGAGTTTCATCAGGGGCTCGATATCGCTGCGCCCTCAGGTACGACCGTAACGGCGGCGGCCGCCGGAACCGTTATTATGGCACAGTGGTACGGCGGCTACGGCAACTATATTCTCATCGACCACGGCGGAAGCTTCTCGACCGGGTATGGGCATCTTTCGGCGATGTACGTTTCGGTGGGACAATCGGTCCAGCGCGGACAAGCAATCGGCGCCGTCGGATCGACTGGACAGTCGACCGGGCCGCACCTTCACTTCGAGGTGCGGATAGCGGGCAAGCCGGTCGATCCGGCCCCCCGCCTTCATTAAGACTTCGGAAGTAAACTGCGCCGTAAAGAAACTTAAAGGCCCTCCAAGCGGGTACTGACTAGAAGGAATTCATGAGTCGCTTCGCACGTCTTCTGCTAACCCTATTGCTCGTCGTCGCACTTGCCGGCGCCGCCGCGCTCGCAATTGGGTACCAGACCGGCCTCATCGCCCGTCAGTCGGTATTCGAGGTCGCAACGACCGGCGATATTCGCGATCTCTTTGCCCCTCACGGAGCCGAGGACTCGATCCTCGTGAATCTCTCGCTGCGCAAACTCGAGAGCGATTACTATAAGCCGATCGATCCGCAGACCCCCATCGCCGGCGAGACCACCGCCCTGCGCGCGCTCCTGAGCGAGAAGAAGATCGGCAATGCGACGCTGCCAACCGAATCCGCGAACGGCAATCCGAGTCAAGACGGCGAGCGCGCCGCCGACGTGCTGACCTTCGCGCAACAACATTATGCGGCGGAGGTTGGACCGAACGGTCGCGAGGATCTCGCCGAAGCGGCGCTGCGCGGAATGATGAGCTCGGTGCGCGATCCGTACACCGTCTATCTCTCTCCGCGTGAGATTCAAGGATTGAACGAATCGCTCTCCGGCGGCAACTTCGGCGGCATCGGCGTTTACATCTATCAGCTCAAAGACGGCCGGATCATCGTGCAGCCGATCGAATCGATGCCGGCCGCGCGCGCCGGCATGAAGCCGGGCGACATCGTTGACGGCGTCGACGGCAAGCCGGTTCGCGGGCTCAATATCGATCGGGTCGAGGAGCTGATTCGCGGCGAAGCCGGCACGACCGTTCACCTGCGCGTCCACGCCTATAACGCTCCGTCGCCCGAACGGTCGTACGCGATCGTGCGCGACATCATCCACGTACCGACGGTGCGCGCGAAGATGGAAGACGGGCTCGATTATATCCGCCTCTCCGATTTCGGCACCACCTCGGCCGACGAGATCCGCAAGGCCTTGCTCGACGGACGCGCGCATGGAGCGCGCGGCTATATCCTCGATCTTCGGGATAACGGCGGCGGCCTGCTCGATGCGGCGGTCGAGATCTCGAGCTACTTCATTCCACAAGGGACGATCGTCTCGACGATTCGGCGCGACGGCCAGCGCACCAGCCAAGGAGCGCTCGGCGATGCGATCGGCGGCCTCCATCCGCTCGTTCTGCTCGTGAACAAGTATACGGCGAGCGCTTCGGAGATCACGGCGGGCGCACTGCAAGACTACCACCTCGCGACGCTGGTCGGCACGCGGACCTTCGGGAAGGGCGTCGTGCAGAGCATCTTCCCGCTTCCCGACCAAGGCGCACTCAAAATTACGACTGCCCGGTACGTAACGCCAGCCGGTCGCGACATTCAGCATCACGGCATCGAGCCCGACGTCGTGGTCGAGCAAAATGCAAACCCGGCCCTCATCGACACGCCCGCCGACAAGCAGCTGGCGGCCGCGAAGGCACGATTCCTCGTCCCCACTCGTTAGTAAGGAACCTGTGAAGAACTCCATGTATCAACGTTTTCTCTCACTGCTGTGGACCGGCGCGTTATGCGCGGCCGTCTTCCAGCTCTCGGCCGCCTCGGCGGCACAGAGCGCCCATCTCTCGAGCGGCGACGCCGGCGAGATTGCAACGAGTTACGGTTACCTGACCGAAGACTTCTACAAAAAGGTCGATCAGCAGGCCGTGCTCGATTCGATCCGCGCACAACTGCTCGCGGCGATGCGCACCGCCGGCGTCAAGAACGCCGCACTCGCGCCCATGCACGCCAACGACTCGGCTGCCGCCAACGTTCGCGCGATCGATCGCGAAGTCGAGAGCGCGGCGGCGGCGTCGAAACAGAAGTTCACGCTGCACGACCTCACCTACGTCGCGCTGGACGGCATGCTGAAATCGGTGAACGACCGGTACACCGTCTTCCTGACACCCAAGGAGTACGCCGGGCTCAATGAAGGCCTCGACGGCGGAGACTTCGGGGGTACCGGCATCGTGATTCAGGTCGACGACAAGACGAAGTTTATTTCCGTCGAGAACGTCGTCCCGGACGGACCCGCCGACAAGGCCGGCGTCCAGCAAGACGACCTCATTACGGCGATCGACGGCGCATCGACCAAAGGCATGACGCTCCCGCAAGCGAGCGGCAAGCTTCGCGGTAAAGAGGGCACGAAGGTCACGCTCACGATCGAGCGCGAGAGTTCGTCGTCGCCCGCTCCGATCACGATTACGCGGGCGAAGATTCACCAGCTCAGCGTCTACGAGAAGATGTTGCCGAACAAGATCGGCTATGTCGCGTTGACCGTCTTCGGCCGCGACACCGGCGACGAACTCAACGCCGCGCTCGATCGTCTGCAGAAAGAAGGCGCGCGGGCTCTCGTCCTCGATCTGCGCGACAACGGCGGCGGCTACCTCGAAGCCGCAGTCGCGGTGAGTTCGAAGTTCATTCCAAGCGGACCGATCGTTTCGGTTGAGTCGCGCGCATCCAACATCACGACGCTCGATGCCGACGATACGGCGATCAATCCGCTACCGCTCGTCGTCTTGGTCAACGGATACACCGCATCGGCTTCCGAGATTACCTCCGGGGCGATCCAGGACAGCAGCGTCGGTACGATCATGGGCACGAAGACCTTCGGCAAAGGCGTCGTTCAGACGATCATCCCGCTTCCGGATAAGAGCGCGATCAAGATTACGACCGCGCGATATCTCACGCCGCGCAACCGCGACATCAATCACCTCGGCATCACGCCCGACGTCGTCGTCGTCGAGAACAAGCACGCGCAGTTCGGCCAGCCGTCCAAGGACGACCAGCTAACCCGCGCGATTCAGTATCTCGACGACAAACTGGCACACATGAACGAGGAGAACGGCGGCTAGGAAGAACGCTTCTTGCGGGAGGCCGTCGCAGCGACGGTCTTCCGCTTACGGGGCGCCTTTGGTTTCCCTTCGGCCGTCGCATCGACGGCCGTTGCATTTGCCGGCTCCGCCTTCTTGCGCGTGCGCTTCGGCTTCGCTTCGGGCACCGGGAGCGCGAGTGCGCTTGCGGCGCTATCGAGTTCCCCGGCGACTGGGGCACGAGGCATGCGCCGACGGGGAACCGGCTTCGTTCGCTTCGGCTCCTCTTCGGGTGCGCGCAGACTCTGCGGCGGCGCCTCGACGGCCGGAGGGACCGTGCGGCTCCGTGGCGCGATGGCCCGTGAGGGTTCCGGCGGAGCCGTCGCACCCGTCGCGTGCGCCGCTCCATCCGGGGATACTTCGAAGATATGACGATCGGCCATTGCCGCGCCGGCACCCCCGCCTCGCCCGCGCCGGCCACGCCGGCGTCGACGGCGACGACGTTGACCCGAACCCTCTGCCGCGACCGGATTTTCGACCGGCACCGCCGGCACCGCCGCCGTCTCTTCGACAACTGTTGCCGCCGGTGCATCGTCGCGCCCTCGGCCGCGCCGGCCCCGCCGGCGGCGCTTGCGGCGCCCATCGCCCGAGGCGTGCGCAACCGCACCGTCGGCAATGATGATGGCGTCGGGCTGCGCCTCGCCGATGCGCTCGGCTCGCAGCGCCTCGTCTTGCGCTTCCTCTTCCTCGGTAATCGCCGTGATGCCGATCGGCGGACGCGCAGCGGATTGGCGCGCCGCGTCTTCGGCAAGCTCGCGCAGCTGGCGCGTCTGCTCGGCCGCCGAGACGTCCGCCCGGCGTCCACGCCGTTTGCGCCGCGTCTTCGCGCCGCCGGTCACCAGCTCGGCGAGAACGTAGTCGTCGTTGTCGTCGACGTCGATAATTCGAAGGCGCACGAAGTTCCCGGCGTTATTGGCGGCGTTTTCGACCTCGGCCAGATGGCCGTCGACGACGGCTGCGGCGGAGGTCGGATTCGGCAGACGCCCCGCAAGCAGCTCGACTTCGTGCTCGTCCCCCACACGCACGACGTGCCCCTTCTGCTCTTTGAATCCCGGAACGATCTCGACGCGTGCCTTCTCGGGATGGATCATCGGATCGACGCGAACGTGAATACGGTGCTCGATCGAACGCGCGAGCTCCGCACACTCCTCCTCGTACCAATAATCCATTTGCACCGCGACGGTCGGCGCGACGTGCACGACGACGTCACCGGCGATGCCATGGTTCGCCTCGTTGCGAATCCGGCGAAACGTTTCGATTGCGACCGATTGCGCCGACATGACGCTTCCCATTCCGGCACAGGTTGGACAGGCGCCGCGCAACTGGCTCCCGAGATCTTTGCCGATACGCTTGCGCGTGAACTCGAGCAGGCCGAGATTCGAGAACGACTGGATCGTCGCGCGCGTACGGTCGCGGCGCAGATGATCTTCCATCGTCTTGACGACCTTGTCGCGCGACGACTCCGAGGCCATGTCGATGAAGTCCACGACGATGATCCCGCCGATGTCGCGTAAGCGCACCTGGCGCGCGATCTCTTCCGCAGCTTCGATGTTCGTCTTCAAGATCGTGTCTTCGAGATTCCGGCCGCCGGTAAACTTACCCGAGTTCACGTCGATGACGGTGAGCGCTTCGGTCGATTCGATCACGATCGACGCGCCCGAGGGCAGATTGATCTTCGGGCGCATGAGCTTCTGCAGCTCGTCCTCGATTTTAAAGTCGTCGAAGAGCGAGCGCCCCGAATTGTAATATTCGATACGGCTGATATACTGCGGCCCGAGCAACTGGAGCAGGTCGCGAATCTTGCGATACTCTCCCTCGTCGTCGATTAAAACGCGGTCGACGTCGGCGGTAATGAAGTCGCGCGCCGCTTTGTAAACGAGGTTCATGTCCTTGTGCAGCAGCGATGGCGACGACGCGCGCTTATACGTCTCGAGGATACCGTGCCACATGCGAATGAGCACGCCGAGGTCGGCGATCAGTTCGGCTTCGCTCGCGCCCGCGGCCGCCGTGCGAACGACCGTCGCCATTCCCTCCGGACGAATGCGCTTCATGACGCTTTTGAGCCGGTTGCGTTCGTCGGCCGACTCGACCTTGCGCGAGACGCCCGAGTATTTACCGGTCGGCATCAGGATCAAATAGCGCCCCGGAAGCGAGATGTTCGTGGAGATTCGCGCCCCTTTGAGGCCGCGCGGCTCCTTGACGATCTGCACCAGCACGTCGTCACCGCGCTTGACCTTCTCGCTGATCGTAAAGCCGCTATGCCCTTGCGTGATCTCGACGTCGCCGATGTTCAGCGGCTGTTTGTTGATGTCGTCGACGTAGAGAAAGGCGTTCCGGCCGAGACCGATGTCGACGAAGGCGGCTCCCATGCCGGGGAGCACGTTCTGTACCTTGCCTTTGTAGATCGAGCCGATGACCTTCTCTTCGCGCTCGATGTAGAGTTCGGCTAAATCGCCGTCCTCGAGTATGGCGACCCGGTTTTCCCACGGGTCGCTCGAGATCAAAATCTCGCTCGACAAATTTTCCTCAAATCACCGGAGAGCTCACCCTCGCCGCACCGACCTTCCGGGGCGCTTGCGGGCGGCGCTTTCGCGCCGCGACGACCAGCTCTCGCAAAAAATTTTGTTTTAAAACTCTGCCGACGGCCCTTCGTCATCCGACGGGGCCACGCGGCGTAGCCACTCCGCTTCTGTTCCCGCCGCAAGGAGAGCGGCCCTGCGCGGGCGAGCCAAAGCGTTCGCCCGGCAGGTCAGGCGTTCCCCAAGACGTCGCGATCCCGCTGGGAGTAGATGTTCAGGAGGATGCCGACCGCGATGAAGTCGGTCAGCATCGCCGAGCCGCCGTACGACATGAAGGGCAGCGGGATGCCGGTGATCGGCATGACGCCGATCGTCATCCCGAGATTAACGAGGACGTGGAAGAAGAGCATCCCGACCAAACCCACGGCGAGCAGAAAGCCGAAGCGGTCACGGGCAGCGAGCATCGTGCGGACTCCACCGTAGAGGAGCGCGCCGTAGAGTACGAGCAACGTCGCCGCTCCGGCAAAACCCCACTCCTCCGCCAAGACCGTAAAGATGAAGTCGCGCGAATGTTCCGGCACGAAGTTGAGTTGTGTCTGCGTTCCGTGGAAGAGCCCGCGGCCGAACCACTCGCCGTTCCCGACGGCGATCTTCGACTGATCGAGATTGTAGCCGGCGCCCTGCGGATCGGCCTTCGGATTGAGGAAGACGAAGAGTCTCGCTCGCTGGAAAGGCTTGAGTACCGCGCTCGTGCCGAGAGCCGCTGCCGCGACCACGAGCATGCCGAGCACGTAGATGCCGAAATCGCCGAGCTTCGGCAACGCAAAGAAGAGTTCGGCGGTCATGATCGACACCAGCACGAGCGACGTGCCCAGGTCGGGCTGCTTGAGAATCAGCAGCGCCGGCACGGCCACGGCGAGCAACGGCTTGTAGATCTCTTGCAACCGCTCGTAGGTTCCGCGGCAGAGCACCGCGGCGAGCGCGATTGCAATCACCAGTTTTGCCGGTTCGGAGGGTTGAAACGTACCGAGCGGACCGAGCGAGATCCAGCGCTGCGCGCCCATCGCGCTATGACCGCCACGCAGAATAAAGAGCAGCAAGAGCAGGTTCACGATGTAGAGACCGGGCGCCCAGCGCTGCCACGTACGATAGTCGACGCGCGAGACGCAGAGCATCACGGCGATCCCAAGAACGAGATAGAGGATCTGCTTTTTGAACTCGCCCGTGGCGCTCGGCGCGTGTAATCCGGCCGAGCGAATGCAGAGGATACCGACGAGCGCGACGAGCACGCCGGCCACTGCAAGGAACCAATTGAAGTTGCGCACGTACCGCGCCGTGCCCGCGCGGAGCGCGCCTGCCGCCATAGCGGTGAAGTTATTGCGCGGCGGCCGGTGCCGGAGCCTGCGCCGGCACCGGCGCGGTAGCTTGCGCCTTCTTGCGCTTCCGGCGCTTGCGAACGGGCGGCTTCGCCGGAGGAGCCGGCGCCGGCGCGGCCGCGGCGTTCGGCGGCATCACTTCCTCGGGTTTGTGAGTACCGTTGCCGTTTGCGCTGGGGCGGGTGACCGCGAGAATGGGAATGTTCGCTAGCATCGCGAGGGTGCGGTCTTGCCGTTCGAAGCTCACGTCGATCTTCTCCCGATCGACTTCGACGTAGCGCGAGATCACATCGACGAGATCGCGCTTCATCGCTTCGATCATCTCCGGTGCGAGCTCGAGATGGTCGGTCATCAGCACCAAGCGCAGCCGCTCCTTCGCAGTCGCGCTCGAGCCTTGCTGGCCAAAAAGGCGTCGCAGGAACTCGATCATCGGCGCTTTCCTCCCAGCAACGAGCCGATGCGTTCGAAGAGCGAGCCTTTGGGTGCCGACGGCATCGGCGCCGCCACGTCTTCGCCGGCGAGACGCGCCGCGATCGCGTGGTAGGCGGCGCCGGTCGGCGTCGTCGCACGCAACGCGAGCGGCTCACCGCGATTCGTCGTAACGATGATCTCCGGTTCGTCGGCAATCACGCCGAGCAACGGCAGGCGCAAGATCGCGTTGACGTCGTCGACCGAAAGCATTTTGCCTTTGCGGACGAGTGCTGGTCGAAGGCGATTGATCACGAGTTGCGGCCGAAAACGATTCCCGAGCAATCCGACGACCCGGTCGACGTCGCGCACGGCCGCCACTTCGGGCGTGCAGACGACGATCGCCTCATCGGCGCCCGCGACCGCGTTGCGGAAACCGAGTTCGATGCCGGCCGGAGAATCGATCAGCACGTAATCGAAGCGCTCGCGAAGCTTGGTGACGAGCGCCTGCATTTTTGCGGTCTCTACCTCGTCTTTTTCGCGCGCTTGCGCCGCCGCAAGCAAGAAAAAGCGCTCGGAGTGCTTATCGGCGACGAGCGCGTCGTCGAGCTCGACGCGCTCGTCGAGCACATCGAGGAGATGGTGTTTGACGCGACTCTCCAGGCCGAGCAGGATGTCGAGATTGCGCAGACCGACGTCGGCATCGACGACCACCACGGAGGCCCCGCGCGCCGCGAGCGCGGTTCCAAGATTCGCAGTCGTCGTGGTCTTACCGACGCCACCCTTCCCCGAGGTGACGACGATTGCGCGCCCGAGCCTCTTCTCGACTTCCGCGGGTTGCTCGATTGAAAGAGCCGGTTCGTCGGGTTGCAGTTGGTGCATGCGTTTTTACCCCGCTTTCAGCACGTCGAGCAGACGGCCGAAGAACGTTTGATTGTCGAAGCTGGTGAATGGCACGAGCTCCCCTTCGAGTCTGCGCGCAATCTTCTCGTAGATCGCGCGCAGGCGATTGGTCTCATCGCAGACGATTGGTTCTCCTCGGTTGGTTGTGTCGATGACTTCTTCGTCGTCGGGGACGATGCCGAGCAGTTCCACGGAGAGCACGTCGCATACGTCCTCGACGGAGAGCATATCGCCGCTGCGCACCATCTCGGGACGCAGACGATTGACGATCAGCCGAATCGGCTTCCCCTCGGCAGAGATCTTTCCCACGACGCGGTCCGCGTCGCGTATCGCGCTGACTTCCGGAGTCGTGACGACGATCGCTTCGGTCGCGCCCGCGACCGCGTTGCGAAAGCCGGTCTCGATTCCGGCCGGCGAGTCGATCAACACGTAATCGGCGACCTCGGCGGCTTGCTCGACGATGCCGGCGAACTGCTGCGCCGTAATCGCATCCTTTTCGCGCGTCTGCGCCGCCGGCAGAATCGAGAGCGCGTCGAAGCGCTTGTCTTTGATCAATGCTTGTCGGAGCTGGCAGCGACCCTCGGCGACCTCCACGAGATCGAAGACGATGCGCTTCTCCAATCCGAGCACCAAATCCAAATTGCGAAGTCCGATATCGGCGTCGATGAGAATGACGCGCTTGCCGCGTTTCGCCAGCGTCGCACCGAGATTCGCCGTCGTCGTGGTCTTGCCGACGCCTCCCTTGCCCGAGGTGACGACGATTCTGCGCGCGCTCACGCGCCGGCCTCGAGCTCGCCTAAACGGTCGAACGGAACGATTACTATCTCGCCGTTGCGAACGACCGCCGCCTCGGGACGCGTGCCGGCACGCCGCTTCGCGCCCTCTTCGGCCGCGATGAACGTCGCGATCCGCAACTGCGTCGCCGCCAGGTCGAGAGCGTAGATGCGCGCCTCCGCGTTCCCCTGCGCGCCCGCATGCGCGATTCCGGCGAGACGTCCGAAGACGAGAACGTCGCCCGTCGCGACCAGCTCCGCACCGGGATTGACATCCCCGACGACCACGATGTTTCCGACGTGATGCAGCGTTTGGCCACCACGTAGGGTCGCCGCGTGATAGAGCGTCGTCGGTGCGGCGTCGACGAGACGAAGCTCGACGGGACGGGTGCTCTCCTGCTCGGTCCGGACGCGTCGGACGCTTGCCTCGCCGCGCTTCCGGCGCTGTGCGATGTCGCCGCGAGCGCCGGCAAAATCAGCGACGAGCGAACGTGCCGAGTCGGAGAGCCGCGAAGCGACCGGCTCGTACCCCAAGGCTTCGCCGGCGGCGAGAGCTTCGAGTTCGGCGGCCGACCCGCGCAGCGCGCGTAGTTCGATGCCCGCACCGGCGAGCAACGCACGCAAACGCGTCACAAAGGCTTCTGACGGCGCGTTATCGCCGAAGTTGGCGACGGCGGAGGAGCCTCGATAGAATTCCGGCTGCTCGCCCAGGCGAGCCTCCAACTCGGCGAAGGCCTCCTCGAGGTCGCGCCCGGAGAGCGCAACTTCGAGACCGTCGAGCCTTCCCCGCAAGAGTGTCACGCGGCGCTTTGCGAGAATACCATGACTTATCCCCCTTGCCATCCACAAACGATTCGCAACTTCTTGGCGTTTTCCACATATAATACACAGAGAAGGAAGTTGAAAGGCATGCTCCGTCGGACGATTCCCCTCATCGCAATTTGCTCGCTTTTGGCCACCGCATTTCCGGTGCCCGTTTCCGCCATGTCGACCCAAGCCGAGATTGCTGCGGGGCAAGCGGAGGATCAGCAGATCGTGGCAAGCAGCGTGATCGAGACCGATCCTCTGCTCAATGCCTACGTCCAAGGCGTCGCCGGCAATCTTTGGAATCAGGTCGAGCGCAAAGACATCCCCTACTCGGTCAAGATCATCAAAGACGCACAGATCAACTCCTTTGCGACGATGGGCGGTTTCGTCTACATCAACGAGGGCCTCATCGACTTCGCGCAGTCCGACGACGAGCTCGCGAGCGTCATTGGCCACGAGACGGGCCACATCGAACGTCGTCACGTCATCACGACGAACTCGAAAGCCGAAATCCTGAACATTCTTTTCGGAATCGCCTCGATTTTCTCGCCGATTATTTACGAGTTCGGCGGCCTCGCCGAGGCCGGGTTGATGGCGAAGATCGAACGCGGCGACGAACTCCAGGCCGACCGGTACGGCTTGCAGCTGATGTCGCGCGCGGGCTACGACCCCGAGTCGATGGCGACGATGATGGCCCACTTGGGAGTCCTGCAAGACGAGCACAGTGACGCGGTCAGCAAGTATCTCGAGGATCATCCCGATCCCGCGAACCGCGTCGCGCATCTGATGGGCTATCCGGAGCTCGATCCCACGACGGTGACGCCGGCTCAAGAGTTGGTTCAGGCGTCGAGCGACGAGGAGCGGGCACGCTACGATTTCGCCCGGCTGCGTCTCGATCAAGTCCTCGCAAAGGATCCGCAGAGCCCCGAAGCGCTGCTCGAACTCGGGCAATCGGAGCTCGCGCTCGGCCTGCCGAATAAGAGCCAGCAGACGCTGGCAGAAGCCGCGCAGCTCGGATCGCCGGCGACCCGGGCGACTGCGAATCAGCGCATTGCCGCGCTACGCCGAATGCAAGTCCAAGAGGTGACGCTCACCAAGAGCGATCCGCCGAACAACCTGCAGGGCATCGTAACCGGCGCGCAGACGACCCACGCTCAAAACGCCGCAGAGATCCAGGCGCGCGAGACCGAAGGCAAAGATCAGTTCAAGTCGGTGCAGAGCCGGATCGATACCCTGCAATACGAAATTCCGGATCTGAGCCGCGTGAATATTCGGCGCGGCTCGCGTGTCGAGGCGATCGTCAAGAACTTAACCTCGATGGCGCGCTCGCTCAACAGCGCGCTCCAAGATGCCGGCGGCGATACCAGCCCGATCGGCGGCGTCGGCTCGCTCGAAAAGAACAAGGAGAGCGGAGCGCTCAAGGAGAGCGCCGACATTTACAACGAGATGCTCGAGCCCTTTGCGATGAAGCCGATTCCCACCGAGTCGGTCGCCCTCTTTCCTTCCTATCCGCAAATGCTCACCGATCTTACGCGCGCCGACAGCGAAATGCTGCGCTCGGTCGACGCGGCCCGCGCCTCGCTGACACAGGTCGATCAATCTCTCGGCGACCTCGACGAGTTCCTCAAAGAGCTCGATCATGCGTCGATGACCTTCAGCGGCGACATCAGTCCGAGCGAGTATGCCATGTTGCTGCCATCGATGAAGAAGTGCGTCGACGAGTTCAACGCCGCGGCGACCTCGGCGTCCGAGGGCTCGCAGCTCTTCAACCTAGCGCGTTCGCGCCAGCTCTCGGCACGGATTACGCTGCTCGGGCTCGGTACGTCGCCGCAACTCTACTCCACGCTGCAGTATGCGCTGCAGCAACGCTTCGGTTCGAGCGGGATCGATTACCGCACGATGCTGCACGACGGCTTGGCTCCCGGCGACGTGACCGCGGCGACGATCGTCGCCGCAGATATCAAGAGCACCCCGGAGAGCGTGATTGCCGAAGCGAAGGCCGACGGCGAAACGATTATCGACGTTGCGAACGCGCATAAGATGCACGCCTGGCCGCTGGAGATCTTCATGGGTCTCGTCTATCTCGACTATACGGACGACCCCGCCAAAGAACTGCGCAAGGCCGACGGCTCACTCGCCGTCGATCTCAACAAGCTCGGACTCTGATCGCCGATGGCCGCTGCCGATGCACGCAACATCTTCTCGCTCGTTCGCAAGGGCATTGACGCGCGGGCGGTCCAACAGCACGTCCGCAAGCCCTTTCGTTTCCTGCTCTGCGGGGATCCGGCGCTCGTCGCCGAGTTGCGCGCGCTCCTTCTCATTGGAAACGACGAAACGCAGCTTGCACAGGCCGCAGCCTGCTTAGAGACGATTCGGCCCGGCGTGCCGCTCGTCACCAATCCCAACGAAGTGCGCGCGATCGTCTTTCTCGGACGTCCGGGAGACGCTGCCGCTGCGGACTTCGACTCGCTGCGGGTCGCGCGCGTGCCGGTGCTCGCGCTCACCATCGATCCCGCCGCGAACTCGTCCGGCCCCGCCGCGCTGCCGGCCGCGGGAGAGTGGAGCGAGTACGTCGCGCCCGCAATCGCGCGCGAGACGCTGCGCGGGCGTTTCTTCGCCCACCTCGTTGAAGCGGCAAGCGGTGTCGAGATCGCAGTCGGACGGAATCTCCCCGTGTTGCGCGAGACGGTCGCCGCCAAACTCACGCGCGATGCCGCGCACAACGCACTGAAGGTCGCGCTCGCGAGTGCGGTCGTCGATCACATCCCGCTCGTGGGCATCGTCTTGGGCGCCTTCGCGTCGGCCGGAGATATGGTCGCCATCACCGGCATTCAGGTCATGCTGATGCTGCACGTCGAAGCTGCCTACGGGCGCGATCCCGATATGCAGCGAGCCTGGCAACTCTTGCCGGTCATCGGCGGCGGATTCGGATGGCGCACGTTGGCTCGTGAGCTCGTTGGGTTCGTGCCGGTGGCAGGCATCGCAATCAAAGGCGCGATCGCATATGCCGGTACGATCGTCGTCGGCGAGAGCGTTACGTTCTTCCACGAACATGGCGCACACATGACGAAAGGCCAAGCCTCAGCACTCTACGAGCACGCGAAGGACGACGCGCTTCGTTTCGCCCGGGACCTCGCGGCAAAGCTCTTCCGCCGCTAGCGGTTATCCGAGCCGTTCGAGCAGCGGCTCGTCGTCGAGACGCTGCAGCTCCTCCGGGACACGCGGCCGTGCCAGGCCCGCAAGTTCGGCTCCGATCGCTCGCCGGCGCTGCGGTGCGATCGCGTCTCGCCGTTCCAAGAAGCGCTTGACGAGCGCACGCTCTTCGCCCGAGAGATAGGCCGTCGGTGCGTAGACCGGTTCGCCTTCCTCTGCCGCGAGCTCCAAACCGGGTTCGTCTCCCGATGCTTCGCGCCGCCCGCGCACGTCGAAGTAATAAACGGCGAGAACGAGGGCGAGAAATGGGGTGACGAGCGCGCGGACGCATGCATCGGTCGCTACGTACGCAATCGGCCACCGCGAAAGCTCCAAAAAGCCGAGCGTATCGACGACCGCAAACGAGAGGCTCCCGATCGCGGCTACGGCAACCCCGCAGAGCAATGCTCGGGCCAGCTCGCCCCGACCCAAAATGCGCCTGACCGTCAAACGCAGCGAAGCGCCGGCGCCGCAGCCCTCCACGACGACGCCGTAGAGTGCGCACGCGGTCGTGACGACCAGGGCGAGCAGCACGAATGCGACGGCGAGTAGCGCGACGCCGACGGCGAGCGGAGCGACGAGCGGAAGCAGGGTCGTCGCAAAAGCCGCCGCTGCGATGACCGGAATCGCTGCGAGAAGAATCGATGCCGCATAGGCAGCGAGCAAGACGAAGACTGCGGCTGCGACTAGCGCAAGAATCGATGACCAGCGAGCGCCGACGACTGCATAGCAGACGCGAAATCCGACCGCTTCACCCCGATAGCGCCGTGCCGCGCCGACACCGATGGCGCTCACTGCAAAGGCGAGCAGGGTGTAGCCGAAAAGCAGCGACCCTAGCGTCAAACCGAGTGAGCCCGGCGAGAGCATCGGAACGCCCTCCGTGGCGAGGCGCTCGGGATGCTGCAGAAGGGCGATCGAAGCGTCGAGTCGCGGCTGCTCGTGCAGATCGACGACGAACTGCACGGCAGCAATCGGAACGATCGTGACGATTGCCAGCGCCACGAAGGCAACAAAAGAACGAGCATACAACACGATGGCCCGGTTGAAGATCGCACCCAAATCGAGTGGTCGCGAATCCATCGCGCGCGCCTTCGGGCCAGGCAATCGAAACACCCCCGATGAAGCGACCGCCCATGTTCGTCGGGAGGCTCGACGCGGTACGGCGCTATCCGGTCAAGAGTTTGCGCGGCGAGAGCCTCGACGGCGCCGACATTGGCTGGTCCGGGATTCCCGGCGACCGTGCGAGCGCGTTCTTCGTCCGCGACGGCAACGCACGTGTCGGAAAAACCTACCGCGGGAAGGAGCACGATCGCCTGCATCTCATCGCCGATGCACGGGCCGCGCGCCGAGCTGCCGGGGAACGCGGCGTCGAGGTGGAGCTTCGAGCGGGCGATCATTTTTTCGACGCCGCGCCGGTTTCGATCGTCATCGATCGGTGGCTCGAAGGTTTGAGCGACGAGGTCGGCTACGCTGTCGAATGGGAACGCTTCCGGCCGAATTTTTTCGTGCGCGCCGCCGCGGACTTCGCGGCAACGGAGAGCGATCTCGTCGCCGCCGACCTTCGCATGGGAACGGTGCGCCTGCGCGTGCGCTCCCCGATCGAGCGATGCGTTACGATCACCTACCATCCGCGAGGAGAGAAGAGCGACCCGCGAATCCTTCGCTTTCTCGCCGAGCAGCGAAATGCGTGGATGGGAATCTATTGCGATGTGCTCGAGCCCGGACGAACGCACGTCGGCGACTCGCTCGTGCGAGAGGCGCCGCTGCACGCGTAAGCGACGCCTCTGCTCCCACACCCGATGCAATCTACGGTACCGTGAGGCGACGCGCGCTGCCCTACTCAAGAATGATTAGACCAGTCGCCACTGCCGATTGGATATTCCAATCGGGAATCGGCGCTACATCGTCCGGCGGCCTTCCAACGCTTTGGCGATCGTGACCTCGTCGGCGTAATCGAGATCGCCGCCGATCGGAAGTCCGTAGGCGAGGCGCGTAACGGCGGCGCCGAGCGGTTGGAGCAATCGCGCGAGGTAGAGCGCCGTCGCCTCGCCCTCCGCGTTTGGATTCGTGGCGAGAATGATTTCGCGCGGCTGCTCGCGCCCCACGCGCTCGACGAGCTCTTTGACGTGGAGCTGGGCCGGACCGATTCCGTCCATCGGCGAGATCAAGCCTCCCAGCACCTGGTATCGGCCCTTGAACGCACCGGTGCGTTCGATCGCGTAAACGTCCTTCGCCTCGGCGACGACGCAGAGAATCGCGCCGTCGCGACGATCGTCGGTGCAAAGATCGCACGGATCCGTTTCGGCTAGCGAATAGCAGTTGGAGCAAAAGCGAACGTTATCTTTCACCGAGAGGATCGCCTCGGCGAGACTCTGCGCTTCGTTACGCGGACGGTTTAAGAGGTGGAAGACCAAACGTGCCGCCGTCTTCGGACCGATCGTCGGCAACTTACTCAACTCGTTGATCAGTCGCGCGACGGGATTGGGAGCCTGTCCGACCTGCGTCACATCAATCCTGGAATTCGCATGCCCCCGGTCGCGGAAGCCATTCGCTTCTGCGAGACCTCGTTCGCCTTGCCCAGCGCATCGTTCACCGCGACGGCGACGAGATCTTCGAGCGTCTCGACGTCGTCGGGATCGACGGCCTCCCGGTCGATCTTCACGCGTTGTACGCGCTGATCGCAGCTCAGGTCGACCGTCACCGATCCGCCGGCCGCGCTTCCGCTCACGATCGTAGTGGCGAGCTCTTCTTGCGCCTTCTGCATATCGGCTTGCATCTTCTTGAACTGCGCGAGCAAGTGAGCTTGATTCATGGTCATCGTATCCGTTCGTTTGCGTAGTCGAAGAGTGCGTCGGTACTCTCTTCGGATTGAACCGCCGAGCGCGCTGCGTTTCCGTCGACGCGCAGGCGTACCTGCAGCGGAATGCCCAGAACGTCGGCGATCGCCTCTTCGATGAGCGAGGAATGATCGCGCAGCGCATCGGCGCTCCAGGCGTTGGGCAGTTTGAGCACGATTGCGTTTCCCTCGACGGCGTCGATCACGGCGCGCGACAAGGGAGCGCTGAGGGTCTGTCGCCGGCCCTCGATCTTTCCTCGAATGCTCTGCCAGGCCGCCCGCACTTTTTGCACCGTCACCGCGGCGCCGCGCTTCGGTGGAGGCTCCGGCTCGGCATTCGTCGCGACTCCTGGAGCCGGGGCCGTTTCAGCCTTCGGCGGCGCGGGCTTTGCCGGCTGCGCGGGGGTTGACGGCTCCGGCGCGTTGACACGCGGCGCCGCGCCGGTTGCCGGACGTTCTTCGAGCGCCGCGACGCGGGCGGAGATTGCCTCGAGCGTCGGATCTTCGGTCGCGAGGATGTAGCGAAGCAGCGCCGTCTCCAACTCCAGGCGCGCGTTTCCGCCCGAGCGCGCGAGCGCGAGCGCGTCGCCGAACGTCCGCAGCGCGCGCAGCGCTGCTGCTTGCGAAATCTGTTGAGCCTGGCGTGCAGCACGCTGCGCGTCGTCGGCCGCCAGGTCGCGCGAGAGCAGCGCCGCATCGATTCGTGCGACCAAAAGGTTGCGAAAAGCGGCGATCAGCGAGCGAATCAAAATCAGCAGGTCGCTCCCCGCGTCGCTCGCCGCCTCGACGACCGCCAGGGCCGCGTTCGCGTCCTTCGCAAGCGTCGCCTCGACAAGGCTCTGCGTGAAGGTTCGGCCCGTCGATCCGAATGCAAGGTCGAGCGTCGCTATCGTCGCCGGCTCCCCGCCGGAGAAGGCTCCGAGCTGCTCCAGCATCGTTAGCGCGTCTCGCAGCCCTCCATCGGCTCGATAGGCGATCGCCGCGAGGGCCTCTTCATCGACGGAAATCTTCTCCGCAGCCGCGATCGCTTTCATTCGCTCGATCATCACCGGCACGGCAATTCGGCGAAACGCGTATCGCTGACAGCGCGAGAGGACCGTCACCGGAAGGCGCTCGGGCTCGGTGGTCGCGAGGATGAAAACCGCGTGCGGGGGCGGTTCCTCTAACGTCTTGAGAAAGGCGTTGGCTCCCTCTTTCGTGAGCATGTGCGCCTCGTCGATGATATAGATCTTCATCCGCATCGCCGCCGGCGCAAATTTGACGGCTTCGCGAAGGGTGCGAATTTCGTCGATTCCCCGGTTGCTGGCCGCATCGATCTCGAGAACGTCGAGCGCCGTCCCAGCCAGCATCGCCCGACAATTATCGCAGGTATTGTCCGGCACGGCGGTCGGACCGTTCTCGCAGTTGATGCAGCGTGCTAGAATCTTAGCAGCCGAGGTTTTCCCGGAACCTCGCGGCCCGGAGAAAAGGTAGGCGTGGGCGAGCTTTCCGCTTTCGATCGCGGCGGTCAGCGTGCGCACGACCGCATCTTGGCCAACGAGATCGGCAAACGTCAGGGGGCGCCAGGTGCGGTAGAGAGACACGGCGCTCAAACTTTAGCAGGCCGTTTCGGGGCGCCTGCCGGAGGGTATGGATGCAACGAGTCCTTCCCACGGGCGGTTATGAGTGTTGCTTCCCAAGCGGCGGCGCTTGGTCATTTGTAGGATGAAAATCACGACTCCCGTCGATTTGCGCTCTGCGCTCCAAGAGAAGTTTGGCTTCGCTGGCTTTTATCCAGGCCAGGAAGAGGTCGTTTCGCGCGTCCTCCGAGGTCAGGACACGCTTGCCATTCTGGCGACTGGAGCGGGGAAGAGCCTCACCTACCAACTGCCGGCGCTCTTGCTCGAAGGAACCACGGTCGTCGTCAGCCCGCTGATCGCTTTGATGAAGGATCAGCTCGACATGCTCCGCGACCGCGGGATCACCGACGTCGTCGCGCTCAATTCGACCCTTTCCGAAGATCAGGAGCTGCGTGCGCGCGAACGCATTCGCTCGGGCACGGTCCGCATCGTCTATACGACGCCGGAGAAGCTCGAAGATGACGTCTTTCTGCGGTTGCTGCAATCGATTCGCGTGCCGCTCTTCGTGGTCGACGAGGCGCACTGCATCAGCCAGTGGGGCCACGACTTTCGTCCCGCGTACCTCGCACTCGGCGGAGTTATCGCGAAGCTCGGACATCCGACCGTACTCGCCTTAACGGCGACGGCAACGCCGTCGGTTCGCGAGGATATTCTTCATCAGCTCGGCATCGATCAGGTCAAGCCGATCGTTCGCGGGTTCGATCGCCCGAACTTGATCTACGAAGCGCGCAAAGCCGATAAGGAGGTCGATAAACTCAAGATCCTTACCGGCCTTTTCACGGGGCGCGAAGCGTTGGATGGCACCGGAATCATTTATACCGCGACGATCAAGAACGCGCTCGAAGTCCAGGAGTTTCTCGGCGGCGAGCTCGGAGTACCGGCTGCCGTTTATCACTCGAAACTGCATAAAGAGGAGCGAACCACCGTTCACAACCTCTTCATGGATGAGTCGATTCGTGCCGTCGTTGCGACGAACGCATTCGGTCTCGGCATCGACAAGCCGAACATCCGTTTCGTCGTGCACTACGATCTCCCGGGGTCGCTGGAGGCGTACACGCAAGAGGCCGGGCGCGCGGGACGGGACGGCCTTCCCTCGCGCTGCATTCTCATCTACCGAATGAGCGACACGCGCGTGCAGAACTACTTCCTCACGGGCAAATATCCCGACGTCGAGGAGGTGCAGCGCGTCTTTGGGACGATCGAGGTCTTCGGCGATCAGGCCGCCGGCGTCTCGATGATCGATCTTCGAAAGATTCTTCAGCTTCCGCTGACCAAACTGAAAGTGATCCTGGCGCTGCTCAAGAAGTCCGGCTACATCGAACATGTCGACAAGTCAGCGTACGGTTTGACCGAGGCGGTTCGCAAGCACCGCGATCTCATGCTGAATCTGGCGAATTACGAGACCAAGAAGTCCTACGATCAGAGTAAGCTCGCGATGATGCTGCAATACGCCGAAACCACCTCGTGCCGGCGACGTTTCATCCTGAACTATTTCGGCGAGGATTTCGACAGCGTCAACTGCGGCGCGTGCGATAACTGCCTGCGCGCACTTCGCCGCGGCGTGGACGCACAGGTGACGACCGGGGGTTTCCGGATTGCCGACGTCGTCGCGCATCCGAAGTTCGGCATCGGGACGGTCGAGCGCGCCGAACGCGATCTGGTAACGGTCCTCTTCCCGAGCGTCGGATATAAGACGCTGCTGGCCTCGGCCGTCAGGCATTCCGAAGCGCAAATTGCCTAGGAGCCTCTCGGCTCCGAAGGCCGCCCTCCTCATCGCGGCCGTTGCCGCGCTCGGCACGGCCGCGCCGCCCGCAACGCTCCCTGCCTCGCCGTCACCCTCTCCCGCGCCAACTTCGACGCCGGCGCTCCCTTCGACGCCGGCGGCGAGCGCGACGCCGGCCGGACCGGTTCCGCCGGCGCCTCCATCACCCGCGGCGACCCAGCCGCCGATTACCGTAACGCCCGCGAGCGCCTTGGTGGGAGTCGGACATCCGGTCGATATCGCCGTCGGCTCCGCGCTGAGCCCGATCACCGCTACCGTGGCCGATCCCGCAATCGCGGGGGTCTACGTGGACTCTGCGGCACAGCGCGTGACGGTTCTGGGTAAAGCCCCGGGAACGACGGTTGTAACGATCTCGGATCTGCGCGGCGTGCGCCGCGACGTGCCCGTGCGCGTCGCCTACTACGCTGGAGCGTACGCCGATCGGATCGAGCTGCGGCTCACCGGGGATCCCGCCTCGGCCGATTTCGTACGCGAGCAGGTGTCGCGTGCCGTACGGGAGGCGGCGCAGATTCGCCCCGACGCACAGATCATCGTTACGGCCGATGACGTGGCCGCTCGGCGGCCGCTCGAACAAGACGACGTCGCATCGTTTGACGTCCCGGTACTCATTCAGGGCACCGGCGATTTGGAAGTCGACGGTTCCACACACGTGGACGTCGCGAACGTTGCGGTTCCTCGCATATCGCCCGACTCGCTGATGGTCAGCGATTATCCCGAGCGGCTCACCGAGGACGGAACGCTCTTCACGGCGGACCTCAGCTACGCGCAGCCATCGCGCTTTCTCTACTTCCATTACAACCCGCCGGGTCAACCGAACCGGCGCATCGTTTTGCGCGCCGAAAATCTTTCGCGCGAACCTTCGATCGTTCAGTTCATCAGCGGGCGGGGCGGCCCGTCGCCAAACGAGATGGACGTCGGGCACACCGCGACGAAGCGCTTTCTCGTCAACGTCGTGCAGAATCAGGGACGCCTCTTGACGCTCGCGGGAAACAGCTCGACCGAAATCGTCACGCAGGAGTTGCCACCGGGTAACGTCGTCTGTAACTTGCTGCAGTTACGCGTCTTATCGGGCGGTAACGTGCATCTCACGCTCGTCGCGCAGAACGACGACCCCAAAGCCGCTCCCGCCGCCGGCACCGAACTCCTCGAAAGCACCTATAAGCACGCGCGCGGCATCTATCCGATTGCCGAGTTCCACTTCGCAACGCGTTGGAAGGTCGACGACGAGTATCTCGAGCTGCCGATCGGACAGCTTCCCTTGCCGAATCATTTACGCGGTCAGGCGCTGGCGGGAGATTACGGTGTTTTGCAATCGTTTGTCGTCAACGTCGAGAACCCATTGGGAAGTCCCCAGTCGATCGCGATCTACGAGAACCCGCGCGGCGGCCGCGCGACCGGCACCTATTTGATCGACGGCGTCTTGGTGCAATCGCACCAAGTGCCGCCGTATTCCCGTTACAAAGTGCGCCAGTACATCGTGCCGGCACACGGTTTCGTCCGCGTTACCATCGTTACGATGCCCGAAGCCGGTTCGAGTCTTCCGCTGCGTCTCGTCTTCGCGCCCGATGACGGCAGCGTCGCCCCGGGCGCTCCGGGTTCACCCGTCTACTGACGCATACGCCGTCGCTACGCTGCGGGCGGCGCTCGCCCACGAGAACCGCCCGATCGCATGCACGCGCGCCTGCGCAGCGCGCGCGTCGGCTTCGCCGTTCAACGCGGCTCCCAACGCCGTAACCCACGCCGAAACGTCGCCGGCCTCGACGACCGGCGCGTCGTCACGCACGACTTCCGGCAACGAAGCGCAGCCCGAAACGACACACGGAACTCCGGCGCAGAGTGCCTGTGCGGCGGCGTATCCGAAGCCTTCGTACTTCGACGCAACGGCGGCAACGGCAACGCCGGCATAGAGTTCCAAGAGCCGTTCGCGCGGCACATACCCGGGCATCGCGACGCGCTCCTCGACGTTGAGCGTTCGCGCGAGCGCCGCGCATTCGTCGGCGTACGGCGTCGTCGGGCCGATTGCCAAGAGCCGTGCACCCGGAAGGCGCGGCAACGCTCGAATCAACACCTCGAGATTTTTGCGCCGCTCGACCGTACCAACGGCGAGAATCGTGCGACCGTCGCCGGCCTCGCGCGTTACCCGGCAAAAATCGGCGGCGACGCCGGGATAGGCCACGGATACGCGCGCAGGATCGAGACGCGGCTCGTGCCGCAACAGTTCGGCCCGCGTGAAGTTCGAGTCGACCAGAATACGCGCCGCCCTGCGATATCGGCGTAACGAGAGCGCGCCGAAATAGTAACGCGCGTAGACGGGTGCGTGCGATTGTACCGAGTGCCACGCCAGGTCGTGAACGGTGACCACGACCGGCATCCCCGGATTGCGCGGCATCGTACCGCCCGCGCAGTGCAGCAAGCGCGCACCACTCGCGCGTGCCCGTCGAGGCAAGAGCAGTTGATCCCAAAGGACGCGACGATCGAATCGCCACGGATCGAGCGATGGATCGCGCAGTTCGACGAGCTCGATGCCTTCGGCGCGCAATGCGCCGGCCAAACCGCGAACGTACTCTCCGATTCCCGTCGCCGTACCGACGCTTAGTTGCGCGTCGAGCGCAACCTTCACCGCAGGTCCCGTTCGAGCGCCTGCACCATCAGCGCGCCCGGATCGATCGCCCGCGCCCGGGCCAAGTACGCCGCAGCGGCTTGCCGGTCACCCGTTTGCCATGCAATCACCCCGAGGCCCGCGATCGCATCGGCGCTGCGCGGATCGATATCCGCCGCGTGCGCGAAGAGCCGTTCGGCACGATCGCGCGCCCCGAGCAAGTCGGCCTGATTCGCGGCTTCGACGACGTAGCGTTCCGAGAGCGGCGCGAGTTCCACGGCGGCCCCGAAATCGCGCAAGCCCTCTTCGAGCCACGCCCGTTGCGCCGAGCTTCCTGGAACTTCGCGCCAGGCTTGGCGATTGGCGAGGCGTCCCATCTGCCAGTCGGCTTCGGCGATCGCGTCGGGGTGCGTGCCGTCGCGCGCGAGGCGAGTACGAAGGAGCCGCTCGAGCGCGAAAGCGGCGGCAGGATCCCGCGCTGCGATGCTCTGCGCGATCGCGTCGATGGCGACCGGGTCGGGTGCGGCGAGCAAATACTCGGCAGCGAGAGCGTGCTCTCCGCGAGCTGCCGCAACGCGCGCCAAGAGTTCGTCTCGAACCGGCGATGCGGGGAGGCGTATCGCGTAGTGTTGCGCGGCGTCCGGATCGCGGCGAGCGAGTGCATCCTGCGCGAGAGTCGTCTCGACGTAGGGCGCGGGAGCGACGGCATCGAGCACGCGATAGACCGCGCGGCCAAAGCGCGGAGGGATGCTGTGTGGAAGCGTTCGCGGCGCTGCGGCGCTCGCACTCAAAGCGTCGGAGGCCAGCTGAATCGTTCCGAATGCGAGAACGATAGCGGCGACGACCGCGCCGATAACGATTCGAGCGAGCGCGTACCGGCGCGGCAACGAGGAAATCTCTGCCTTAGAACTTGACGGTAAAGTTGACGTCCTCGCGCGTCTGCGTCGTACCGTTCAGCGAGAGATTATCCTGAAAGCGGTCTTGATACGCGCCGATCGAGAGCGAGCTCGAGATCTGCGGGAGGTTAAACGTCAGCTTTCCACCGTACGTGTTGTTGATCGTATCGAGATTCAACAGACCGGGCAATCCGTAACCGCCGTAGAGATGCTGCGCGTCGTAGTTGAGATTCAGGGTCAGTCCGTGCACCACCGGGACGGAGAGACCCGCACCGAGCGAAAGCCGGTTCAAGTTGGCATAACTGGGAACGAGCAACGGCGCGGCGCCGGCTCCCGGAAGCTGCCATGAGGAGGCCGAGTCCAGCGGCGTGACGGTGAAGCCCGAGGCGTCGTTACGCCCGACGTGTTCGTACTCGCTCGAGAGATTGACGTCGAGGTTTCGCTTTCCGGCTCGAAGGTTGAAGTTCGCGCCGGCGTCGGCCGACGTATCGCCGAGCGAAAGCTGCGGAGTCTGGGTCGACTTTCCCTCAGCCTCTCCATCGAAATGCACCGCTCCGACTTGCGCGGTCGAGGAGAGAAAGTCGGGAGCGCGCATCTCGGGCGCCACAAACGCGAGCGTTCCGGGATCGGGCGAGACCGCCGGCTCGGTCGGCGCTTGATAGGCCGCCGTCAAACGAGGAGCGCGTGGTGCAAGCGCATCGTCGTCGGGCGAGACTGCCGGCGAAAAGCGGACGACGTTCGTACCAACCGTCAACGCAGCCGCCGCAGCGTCGGTGATCGCTCCGGGCGTAAAGTCGGCAGCAGCGAGTTGGCCGGCGCTAAAGACGCCGGAAACGGCCGCCGTAAAGTCGGGTTTGTCGTCGGTACGCGGGAGTTGGAGCGCGAGCTCGTGGAGGGGCGACTCGCTCGCGCGGTCGCCTTGTGCTGCAGCGAAGGAGGCGCTCGCATCGGTCGTTTCACCGAAGAGCTGGAGCATCAAGCGCGATGCGAGATCCGGGCCGGCGCTTGTCGGAAGAAGACCGGCCGCAACGGCAATGCCGGAATTGAGCGCTAGGGCTAGCGCTGCCGATGCGACGACGCCGACGACCCGACTCACTTGACCTCCGCTCAATGACGCTGTGTCCGCGAACCGGGGGATACCGTAGAACGCACTCGCGGGGACTCGCTATCTTACATGTCGAGCCGCTGCTCCCCTTGAAAGAAAGCGTCGCGCGATCAAAACTGCGGCGTAATCGTCGATCGGCCGGCCGGGAAGCTGGAGTCCGAGCGGAACGAGGCGGCGCCAGCCCCGTGGCGGGTGGTCCGCAAAGTAGAGGACCCGCGCCGCGCGACTCGTTTCGTACTCGTCGACGAGATGGATCGGCAGGCCAAGACCCGCCAGCGCGGCTTTGATCGGACGCGCGTTCGTCCCCCGGCCCAGAGCAATCGCCGCAATACTGCGACCTCTGACGAGCTCGCGCAGGCAGGCAGGCAAACGTTCGACCGGCTCGATGCCGGCCGTAACGACCGCCCCCGTGGCGTCGAGAAGCGCGTACCCGGCTTTGCTGCGCCCGGGATCGACGCCGATCACCGCCGCGCCCTCACTCACGGCTGCTGCGTCAGCACGATAACGACCGGAATGCCGCCGACGTGCGGGTAGTAATCCTCACCGACGAACGCGGTCAATAGATACGTCCCCGCGTGTGCGATGCGTGCTTGCATCTGCTGCACGTCGGGGATGAGCTGCATCGGCTGGAAGATATCGGACAAGAACGGCGGCAAGTGCGCGCGCCGCGCGTTGATCGCGACGGAGTTCTGCAGCTGGCTGAGCGCGATATTGATGCTCGCACCGCTCTTGCCGGGAATCACGAGTTGAGCGATCGCCTGACCCTTCTGGAAGTAGCGAATGTCGGGCGTCACGTTGATGCCGAAGTGGATCTGGTCGTCCTCGAAGAGGTTCTGATCGGAGGTGACCGTCAGCATGACGTTGGCTTGCGAAAGCTTCGCCGCCGTCGTCAGGTCGGTCGAAAGACCGCGCAGTTTTTTGTCGGCATCGGGCGGAATCGCGTACGGCTTGAGGCCCAGCCGCGGGTAGGTCGCATTCACGTATTTGATCGCAAAGAAGTAGTAGTCGCGGATCGTCGTGAGGCGCTGTGCGGCGCTGGCCGATTGCGGAATGATACGGTAGAACGGCACCATCAGGGTATCGACTGGAAGTACGAGCCGCCCGTTATTGACCTTCGCTTCGAGATCGCGCTGGCGGTCCTGCAGCTCGGTGATCTGCTGGTTGATCGAGTTGAGCTTGAAGAACGCAATCTTCACTTCTTGTGAGGCGAAGATCGCGACGAGCGATACGACCAGCGCGATGATCACTCCCGTCGCGATTGCGACGATCGTCGACGTATATCGCGGCCGAATTCCGAAGAGGCTCAAGCGGCGCCGTCCGACCTGATGGCCGACGCGGTCGCCGACGTAGGCAACGGCGCCGGCGATCGCCATCACGGCCAATAGGTTCCCGATGCCGCGGACGATCTCGACGATGTTCATACCGTGGCCGCACGCCGCAGACGGCCGAGGCCGATCGCAGTGAAGAGCACGTTCGGCACCCACGCCCAGAGGGCGGCCAGGGCGAGCATTGCCTCTGCGGCAAACGAGCAGGCCGTCATCACGACATAATAGACGAAGACGATTGCCAGCGATACTCCGAATCCCACGCTCGTGCTTCCGCTCGAGCGAATCGAGCGCAGGCCGAACGGAATGGCGATCAGCATGAAGACGAAGCACGCGAACGGGCGCGCGAGCTTCTCTTGATACGTCGTTACGTATTTACGATGCTCGGTCTCGGTTAGCTGTCCGGAACGTACGACGTCGGCGATCTGGGCCCGGCTCATATTCTCCGGATCGTCGTTGCTCATGCGCTTGGTGAGGTCCGTTGGCCTCTCGCCGATTTCGACCTCCTGTTGCGGTACGCCGGGCTCCGAAAGGGTTGTCCCGTCGGGATTGAAGCGATAGACGCTCGAGTTCTGCAGCGTCCATTTATCGACCGCGAACTCGGCTCGATCTGCGAAGATGATCTGGCGCGGCTCGTTATGATTGTCGTACTGGATCAGCGTGACGTGGAGCAATGCGCGCGAGTCCGGCTCGTATGCGGTCGCGATCGTCACTTGGCGGCCACCCCCGGGCAGCGGCGCCGAAACCGTGAGATCGCGGTTGAAGGCACTCACGTGGTTGATGACCGTATTCTCGATCTCGATCAGCTGATCGTTTGCAAACGGAACAACGTTCTCCTGAAGAAGGTAGGTGACGAACGACATGACGATGCCGACCGCCAGCAGCGGCGCAACGATTCGCGCGAACGTCACGCCGGCCGCCTTGAGCGCGGTGATCTCACTCTCGCCGGATAAACGCTGCACGGCGAGTAGCGTTCCCAGCAGCAACGCCATCGGAATCACCAGCACCACGTCGGCCGGGAGCGACCAGCAGAAGACGAGCAGCGCCGCCCACAGCGGCGCGTGGTCGTTGCTGACGAGCTTGCCGATGTTCAGAATCTCGGTCGCGGCAAATATCAGCGTGAATGCCGCCACGCCGAAACCGAAGGGTCCCGCCAACTCCGTCAACATGTAGCGATCGAGAATAGTAAATCTCACCGCGGGTTTGCTCGAAGTCGGGAGCACGCGCCACATGTGCGAAGGAGGGGCTCCGACGCGAGCGCCATTGACAGGAGGTCAAAACTCTCCTTAACTGGTGGTGCGAGCGCGGTGCAGCAGGAGCGGAGCATGGATGCGGAGCGACGAGCGGCCCGACGCAGCACGTGTGGCACGCGCTCCCGAGTTCGAAAGACCGGCGCGTTTATAATCTGAACCCTTCGCCGAGATAGAACTGGCGGGCGATCGGCGAGTCGAGAACTTCTTGCGCGTTTCCCGAGACTTCGATACGGCCGTTGTTGAGAATGTAGGCGCGGTCGACGATCGCGAGCGTCTCGCGAACTTGGTGGTCAGTTATGAGGATGCCTAGTCCGCGATCGCGCAGTTGGCGAATCATCGCCTGAATGTCGGCCACGGCGATCGGATCGATTCCGGTGAAGGGTTCGTCGAGCAGCAGGAACGAGGGTTGAATCGCGAGCGCGCGCGCGATCTCGACGCGCCGGCGTTCGCCGCCCGAAAGACTATCACCGCGCGCGTCCACGAAGGCTCGAAGGCCGAACTCCTCGAGCAGCAGCGGCAAGCGGCGCTCCCGCTCGTCGTGCGCGACGCCGTTCTGTTCCCAAATCAAGCGGATGTTATCGCCCACCGAGAGCTTGCGAAAGATCGAGTTCTCCTGCGCGAGATAGCCGATGCCGTTGCGGGCGCGAGCGTACATCGGTGCGGAGGTCAAATCGATCTCGCGCTCGCCGGTATCCAACGCGACGGTTCCGCCGTCGGGTTTGACCAATCCGACGACCATGTAAAATGTAGTCGTTTTTCCGGCGCCGTTCGGACCGAGGAGCCCGACGATCTCGCCGGTCTCCACCTCGGCGGTGACGCCGTTGACGACGACTCGTTCGCCGTAGCGTTTCACGAGGCCGCGTAGCTTGATTGCTGATGTACTGCTCATTGCATTCGCATGTGAGTTAGTGAGATGTCGGAATCGAAGCTCGAACCGGTCGCTCGGAACCCCTTGGGGTCGGTGACCACGACATTACCGGTGCCGTGAAGCATGCCGGTGGGGCGATCGTAGACAAGCTGCGCACACTCCAACGTCATTCCCGAGGACGTTCGAGCGTGAACGCCGTTGCGCAGCGTGACGGTCTTCGCCACCTGATCGACGACCGCTTGCGGCGCGGTCGCCGTTATCGTGGATCCGTTCCGGTGAAACGTCACGCGAGCGTCCTGGAAGACCGCGAGCGTGCCGCCTTGAGGGCCCTTGCTCTCGTACGAGCTTGCAAGCAGATCGTAGTCGACGCGGTTGTGGACTTGCTGAATGAGGTGCACGGGCCGATGGACGGTCCCTCTTCCCCTGATCTCCAGCACGACCGGGGTAGCGGTGCTGACGACGTGGGCCGAAGGTCCTGAGGGTGCGGGCGTCGCCTTGGGCGGCTGGGGATTGCACCCCGCGGCGGCTAGAAGGCCCAGCACCGTCAAAACCGCGTGGAAACGGCTCATCCGTCGATCGTCGGGCGCGGATCGCCGCCCCGCGCGGCGGCAAGCGCAAGACCCATGATCGCCATCCACAATCCGAAAATCACGACGGTCACCGTATCGATGAGCCCTTGCACGGCGACGCCGACCAGTCCCGCCGCAATCGCGAGCGCGAGGAAGCCTTGCGATGGCGGCGCGACCGCAACGCGGCGCCGCAACTCCGAAGCAAAGCGCCACATCGTCCATACGACTGCAGCGACGCCCGCGATTCCAAACTCGACGAAAAACGTCAAGTACAGACTATGCGCGTGAAACGCCGTAGCGTCGGCATCCGGCGCGCGCACGAGCGCGTAAAGACGCGAGAAGTTGAATGGTCCGACGCCCGTGAGCGGGAAGCGGTTTGCGATTCCGAGCGCGGCCTGCCAGATCGATAGGCGGGTGTAATCTTCGCTCGGGTCGTGATGCGCGTTAAAGAGCAGCGCCACCGCGATAATGCCGCCGAGCACGACCGCTATCGCGGCGCCGAGGCTGCGACGCCTGCCCGTTGCGAAGAGAAAGGCGAAGGCCGCCGCTGCTCCCATCCAACCGGCGCGCGAATAGGTCATCGCGAGCGCAACGAAGCCGAGCCCGAGAACGATCCAGCCGAGCGACCGCAATGCGCGCGTCTGCGCGACGCGCCCGAGCGCATACGCGATCGGCGTGATAACGATTAAATAGCCGGCGAGCTCGCCCGGCAGTACGAATGTGCCCGTCGCGCGGCCATGGGCGATTGCATACGCCGCCGGAGGGAAGCGCACCGCTACCATAACGATTGCGGCGACGATTGCAAGCGCGCCCGAAAGGAGCAGCGACCAATAGATCGTTACGGCTGCATAGCGATCGGCATAGAAGCGCACGACCGAAGCGTGCCAAATGATGCCCATGCCGCCGATTCCCGTAAAGAGCAGACCGGCAACGGGGTCGAAGCCGGCGATACCGGCCACAACCCCCGCTCCGAAGACCGCTGCGAGCGGAAGAAGCAACGGCTGCGACCCTCGCGCGGGAAATCGCGCGAAGACGGCGAGCGCGTAGAGTCCGAGCAGAGCGCAGAACCCGAACACCGCGAGCGTGACGCTGCGTGGAAGGATCGTCACCCCGGGAATCCCGACGCCGGTGAGTGCGATGAAGCTCGGAAAGAGCGGCACGATCGCAAAGATCGCTCCGAGCGCCGCCGGCATCAGCCGCCGCATCATCATCTCTCTGCGAGGAGCGCGACGATACGCTCGGCGATGCGGCGCGCACCGCCGGCTTCACGCATTCGCGTGCGTCCGATTGCTCCCATCGACCGGCGCCGCACGGGATCGTCGAGAATCGCCCCGGCACCAGCGGCCGCATCGGCGAGTCGCCCGGGAAGAACGGCGAGAGCGTCGCCGAGCAATCCGCGCTGGCGCTGGCGGTACCAACGCGATTTGCGATCGCGTTCGCGCTCGAATGCAACGACCGGCAATGCAGCAGCGGCAGCTGCCTCGTTTGCAGTTCCTGCTTGACCGAGCACGAGCACGACGCGCGATAGAAGCGGCCCGATCGAACCCCGCCAGGCGCGGACGATTTCGCGTCCTTGATGGCTCAACACAAAGGGCAGCGCGTCGTCGGCGGCCGTGCGAACTTCCCAGCCGGCGTTCCGCGCTTCCGCCGCAAATCGAGCCGCGTCCAAACCCGGTGCGATCGAGAGGACCGCGCCGAGCTGCGGGCGTGCCGCAGCGAGCTCGCGCGTTACCTCGAGGAGAAATCGCGCGTCCTCGTATGCGCTCTCGCGGCTCCCGGGGAAGATCGCGAGCGCCGGCGCGAAGCCGTCGACCGCGGCTTCAACGCGCGGATCGTCCGGCGATTCGAAGAGATCGACGATCGCGTTGGCCGCCTCGGCATCGATACCGTGGCGTCTCAGCGCAAGGGCCGTTGCGCCGTCGCGGACGAAACGGAGTCGCGCGCGAGCGAGGATCCGTTCTTCAAATGGCCCGTACGGTGCGACGTCGACGCTCTTTGCGCTTCCCACGAAAATGACCGGCGTCTTTGCCAGCAGCGTCATGACGAGAGCGTACGCATCGCCGACCGCGACGGCCGCATCGTAGACGCCGCGCGCCTTGCGAAGAAACGCCGCCTGCGACCAGGTGAGCCCGAGCAATCCGGCACGCAGGTCGCGCGCAAAGTTCCGCGCATTTCCCATCGCGATCAAGCCGCCGCTCGGCATTGCACGGCGCGGACCGACCTCGTTCAGCGTATCGCCGCAGTGATCTCCGACGAGCGCGAGATGATCGCAGTGCGCATCCGGCAAGAGTGCGCGCAGCTCGCCGGCGATGCGCCGCGCAATCGCAGCCTCACCGTGACCGTTGCTCACGAAGAGGAGGCGCTTCACGCTGCGGCGCGTTCCAGCAGCCGAAGCAGCGAAAAATCGGCGAGCGTAAAGCGCCCGCGCCGCGGGTCGTACTCGAGTTCGTTGCGAGAGACGAAGCGCCCGTAGGGACCGGCGTGCACGATCGGCACCGTGCCGGCGTACTCGGGTTGCTCGAGCGTGTCGTGGCTGTGGCCGCCGAGAATGAGATCGATGCGAGGCACGCGGATTGCCAACCGACGGTCGAGCGAGAGCCCGACGTGCGAGAGTACGACGAGCAGGTCGCCGTCGGGAATCGCGCTCGCATACGGGGCAACCGCCGTCCACGGCTCGAGAAATCGCCATCCGAAGAGGCGCTCCCAACGACTACCCGTCGGATACTGCATGACGAGCAGGCCGAGCACGTGCACGCGAACGCGCTCCGAGCGATCGCCGGTGACGTCGAAGCAGATCGACGGCAGAAACGGCAGCGCCCTTCCTTTCGTGTCCTGCAGATTCGTGCAGATCAATGGATGGCGCATGCGCGCGGCGCGTGCCCGCAGGAACGCGAAGAGATAATGGAATTCGCGATTTCCGATCGCTTGTGCGTCGTAACCCGCCGCGTCCATCTCCGCGATGATCGGCTCGTCGCGATAGTAGAGGCTCTGACTCCCGCGCAACGAGTCGCCGCAATCGAAGAGCAGCCCCGGTTGGCGCGCGCGTAACTCGCGCAGCGGCGCGACGATGCCGCGCCGGTCGTGAAGATCGGACGTATGATAAATCCGAATCATGCGCCGCGCGCCGCCTCCACGGCGTAGCGCGCAGCGCGCTCGAGCGCATCCGGCGGACCCAGCGCCGCGCGCAACCGCACGAACTCTTCGTACTGCGTTACCGGATCGCTCAACAGCGATTCGATCGCATCCGCGAGCGCTTGGGGCGTTGCCCGTTCCTGGAGCAGCTCGGGCACCACTTCACGTCCCAGCACGAGATTCGGCAGCGTAATGAACCGGTGCTTGATCATCCGGTGGCCGTACCGGATGAGGATCGGCGGAATGACGTAGATCGCAACCGACGGCACGCCGAGGAGCGCGCTCTCCAGGACGGCCGTGCCGGAGGCGACGATCGCAGCGTCCGCATTCTCGACCGCGGCCGCCACGCCGCGCGCCACGCCGGCGTTGCGAAGCCGATCGCGTTCGATCGCATCGCGTATGGTACGCTCGGCGCGATCGTCGGCGGCACCGAATATTCCGTGAAGACGCGGGCGGCGCCGTTGTAACGCGCACAGCGTCGCACCCATGAGCGGCAGATGACGGCGCAGTTCGCCGGCGCGGCTGCCGGGCAACATCGCGACCATTCCTCCGTCGGCCGGCGGTGGATCGCGCACCGGCCGCATCGCATAACGGCTCGCGAGCGGATGTCCGAAATACTCGACCCGGCAGCCAAGGCTTCGATAGAAATCGTATTGATGCGCAAATGCCGTCACCGGAAAGGCAACCGCAGCAACGTTGCGCGCCTTCTCGGCATTGTCGAGCCACGTGCCGGGGGGGAAGAGATCCACGATCGCACCGGCATAGTGAAGACGCTTGCGCAGCGTATTCGCCAAACGGAGATTGAAGACGCCGAAGTCGACCAGCACGACGAGATCCGGTTTCGACGCAGCAATGTGGAAGGCCGTGCGCAGCATTGCCGCGAGCAACTTAGGAATTCGCGGAAGGGCCGCGAGCGGACCCATGCTCGCCCATCCGCGATGATTCATCCAAAGACGAAAGCCCGCATCCCGCATTCCTTTACCGCCGATGCCCTCAAATTGCGCATCGGGATCGAGCTTTCGAATCGCCTCCGCGAGCAGAACCGCCATCGATTCACCCGAAGGCTCGCCCGTTGAAAAGAAGTACCGCACTCCTACTCTAGTTAACGCCGCGCGGAGGAAACGCTTTTACGTGGAGGGGAGGGGCTCCGACGCGAGCGCCATTGACAGGAGGTCCTGGGTCCCCTTAAGAGGTGGCGCGAGCGCGGTGCAGCAGGAGCGGAACATGGAGGTGGAGCGACGAGCGACCCGAGCCTGCACGTGAAAGCGTTGAGGCCGCGCCAGGGTCCTCACTTCAAAACTCCTCGCTGCGAGGGAGCCTCGAGGAAGGCGATAATCTCGCGTCCGGGATCGGTCCTGACTTCTTTTTTCATCGCTTCGATCGCCTGCGAGACATTGAGTTTTGGATTGTAGAGCAGCTTGTAAAAGTTCTTGATCTCCTTGCGTTCGTCCACCGAGAAGGCGGCGCGTCGCAAGCCGACGCTGTTGAGACCGTAGGGCTGGCACGGATTTCCCTCGACGAGAAAGAAGGGCGGGACGTCTTTCGTGCACTTGCTCATTCCGCCGACCATTGCATTGCGTCCGATTCGCGTGAATTGATGCACGCCGGTCTGGCCGCCGATGGTCACGTAATCGCCCACCTGAACGTGTCCGGCAAGCTGCGCGAGGTTGCTCATCGTCACGCCGTCGCCGAGCATGCAGTTATGCGCGATGTGAACGTAGGCGAGCAGCAGGCAGTCGTCTCCGACGGCAGTGATTTCGTTATCGCCGGTGGCCCGCTGGATGCTGACGTATTCGCGCAGCGTCGTTCTATTGCCGACCCGAGTATAAGCGCGCTCGCCCGCGTACTTGCGGTCTTGTGAGGCGGCTCCTACGGTAGAGAATGGATAGAGCAAGCAGTCGTCTCCGATCTCCGTCCAGCCGTTGACGACGACGTGCGCCTGCAGAACGGAGCGCGCGCCGATCCGGACGTGCTCGCCGATGATGCAATAGGGACCGATCTCCGCATTCTTTCCGATCTCGGCTCGCGGGTGAACGATCGCGGTGGGATGCAGCACCTAGGGAAGGCCGCTGCGCTCAAACATGCAGCACGCTGGCGTCGGTGCCGAACATGCGCGGGTCGGATGCAATCGAGAACATCAGCTCTGCAGAGCAGGCGAACTGGCCGTCGACCGTCGCTTCGCCGGTCACCCAACCGATGTTGCGCTTGTGACGCAGCATCCTCACCTCCATGTCGAGCCGGTCTCCCGGAACGACCGGGCGGCGAAACTTCGCCTTGTCGATGCCGGCGAGGTAGGGTGTCTTGCGAGAAAACTCACCGGGCTCCAGAATCATCGCGCCGCCCAACTGCGCCAGTGCTTCGACCATATAGACGCCCGGAAGGACGGGATTGCCGGGGAAGTGCCCGGCAAAGATTTGCTCGTTGTAGGTAATGTTCTTGTATCCGCGGACGCGAGCCATCGGCTCGAACTCCAAAATCCGGTCGACGAGCAACATTGGGTAGCGGTGCGGCAGAATCTCGAAGATCGCGCGTATATCTAGTTCGGTCAAATCATCTCCTATGCGGTCGGCACGCTTGCATCCGCGCGCAACGCGCGCGTCATCGACGCGTGGAGTTCGTGGCCGCTTTTGATCGCAACGATCTCGCACTGCGGCCAAGATCCGAGCAGCGCAAAATCGCCGATCAGATCGAGCACTTTGTGGCGCACGGCTTCGTCGGGCCATCGCAACGCCTGCATCGGCCCGTCGGGTGCAAAGATCAGCGCGTTCTCCAGGCTGCCGCCCCGCCCCAGGCCGCGCGCCCAAAGCGCTTCGATCTCGTGCAGGTAGGCGAACGTGCGCGCGCCGGCGATCTCGGCTTCGTATCGCGACGAGTCGATGGGCCCGGCGAAATATTGGGTTCCAATCGGCGCGGGAAAGTCGGCAACGAAGCGCACCCGAAATGCGTCTGCGGGAAATGCCGCGATCATTCGGTCGCCGGAGCGAATCCAACGAGGTTCGTCGATCTCGAGAATCGTGCGCGGCACTCCCTGATCGGTCAGGCCCGTTTGCGCGATTGCCGCAACGAACTCCGACGCGCTCCCGTCGCGCGCGGGAATTTCCGGGCCCTCGACGTGAATCTCGGCGTTCGTCACGCCCATCGCGAACAGGGCCGAGAGCAGATGCTCCGTCGTCGAGACGTTCGAACCATTGCACCCGAGCACGGTCGCCCGCGACGTATCGACGATGTTCTCGGCGACGGCGGGAACTCGCGTCTTCCCGAGCACGAATGCGATTCCGTCGCCCGGCGGTGCCGGGCGCACCTCGACCGTTGCCTGCTCGCCGGTGTGAAGGCCGATCCCTTCGAAATGGAGCGTATCGCGTAGCGTCGCTTGCGTCATGCGTTACTGGACCGAGCGCGAACGCTCGATAGCCTCAACACGACCGAACAGCTTTGGCAGCTTGCGAATCATGACCTCTCGGCGGAGATCCTCGCGATGATCGCGAGCCGGATTTCCGGAGATCGTCGCGCCGTCAGCCACGTCGCCCCAGACGCCGGATTGACCGGCGATCGTGACGCGCGATCCAACCGTGATATGCCCTTTGAAGCCGACCTGTCCGGCGACCTTGACGTAGTCACCGATGACGGTCGAGCCGGCCAAGCCAGTGAGCGAGGCAATGATGCAGTGCTTCCCGATGCGGCAGTTGTGTCCGATCTGGACCAGATTGTCGATCTTCGTGCCGGCCCCGATGCGCGTACTCCCTATCTGGGCGCGGTCGATGCACGTATTTGCGCCAACCTCGACATCGTCTTCGAGCACAACGTTGCCGATCTGCGGAATCCGTTCCGAACGGCCCTCGACGAAAGCCCAGCCGAAACCCTCGCTGCCGATCACGCAGCCTGAATGCAGGACGACGCGGTCGCCGATCTGCGCACCGGCCATGACGCTGACGTGCGGGTGGATCCAGGCCGACGTTCCGATCGAGACACCCTCGCCGAGGTACGTGCCCGCTTCGACGACGCCGGCATCTCCGATGACGACGTTGTTGCCGACGTAGGCGTTGGGGCCGACATAGACGTCGGAGCCGAGTCGCGCGTCGGCTTCGACGACGGCGCTCGGATGGCGGAATGGCCCGCGCGGGCGCGGCGGCCGAAACGAGGCGAGCAGCTGCGCGAGCGCGTGACGCGCGTTCTCGACCACGACGAGCGGCTTGGCACTCGGCGTCGCGGCCAGCGCCGGCTCGACCAGAATTGCCGCGGCGGCGCTTTCCAGCGCCGCCTCGAAATATACCTCGCTCGTCGCGAAGGTCAGAGCGTCGCCGCTTGCCTCGCCGACGGTGCTGATGCGCGCGATGCGAATGCCTCCGTCGCCGAGGACGCGCGCGCCGATCCGCGCGGCCAGTTCATCCAGCGTGCCGAGCATGCGCCGCGGCCCGCTACGTGCCCGGGGTGGGCGTCGCTTTTTCCGTGATGTTCAGCGCCTTCTCGACGTCGGCCGTAATGTCGACGCCGCCGTACCCGACTCCCTCGCGGGTCAGCACGAGCTTGAGCTGCCGTTGCGACGCTATTCGTCCGGCCGCATCGCGGATCTGCTGCGAGAGCTGATTGGTAAGGCGCTCGTACTTGCGCTCGAGCGTGAATGCATCGCGCTGTTTACGCGACGCGCTCTCTCGCCGTCCCTGAATCGAACGTTCGTCGGAATAGAGCTGGTTTTGATAGCCTTGATACTCGGGCCAATTCGTGACGATGCGCTGCATGTCGACGAGTCCGATCGGACTGCGTGCCGTGCATCCGGCGAACGCCGCCGCGGCACAGAGGAAGAGAATGAAGCTCTGCTTTTTCACTCGTGTTGACCTTGCATATCAGCGATAACTTGGTTCGTCAGGTCGTAACCGCCTGCGGCCGACCATATCTCTGAAAAAACGATGCTGAAACCCCGCTCCTTCGCAAGGCGCCGCGCGTCGTTCTTCACCTGAGCCACCATCTGCTGGTAGAGCTCGCCGCGGCGCTTCTGCAACGCGTCGAGCTCCCGCCCCGCGGCGCCGGTCGCGCCGACGTCCGCCCCGTGGAGGGCCGCAAACTGACGATCGAGATCGCTCTTCGTCGCGTTGTAATCGGCGATAGTCTTGGCCGCATCGGCCCGGAACTCCCCGATGAACTGGCGATGAATCTGCGCGATTCTGGCTTGAACGTCGGGTGGAACGTTCGAAGGCATCGCCGGCGCCCCCAGGCTGCGAATCTGCGAACCCACCTCGTTGCGGCGTTCTTCCAGTTTCGACCGCGTCTGCTGGTGGATCGCGCCGACTTGGTTGCGAATCGAATCGCCGGTTTGACGATCGAGTTCGGCTCGATAGGCGCGTAAGGTCGCTGCGTCGGCGTTCCGTTGCGCGTCGATCTGCGCGCTCTCCTTCGCGTTGATCGCGGCGAGTTGGTCTTGCGCCTGTTTGCGCGCAGCCGGATCCAGCGCCAAATTCGAGAGGCGCATCTTAATCGCCAAACGCGCCGCGGCGTCACTCTGCGTCAAACGTAAGGAGAGATCCGTCTCGTTCTGCGTTAGCTCCTCGGCCTTCGCACGAAACTCCTGTGCTGCCTGAACTTGCAGCTGTTTGGCGATCGTCGAGCTGGCGGCGCTATCTTGCGCGATGACGTTCTGCTGATAGGCCATGAGATCGGAATCGGCAGCGCGCGCCGCCTGCGCGGCTTGCTGCGAGGAAGCGCCGCTCATCTGCGCGGCCGCTGCCGCGCCCGACCCGTGGATTCCGGCCGCCGCCAGCGCGGCCGAGACCGCCTGGTTCTCGCGATTCTCGTAATCTCGCTGCTTCTGCGCTAAAATCTTGTTGGCGCGGACCTGCGCGTCCTGGAGTTCTTGGTTCAGCTCCTTCGTCTGCGCGGCAATCTGAGAGGCGCCGAGCGGCACCTGACGCGGTACGGATTGCAGGCCAATCGCCGCAATTGCGTCGTCGAGCTGCGAGAGCTGACCGTAGAGCGGATGGTGCTTGATGATCTCGTCGAGACGTATATAACCGGCTCCGCGGATCGCCGACGAGTGAACGTTCGGAGCGCAGGCCGCGAGCGCGAGAAATCCGGCGAGCGACACGACGCTACTTCGAAAGCTCATTTTGGACATCCGTCGTGATGTCCGTCCCTCCATAGAGCACGTCCGCTTTGTCGAGAACCAGGAGTAAATTCTTCTTGCGAGCGACGTCGGAGGTCGCGGCGCGCGTCTGATCGACGAGCGGCTTGAGGAGCTGATCCTGCTTGTCCGAGATCGTCTTATTGTACTGCTGCAGGATCTGCTGCTTGTCGCCGGCGCTGCGCGCCGTCGCCATTTTTGCCGAGAAAATCGATCGCTGCGTGCTCTCGAACTGGTTCATCGTATTGTTCGCCGTCTGCACCTTCGAAACGCCGTCGAGCACGCTCTGATCGACGTAGCCGATCTCCGAGGGCGGCGGTGTCGCAGCCGGCGGCTGCACCGCTTGCGGGCTGGCGAAAACGGCTTCGACGTCCTTCGTAATATCTTGGCCGCCGTAAATGACCACGCGCTTGTCGACGATGACCGTGAGGTTTCGCGACGCGCTGACCGCGGCAATTGCATAGGTGGCGCGTTGGAAGAGCGGACCGACGATTTCGCGCTGTTTGTCGTTGAGCTGCTGTTGAAACTGCATCGCGATCTGCTGCTTGTCGGCGTCGCTGCGCGCGCGCTTGACCTGACCGTTGAACTGCCCTTCGAGTTGCGACTTGTAGATTGCCAGTTGGCGGTTCGCCATGATGAAGACCGGCAAGTTCGCGAGCTCAGCCTGATCGATGTACCCGACGTCGGTAAGATCCGCCGCAATCGCGCCTGGGGCCATCCACATGGCGAGCGACGCGGCGGCGACGACGAGTATCGCTGACCTAATCTTCATGCGCGTTCTATTGGTCTCCGGGGCGGAGTGGCCTGCAACCCGCCGCGAACCCCCGGAACCTAGAAGCTCTGACCGATTCCGAAGCTCGTGTGCGTTCCGTTCACGCCCCTCGCGAAGTCGATGCGGACGGTGCGCAGTCCGAGTTGCGGCACGTCGAAGCGAATGCCGAAACCGGCGTCGCCATAGAGCGCCCAGTTGGCCGGGTACCCGGTGATTCGGTTGGTGTACGGATCGAGCAGCGGGAAGGCACCTCGGATGTGATAATCGAGTTCGTCGACGAAGACGGCGAGCGTTATGCGCCGGTCGAGCGCCACGGGCTGGCGCAGCTCGATCTGACCGAGATAGGCATTGGTCGCGTAGAAGACTTGATTGTATCCGCGCATCTGCTGATCTGAGAATGTAAAGAGCGAACTCGGCGGTATCACGCCCGATGAATTATCGGCAACCCCGTGGATGCCCAATGTCGCATCCTTGAGGATCGGGAAAAACTTCGCGATGTCGAGCGTCGTCTGCGTAAATGTGAAGTTCGATCCGAGCGCGGGCGCCGAGATCGTCGCATTCAGCAGGCCGTGGATTCCCTCGCGCGGATTGAACGGATCGTCGAGCGTGATGGTCTGAAGACTGAATCCCGGCTGAACCAAATTGTACGGCGCGCCGGTGTTCACGTTGGCGATCGATGAGGCCGCGATGCCGAAGGAGCCGCCGAAACTATTCGGCGTCGAACTAATCGGGCTCGGCGTCGGCCCGATGACGATGTTCGGCTGGTTCCCTTGGAAGTAATACGGCGAGGGTACCGTGGTACTGTACCGGATTCGCTGCGCACTCAGCGAGAGTGAAAAGATCGTATAGTCGCTCAAACGCCGCCCGACATTCCCCGTAACGCCGTTTGCGCTCGAAGAGCTCGTCGCGTCCGCGCCCGAGACGAGCGACGAGTTCGTGCTTGAATAGAGCGTGACCGGAATCGGGACGGCCGATCCGCTCCTGATTGCGGTACCGGAGCCGGCTATCGAGTAAATCGGATAGTAATACGTCTCGTGGTTGCTAAAGATCGAGCCGCCGGCCGTATACCGTTCGCTCTGCGGAGTATTGCCCAAATAGGGCACCGATAACGTCAGCTGCGCGATGCCGGCTCGCGCGCCTTCCTGCAGTTGGATTCCCGCGGAGTTTCCGGTTCCGTGCAGATTGTTGTCGGTAAAGCCGAGCGTCGCATAGAGGCCCAGGCCCGTCAAACCGCCGGAATAACCGAATCCGATCGACGCGGTCGCGGTGCGCTGTTCGGTGACGTGCCAGACCAGCGTGACGTCCTGCGGCTTCTTCGGGTCGGGTCCGGGCTTGATATCCGGCTCGACCTTTGAGAAGAAGTTCAGCGCGTTGAGCCGCTGGTAATCGCGTTTGATCGCGTCGGTGTTGAGCACCATTCCCGGATGCTCGCGAAGCTCGCGCCGGATGACCTGGTCCTTCGTCCGGGTGTTGCCCGTGATTTCCACGACCGCGATGCGGGCGACGTAAATATCGTACTTGACGTCCGCCGTGCCGGCTTGCAGATTGATCGACGATGGGACGATGCCGCCCTCGAAGTTCCCGACTTCGAGATGGAACCGGTCTTCGTAGAGCTTCTCCAACGCCTTGTAATCGGCGTCGCGCACCGCGTCTGAATAGATGCCGCCGGGCTTGAGCGTCAAGTGCGGCAGAAGATAGGGAGGCGGCAAGAGCGGATCGCCGCCGATAATGATTTGGTTGACGACCAGTCCTTCCTGAATCGTCAGGGTGAGGGCGCCGGTCGCCGAATCGAGGTTGATGTCTTTGACGTGCGTCGGAACCTGGCCGCCGTAACCGATTCGCTCGTAATAATTATTGATCTTGAGTACGTCTTGGCGGAAGGTGTTCGTGTTGAAAACCTGACCGACGGAAAGATCCATCAACGCGAGCAGGGTATCGCTCGGCACTTTCTGGTTGCCGGTAAAACCGATCTTCGTAATGACCGGGTTCTCGACGACGCGATAGGTGATCGCAATGCCCCCCGGACGCTGACGGATCAGCGGTGGCGCGATGTCGGCGAAATATCCAAGCGCGTTGATCCGAGCGAGATCCTGCTGTACGACCTTTGGATCGTACGGCTGACCCGGTCGCGCCGCGATCACCGACATAATCGTTTGCGTCGGCACGTGCAGATTGCCGGTGATGTCGACAGAGACGATCTTGGGTGCGGCTGCGGATACCGGGGAGGCGGGAGCGAGAAACAAACCGGTCATCGCGAGGAGCGCGAGTACCGCAACGAAGCGTTCGAACGGCCCCACGCGCCGGGGATCAAAGGTCATGTAAAAAAAGTCGTCCTCAATATTACCAGAAGGTCCTCTACCGGCCTCAGCAATGAGCCCGCGGTGCGCAATCGCGTGGCGCGCGACCCGGGACGCCCTGTTCCGCCCGGCTTTCCCCGTGTCCTTGCGCGCGCCTGAAGCCTGAATGAGCGTCTAATCAAAGCGCCGTTTTACCAGAAATGACGCTGCAGGGTAAGCGAGAAGCCGCTATTACCGATCAGCGGCTGGGTTGCGAGATAACCCGCGCCATACCCGAGCGGCGACGTCGGCGTCTCGAAGAGCTTCGTGGGCCCATTCTGGACGAAGAAGCTCAGCGTTGCGGAGGTCTCGGGGTTCGGTTCGATCATCAGTCCGAACGACTGCGTCTGCGGAAGCCCGAAGGTCACCGCGTAGACGGCACTCACGGCCTTGCCGAGGAGTCTGGTCGCGGTGAAACCGACGTTTCCGTAGTATCCGAGCGTGAGGTTGATGCTCGAGAGTCCGAGCCCTTGTCCGAGCGTCGTCTCCAATGGCGATAACAAGCCGGCGGTGAATTGTGCATTGAGCAAGTTGAAGGCTTCCTGACCAACGGTAATCGTGCTTCGTTGTGAGACGGTCACGTTCGGAATGGGAGAGACTGCGCCGAGCGGCGTGATACCGTTGACCTGTTGTTGCGCGAGCATTCCCTGCCGGCTGAAAGCGACACCGCCGACGAAGCCGCCGAAGGGCGCGATCAGGGCGAGAATCTCTTGTTGTGTATAACCCGGCGGATTGGATGTGAGGTCGATCTTGAGGTTTGCGATCGGCCCGTCGACGCGGATCGTAACCTCGGCGCTGCCGTAAGGATTTCGTGCGCGGTCGGGATCGGGATTCACGACCGACGTCGTCGCGACGGCGTGCAGGTTCGGCAGAACCCCGTCGGCCGCGTTGAACTGAACGCTCCCTTGCTGCACGCGAAACGCGCGGTCGAAATAGGTGAGCGTTCCGTTCGTCGATTTAAACGCGCCGGCCATCGTTGGCGCGGCGAGGCTCCCGGCGAGTTTCACCGAGCCGTCGACGCCGATGTCGAGGCCCGCTCCGTACCCGCTGCCGCGCACGCGAACGTTCTTTCCCGCCGTTGCCTGAAGATTGAAGGCGAGCGGGAGCGGCGGCCCCGACGGGGATCCCGAGCCCTGCGCCGCTTTTACAAAAGCCGCGAAGGAGAGCGTCGCGTCGCTGAGCGTCGCACTGCCGGAGAGGAGTGCATCGCTGCCGGGTCGCTTCGCGACCGTAATTGACGCATCGAGCGTTCCGCTCCCGTATGCGGGAAGGTCGAGCTGCGCTCCACGCGCCGATCCGCGCATTGAGAGCGTAGCGCCGCTGTGCGTAAAGCCGTTCGGGAAGGCAATGCTGCCCGAGCCCGCAATCGTGCCGCCTCCCGCTCGTGCCGAGGCATGCGTAATCGTCGCACTGGTATGGTTGAAGGCGAGCGCCGCGGCAATTTGTTGGATCGGCACGCGCTCGAAGTCGCTGACATACGATCCGCCGCTGAGCGAAAGGCGTCCCACGACCGCCGGTTGTCGAACGGTTCCCGAGAGGCCGAGATGGCCGTCGATCGTTCCGGTAAGCTTCGTGTTCACACCGAAGACGGCGTCCAAGATCGCCGGATCGAGGTCGACGACGTCGAGATCGAAACTGATCGGCTGATCCGGCGCGGCGAGCCGAAGCGGCGCGAGCCCGAGGGGAAGAGAGCCGGCCAGCGTTGCCTCACCCTTTGCAAACGTCGCTCCAGCGTTCGAGATCACGAGCGCGTGCCGCTCGACTCGAGCTTCGCCGAAGAGCGAAACGATGGGTAAGCCGTACGCAACCACATCGTTTGCGTCGAAGCCGGCAACGAAACTCGGCGCCTTGTACGTGCCGCCGACTTTCAGCGTCGACTCGAAGGATCCGCGGATCGGCACCTTCACTCGCGAAATATCGTAGACGAGCTGCGCGAGATGATTGGTACTCGCGTGCATTTGCACGTCGATCGGTTCGTCCGCGCCCAACCCGAGCGTTCCGGTTGCCGATGCCGAGAGCGCCGAGGTTGCCATCTCCGCGCGGTCGATGACGATGCGCTTTCCCGCCGAATGGAGCGTGACGTCGGCGCGATCGAGCGTGAGTGGGCCGAGGGTCCCTGCCGAAACGCTCGCGCTGCCGCGAACGTTGAGATCGGGATAGCGCCCGTGCACCGTCGCGCTTCCCGAAGCTCGCCCGGTGATCGGAAGACTCTGCATGCCCAGCGCCGGCGTCCAGCGGGAAAGATCGAGATTCTCGACGCTCGCGTCGAGATCGAATCGCGATCGCATCAACATCGACTGCCACGCGGCCGCCGGCGTGAGGCCGATCGAGCCGTGAGCGCGAAGCACGCCTTCACTCCCGCCGACCGAGAGCGCGCCCGTGATCACGTTGCGCGCGCTCGACCAGACCGCTTTGGTATCGCCGATGGGTAGATTCCGGTAGCGAAAGCCGCGCACGTCGATATCGCCGCTCGAGGTGATGCGCGCATCGTGCGATGCCGCGGCGAGCTTCACCCTGCCGTCTCCGTCGAGGGTGTCGCCGCTGTCGAAGAAATTGTTGAAGTCGGAGAGATCGGCATGTGCCGCGCGCAGGTCGATCGCGCTATCGTGCGGCCGCGCGACGGCGGTGAAGTGGCTCTCGGTCGTGCCGACGAGAACCGAAGCATCGCTAATCGTAACTCCCCGCGGATCGGCTGCAAGCATCGCGCTCCCGTCGATGAACGGAAGCCCGTTGACTTCGCCACCGGGGACGCCGATGTGACCTCGTACCTGCGGCGCGAGCGTGCGGCCCGCAATCCGCAACCGTGCATTGAACGTACCGTCGGTCATGTAATTCGGAAGCCCGAAGCTATGCAATGCCGGCGCGATTTGCGCGGCCGGCACGTCGGCGTCGAGCGCGAACACCGGCGAACCGGAGGTGAGCGACGAGATGCTGCCGTCAACGTTTGCGTACGTCCCGCCAAGCGCGCCGAGAATCCGGCGCAAGGCGACGGAGTTGCCCGCCACGCGAATGTCGCCGTTTCCGCTCACCGGGAAATGCGCGATGGTGCCGCGATCGATTGCCACGCTCCCGTCGAACGTCGGAATCGGATCGCCCGCAGCGAGCCTGCCGGCCGCCGAGAGCGTCCCGGTCTCGAGCGGCAGGCCGATGCCGCGCAGCTGCGCGGCCGTCAGCTGCTTGGCGACGAGCGCGATGCCCGAACCATTTCCGGCAGCGGGGTTCAGCGCGAACGTGCCGGCCGCAACGACATCGCCGCCGGCAGCACGCGCCACGCCTGAATAGACGCGCAGACGACTTCCTTCAATCGCCAGCGTGATGCTCGCGCGATCGACGGGGATGCCGTGCAGCGTGGCACCCGCCATTGCCAGGTTCGATCCTTGCACGATGATACGCTGTGGCTCGATCCCGACCCCGACCGTTCCGGCAATGTGGCCGCGCCCGGCGACCGCGTTACCGATCAGCGGCTGAAGGCCTTCGAACGTTCCGCGATACTTTCCATATGCGACGAATCGCTGCGACGAGAAGCCGCCGTGTCCGGCAAACGTGCCCCACGGGCCTGCGGCATCGAGCAGGTTGATCGCCGCGCTCTGTAAGGTCCCGCCGAATCCGGCTTCGATCCGATCGAACTTGACGCCGGCAATCCGCGCGTCGTCGGCGGTGACGATGCCCCCGAGAACGATGTTCTTTCCCGCGCCGCCGCCGGCAACCGTCATCCCAACCGAACGTCCGTCGACCGGCGGCATCTCGGGCAACGAAATTCCGGGAAAGGCGCCGTGGGCCGGCGGATGCATTCGCAGATGATTGGCAAGCATCCAAAAGGCGCTCGTGCCGTCGGGGCGGTCGAGGAGGTATCCGCCGTCGAAATTGCCGCGCTCGGTATGGAACCAGAACGGCGCGACGGCCGCGGTGCCGTTCGGGTTCGTATCGACCAGCGCGGCGACGCGCGAGACGCCGCGCGCCGACGCGGCACTCCCGGTGACGTGAAAGAGCAGATCCTCTCCCGTCGCCGCGGCATCGATCACGATCGGCTCGTCGCCGAGCATCTCGTCGAGATAGGGGAGCCGGCTCGCCGGGCCCTCGACGTGGATTCCAAAGTCCGAGTGGAGCTTGGCGCCGATCGACATCGTCCCGTCAACCCGCACGGCGATGCCGCTATAGTTCACGCGAACGGGCGCGAGCGCGACGACGTTGGAATGATAGACGACGCCGGCGACGAGCGAGTCGAAGGGCAGCGCGCGGTAGAAAGCCCGCGGCGCGGCGACCCGTGCAACGATCACGGGATCGTCGATCGGTCCGTGGACGAGCACGCCGAGACGCGCGTTGCCCGAAATCGGCTGATCGCGTGCGAACGAAAAGGCGCGGCGCAGCGTTGAGAGATCGCCCGCTCCCCAGACACCCAGCCGGAGCTGCGCGCGTCCGGTGAGTGCGCCGGTGAAATCGTAGGCGCCGCCCTCGATGTGCAGCGGCAGGCCGGCGAGATTCGCACTCGCATCGCGCACGAAGAAGGCGTTATCGATAACTTGCAGCCGCGCTTGCAGATCTTCGACCGGCGCCGCGAGCGCTTGCAATGCCAACCGCCCGTCGTCGACGTCGAGTTGAAGCGAGACGTGATACTCCGGCATGACGTTTGGCTCGACGCCGAGCGCGTAGATACGCGCGTCAAGATTGCGCCCCTCTCCGCCCAGGATACGCACGGCGGGCGTATCGGCGAAGTAGTTCGCTAACGCACGCGCTGGAAAGTACGCGGCGCGCGCGTGATGCATCGCGTAACCTGCCGCCGTATCGATTCTTCCGCCGATCGTAAACGGCTCGGGCCGCCGTTCCTGGAACGCACCGCGCGCGCGATACGCCGTCAGCCCGCCGGTGTCGACGGAGGCGTCGATGGTGATTCCCGTCAGGCGCAGCTCGCGTGCGCTCGAATCGTAGGCCGCCGGTTCGCGAAAGTCGATCTGCGTGTCGCGAACGCGAAGCGAAAACCGCACCGGAACCGGATTGACGCGCTGGGGTACGGGTGCCGGCGGCGCACCGCCGCTCGGAAGAGCGAGATTGAAGCTACCGTCTTTGAACCGGATGAGCGTCAGCTTGGCGCCGTCAACCTCGGCCGCGATCAGCCCGTAGCGATGGCGGCTCCCGGGTAAGAGGTCGCGCAGCGAATAGCGCACCGCGATGCGTGCGGCATCGAGCAGCGGCTGCTCACCGCGTTCTGCGCGAATGCCGGTAAAGACCGCGCCGTTCCACCCGACGTGAAAATCCCCGATGCGAAGGGTGTAGCCGGCGACGCCCGCCCCCGTTTGCAGCGCAAAGCGCAGCAGATCGTGGCGCCTTGCGACCACGAGCGAAAGCAGGGCTAATGCGGCCAGCAGGCCGATCGCAAGGCGTTTGCGCACAGGTAATCCTTGCGGGTTTATACCCCCTGCGTTCGCTCCGGCCCCGCCGAGCTAAGCGTCTTCTAAAGAAGGTCTGCTCTAAACGTCGAGGTTCTTGACGCTCTTTGCGTATTCGAAGATGTACTGCTTGCGCGGCTCGACTTTGTCGCCCATGAGGTCGGTGAAGATTTGTTCGGCTTCGACGACGTCCTCGATCGTGATCCGCTTCAGGCGCCGGTGACCGACTTCCATCGTCGTCTCGGCGAGCTGCTCGGCGTCCATTTCGCCAAGCCCCTTGTACTGCTGGATCACGTAATCTTTACCGTCGTCGCCGACGATTGATTTCATCTCACCCTCGTTGAAGGCCCACCACTGCCTCTTGCCCTTTCGGATGCCGTAGAGCGGGGGCTGCGCGATGTACACGTGGCCATCCTCGACGAGCGGCCGCATCTGCCGGTAAAAGAAGGTGAGGAGCAGCGTCCGGATGTGCGACCCGTCGACGTCGGCATCGGTCATGATGATGATCTTGTGATAGCGCAGCTTTTCGACGTTGAACTCGTCACCGAAGCCGGTTCCGAGCGCGGTGATCATCGTGCGAATCTCTTCGTTCGCGAGCACCTTATCCAGACGCGCCTTCTCGACGTTGAGGATCTTGCCGCGCAGCGGAAGGATCGCCTGGTTATTCGGATCTCGGCCGCCCTTAGCGGTGCCGCCGGCCGAATCGCCTTCGACTAAGAAGAGCTCGCTTTCGGCGGCGTTGGTGTTTTTGCAGTCGACGAGCTTGCCGGGAAGGCCGGAGCCTTCGAGCGCGTTCTTGCGGCGCGAAAGATCGCGCGCTTTCTTCGCCGCGTCGCGGGCACGCTGCGCCTGCATGCACTTTTCGATGATGGTGCGCGCGTACTTCGGGTTCTCCTCGAGGAAAAAATCGAGCCGTTCGGAGACGAGCCCGGCGACGATGCTTCGCACCCTCGCGTTGCCGAGCTTGGTCTTCGTCTGCCCTTCGAACTGCGGATCTTGCAGCTTGACCGAAACGACGGCCGTCAAGCCTTCGACGACGTCGTCGGTCGAGAGCGAACCGTCGGACTCCTTGAGCATCCCGCGCTTGCGCGCGTAGCCGTTGACGGCGTTGGTGACGGCCTGACGGAAGCCTTGCAGGTGCATCCCGCCCTCGATCGTCCCAATGTTGTTCGCGTACGAGAAGATCTGGTCGGCATACGCGCCGGTATACTGCATCGCGACCTCGACGTCGACGCCGTCTCGCTCGGCATGGGTGGAGATAATCGGGTGAAGCGGGTCTTTCTTCTCGTTGAGCCACTCCACGAACGAGACGATCCCGCCATCGAAGGTGTAGGTGCGCTCGCGCACGGCCTCGCCGCGCTCGTCACGCAGCGTAATCGACAGCCCGCGATTCAGGAAGGCGAGCTCGCGGAGGCGCTTCTGCAGAATGTCCCAGTGAAACTCGGTCACCTCGAAGACGTCCGGATCGGGCTTGAACCACTGGAACGTACCGGTCCCTTCGGTCTTTTCGATCTTCTTGAGCTTTTGAACGGTGATGCCGCGCTCGAACTTCATCTGCCAAAGGAAGCCGTCGCGCCTCACTTGCGTGATCGTCCATTCGGAGAGCGCGTTCACGACGGAGATTCCGACGCCGTGGAGACCCCCGGAGACTTTGTAGCCGCCCTTTCCAAACTTGGCGCCGGCGTGCAGGATGGTCATCACCACCTCGACGGCCGGAAGGCGCTCTTCGGCGTGCATGTCGATCGGGATGCCGCGGCCATCGTCGGCCACGGAACACGACCCGTCTTTGTAGAGAACGACGTTCACGTTCTGTGCGTATCCGGCGAGCGCTTCGTCGACGGCGTTGTCGACCGCCTCGTAGACGAGCTGATGGAGACCGCGCTCGGCGGTGTTACCGATGTACATGCCGGGGCGCTTGCGCACTGCTTCAAGCCCCCGTAAAACTTCAATCTGCTCGCCGGTATAGTTGGTTGACATTACACTCTTCGTTTTTGACGCTCGGCAACGCCGCCTTCGCCGGCGGTGCCGCCATAGAGAAGCTCGTGCAGTTCGTCGCCCAAGATACTGCGCACCGTTGCCGGCACGATGGACTCGGGTGGGAGCTTACTGCGCAAGAGAACGTACGAGCTGGCGACGAGTCGTTCGCGTCCGTCGCACGAGAGCCGCTTTGCGTTGCGGGCCCGCACGAGGATTCCCCACCAGTGCGCAAGCATCTGGCGGCGCAACCGTTCGTACTCCTTTTCCTGTAACCCGTCAACGAGCGCCGCCGTTCCGGTGTAACCGAGCCAGGGCGCCTCGAAGAGTACTCGCGCCGTCGCCGACCCCAGCGCTCGCGATCGAGCGCTCTCGCAGGTTTGGCAGAGCGGCTCGGCGGCCGCCGCAAGAAGAGCCCCGCAGCCGCGGCACTCTTTCCAGCCCTCAGCTCGCCGGCTTCGCCGGTGACGCTCGACGTCGGACTTGAAGCGCTCCAGCGCCTCCTTCGTCGAGCTCGACTCGGCTCGCTCGAGCGGGGCTCGAGCTCTGCCCCCTCGGGGACGAGCGGAGGGTGAGGGGCGTCGCGTAGGCAACCGCCCAACCCGAAATCGGAGGCGCTCGATCCCTGCACCCGGCAACCGGGCGGCGACGGCGTTTGCGATGTGCTCGCCCAGAAAGCTGAGCTGGTGACTCCAGGCGCTCGACCGCGTCACGATGGTGAGCGTGCCGGCGGCAATGCGCTCGGGATGCGAGTTCTGCGCCACCTCGGGGCCGACGATATCGCTCCACCCTGCTTCGAGCAGCAGAATCGGATCGCTCGGTGCACCCCGCTCCGCCGGTCCCCAGCCGGTCAGCGCGTCGGAGAGTTTCAGCATACGGCGCAGCTCTCCACTCGAGCGTCGACGACGCGAGCGAGATGCGCGCCGGCGGGGAGTCCAACCGGCAAATGCGTCGCCGTAATGAAGCTCTGCTCGTACTCGCCGATCTCCGCCAAGAACGCCGCGGCGCGCTCCTCGTCAAGCTCGGAGAGCACGTCATCGAGAAGGAGCAACGGCGCCTCGTTCGACCGCTCGCGCAATACCGCATACTCGGCAACTTTGAGCGAAAGCACGGCGGTGCGCTGCTGGCCCTGCGAGCCGTATGCCGCGAGCGATATACCGTTGAGCGTTAAACTGAGGTCGTCGCGATGGGGCCCCGCAACCGTGCTCTTTCGCAGCCGCTCGGCCTCCGCGCAATGTGCGAAGCGCGCTTCCAACGCCGCGGCGATCGCCGCGCCGGTGGGCATCTCGAAAGGGACGTTCGGATCGTAGCGCAGCGTCAGCTCCTCGTTGGGCGCAAAGCGCGCGTGAGCGGTGCGCGCACTCTCTCCAAGTGCCCGAATCAACTCATTGCGGGCCAGAACGATTTCCGTTCCCGCCTCGACGAGCGTCCGATTATAGGTTGCGAGCAGTTCCGCATCCGGCTCGATGGTGCCGCGCAGGAGCGCGTTTTTCTGCTCCAATGCCTTTCGATACCGCGCCAACTCATAGTAGTAGCGCGGTTGACTCTGCGCCAATGCGACGTTTAAAAATGCACGGCGAGCGCTCGGCGTACCCGCGACCAAGTCCAAATCGGCGGGCACGAACGTAACCACGCGCATCGTGCCGAGATAGCCGGCGTAGCGAACGCTGTGCGCGTTGACGGTATAGCTTTTGCGCGTACCGCGACTCGAGCGTTCGATCGTGCACGCGAGCTCGACCGCTCCGGAACGCAGCGCTGCCGCTCCGTAGAGCACCGCACGATCGCTTCCCTTTCGGATGGCGTCGCCCTCATGGGAGGTCCGAAACGACTTGCCGGTGCCGAGCATCGCGATGCCTTCCAACAGGTTACTCTTCCCCTGCGCGTTGGCACCGACGAAGACGTTAAGCCCTGCCGTAGGCTCGAGGTCGAGTTCGGAGTAATTTCTGAAATCGGACAGCGTCAAGCGCCGGAGCAGCACATCATTGCCGCAACGGCATGAGCACGTAGAGCTGCTGCCCCGATTCGAGCGGCTCGAGCGGTCGAATTGCCGCCGGCGAGAGCGGCCCTAAAAATTCGATAACCGTCTTCTCGCTCTTGATGTGGTTGAGTATCTCGACCAAATAGCGCGCGTTAAATGCGATTGCGAGATCTTCGCCGGTCTGCTCGATTTCGAGCTCTTCGTACGCATTGCCCGAAACGTCGGAGCTCGCCGTAACGATCAGGGTTTGATTTGCCACGGATAACTTCACCATGCTCGCCCGATCGCCGGCGACGAGCTCCGCGCGGCGGAGGCTGCCGATGAGCTGCGAGGTGCTCACCGTCACCGTGCGATCGAACTTCGCCGGGATGACCTGCTGATAGTTCGGGTACTGACCGTCGACGAGCCGCACGGTAATCGCAACGTCGCCACTGCTCATTTGCAGTTGATTGCTCTGCGCGCCGAGCGCGCTGATCGCGATCTCCTCGCCGGCGCCCAGGTTGCGGGCAGCCTCTGCAAGCGCTCGCGATGGGACGATGAACTTCTCGCTGCCGTCGGCGCCGGTCTCGAGGGTCGTGGCAAACTTCGCAAGCCGGTAGCCGTCGGTCGCGACCATGGTCAGCGCGTTGCCGTCGACTTCGAGCAGCGTCCCCATGAGGACCGCCCCTCGCGCTTCCTCGCTGGAGGCAGCGAAGATCGTCGCCTCGATCCCATCGCGGAATCGTTTCGCGGCTATCGCAAACTGCGAGCCGCGTGAGGCCGCGGGTAAGGGTGGGTACTCGTCGGCCGGCAGCGCGTGAAAGTCGTAGTTGCTGCGTTCACACTTCACGCTCGCACGCGTCGGTGTGCCGGTCAGCTCCAGCGTGCCCGGCGCCAGATTTCCCAAATAGCTGGCAAAGAGCTTGGCGGGAATGGTAACGGAGCCGCTCTCGGCGACCTGCGCGGGAAAGCCTTGCTCGAGCGTGAGTTCGAGATCGGTCGCGCGTACCGCGATCTTCCCGCCGTCCGCTTGGAGCAGCACGTTGGAAAGGATCGGCACCGTCGTGTGCGCGTTGACCACTTTGCTGGCGGCCCCAACGGCCGTCGCGATGTCTTTCGTGGCGCAGGTGAATCTCATCGTTTCCACCGTTGGTCGTACGAGCGCGTTTTCCTAGGAGTAAGAATAGGAAGCCGTAGCAGCAGTAGGGCGGTGAATTCTGCGTACAAGTCGGTTTTCGCTTGCCGCAGCGCGGGTTTTCCGCCGGGATAAACTGTGGATTGGTCCGCCGTTCCATGCACCGTTTCAGCGCCGGAGATCGGTAGGGAGTAACAGAGGCGGAGAAGGCCCGACCTTGTGCGCAGATTGTTTAGGGGTTCTGGCACATCGCGATGAGTTGCCGGATTTTGTTGCGGTAGGCCTCGTCTCGCTGCATCTGTTCCTTGATCTTGTCGCGCGCGTACATCACGGTCGTATGATCCTTCTTTCCGAACTCGCGGGCGATCTGCGGCAGCGAGTACGTCGTGAGCTCGGTCGCGATATACATCGCGATCTGGCGGGGAGCGGCGAGGCGCTGGTCGCGACGGCCGTTATCCATTTCTTTGACGGTCAGGCCGTGCGCGCTCGAGACGGTTTCCTTGATCTTCGCGATCGTGATTCGATAGAGCGGGGCCTGGGCGACGGCGCTCTTGAGCACGTCCGCGGCGAGGTCGGTCGTGATCGGTGCCTTGGTCAGCGAAGCGTATGCGATCACTCGGATCAGCGCGCCTTCGAGTTCGCGAATGTTCGACGGGATGACTTTTGCAATAAAGGACGTCACCTCGTCGGGCACCGGAATATTCTCGCTGCCGGCTTTCTTTCGCAGAATCGCTTCGCGAGTCTCCAGGTCGGGCGCTTGGATGTCGGTGAGCAGACCCCATTCGAAGCGCGAACGTAACCGCGCCTCGAGTGTTTGAATCTCTTTGGGCGGGCGATCCGACGAGATGATCAGCTGGCGTCCCGATTCGTGCAACGCGTTGAAGGTGTGGAAGAACTCCTCTTGCGTCGTCTCTTTGCCGGCCAAAAATTGAATGTCGTCGATGAGCAGAACGTCGACCTGACGGTACCGGTTACGAAACTCCGGGGTGCGGTTGTTTTGCAGCGCAATGATAAACTCGTTGGTAAACTTCTCGCAAGTCACGTAGACGACGTTGGTGGCCAGATTATCTTGCACGACGCGATGCCCGATTGCGTGCATGAGGTGCGTCTTTCCCAGGCCGACGCCGCCGTACAGGAAGAGCGGATTATACGCGTGCGCGGGCGCGCCGGCGACGGCTTGTGCGGCGGCGTGAGCGAAGCGGTTTGAATTGCCCACGACAAACTCTTCGAAAGTATAACGAGCATTAAGATTGGCGGTACGGAACTCCTCAAGCGGACGCGTGGGGGCGCCCGGCGTCGTTCGCGCATTCTCGTTCGGCTCGGCAACGGAGAGCCGCAGCTCGACGCTGGTTCCGAAGAGCTCGCTCAAGACGCCGATCATTTGCGCTCGGAGTTTCGAGCCGACCCAATCCTGGGCGAATTTACTATGGACCGCCAAGTGAAGCTCGTTGCCGTGAAACGATATAAAGCGGATGGGTTTGATCCACATCTCGAAGACCGGCTTGGAGAAAGTGCGCTCCAAGGTGTCGAGTGCGGATTGCCAGTGCTCGTTGGACATCTCGGAGTTGATCGCGAGCGGCATCCTCTGCGTCCCTCTATCATCAGCGTCTAGAAACAGCACTACGCAGCAGGCCCTTACGACAGGAATCCGGCTGCGCCACCCCCGTGAGGGCGCAACCACTTGGCTTAATCAAGCCTTGCTCCTGCGGATTCTATACACGACTTTATACACTTATCCACAGCTCGGCGAGCACGCTATTTCAGGGATTTTTCCGATTTATGAACGGCTATGACGGGAGCCCGCATGGAACCCGAAATCGTCGACGGCGTAAGGCCCGCGGGCGATGGCTGAGGCTCCTCCCGGCGGGCTTCTCCACAACCTTGTCCACAGGTGTGGAAAGGGTGGTAGTGGTCCCTTTCGGGGGCTCCCGATCGACGCGGAGCGAGGAGCCCGAAACACCAGCCGCTCGCGCCCTGTAATGGCGGGTAGCTTGAAAGGGGGCGCTTGATGAGCTTGCCGACCGCCATCGTCCTCGCGACCGGTATGGCCTGCGGCACCGTCCTGGTGATCGTATTTGTCTCGCTCTTTGGGCGACGCGCCACCGTTAGTAGGCCCAATCCGGCTCTACGGCAGACCGGCCGCTGCTTGGGTAGTACAGAGGGAGCACGGCCGGCCTGCCGATATTTCCATACCCTCCTCCCGGCGAACCAAGCAAGAACTCGTGAAACCGCTCGGTCGCCTGAGCTCGGCTGCTTGGGGTGCCCCGTTCATCGTTGCATTTTCGGCCGCCTTTGCTACAATAGGCCGGTTATGTTCGACTTCGATCTGCAGCTTTTTGCGTCAAAAAAGGGCGCAGGCTCAACCCGCAACGGCCGCGATTCCAACGCCCAGCGCCTAGGCGTCAAGCGTTTCGGCGGCGAGCGCGTGATCGCTGGAAATATTCTGGTGCGCCAGCGCGGCACGCGCTTCTATCCGGGATTGAACGTCGGCATGGGACGCGATCACACGCTCTTCGCGCTCACCGACGGCGTCGTCGAATTTAGCGGCAAGAGCGAACGCAAACGGATCTCGGTCGTTCCGGCGGCGTAACGCGCGCGCCGGGTTGCTGCTGACCACGGGGCCGTTAGGCCCCTTTTTATTGCGCGGCGAAGGTTAGGCGGCGTGCAGTTCATCGACGAAGCGGCGATCACGGTCGCAGCCGGCGACGGCGGCGACGGTATCGTCGCGTGGCGGCGAGAGAAATACGTTCCGAAAGGCGGTCCCGCCGGCGGTGACGGCGGACACGGCGGCAGCGTCTACGTCGAAGCCACGCCGGAACTCTCGACCCTCATCGAGTTTCGCTTTCGCCGCAGCTTCGCGGCAGATGCCGGCAAGCCGGGCTCAACCTCGAACAAATCGGGGCGAAGCGGCGACGATCTGACGATCGCGGTTCCGGTCGGCACGCTCGTTTTCAAGACGCGCGAGAATGGCGACGAAGATCTTGTCGCCGACCTCAATACTCCCGGCGCGCGCGTTTTGGCGGCAAAAGGCGGGCGAGGCGGACTCGGCAATCAGCATTTCGCCACGAGCGTGCGCCAGGCGCCGCGCTTTTCGGAAAAAGGTGCGCCCGGCGAGCGTTTTGCATTGCGACTCGAATTGCGGTTGCTCGCCGATTGTGGAATCATCGGCGTTCCGAATGCCGGGAAGTCGACGCTGCTCTCAGTCATCTCCGCTGCGCGTCCAAAAATTGCGGATTACCCGTTCACAACGCTCGAACCGCAACTCGGCGTCGTACGGGTTTCGGATGAAGAATCGTTCGTGATGGTCGACGTGCCGGGTTTGGTTGAAGGCGCGCACGAGGGGATCGGCTTAGGAGATCAATTTCTCAAACACGTCGAGCGCACGCGCGCTCTGGTCCACTTACTCGATGGAGCGAAGCCGCTCGACGAGATCCTCGCCGAGAAGGCGACGATTGAAGCCGAACTCGGCGCCTGGAATCCGCACCTTCCGGAGAAACCCACGTTGCTCGTGCTCAATAAGCTCGACTTGCCCCAAGCTCGCGAATCCTTTGCAGAGCTGCAGGAACGTTTTTCGGAGATACGCGGCATCAGCGCGGCGACCGGTGAGGGCGTGCGCGACTTGATTCATGCCGTCGCACGCACGATCGAGCGAGCTCCGATTCCCGAGGTCGCATCGGTCGCGCCGGCGCGAATCGAGCTCGCGGCACCCGATGCCTTTCAAATCGAGCGCAGGCCGGACGGCGCTTTCGTCGTGTCGGGCGAACGCGTCGAACGGCTTGCTGCAATGACGAACTTCGAATCGGACGAGGCGCTGGCGCGTTTCGAGCGCGCGCTCGGAAAGATGGGCGTCGAGAAGCGCCTCCGGGAGCTCGGCGCCACGGAAGGGGATACCGTGCACATTGGGCCGTACGAGTTTACCTACTCATGAGAATCGGCGTTTTTGGTGGTACGTTCGATCCGATCCACAACGCACATTGCTTCGTCGCGGAATCGGCGCGTTTGCTCGAAGGGCTCGATCGCGTGCTCTTCGTTCCGACCGGAAGCCATCACTATCGCGACAAACCGCAGGCCCATGCGGCGCACCGCTGCGCGATGATTCTCGGCGCAATCGAAAGCAACGCCGACTTCGAGCTCGATCATACCGATCTACGCGATAACGCGAGTGGATACACCGCCGACCTGATGCCGCTGCTGCACGCAAAGTATCCCGGTTCGCAGTTCACCTTTATCATCGGCGCCGATTCGCTCGTCAACGCGAATTGGGTCCGGCTCGATGAGGTTGTCGAATCGCTCGAGCGTTTCGTCATCGCGCCGCGAGCCGGCGTGCGGTCCGACACGCTCGCGCGGATCATCGATGCGATCGAACCGGCGTTGCGCGATCGAGTCGCGGCGCTCAACCTTCCGGAGCTTCCGGAGTCGGCGAGCTTGGTGAGAGGCCTATTGGGGCAGGGACGGAGCGTGCGATATCTGGTTCCCGAGCCCGTCTGGCGGTACATCGTCGCGCACGGTCTCTACGGACTCGACGGCGATGACACCAAATAGGCTGCATCTCGCGCCCGCCGCCATCATGGCGACGTTGCTCGGTGCCTGCTCGACGACGCAGCCGCCCGACGATCGTGCCCTCTGCGCGGCCTATGCCGCAGGACGTTCGCACGTCGAAGTCGTCGCCGACGGTAGCGTGACCCGACTTTTCGGGGTCCAGCCGGGACGCACGAGCCCGCACGAAGGCTTTCTCTTCCGGCTCGCCTCCGGCTGCGACACCGTCGTGCGCGTCGAAGCAAACACCGATTTTACCGGTCCGATTCCACTCGCGCAGGGCGATCGCGTCACGGTCAAGGGGGAGTACGAATACTATCCGCTCGGCGGCGTGATTCACTGGACCCACCGCGACCCGCGCGGCCGTCACGAGGGCGGGTACATCGAGACGGGCGGGAAGCTCTATTTCTAGCGCGCCCCTCTCGCGTATCGTCCTCGCGAGCGTATCGCCTCGTCGCTACGAGCTCTTGCGTTCGCTCGGCCTCGAGGTTGAGGTGGCCGCGAGCGGCTACGACGAAGCGCCGGTGCCGCAGCTGACCCCGGCCGAGCTTGCAAGTTATCACGCGCTGGAGAAACTGCGCGCCGCGCTGCGGCTGCGGACCGAACTCGACGTTCCGATGCTGGCGGCGGATACGGTCGTCGATCTCGACGGCGCGGCGTTGGGAAAACCGCGCGATCCGGCGGAGGCACGCCGCATGCTCTCGAGCCTCTCCGGGCGCGAGCACTTGGTCCACACGGCCTTTGCACTCGCCCTCCCGGGTGGCACGCCGCTCGAGGAGCGCGCGACGACGCGCGTCCGCTTCTATCGGCTCGACCCCGAAGAGATCGCTACGTACGTCGCCGGCGGGGAGCCGCTCGACAAGGCGGGGGCGTACGGAATCCAAGGACTCGCCGCGTCGCTGGTCGAGGCGATCGACGGCGACTTTTACACCGTCATGGGGTTACCGCTGGGCCGCTTCGTTCGAACGCTGCGCCGGTTAGGATTCGCCCTGCCGACACCGAATCAAGCGCGCCTGGCGTAACCGCCGCCGCACCGCATCACTCGGGGTCTATCATCTTTACGTATCGAGACGAACGCAGAATCTTCGCGCTGATCGGCATCATCATCGGTGCGGCGCTTTTAGCTCTGCTGCAGATCGGCGCGCAACGCGCGGGATCGGTGAGTCCGATTGCGACCATGACGAGCTCGCTCTTCGGCGTTGCCGAGACGGTCGTCGTCACGACGATTCGCGGTCTGCGCGCGGCCGGTGCGGCGGTGATCGCGTTGCCTGCCCTCGAGTCGGAGAACGTGACGTTGCGCGCGCACGACACGCGTTTGACCGAAGAGAACGCCCGGCTTCACGAGCTCGCGGCCGCGTACGCCGCCGAAAGTGCCGTTCGTCCGATGGTCGATCTCTATCACGGCATCGAAGCCCGCGTCATCGGCTTTCCGCCCGAGAACGACTCGCGCACCGTCACGATCGACAAAGGTTCGCGCCAGGGTGTACGGCGCAACGACGGCGTGCTCGCGGCAGAGGGCGTCGTTGGGCGCATCGTTACCGTCGCGCCATTTTCGAGCACGGTCGTGCTCGCAACCGATTATACGAGCCGGCTACCGGCAATCGTCCGGCGCGGCCGTTGGTGGGGCATCGCGCGCGGGAATCTCACCAGTGTCGTCGTCGAATACGTTCCGCAGGATGCGCCGCTGCGCGTCGGGGACGTCGTCGTTACCGGGGAGGGGCGATCGTTCCATTCCGGGGTTCCGATCGGCGAGGTGACGGAGATCGAGCGCGGCGACGCGACGCTCTATCAGACCGTCGTCCTCAAGACGTTCGTCGATTTCGGTGCGCTCGATCGCGTTGTCGTCGTCCCGCAGTAAGCCGCACGTAGCGCCGTTCGTCGGGCCGCCGTGGTACGTCGCGGCGGCCTGGCTTGTCGCCGCAGTCGTCGCGCAGGCGACGGTCGTTCATTACCTCGCGTTCCGCAACGTGGTTCCCAGCTTCGTTTTGGTCGTGGTGATTTGGTATGCGATTCGGGTCGACGCGCGCCGCGCCGCCCTCTATGGATTAGCAGCGGGTTTCTGCGAAGACGCGCTCTCGGCGCAGACCGGTGCGGCGTGGACGATCGCGACCGCTCTCAGCGCGCTGCTCGCCGGAATCCTGTCGCGTGGATTCTTCGCCGATTCGCTTCCGCTGGCAGCGGGAATTACGATTGCGGCGACACTCGTTCGCGCGTTGCTCTTTTGGATCGTCATGGCACTCGAAGGCTATCCTTCGGGCCTAGGTGCGATGCACTTTCACGAGGCGCTCCTCCAAACGCTGCTCAATGCCGCCGTCATCGTTGTGGCAATGATCGTCATGCGCCGCTTCGACGTATCGCGCACGTGAGCGTCCCGCGTCCGCCGCGGCAAAAGCCGTGGGCCGTTCCGGTATGGCGGTTCGCCGCGTTCTGCGCACTCGTCGCCGTGGCACTCCTCGCGCTGCTGGCGCGGTTGGTCGAGGTTCAGCTCGTCGACGGCGCACGTTATCGCGCCGCCGCGCAGGCCAATCAGGTTCGCCTGATTCCGGTCGCCGCGCCGCGCGGCATGATCTTCGACCGGCATGGTGCGATCATCGCGCGCAGCCGCCCTTCATTCGTGGTCGGCCTCATCCCATCGGAGGTCGTGGATCCGCAACGCGAGCTCGCGACGCTCGCCGGTCTCCTCGGCGTCAGCGCGCAGCCGCTCTGGTATCGTCTGTTCCATCACCGCGGCCTCGAGTACGCGAGTTTCGATGAAGTTGTTGCAAACGAACCGTACGGGCCGGTCATTCTCGCGAAGGACCTCCCGGTCGCCGCCGTTGCGCGTCTCTCCGAAGTCTTGACCGACCTCCCCGGCGTCGATTTGGAGGCCGAGCCAATCCGCAACTATCCGCGCGGGGCGGACGGTTCGCATCTCGTCGGTTACGTCGGCGCGATCACGCAAGAGGAGTACGAACGACTCAAGTACGCTGGATACTCGCCCAACGACGTCATCGGCAAAGACGGTCTGGAGTTCGCATACGACAAGTACTTACGCGGCACGCCGGGCGGCCAGCGCGTCGTCGTGGATGCAACCGGCGCCGTCGTTCCGAATGTCAAACTCGCGTCGCGCGCGCCGGTCCCCGGCGACACGCTTCTGACCAATCTCGATTGGCAACTGCAAAAGATCGTGGAAGCGGCGCTCGCGGATGGTATTCGAGGTCGCAATCGTGCGCTCTCGGGCGCCGTCGTCGCTGAAGATCCGTGGACCGGCGGCATTCTCGCGCTCGCGAGCTATCCGAACTATAATCCCAACGACTTCGCCGCGGACCGCTGGAAGCGCATTGCCGTGGATCTCACCGATCCGCGCCAACCGCTCTTCGATCGCGCGATCGCCGCCGCAACACCGACCGGATCGACTTTCAAGATGGTCACCGGCTCCGCGGCGTTGACCGAAGGCGTGGTGCGCGTCGATCAAGTGATCGACGATACCGGCGGATGGGATTGCGGCGGATACTACGCGCGCGACATCGCCGCGGGCGGACTCGGCGACACGACGTTCGTGCCGGCCTTGGCGGCATCGAGCGACGGTTATTTCTTCCGCCTTGCTTGGTGGCTGGGGAACGCGCGTTTGCGTAAATACGCGCTCGCCTTCGGTCTCAACGCAAAGACCGGGATCGATCTTCCCGGCGAAAACGAGGGGAACTGGCCGACCAATGCGTGGGAGCTGCGAAACTTCGGCGTTCCGATGGAGCCGAGCGAATCGTGTTTCTTAGGCATCGGTCAAGGCGCGATGCAAGCGACGCCGCTGCAGATGGTCAACGTCGCATCGGCGGTCATCAATGGCGGCACCCTTTATCGGCCGCGCGTCGTTCGCGAAATTCGCAGCCCCGACGGCAGCACGATCGTGCAGTTTCCTCCAACGGCGATTCGCCGCGTTCCGGTTACGTCAGAGTCGCTTGCGGCGGTGCGCGAGGGCATGGCGCGCGTCACCGATCCGGGCGGCACCGCCTACGGATTGGCAATCGACGGCTTGCCGTTCTCGGGGAAGACCGGAACGGTCGAAACGGCAAACGGCAACGGCCCGAACACGACCTGGTTCGTTGCTTGGGCGCCGACCGCGAAGCCGCGCGTGGCGATTGCGGTCTTCGTCGATCGAAGCGGCGGTTACGGCGCGACCGTCGCCGCGCCGATCGCGCGCGACATTTTGGTCAAGTACTTCAAGAAGAAACCGTAGGTCCCAACTCGCGACCGGGCGAAACGACGCGTGTTCCACTTTGAGAGAGGATAGTTGTATGCTCGCAGTTCACGAAGACCGGCTTGCCGTCGCGGTCGAACGCCTCGGCTCCGAAAACGCGTTTGAGATTCTCGCGCGAGCGCGGCAGCTCGAAGCGCAGGGCCGGCGGGTCGTCCACATGGAGATCGGCGAACCCGATTTCGACACGCCCGAGCATATCAAAAAAGCCGCCGTGGATGCGCTCTACGACAATCACACGCACTATACGCCGTCGGCGGGTCTGCCGTCGTTGCGCGCCGCGATCGCCGAGTACGCGAGCCGCTTCCGCCGCATCGAGCCCGAGTGGACCGCCGAGAACGTCGTCATCGCGCCGGGCGCCAAACCGGTGATCTGGAACACGCTCAGCGGCCTGCTCAATCCGGGCGACGAGTTCGTCTACTTCGATCCGGCCTATCCGGCCTACGCATCGTGCGCGAGCTACCATCAGGCGACAATCCACGCGATTCCGCTGCTCGAGTCGCGCAACTGGCGCATGGATCTCGACGAGCTGGCGCGGCGCGTTTCAGCGAAAACGAAAGTCGTCGTCATCAACTCGCCGCACAATCCAACCGGCGGCGTGCTCACCAGGAGCGATCTTGAATTCATTGCCGATCTCGCGCAACGCTACGACTTTCTCGTGCTCGCCGACGAAATCTACAGCCGCAACTTCTATCTCGGCACGGAGTATCTCTCGATCGCGTCGTTGCCCGGAATGCGCGAGCGGACGATCGTCGTTGACGGCTTCTCGAAGGCGTACGCGATGACGGGATGGCGACTCGGCTACGCGCTGATGCCCGAGCAGCTCGCCAAAACGGCGACGCTCTTCAACAACAACACGTTCAGCTGCGTCGCGACGTTCATTCAGATGGCCGGAATCGAGGCGCTGACCGGAACCGACGAGCCGGTGCTGCGCATGAACGAGATCTTCCGTGCTCGGCGCGATCGTCTCGTCAATGGTCTCAATCAAATCCCCGGCATTTCGTGTCTGCTGCCCGAGGGCGCGTTCTACGCGTTCCCCAACGTTTCGTCGATCACGCAAGACGATCGCGCGCTGGCAAAGTTTCTGCTCGAAGAGGGCGGGGTTGCGTGCGGCGGCGGATCGTCGTTCGGCGCCGCCGGCAAGGGCTATCTTCGTTTCTCCTATGCCGCATCGCTCGAGGATATCGATTGGGCGCTCGCGTCGATTGCGGAGCAGCTGCCGAAGTTCAAGGGCTAGCTTCCAGCGCGGTTTCCCGGTGTGGGTCTTGCCCGCGAAACCGCTCGTCGGCGCACGTCCTGTGCGCCTCCTGCTGCGGCGCTCGCGCGGACGAGCGAAGCTCGGAACGAAGTGCGCATCCTGCGCTGGTCCGCGCTCGTCACAGCTTTCGCTTAGCAAGACCCACGCCGGGAAACGAGCGGCTATTTCGCGACACGGCGGTGGTCGCCCGGCGAGGCGCCGGTCGCGCGTTTGAACACGTGGGTCATGTGGCTTTGGTCGGTACATCCGGCGTCAGCTGCGATCTCCGCGAGCGAAATGTCTGAATCGACGAGCCGGCGCGCGACGTACTGCACGCGGGCGCCGGTAACGGCATCGGAGATCGTGTGGCCGCGAAAGCGCCGAAAGGCGCGACAGAGGTGCGTCGGGTGTACGCCCGCGTTTGCCGCGAGCGCTTTGAGATCGAGCGTCTGACGGAACGCTTCGCGAATCGCGGCATCGGTTTGCGCGAGCCATGCTGGCTCGTGCTGATCTTCAGCCGGACGCGCGGCGACGTGGGCGCAAAGCTCGTAGGTCAGCGCTTCGATTGCCGGTTCTGCGGTATTGTCGCGCGCGAGAAACTCGCGATAGAGCCGCAGCACAAGCCACACCGGGTCGCCGCCGGCTAATTCGAAGACGTGCGCCCGCGCGCCGCCGAGCTCGGCGATGACCGCTTCCCAACGCGGCAGCAGATCCACGGCGAAGAACCGGCACGGCCCGAGCATACGGTCTTGGTGCGGCGTATGGGCGGCGTGAAACACCAGCGTGTACGGCTCGTACCGCAGGTCGAAACCGTCGCCGCGTTCTTCGTACGCGCCGTCGAGCAGCAAACTGAAATACGAGGCGCCGTGTTGATGCTCGTCGACGGATCTCGCCGCCGCGTGCCGCACCTCGGTGAGCAGGACGCCGGCGATTTCCCAGGTGCTGCTTTCGCCGGTGTAATAGCCGGCGGGGAAGCTACGCACCGATAAAGCGCTGCGGCGCTGCAGCGAAGACCCGTTCGTGTTCGAGCATGCAGAAGTGGTACTGTTTGCCTCCGTACGATAGCGCCAACGCGGCGCTCGGCGCGAGTGCCATCCAGCAGACGGCGCAAATCACCGTGCCGGGCTGGGGTGTTGGCGCTTTGCTATAGGTCGCGTTGTCGGCGTCCAGCCAGCGATCGCTTTGGTACTCCATGTCGTAGGCCGTTTGCTGTGCCGCCATCCTTCCGTAATACCGCGCGACGACGTGCAGCGCAAGATCGATCCCGGCCGAGAGCCCCGCCGACGATGCGATGCGACCGTTGTCGACGAAACGAACGCCGCGCATCACTGTCACCTTGGGGTACTGCATCGGCAGCGTCACGAAGGCGCTGTGGTGCGTCGTTGCGGTGAGACCGTCGAGCAGACCGGCTTCGGCCAACACCACCGCACCGGTGCAAACCGACATGATGAGATCCGCCTGTTGTGACATCGCGACCAGCCAGCGCTTGACGGCTGTGGTTGGTGGCGCCTGTGCGGGCACGACCACAACGTTGGGTGCCGGTGCGTCGCGCAGCGCGTATTGCGGCACGATTTTTGCGCCTGCGCTGACCGTGAGCGGTTCGGTCGTTTCCGCGACGGTATAGAGCTTGAACGCCGGCTGGGTACGTCCAACGACGTCGGCGTCTTGGAAGACCTCCCACGGGCCCGCGAAATCGATCATTACTGCGCCACCGGAGAGCAAGAACGCCACGTTGACGCCGCCGGCCGGCGGTACGAGCGGCGAAATCGGCGGCGCGGCCTTTGCCATCGCGGCTCGTGACGTTAGCGGCAGGGCCGCCGCGACGAGTCCGGCGGTCGCGGTTTGTTGTAAGAGCTGGGAGCGCTTCATGCACCCCATCGTAGCGCTCAATCGCGGCAACGGTCTTGTATGCGATTAGCGCAGTCGCCGTGTCACCCTGAGCTTGTCGAAGGGCGACGCGCGGTGATAGACTCAGGTGCACCAATGGCGCTTCACGAAATCGTTCTGCCCGAGACCACGCCGGAGACCGAATGGGTGCGCGGGCGGCCGTTGCAAAAGGTGAGCCCGCAGCGCGACCATTCGCTCCTTCAAGGGGAACTCTACACTCAGCTCAAGCTCTGGGCGAAGGGTCGAGGAGAAGTTGGCCCGGAGTGGCGCTTTCGCGTCGCGCCGCCGGGAGAGTTGCGCCGGCCGCTCGTGCCCGATGTTGCGTACATCTCTAACCAGCGCCTTCGGCCGCTCAGCGATGAGGAACTGCAGATGCCGCCGTTGGCGCCCGACGTCGCCGTCGAAATTCTTTCGCCGGACGATCGGCGCGTCGACGTGGTCGACAAGATTCGCACGTATTTGCAAGCCGGGTCGTCGCTGGTGATCGTGGTTGATCCGCAGCGCCGCGTCGTCGAACTACACGATCCGCGCGCGACGGGTCGCATTGAAGAAACCGGCGCGATCGAACACCCAGCGCTTCCGGGATTTCGCTATTCGGTGCGCGAGTTGTTCGACGTTCTCCGGCGCCGCTGAGAGCGATGGAGCCGACGAAGCTGCGGCCGGTGACCGGGCGTTTGAGTTGAGACTCACCGGCAACGCTTTGCAGGCACGAGTTCAGCTCAGATTTCCTTTGTTAATCCGCTGAAAGTGGTTCCCCCGGGCCGTCCTTCATTCGGATGGCGCCGGGACTCAAGGTCGCAAACGCGTTACTGACCAAGCTTTACAACATGCCATTTACCTATATTCAGAAGGGACCGATCGGCGGTACGGGCGGCGACGAGGTTCCGCCGTGGACGATGCCCGACGATGCAACGATCGGACGAATCGAAATAAAGTGGGGCGATTTTATCAATCAGCTACTCTTTCATTATACGAGTCCGAGCTACGGCCAGGGAGTGATTTCGCTCGGCGGATACGATTCGGGGAGCGCGCACATCGACATTCCGCTCGAGGCCGGAGAGCAGATAACCTCGCTGAGCGGTAAGTGCGGATCGTACGTTGACTCTCTGACGATTACGACGGTGAAACCCAGCGCATCCGGCGGTGACGTGAAGCAGTATGGTCCATACGGCGGGCCGGGCGGCCAAACGTTCAAAGTATTTGAAGTGCCGGCCAACGGGCGTCTCGCCGGGCTCTTCGGCCGCGCCGGAATGTGGACCGATGCGCTGGGAGTCGTCTGGGCGGTCGCGATTCCCGCGGCGCCGATCGGCTGATCGGAAATGTGGCGCAGATACTCAGGCTATGCCGACGCCGCATATCGGACGCTGGTGGAAAACTGGTACGATGCCGGCGAAGGCAGCTGGAGTGACCTAAGATTTTGGCAGCAGGCTTGCGCAATGCACGTCATCGCCGATTACGCGGCACTTCGTCCGGTTGACGGCATCCTTGAAATGTTTCGAAAAATGTTCCAAGCCAACAGCGATAACAACTTCACGGTTTACTCACATCAGGGCGTTTATGACGATGAGGGGTGGTGGGCACTCGCGTGGCTTGCCGTGCACGACCTGTTCAAGAACTCCAGGATCTCCGACGAACAAGAGATGGCAGCCGACGCTCTTTGGATCGCCCAGTTTATCTTTAACAATATGTCATCGCAGTGGACCTGGCGGTGTAACGGCGGCTGTTGCTGGGACATGCCCGAGTACGCCATCAGCAACACTACGGCTCAGTGGACGTGGCCCTGCGGCGACAACATTCCCTCGCTTCGGCCGTTCTACGCCCCGGCAAACGCGGAGTTCTTGCGCTACAAAAATGCAATCGTCAACGAACTGTTCTTTACGCTGGCCGTTCGCCTCTATCAGCGTACGAATAAGCCGCGTTTTCTCGACTGGGCAAAGACCAGCCTCAACTGGTTCAACCGAAGCGGCATGAAGAATGCGTGCGGTCTGATCAATGACGGGCTATCGAGCTCTTGCCGGAACAGCGGCGGAGCCGTCTGGACCTACAACCAAGGCGTCATCTTGGGCGGCCTCGCCGACATGTATAAAGTAACCGGCGACTACTCGACCTATATCGAGGGCGGCGCGTGGCCGCTCTTTCAAGCCGTGGCCTCCTCGTCGCTCGTGCGCGATAACGTGCTTACCGAATCCGCGCCTCCCGATGACGAGGTCCCGCAATTCAAAGGCGTCTTCATGCGCTATCTGGGCTATCTGGCCTCCGTCGATCCGGATCCTGACGGAACGCATCAGCCCGAGTACCTGACGTTCATCGCTGCTAACGCCAACTCGCTCTGGCTGAGCAATCGAAATGACTCCTTTTTCGGTTATTCATGGACAGGCCCGTTCGACGAGGCCGGTGCGCTTCGCCAGAGTGCGGCGCTGGACGCGCTCGTCGTCGCGATCCGCCTCGATTCGTTCTAGAAGCGCGGGCGGATCACGATCGCGCTCCGCAACCTCCGTCGCCTCACCGCCACGGAGACTCGTACAAAATCTTTGGGCGGCCGCCACCTCGACCGCGGCAGTAGCGCCGCTCGTGCACGCAATATTGGGTGTCGAAGATTTGAATATCGCGCCGCTTCCCGAACATCTGATATCGGTGGCGTAGGCGCCGGCGATTGTTGCCATACCAGCCTTATACTTACGCAGACTGCCTACTGGGTGGACCGCTCTCAAGCGTCGCCTCCGGAGTTACGGTTTGAGCTTGCGGAATCCGGTGTAATCCTCGATGGCGAGGCCGGCGAAGGAGGCGTTGGCGCCTTCGACGCTCGCGACGTTCGCGAGTTGCGCCTCCATGTAGGCCATGCCGCTGTCGCGGGTGGAGTTGCAATACGAGGTCTGTGGGGGATGCTCGTGACACGACGTCAAGGCGCCGATTACGACTGCTTTGCCGGCGATTGCGTTGGCATAGGTGAGGTCGGTCGTTGCCTGGCGCTCCATGCGCGCTGCGGTGTCCCAATAATCCATGATCACGTAGTCGTCGACAGCGTGGATGACTAGCTGGTTAAGCGGTGTCGTGACCGTGCCGCGTTTTACCGGAATAGTAGAGTACCAATAAGGGACGTCGACAGAAAGCTTTAATCCGATCGCGTGCGCCGCCTTCGCTAGCTTGGTGACGAGGTCGACGTAATCCGTAGCCAGCGCTTTGCGATGGGTCTTCCACTGCGCAAGCCCGTACGGCTCGACATCGAAGTGGACGGCGACGGGTTGCCCCTTCTTCATTTTGCTCAGCAGTTGGGCGGCGTACGTCGACACGAGCGAAACGGCGTAGCCTTGATGGGGATATCCGGATCCAGGCAGCACCCACTTGTCGTCGCCGAATAGCAGCTCGGTCGTAAGCCGGTACGAGTCGGCCTTCCGCAGAAAGGCAATAAGTGCCGGCTGATTGCTCTGGATCGTTCCTTCGCATTCGATGTAGACGCGATTGACGTCGTGCGCGGACGCAAACGCGAAGAAGGCTGCTTCATCCGAAGCATTGGTTATCACGTTCTCCTGCCACGTCCACAACGCCACCGGCTGATATGCGCGGGCTTGGGCACGGGCATCTACGGACGTAACGGTCGGCGTTTCCGTCGCTTGGCACGCCGCAAGCATAATCGTCGCGAGCGCGACGATCCAATAGCGTGGCCGCAGCCGAAGTCCATGGGTCGGCATGACTAAGCAGACACTTCTAAGCACGCACTCGTGAGCCTTCGCGTACTATGCCGGCGCGGAAACCGCGCGCCGCGGTTGTCCGGCTGCAACCGCTGGGCTTCCGAAGGGGCACTCCGCGAAGGGCGGAGAACTTTGACGTGTAACCGTAAAGGAGCTTCTTGTGCGCTACGGTTGTTTCGCATTGACTTTAGCGCGTGTACTTTCCGCATGCGCGCGTCAACCGGCGCTTGCGCCGCTGGGGTAGGCCCCGTCATGCGGCCAGTAATTTCTGTGGCGGTTTGGTAATTTCATAAAGTGCGAGGAACTCCTCGGGAGTCATGCCGTCGAGCGAGCTGTGCGGATGAACGCTTCGGTTCGCTTGGAGCAGCTCATCGCGAACCCGGGAGTTGAACGACTCGATGAAAGCATTCTGGGTCGGCCTCCCGGGCTGAATGAAGAGCAACTCAACGCTGTGTTCGTGCGCCCAGATTTCGAGCGGGCTTGCAATGAACTCCGGCCCGTTGTCAACGCGTAAGCATTGAGGATAGCCATGCTCGCGTGCCGTCTCTTCGAGCTTGCGGACTACCGACGCGCTGGGATACGAGAACGCGGGATCGGTGGCGAAGTTGTAGCGGCTGCGCTCGTCGAGCAGGGTGAGCATGCGGAACGTTCGCCCATGAAGTAATCGGTCGGAGAGAAAGTCCAGCGTCCAGATGTCATTGGGGTTCATCGCGACCCGAAGCATTTGGCCGCGCACATATTTGGCCCGGCTGCGACGGCGGCGGCGGGCGATCTGCAAGTTTCCCAGGCGGTAGAGCCGTCGGAATCGCTTATAGTTCATGTACGGATCGACGTCGCGCGCCTGTCGCTCGTAAATGA
>DASRSI010000003.1:0-143178 GCA_035695445.1 Candidatus Cybelea sp. | reverse complement strand
ATCAAACGCAACGGTGACGCTGGCAAGCCAGTGCGTTGTAGCGAGTGCGCGGCCTTGCAGGTCCCGTCCGTCCTCGCTCCATTGGATTTGGTAGGTTTGGTTGCTGATCGGCAGCACCGCGTCAACGCTGACCGCAACCGTACGGTTTTGACTGAAGGGCGAATGCTGCCGGTAGTAATCGTTGAGAAAGAGCGTTGCAGTCGCCGCGGTCATGGCATACGAGCGTGAGAGCGCGGCCTTCTGCGCGAGCGGATCGGAGCTGACCGAGCGCACGTCGACGATCCAGGCCGCGAGTTGCGCTTTGATCACGCGCACGTCCGCGGGTGCGGCACGATCGGCGCGCGCGACTGCGACCGCGTCGCCGAGCTTGTCAACCTCGACAACGTACGGCACGACTTTGCTTTGCGCGCTTTGCCAGACCACGCCGATCGCCAGCGCGAGCGCCACGGCGATTGCTCCAAAGGCGGCCCATCGCCAACTGCGGGCGCGTGCGATGTAGTCGCCATAGCGTTCATTCCACTCTCGGCGTGCCGAGAGATACGGGGTTTCTGCTGCCGCCGCATCGGCGGCGTGTTCGCTTGTTTTCATATATTCACTCACTCATTCAGGATGTTTGAAGCGAATCTCGACGTTGCCGTCGGCGGAGTCGTCGGGCACGGGCGGCTGACGAAAGAGCATCGGATTGATGCCGCGCGGCGCGCCGGTTGGATCGCTGCGCACGTCACTCTCTTCGGCTTGAGTAACCTCGCGAGCGTCGTCGGCGGCAACTGCCGCGTCGCTCGCGCGCGTTGCGGCGACTTCTTCTTCCGTGACCTCGGACTCAGTCGAATCGTCGGTTTCACTGACCGCGTCAGCGGCGTCCGCGATTTCGTCGTCGCGATCCGAGGTCGCGCTGCTCGCAAACGTGTCCGATTCGCGCGTGTACACGTCGGGGTCATACGTGCTTCCGACGTAGCCGGAACGCCCGTCGCCGGGCCCGCCGGTATCAAGGATGCGCGCACTCTCGACATCGCCGACGTCGCCGGCCGCGCGCACAGTTTCAGAACTGCCACCGGCAAGCGTTGTCGCACCGGCGGCCAGCGCGCCGACACCGCTGCCGACGATCACGCCGCCGACTGCAACCGCGCCGGCGGTGCTCACGAAGCTTCCCAAAGTCATGCGCGGCGCGCCGTTCATGAGGGAAGCTGCGAGACTCGGAATCTGCCAAGCGAGGAAGCCGAAGACCAGCGCCGCGCCCACCACCTCGATGTAGGTCTCTGGCGGTGCGATGCCGTTAGCGAACAGTGACCCCCACTGCTGTCCGAGTGCGAACCCCAGCCCAACGATCAGCTCCAGCATGAAAAGCTTGATGCCGATACTGACCGCGTAGCCGACGTACTTCTCCCCGAAGACCAGCGTCCAGCGGCTGCCGGTAAAACCGAGCATGAAAACGCCAGCACCGATAACGATGTACGACTCGACCAGCGTGATGAGCAGCTGGCCCGCGATGATCGCAAAGGCCAGCACGACGCCGAGCGCGCATATCATCGAGGTCAGAACGATCTCGATCATAGGCAAGAGATTGCCGAGCGTCATGCCCTGATTTTCCGAGGTACTCTCGAGCATCGCGTTGGCGATGTCCGTCCCGCAGTTGAAGACCGAGCTCGGATCGCTGGGCGTCAACTGCACCTGCCCGCTGATCGCGCTGCCGGCTTGGCTGAAGCTGGAGATGATGTCGCCGATCCAGACCGGTCCGTACTGTGGCTGCAGCACGATAAAGAAGAACCCGACGCCCAGGATCTTCAGCAGCAGCGACGCGACGAAGTCCGGCAGACTGTCCTTCTGCAGGACGTACGTGATCGCCGACCACGCGATTTCGATCGCGACCAGCGCAAAGAAGAGCCCTTGCGCGTAGTGCAGGGCGGTCGTCATCCATGGTTGGGTCGTGGTGCTGAACTGATGCGCCAGGCCCGTGAGAATGCCGCCCTGGCCCGCGCCCGGTACGCAGACCGGCTGCGAATCCGCAAGCGCCGCTGTCGGCAGGAGCGCAAGAAAAAAGAGCAGCGATGCTGCTCTCGTGATTCGTTGCATTACAACGCTACTCGCTGGACTTGTAGTTTTGCTGGCTGTCCAGCCACGCGCGCAGCGTCGCGAACTTCACCAGATCGTTCTGCTGCTGCGTGGCCAGGTAGTCGAACTCGCCTTGGACTTGAGCCATCTGGAGCTGCCGGAGTTTTTCGAGCTGCTGGACCTCCTGAATGCCGATCATGTTGCCGGCCTGCAGCGCCTGCATTTGGCCGACCGAGCCATTGGAGAGGCCTTGAAGCTGGCCAAAGAGTGCATCTTCGCTCTGGAACTGCGTGCTCTGCAACCCCGCTGACTGCAGCGCGCCTTGCATGCCGCCCAGCGCGTTGCTTCCCCATTGCGTGTAGGCCTGCGTGTAGTTCGTCGGCACTTCGTAGCCGGGGTACATGTGCGTGAACTCGGTGCTCAGGTTCGCGTCGCCGTAGCTGATGCTCTGCCCGACCTTCGCGATCTGGGTGAGTGCCTGCAGATCGCCTTGGATTTGTCCGAAGATGCCGTTGGGAAAGTTTCGCAAGCCCTGGACTTCGTAGGCAATCTGCTGAAGCTGATTAGCAACCTGGGTCGCTTGAGCGGTCACGATCTGCAACGTGTGCAGCTCGGTTAGTGCGTTCTTGACGTAGTTGGCTGCGTCATAGACGGCCACTTGAGCGTGGGCCGGCTGTGAGGGAACGCAGAGAAGCGCCGCCGCCAACGCGACGGCGCGGAGAAGGTTTCTTTTCATGATGTCTCCTTAGAGAGAAGGTGAGGTGAGCGTTGAAGCGGGTGGTGACAACTCGGCCCACTGCGCGGCTGCGTCGCGCAGCCCACGCCGGTACAGCCACTCGGCCGGCCAGGTGGCGGGAAAGCGATCGCGGAGGCTGCGCACCGCGGCGAGGTCATCGCGGCCGGCCGCACCGAGAAAGCTGACCGCGATCGGCCCCAGGCCCAGTTCGAAGAGCCGTTTGCCCAGCGGACTGCTGTAGTAGTACTGGCGCTTGGGAACCGCGCGCGCGATCAGCTCGATCTGGCGCGACGACAGCCCCAGCGCTTTGTAGGCGCCCGCGGCGTGTTCGGTCTGCGCCTCGCTATTGGGTAAGAAGATTTTCGTTAGGCACGACTCGATGATCACGTCGCGAATCGGCGATTCGGTGATGTCGCTGATGGACTGCGTCTCAAGGATTGCCGCGCCATTGCTTTTGCGCAAGGTCTTGAGCCACTCGCGAATCTTCTCGCGAAAGAGCGGGTGCGAGAGCGCGAGCCACGCTTCGCCGAGCGCAACGATTGCGGGGCGCCCACGCGCCAATCGCCGCTGCACCCGATGAAAGAGATAGAGCAAGACCGGCACGAGGTTCTTCTCGCCCATCATCGCGACGTGGTCGAGTTCGAAGACTTGGAAGAGGTTCTCGTCGAGATCGTCGCGTTCAGCGTCGAGTAAGCGCCCAAGCGGGCCTGCGATGGCATCTGCACCAAGCCGCTCGGCACGGGACACGACGTCGTCGTCTGACATCGTTGCGCCACGTAGGCAAACGGTGGTTCGCTCTCCGACCCATTCGCGAGACGGGTCGTGGAGGCTGGAGTAACCGCGCCGGACGGCGTCACGATGCCGCCGCAGCCGGATAGCATCCCAATAAGTATCAGAGCGGCACTCTTCACCGGCTTCAACTGCATGGTCACGCCGGTTCGACGGCACGAAGCCGAGCCATCTCGTTGAGGTGGGATTGAGACGATTTCTGGGCACTTTCGTTGGTACGGCGAAGGAGGCATAATGGCACGACGTCCGACCTGTCTGCTAGAGTTTCGACGTACCGGAAACCGCCTGCTTGCATCAAAAGGACCTGCGCTCGTCGCTTTTTTGGCGATCGCGGCGCTTCCGGCCGGCGCGCAAATACAAACGCCGGCCGCGCAGACCGTCCTGAGTGCGTTGCACTGGCGCAACGTCGGTCCGGGTATCGGCGGACGCTCCGTGGCGGTCGATGCCGTGCCTGGGAATCCGTTCACGTTTTATTTCGGCGGCGTCGACGGGGGCGTCTGGCGCTCTACAAACTATGGCCTCACGTGGACGAACATCACGGATGGCCGGCTGAACGCCTCGAATAGCATTGGGGCTTTGGCCGTCGCGCCATCGAAACCGACGACGATCTATATCGGCACCGGCGAAGCCGACATCCGCAATACCTTCGTCACCGGCGACGGCCTCTACAAGACGACGAACGCGGGCAAGACCTGGCAGTACGCGGGCTTGAAAGAGACGCATACGGTCGCGAAGATCGTCGTCGATCCGCACGACGCAAACGTCGTCTACGCCGCATCGATGGGCCACGTTTACGCAAGCAACGCCGAGCGCGGGATCTTCAAATCGACCGATGGCGGTTCTCACTGGACCAAGGTGCTCTACGTCGACGACGCGACCGGTGCGTGCGACCTCGTCATGGACCCGTCGCATCCCAAGACGCTCTACGCCGCAATGTGGCAGGCCTACCGCACACCGTATTCGCTCAACTCGGGCGGCCTCGGTAGCGGCCTCTACAAGACGACCGACGGCGGGAGTCATTGGTCGAAGGTTTCTGGCAATCCCGGTTTCGCGACCGGCGTGCTCGGCCGGATCGGCGTGAGTGTTGCGGCGAGCGATCCGCAGATCGTCTACGCGATCGTACAGGCAAAGAACGGCGGCATTTTTCGTTCCGAGGACGCGGGCGCTCACTGGAAGCTCGTCAACGGCAGCATGGAGATGCGGCAGCGCGCCTTCTACTATATGGCGATCTATGCAGACCCGACCGACCCCAACCGGATCTACGTGCCCAATGCACGCTTCTTCGTTTCGCACGACGGAGGTAAAAACTTCGGCCTCTTGCGTGCACCGCACGGGGACAATCATATCGTCTGGATCGACCCGCATAATCCGCGAATCATTCTGGAGGGCAACGATGGCGGCGCGACGGTCTCCACCGATCGTGGGGTCACGTGGAGCAGCGAGCACAACCAGCTCACCGCGCAGTTCTATCACGTCGCGCTCGACGAAGCGTTTCCATTCAACATCTACGGCGCGCAGCAGGACGAAGGTTCCTTCGAGGGACCGAGCGCGTCATCGAACGGAACGATCCTCACCAGCGATTGGAAGCGTACCGCGCTTGGGGAGAGCACGTTCATCGCGCCGCAGCCGGGAAACACGAACGTCGACTACGGCAGCGGGTACTTCAGCATCATGATGAAGCACGATGCCGTCACGGACGAGTACAACAGCGTCAGTCCCTATCCGCTCTATCGTGAAGGCGCAAGTTCCGGCGAGTTAGAGGACCGTCTCGCTTGGACGCATCCGATTCTCTTCTCGCCGGTCAATCGAAGAGAGCTGCTCGTCGGAGCGCAGTTCGTGCTCAGCAGTACGGATTACGGTCAGACGTGGAAACCGATCAGCCCCGATCTGACGCGCAACGATGCGAAGAGCGAAGCGGCGAGCGGCGGTCCGGTCGACAACGACGCATCGAGTGCCGAGGTCTACCCATATGTTTCCGCGCTCGCGGTTTCGCCGCTCGATGGCAATGAAATGTGGGCGGGTTCGGTCGACGGCCTCGTCCATCTGACCACCGATCATGGCGCGACGTGGAGCGCGATTACACCGCCGGCGCTGCCGCAGTGGGCAGAGATCACGTCGATCGAGCCTTCGCACACCGACAAGGCCACTGCATATCTCACCGCCTCGCGGTATCAATATGACGACTTCCATCCATTTATCTACAAGACGGCGGATTTCGGCAAAACCTGGACGTCGCTGAGCGACAGCCTTCCCTCCGACCAATACCTCTACACCGTTCGCCAGGATCCCAATGCACCGAATTTGTTCTTTCTTACGACAAAGAGCACCATCTTCGTGAGCTTCGACGGTGCCGCGCACTGGCAACCGCTGACGCTCAATTTGCCAAACGTCCAGGTGCGCGACGTCGCGATCGACGCGCGCGAAGGCAAAGTCGTGATCGCAACCCACGGCCGGTCGATGTGGGTGCTCGATAACCTCACGTTGCTCGAGCAACTCGCAAAACCGGCGTCGTCCGCAAATGCAAACGGGGCGCTGCTCTATGCTCCGCAACGCGCGTGGCTGACGCATGCATACGGTGCCCCGCCGTTCGGCGGCGCGGCGAACGCTGCCGGTAACGGCGAAAATCCACCGTTCGGTGCGACCGTCTTCTTCTACGTGCCGCGATCGTACGACGGGACGACGCCGGTCTCGCTCACGTTCAAAGACGGCGCGGGCAACGTCGTGCGTTCGTTCGCGCTTCACCTGAAGACCAAAGCGAAGCCTGAAGCGCCGAGCGAGCGCTATCACCCCACGGAAGACCGGGCGCACGCGTTCGCGCGGCTCACCGGCATTTCGCCCGGCATGAATCTCTTCCAGTGGGACCTGCGCTACGCTGATGCAAGCGAAATTACGGGCTTCGAACCTTCGGGGTCGGGCGGCGGCCTTGAGGATTCGTTACTGGGACCGCAGATCGTCCCCGGGAACTACACGGTTACGCTCGATTACGGCGGCGCGACGATATCCCAGCCGCTCGAGCTCACACTCGACCCACGCAGCACCGCAACGGCACAGGATTTGGCGGCGAGGCGCGATCTCGGCTTGAAGATCCACGCGCTGCAAGACCAGCTCGATCGCAGCGTCAACGCTGCGATTGCAGCGCGCTCGAAGGTGGGAAGCGCCGGCGCCGCAGCGCTCGATGCAGCGATTGGCGCAGTCGTCGACATCGTGCACCCCCAGGCCGACGAGGGAGCGCTGCTCTACGAATCGCGATTGCGCAACTTTATTGCGTACCTCAACGCCGAGGTCGATACCGGTTACGTCCGCCCCACCGCGGCGGAGTACGCAGTCTTTGACAAACTCAGCGCCGACGCTGCGAGCGCCGAAAAGCGGCTCCAGGCTGCGATCGCCGCCACCGCGGCCAGATAGGCTACGGCCCTTGCCGACCGCCGACGACGAGGACGTCTTTGATCGTCGTTTGCCGTCCGAAGGAGGCGCGGAAACGTCCGGTTACGGTGACGCTGCCGCCTTCGGCGACGCTGGTGGAACCGAATTGGATGACATTGCTACAAGCGGTATCGCAAAGCTGATACGTCGTCGCCGTACCGCGCCGCGTCTGCCGAGTGCCTAGACTCTTGGCGGTTCCCGAGACGGTGACATCCTGGCCGTCGTAGGTCGAGGGATCGGCTGAGAGGCCCGAGGGTGCGACGGTTTGAGCGCTGTGACCGCACGCCATGCTCGACGCAAGGGCAACCAGTAATGCCCCTTGGGTCAGCGCGCCGGCGACGCGTCGTAGAGATGGATGTGAATTCACGTGGTTGTTCCTTTCATTCCCTTACCGGTGCTGTAGCAACGGAGAGTGGAAGCTCGATTTGATCGGTGTCCGGCTCACCGTTTGATTCCGCCGGCCGGAAGCGCTGTGGTGCAAAGCGCAGATACATGATCGGAATCAGTAAGAGCGTCAAGAGCAGTGAGCTCGACAATCCGCCGATCACGACGATTCCGAGCGGGCGTTCCGCTTGCGATCCGGGATCGAGGGCGAGCGCAAGCGGCAGCATGCCGGCGATCATCGCGATCGTGGTCATCACGATTGGCCGAAACCGAGCCAGCGCACTCGCGCTGATCGCCTCCAACGTCGATACTCCGCGCTCGCGTAACTGATTCGCGAAGTCGACGAGGAGAATACCGTTTTTTGCGACCAAGCCGACCAGCATGATCGAGCCGATCAGCGAAAAGAGATTCAGCGTTTGATGCGTAATCGCCAGCGCCCCGAGCGCGCCGACAACCGCAACCGGCACCGTGAACATGATGATGAACGGCGTCACGTAGCCGTTGTAGAGGGCCACCATCAATAGGTAAACGAGCAAGATCGAGAGCGCGAGCGAGATCGTCATTTCCAGGACGGTCTGCGAGAGCGAGGCCTGATTACCGCCCGCAACCGGGGTGACCGTGATGCTCTTCGGTAAGTCCAGCGCCCGCAGACGACGCTCGAACGAGCGCGTTACGTTCGATAGAATCGCACCGGGTGCAACGTTGGCGCCGACCAGGACGACGCTCCGCCGGTCGATGCGCATCATCAGCGGGGGAGCCGGTGCTTGCGTCAACTTCGTGATATCTCCGACGGTGATGATCGAGCCGTTGTTCGCGCGTATGGGAATTGCCGATATGCCCGCCAGCGAACGCAGGTTGCGCTGAGGATAGATGACTTGAACGTCCTTGACGCCGTTCGGACCGGTGAACTCAGTGGCGGTATACCCGCCGAAGGCCGCCCTGACCGCCGTCGAAGCCGTCCCGATCGCCGCGTCGAGCGCGCGCGCTCTTTCCCGGTCGAACTCGACTTCGACCTGGGGCGCATCTTGGGTGTTCGATGTGGTCACATTCGAGGCGCCCGGCGTCGAGGCGAGCGTTGCGAAGATTCGCTGCGCCGCCGGGCCGGGATCGACGGTCAAGCTCGACACGACGTAGCTAATCGGCTGCGCGATGCCTCCTGACGGGTCGGTTGCAGGCACCGCGACGACGCTGGCCGCGGGCAGCAGCCGGCCGATTCGACGCCCGAGCTCGTTCACCCAATACGCGGTCGAGTGAGAGCGCCGGTCTTTCAGGAAGAGATGAATCTGACCGATCGCGCCGTTGTTGACGTATCCGCTGATCTCACCTTGGTAGGCGCCTGCGATCGTCGCCTCGGATTGAAGGTCGGGAATCTGATTGACGACCGTCTCCGCCTGCAGCACCGCGCCTTTTGTTTGCGTCAACGGCGTGCCCGTTGGGAAGTTGATCGTGACGAAGATCTCCCCACGATCGACGGGCGGCATGTATTCGAAGCCGACGATGCCGAGCGGAATGAGCAGCAACGCGAGCAAAAGGCTTCCAAACGAGACCCAAACGACCACCGGCCGATGATGCAGGCCCCACGGTAATGCCCGTTCCGTGTACCAGCGGCGCACGCGATCGAAACCGGCCGTGAATCGCTCGACGATTTTCCACGGCTTCCACTTCGAATAGAGCGCCCAGCGGCCCGCCAACGCGGGCGTTACCGCGAGCGAAACAAAGAGCGACGTCAGCGTTGCAACCGTCACGACGAGTCCGAACTCGCGCAAAAAGAGACCGACCGAACCCGGCAAAAACGAGATCGGCAGGAAGACGACGACGATGACCAGCGTTATGACGATCGTCGCGACGCCGATCTGGCTCAACCCATTGACCGCTGCGACATGCGGTAACTCCCCGTCGCGGTAGTGCCGCTCGATATTCTCGAGTACGACGATGGAATCGTCAACGAGTATGCCGATCATCAGGGTCATCGCCAAGAGCGAAACGGTATCGAGCGTAAAGCCGGCTAATCGCATCGCGGCGAGCGTGACGAGGAACGAAGCCGGCACGGCGATCATGACGACGATTGCATTACGCCACGAGCGCAGAAAAAAGAGCATAACGACCGCAGTGAAAACGATGCCTTCAATCAAGGTGCGCGTGACGCCGGAGAGCAGTTCCTTCGTGTACGTTGACTGTACGTTCAAAACGGTGAAGTTCACGTTGGGATATTGCTGCCGCAGTCGAGGCAGCACGGCAAGGACGGCGTTCGACGCGGTGACCTCGCTCGAGCCGGCAGCCTTTTGAACGTCGAGCTCGATCGTCGGCTTCCCGCCGCTGTAGGCGAAGACGCGCTGCGTCTCATACGCGTCCTGCACGTTCGCCACGTCGCCCAGCCGATAGAGGCGCGCTGAAGAGCTCCACGGATAGACCGAGTTGCTTCCCGACGACCCCGAGAACGTCGTCGTGTTGCCGAGCAAGAGATTCGCCACCGAAGGCACGTCGGTAATGTCGCCGCGCACGTCGAGGGTCGTCTCTCGATCGGGTTCGTAGACGATGCCCCCCGGCGCCCGCACGTTGTTGTTTGCAATCGCGTTGACGACATCGGTGAGGGTGAACCCCGCCGATCGCAAAGCGTCCGGTTTCACATTGACTTGAATGGAAGAAGTTACGTCGCCGTTCTCCTGAACGTACGATACCCCCGGCACTTGTTCGATTGCTGGAACGATGTTATTGGTCACGATCGCGGAGAGATCGCCGAGGGCCAACGTGGTTGACGACGCAATCAGTGAGACGACGACCGCCTCGCTGGGATTGTAGATCGATATTTGCGGCGTGGACAGGTCGGTCGGAAGCTGATGCAAGGAGTCCTGGACTCGCCCCTGCACTTGCACCAAATCGGTGTTCGCGTCCGAGTTCAAGGAGAACACGGCGACGATGGACGCTTGCCCGGGCTGAATCGCGGTTTGGACGTAACTCAGGTCGGGTGCACCGGCGATCTGATCTTCGAGCGGGCGCACGATCGCGTCGCGCATCTCGGTCGTCGAAGCGCCGGAGTAGGTGAGCAAGACCTGAATCGACGGTACGTCGTAGTTGGGAAGCTGCTGCTTGACGAGGTTGAACCCGGCGATCGATCCTGCAAGGAGCACGAGCGCGAGAAAGACCGTCACCAGCGTTGGTCGCCGAACGAAGAGCCGGGTGATCCGCATTTACCGCGCCCCCAGCGCGGCAAGCGCCCGAAGATCGCGTGCGACGGCGTCGCTGCGGTGCTTGGGCTTGGGACCGAGCCACATGAACATCACCGGAACGAGTGCGAGGGTAAGGACGAGCGAGCTGATCAGACCGCCGATCACGACGACGCCCAAAGCCTGACGCTGGGCACCGCCCGGATCGAGTGCCAGCGCGATCGGCGACATGCCGGCGATCATCGCGCAGGTCGTCATGATGATCGGGCGGAACCGCTCGCGCGCCGCTTCCACCATTGCGCTTTTGCGGTCCATGCCGCCCTCGACCATGTGATTTGCAAAGTCGACGAGCAGGATGCCGTTCTTCGACGCGAGTCCTACGAGCAACACGGTGCCGATGAGCGAGAACAGATTGAGCGCCTGATGGGAGATGGCCAGCGACGTTAGCGCACCGACGGCCGCCACCGGAACGGAGAACATGATGATGAACGGCAGCCGATAGCTGTCGTAGAGTGCGACCATCAGCAGATAGACGAGACAAAGCGACAACATCAATCCGATTGCCATGCCGCGAACGGTATCGGAAAGATTTTGCTGCTGGCCGCCCACATTTGCCCGCACGGAGACCGACGCCGGTAGGTCGAGCGCGCGAAGTTTGCGCAGGAAGTTGTTTTGGACGATGGATTGCGTGGCGCCGGGCGCGAGGTTCGACTGAACGTGGACGACCGTCTCACGATTGACACGCGTCATCAGCGGCGCCGATGGATCGGGCACGAATTTCGCGACGTCGCCGATATACGTAAGCGAGCCGCCATTGCTGCGCAACGGTATTTCGCTGACCGTACGCAGCGTCGTCTGGAACTCCGGCGGGTAGATCACCTGCACGTATTTAGTTCCACGAGCGGTATCGAATTGAGTCGCGAGGGTTCCGCCGTAGGCGGCGCGGATTGCCGACGCGGCTTGGCCGATGTTCACGTCGAGCGCGCGAGTCAAATTTCTGTCGAACTCCACGTCGACCTGCGGCGCAACCTGCTCGGCCGACGTGTTCACGTTGAGCGTTCCCGGCGTCTCGCGCAACACCGACGCGACCTGCTGGGCGTACTTGTCGGGATCATCGTCGGTTGAGGTAACCAGATAATCGATCGGCTGAGAGTTCCCTCCGCCCGCTCCGGTCGCCGGAATGGCGACGACTCTCGCCGTCGGCGCGACCTCGCTTGCGATTCGGCCGAGCACGCGCGCCCAAAAGTCGGTCGAGTGCTGCCGCCGCGGCTTTAAAAAGACATGGATCTGCCCGACGGAGCCTTGCGCAATGAGACCGCCGAAGTTTGCTTGAGTTCCGCCGGCCAGTCCCGTCAGCGAGTCGGTGTCGGGCAACGCCGCGATTCGCTTGTCGATTGCGCCGATCGCGGCATTGACCTTCGTTAACGGCGTGCCGGTGGGATAGGTGAGCTGAACGAAAACCTCGCCGCGATCGACCGGGGGTATGAACTCGAATCCAACGACGCCCAAGGGAACGAGCAGAAGCGAGAAAACCACCGCAGCCGCGCTGCCGCCGAATACCAGCCACGGGCGCGCAAGCGCCCACGGCAGCGCACGCCGAGCGTACCACTGACGCACCCGTTCGAACCCGCGTGCGAAGGCCTCGATCGGCCTCGGCGCCGCCCATCGCGATAGGAGCGCCCAGTTTCCCGCCAACGACGGGGTTATCGTAAATGAAACGGCCAGCGACGTTAGCGTCGCGACGACGACCACGAGAGCGAACTCGGCCAGAAACTTCCCAACGGTGCCGGGCAAGAACGCAATCGGCAGAAAGACGACGACGTCGACGAGTGTAATCACGACTGCGGCCGGCCCAATTTGCGTGCGCCCCTTGATCGCCGCATTCCACGGCGTCTCGCCGCCTTTCCAGTGGCGCTCGATGTTCTCGAGCACCACGATCGAATCGTCCACCAAAATTCCAATGATAAGGGTCATCGCTAAGAGTGAAATGGTGTCGATCGTAAAGTTCGCGAGCTTCATCACGGTCAACGTGACGCAGAGCGACGCCGGAATCGCGATGAGCACCACGATTGCGTTGCGCCACGATTGAAGAAAGAAGAGCATCACGACCCCAGTGATCAAAACCGCTTCGATGAGCGTGTGGAATACGCTCCAGATTTGCTGTTTCGTATACGCGGCTTGATTGTTCAGCACTTTGAAGTCTATCGCGGGATAGGTTTTTTCGATCGAAGGGAGCGCCTTCATAACGTTTTGGGCTGCGGTGACTTCGCTTGCATTCGTCGCCTTCTGAACCCCGAGCGAAATCGTGGCCGCATCGCCGACGTAGCTGTACTGACGCCGCGGTTCGAAGGAATCGCTGACCGTCGCCACGTCGCCGATACGCAATTGCCGGGCGGATGCACTCCACTGATTCAGGCTCGATAACGCGGGACCCGAATAGTTGCCGTTGGCACGGACGGAAGCAATCGTGGATGCCGAAACGGACGCCGGGCTCGCTGAAGGCGCTGCGGCAACCAGCACGACGGGCGCCTGCGCGAGCGACGTCGGCAGCGGCGACGGAGAGGCAATAACGGTCGTGGCGGGCGCGATCGAAACGTAAGGCGACGGCGTGGCAGCGGGGGACGTCGACGTCGCGGGTGCCGGCGTCGAAATTGCAGGCGCCATTGCCGTGCCGGCTGCGCTCGACTGAGGCTGCGGGAGAGCGGTGGGAATCGCGATCGCCCCGCTGCCCGAGCTCGTTGACGAGGCGACGGTCGGCGAACCCGGTGCTCCCGGGATTGCCGGTATATTAAACGACGTGTTGCCGAACGTCGTCGTATACTGCGACGCGGCTAAGATCGGCAAGCTCGCAACGCTTGCGACGTTTGACACGTCGCCGCGAACGTCGATCGTCGTCTCGCGGTTTTTAAGATAGGCGATGCCTCCCGGTTCGCGATTATTGTTCTGCGAAATCGAGCTCACGATGTCGTTGAGGGTGAAGCCCGCGGCTGAGAGTTTGTGCGGGTCGACCTGCACCTCGATTGCGGGCGTCAGCGAGCCGCCGACGTTAACGTTGGAGATGCCCTCGACTTGCTCGAGGTCGGGCACGATATTGTTCGTGACGATTGCCGACAGCGTGCCGGGTGCGAGCGTTCGCGAGCTCACTCCCAGCGTGATCACCGTTGCCTGGGCCGGGTCGAATGTGCCGACTGTTGGAGCGGGGAGATCGGTCGGAAGATTCGCCTGTGCAAGAAGCAGGCGTTGCTGCACTTGCACGAGGTCGGTGGTCTTGTTCGAGGTCAACGCAAAGACGGCCGAGATCGTTGCCTGCCCCTGCTGTACCGTGGTGTTGATGTGGTCGAGATCGGGCGCCCCCGCGACGGCATCTTCGATGGGTTTGACGATTGCGTCGCGTATCTGAGTCGTCGATCCGCCGGGATAGCTGGCGCGCACGGTAATCGTTGGAAAGTCGATGTTCGGAAATTGCTGCTGCACGATGGTCGAAATCGAAACGGCGCCCGTGACGGCGAGCAGCGCAAGTGCGACGAAGACGAGCGTTGGACGATGAACGAAGATGCGGGTCGGCCACATGATTAACGACCCCGCACGCTATTGACTCGGACCAGGCGAGCCTCCCGGCGACGGGCTCGTGCCGGGCCCCACGACCTGCTGCCCGTTGGTAATTCCGAGCTGCCCGTTCGAAATAACGTGCGACCCATCGGCAAGACCGGTCACAACGGAGGTTTTGCCGTCATTGCCTTTCTCGGTGACGCGCTGCTGCTTCGCAGTGCCCCCCGAATCAACGACCATTACGCTGTCGTGAGCGTCATCGAGGAACGCGGTCACCGGTATGCCGATTCCGTTGATCGACGCAAGCGAGACGGTTCCCGTTACGGCCATGCCTGATTTCAGGCGAAAGCCTGGATTCGGAAGTATCGCCTGAACCGTAAAATTCGTCGAACCCGGCTCGACTTGCCCGAGCACGGCGCTCACTCGCCCTCGATAAAGGGCGCCCTCGACCCCCGCGACGCTAATGGTAACCGGCGCTCCGCGCTCGATTCGAAAGACGTCTTCCGAGGAGGCGTTGAGCTGCGCGTAGACCGGATTGAGTTGCTGAACCGTGAAAATCGTCGACGAACCCGGATACTGGCCGGGGTTTAGGTTGCGATTGACAACGATGCCGTCGACGGGCGAAACGATGAGCGCCTTGTCGATCGAAGCTTGAATTTGTGCGGCCTGCGCGTGGGCCGATCTCGCCGAAGCGATCGCCGACGCGACGTTGGCTGCCTGCAGACCGTTCTGAGACGTTCCGTTGACGCGCGCGTTGAGCGTTGCCGATTGCAGGGTCGCTTGCGCGGAGCTTTCCTGCTGTTGATCGTTGTGGACCATCGTTCGCTGCTGGTCGACCTGCTGCTGCGAGACGTAGCCTGCCTGCAGTAAGGTTTGATCGCGATGCAGATTGAGCTGATCGAGCGTCAGCGTTTGCTTCGCCTGAAGCAGCGCGGCCTGGGCGTTGCGCACTTGATCGCTTCCCTGTCCGATATTGAGTTGTGCCTGATATTGCGTTTGCTCGGAGCGCGCATCGTCGGAGGCGGCGCTTTGCACGGCCGCATCGTAGTTGGCGCGGAGATCCGTTGTATCCAAAACCGCCAGTATCTGGCCTTTCCGAACGTAATCGCCCTCGATGACGTTCACTGAATCGGTAGGCTCGACGAGCGAACTGGAGAGCGAGACGTTCTGAAAGGGCGCGATGATACCGGCGATCTCGACCGTCGGATGCACGGTCGCCGGCGCGGCTGCCGCGGTCGGCACTGCGGCCGGCGACGGCGACCCGAAACGGTGCCCTCGATGGCGCCCGCCGGCGCAGCACGGCAGTACCACCGCACAGAGCAACAGCGCCAGCGACGCTCGGTGGGAAAAGCTAAACACTTCGTTGCCTTGCGACCGCCATCAAGCGTGAATTGTACCCTGTACCAGGCGTACGAGGCCTGAAATCCGGCTGAGGCCGGAAATCTGGATCTTAGCTGCCGAGCGGGTGCTCGGCGCAAAACCTCTAGCCGTACTTAAACTCGGGCTTGCTTTGCCCAACTTCGATGATGTAACCATCGGGATCGCGGATATAGCAGCGCGTCTCGCCATACTTCTCGATCGGCTCGGTTAAGAACGTCGCACCGCGGCTTCGCCAGAGCTTATAGCAGGCTTGAATGTCGGCCACGCGGATGTTCATGAAGCTGCTGATCTGATCGGGGTCGGGTGGTGGCCGAAGCGTCACGGTTGGTTTATCGGGCGTTGGACCGCCCCCGACGTTGAGGATGAGCCACGTGTTTGCAATTTTTATGTATGGAGGCGCATTCCCATCGCCCCTGCTCACCACGTCGCCTCCGAAGACGTTCGCGTAGAACTCGACGGATCGCTCGATGTCCGACACGGTGAGAAAGTGCGCGATGGTGAATCCCTCTTGCGGCGGCATCTGATAGCTCGACTGCTCCACCCGTACTTCGTCCATTCATCCCTCCAATCGCAGTGACTCGTGAAGCCGGTGCACCGAACGTGCCCGGAGTTTTTGACGTTGCTCGTAGAATTCTTGAGCTTGCACGAATGCGGTACCGCGGGCCCACAACCTGCCGGCGATCGAATCGCATCGCTCGGCGAGCCTGACAGCATTCCACGTAGCAAGCGAGGCAGTGCCTGACAAAAAGAGAGGTTGCTAAGTACAACCTTAGTAGTGTAGACTTAGCGTATGGCTCGCATCCGCGCGGAAGCACTCGCCGAATCGCTCTACGTCGCGCTCAGCGTTTTGGTGCGCCGGCTCCGGCAGACGCGCGACGACGCCGTTTCGGTACCCGAAATTGCCGCGCTGCTTCGGCTGGAATCAGGCGGTCCCAACACGCTGACCGCGCTTGCGAAAGAGGAACGGATTAGCGCGCAATCGCTCGGCGCGACGCTCTCAGCGCTCGAATCGCGGTCGCTCGTCGCCCGTCGCGCCGATCCGGAAGACGGGCGCCAGAGCGTCGTCTCGATTACCGAAACGGGGCGTTCGACGCTGCGCAGCCGCCGAAGCGGGCGCGCGGCACAACTCGCCAAGGCGCTCGCGGGAAACTTCACCCCCGAGGAACTGCAGGCGCTCCGCGACGCCGCACCCTTGCTGGAGCGCCTCGCGAGCGCGCTTTGATATGACGCAACGCTATCGCTGGATCGCGCTCTCAAACACGACGCTGGCGATCTTCATGTCGGCGCTCGACGGTTCGATCGTCATTATTGCGCTGCCCGCAATCTTTCGCGGCATCCACCTCGATCCGCTCGCCTCCGGCACGTTCGGCTACCTCCTGTGGATGATCATGGGCTATCTGCTCGTGCAAGCCGTCTTCGTCGTTACGCTAGGGCGCCTGGGCGACATGCTGGGTCGCGTCAGAATCTACAACCTGGGCTTCGTGATATTCACGCTCGCGTCGGTGCTGCTCTCGTTCGATCCGCTCTCGGGTGAACGCGGCGCGCTCTGGCTGATCGGCTGGCGCCTTTTGCAAGCCCTGGGCGGATCGATGCTCACCGCGAACTCGGCCGCGATTCTCACCGACGCATTCCCAGCAAATCAGCGCGGCTTCGCGCTCGGGATCAACCAGATCGCCGGCCTCGCCGGACAGTTTCTCGGCCTCGTCGCGGGCGGGGTCCTGGCAATCCTCGATTGGCGCGCCGTCTTTTGGGTGAACGTACCGGTCGGCATTTTCGGCACAATCTGGGCCTTTCGCAGCCTACGAGAAATCGGCCACCATCGTTCGGGCCGCATCGATTGGCTTGGGAACGTCACCTTCGCGCTCGGCCTTGGTGCGTTGCTCGTCGCCGTGACCTCCGGCATTCACCCGTACGGCGGTCGCGCCATGGGCTGGACGAACCCAGCCACCCTGCTGATGCTGATTGCCGGTTTCGCGCTGCTCGCCATTTTTGTGCCGATTGAACGCCGCGCCGCCGAGCCGATGCTGGATCTGCAGTTATTGCGCATTCGAGGTTTCGCTGCCGGCGCGTTCGCCGTGCTAGCCGCGGCGATGGCCCGCGGCGGCCTGCAGTTCATGCTGGTGATCTGGCTGCAAGGTATTTGGCTTCCGCTGCACGGTTTTTCTTACGCCCAGACGCCGCTCTGGGCCGGTATCTTGCTGCTTCCGTTTTCGTGCGGCTTTATGATCGCCGGACCGCTCTCGGGTCATCTCTCGGATCGCTTCGGCGCGCGCCGCTTAGCGACGGCGGGGCTGATCGTCTTTGCCGTGAGCCTCGTCGGTCTCGCGCTGCTTCCGGTGGACTTTTCATACTGGACCTTTGGGCTCTGTATTGCCGCCACCGGCGTCGGCACCGGGATGTTCGCCGCACCGAATACGTCCGCAATCATGAGCAGCGTTCCCGCACCCCAGCGCGGTGTCGCATCGGGTATGCGCTCGACGCTCCAGAATGCCGGTAATCTCTTGTCGATCGGGCTCTCATTTTCGCTGATGATCGTCGTGCTCTCGCACGCGCTGCCGCCGGCAATGATCGAGGGACTCGTCCGCCAGGGCGTTTCGCAAACCGTTGCGCGCCAGGTCGCTGCGCTGCCCCCGGTCTCGTCGCTCTTCGCGGCCTTTCTCGGCTTGAATCCGCTCGAGCAACTGCTGCGTCCGACCGGCGTGCTCGTTTTGCTCTCTTCATTCCAGCGTGCAAGCCTGACCGGAACGAGTTTCTTCCCCAAATCTGATCGCCGCACCGTTTCATCGCGGGCTCGTCGCCGTCTTCGCGGCGGGCACGACGCTCTCGCTGCTCGCTGCGGCCGCCTCGTTCGCGCGCGGACCGCGAGCCGAACTTCAACACCACAGACCATGGAGAACCGACGTTGCCTGATACCACATCGAAAATCGAGCCACACCGCACTGCACTGCTCGTCATGGACTACCAGCGCGGCATTCTCGGCATGATCGAAGACGCCGATGCACTGGTCGAACGAACGCGGGATGCGATTGAAACTGTCCGCAATCGCGGCGGCCACATCGGCTACGTCCGAGTCGCATTGACTCCCGAAGAGCTCGCCGCCGTACCCGAGACCAACAAAGGTTTTGCCGCCGCCAAAACGTCCGGCCGCGCGCTGATGCACGACGCCCCCGAGTCGGCGATCGACGAACGGATCGCGCCGCGCGAAGGGGATATCCTCGTCCGCAAGCGTCGCGTCGGCGCCTTCTCGACAACCGATCTCCTCGATCATCTGCGTGCTCGGGGCGTCGACACCCTGATCCTCGCCGGCGTGAGTACGAGCGGTGTCGTTCTCTCAACGCTGCGCGACGCCGCCGACCGCGACTACCGGCTCTTCGTTCTCGCCGACGCTTGCGCCGATCCTAACGCCGCCGTGCATGACGTCCTCACCCGCGACGTCTTCCCCCGTCAAGCCGACGTCATCTCGACGGCCGACGTCGCCGCTCTCTTCGCAGAGTAGTGGAGCGCTCCCTAAATCGCAGCCGGTTTAGATTTTCTTCATAATTCGCCGGAAAGGTTTGCGAATGAACTACGCGACCTCGCCGGCGAAACACCGCGGAACCCGCCTGCCTGCAGCAACGCTGCAGGCACTCGGCGCATTTTGGCTGCGGCGATCTACGAACCGGCAGCTCGAGACGACGAATCGACAGCTGCTTTTCACCAACGAGCAACTCGGTATAACCAATGCCAAGCTCGACGGGCTATCGGCGACCAACCGTTCGCTGCATGCAACCAACGCCGCACTCCGGAGCATGTCCCGCGATCTAGCGTCGATGCGAAAGAGCCTGAGCCGCATGACGGGAAGGATCGTTCACGCCAAGCTTCTCTTTTAGCGGGGAAGCGCAGAAGGCCGGCGAGGGGGCCCTCCGCGAAGCTCGGCCTAGGACGGCTCAGAGCTCGTTAACGATTCTGAGCGTTCCCCCGTTTCGGCCGCCGCGTCCGTCATCGTTGCGATTGCGATTGTCGGTGAACTGCGCCGTGCACGAACCCGAGACCGGCCCAGCCGACACCGTGTAGCGCCGCTCGTTATTCTTGGCGAGGGTTGCGATATTGCGCGCAGCACAGGTATCGCTCTCTCTGATTCGATCTCGATTTCGGTCGCCGCGGCCGTTGCCGCCGTCCACGATCGTGACGCTCATCGGGCCGGGGTGACTGGAGTCGAACCGTATGCGGCAGGGTCGTATGCTGATACCCCCGTCGTTGGGGCAGCCCTGATGATTTCCACCGCGATCCTCCGGGTTTTGCATCTGGTTCGTACCCGACGGTAGCGTTCCCATCGGCGATTGCGAACCGCCGTTACATCCAACGGCGAGAATCGGCATTGCAACGAGAGCGAGTCTCGTAGAGATTGTGCGCAAGGTCATGCTTCCGCTCCTTTCATTGACGAAGTGACCAAGTGCGCAGAGTATGCAACCCAAGTATGAAGCAACAATAAGGTTGCCATCGCTGCCGGCAATTTAACTTTCCTTCATTTCTTGGTGATAGGCTCCGGTTCGATGCGATCGGTGTCGCGCTCGTCGTTTCGGGTTTCGATTCAAGCGACCGCGAGCCGGCAAGGTAGAGGTTGAGAGTGAGTAACTGTCGTAGGTCGAGCAAGCCCCCAGGCCATCCATTGAAAGGCTGACGAGTTGAACATTCCCCCGTGTTCAGAGTCCGCGCAATCGTTTTAGCCGTGAAATCGTCATCGCGGCGCCTGCGGAGTCTCGTGCCTCTGTTCGGCGCATTCGTCGGCACGACGTGCATCGCAGCGAGCGCGGCCAGAGAGGATTCCGCGATTGCGGCGTTCGACCGGGCGTTCGCCGGAGTCACCGACTACACGTGCCTCTTGCATTCCTTCGAGGCCAACGGAACGCAAACGCAGGATCGCGTCTACCAGTATTCATTCATGAAGCCGCACTACCTCAAGACCCTCGTCGTCGGCGGCGATGGCAAGGGTTCGGGTGCCGTATGGGTCGGTGGCGATGAGGTGAGCGCGCATGTGGGCGGCGTTTTCCAGAGCATTCACGTAAAGATCAGCGTCCACGATCCGCGCGCGGTCTCGCTCCACGGCGTCACGATTCCGAATGGTCTACTCCCCGGCATCATCGACGATTATCGGACGATTCCTGGAACGCTAACGCAGAGCGACGGCGGGATAGTCGAAGGTAACGAGACCGACCGTGTGGACCTGAAGGTTACCGATCCGCCGTCGAACCACGGCATCAGCGAACAAGTCGTCTATCTCTCGAAGGTAACGCACTGGCCGGTCCGGCAGATCATGTATTCCGGGTCGAGAATCGTGCTCGACGAATCGGTAAACGATCTACGCACCAATGTGGGCTTAACGCCGAGCGACTTTCAGTTCTAGCTATCGCACGCTACTCGGCAACGCCGTCGACCCACCAGGCGTGGACGAACCACATCGCATCGGGATGCTGGGCGCCGATTGCGCGCAACGTCTCGACGATGCCGGCGTACCCGTCGTCCGTTCCGATCCGAGCGGCGATCATATCGTAGTTCGCGACGCGCGCGAGGTCGCCGTGGAGGCTCGCAAAGAGTCCCTCGTCGGTGCCCGGCACGATGACTTCAGCCTCGTCCGAGGCTCCGCCGTCGTCGCTCCTGTCCGGCCGCTGCGGAAAAACCTGCCACGGCGAGCGTGGGTGCCCAACCACGCCGGCTCGCTTCCAGGAAAAACGATGCGGTGTCACTTTCGGGACGTCGAGCGCGCGCGGCATCGCATCGGTGCGCACGTCCCACGGTGAAGTCAGAAGGATCGAGAGCGTCATGCGTGCTTCTTCTGCGTCACGCCGGGCGCTCCCCAGAAGCTGCGTGCCGTAACTCGTCGACGGTGTCGACATCGAAGAAAGCCCCGCGGTCCGTACTCTCGACGGCGCGTTGCGCGAGATCCGGATGCATTCGCAGCAGCCGCAACGTATCGCCGGAGGGAAGGCCGTCGATGTGCAGACGCGCTTGCGGCGAGAGCCAAACGGGATGACCGGGCTGGCTTGCATGGAGCGGGTAGACGACGTCCGACCCCGCTGCCGCCGAGCAGATCGTTTCGATGAGCGTTTCGCTAATCAGTGGCTTGTCGCCAAGCACGACGATCATCGCGAGATCGGCGGGCAGGAACCGGTTGGCCAGCGCTAACGAGTGCGACATGCCGCGCGCCGGTGCGTCGTTGCGCACGAGTGTTACGTCGCCGCGCCCCTCGAGATATTCGGCAACATCGGCGCCGACGACGGCGATGGGACTCCAGCGCTGAGTCGCCCAAATTGCGTATTCGATCAACGCTCGGCCGCGAAAGTCCATCAGCAGTTTCTGTCCGCCGGCGCGCGATGACGTGCCCGCGGCGAGGATGACGGCCCGAACGCGGCCTTCGCTCACGAGCCTGCGGGAAGGCCTTCGAGTTGGCGATGAATAGCCCCGCGGCCACTCCGCAATGGCCGTCCGCCTGCGCCGTGTCGAACCGCCACCACCTCCGCCAGAATCGAAAGGGCCGTCTCCGGCAGACTCGTGCCGCCGAGTTCCAAACCCACCGGACCGTGAATTCTGGCGAGCGCGCGTTCCTCGACACCGGCGGCGCGGAGCGATGCACGGCGAGCGGCTTGCGAACGGCGGCTTCCCAATAATCCGATGTAGGGAGCATTTGACTCGAGCGCGCAGTGCAATCCCGCGAGATCGAATTTCGGATCGTGAGAGAGCATCACGATCGGGGTGTGTTCCGAGAGCACGCCGGGGAGGTACTCGTCAGGCCACGCGCGCACGATCTCACAGGCATCGGGTACTCGCAGCGTGGTTGCGAAGGCTGGTCGCGGGTCGACCACGACAACATGGAAATCGAGACGCCGAGCGAGTGCCGCGAGCTCGCCGGCCAACGCAGTCGCACCAACCAAAATCAGCCGCTCTTTCTGCGCGAAAACGTGTTCGAAGGCCACGTGTGAACCGTCGCGCTCTTCGTTGCCCTCAACGATTAAACGCACGTCGCGTTCGCCGGTGGCGATCGCGCGTGCCACGCTGCGAAAGGCCGCTTGAGGCCGCCAAACGAGAACCCCCATGGTTGCGCCGCATCCGGTAGTGCCGCTCAGCTCGTCGTTGCTCGTCAAATCGATGTCGACCCGGCGCATCTGGCCGTCGTGCGCAGTCTTTACGCATGCTTCGACGATTTCGGCTTCGTAGCAACCCGCGCCGATATTGCCGAATACGCAGCCCTGCGCATCGACCGCGACCGTCGTTCCAATGGGCGCGGTAGCCGCGTCGCGCAATGCGACCAAGGTTCCCAGCGCGAAGGGACGGTTTTGCTCGAGCCACTCCGCCGCGATTGCGAAAACGTTACGCACGTTGCCGAGAGAGTTCGTGCGCTGCATTATCGACTCTTGCAGATGCGATCGATGGCCTGGGAACTAGGGGGCTCGCGTCGAAGATGGTGATCGCAGCTCGTATAGCGTGCTGCTCTTGAAGCGCGCTCGACGGGGGTCTGATGAACCTCAATACCATAACCGAAATCAAACGACCGAGGTCGGCCGAAGAAATCCGTCACTGGCGAGACGGATACGCGTGGCTCGCAGGCGGAACGTGGCTCTTCTCCGAGCCCCAGATCCACACCGATACCTTGATCGATTTGGAGAGCCTCGGTTGGCAATCGATCGCTGCCGGCGACGATGGCATCGAACTCGCCGCGACCTGCAAGATTGCGGAGCTCTATGCGTTCCAGCCGTCGTCTGATTGGAAAGCTGGATCGCTCATCGGCGAATGCTGTCGAGCCTTCTTGTCGTCGTTCAAGATTTGGAACGAGGCGACGATCGGAGGGAACATCGTGATGTCGCTTCCGGCGGGTCCAATGATCTCATTGACGGTGGCGCTCGAAGGCACGTACTCGCTTCTTCCTCGGGAAGGAAGCGCACGCGAGGTGCGCGCCGCCGACTTCGTGACCGGCAATCACGCCAATATCTTGGAGCCCGGCGAGTTGCTGCGCAGTATCCGGCTTCCCGCGAATGCGCTGGCCAAGTCGTTTGCCTTTCGGCGTTCCGAGCTGACCCATCTCGGACGCTCGTCCGTCTTGCTCATCGGTACCCGCAGCCGGCCCGATGGTGGCCTAACGCTCACGATTACGGCCGCGACGGTCAAACCGATACAACTCGCCTTCGATGGCCTCCCGACCGCCGAGCAACTTCACAACGCCATCGATGCCGCAATCCCGAGCTCCCTCTATCTCGACGACGTTCACGGCTCACCGGCACATCGCCGGCATTTGACGTATCATTATGCAGAACAGATTCGACGGGAACTCGACTCGTGAATCTTCGCGTGAACGGCAAGAGTTTTGCGGCAAGCCCGCCTCCTGGGGAATGCCTGCGCGTCTTTCTTCGCGATCTCGGTTGGTACGGCGTCAAAAAAGGGTGTGATGGCGGCGACTGCGGTGCGTGCACCGTCTGGGTCGACGCGAAGCCCGTGCATAGTTGTCTCTATCCCGCCTTCCGCGCCGAAGGGAAGGAGATCACGACGATCGAGGGCTTGGCAGACGGCAGCGAACTGCATCCGATGCAGCGGGCATTTCTCGATGCGCAAGCTTTCCAGTGCGGCTACTGCGCGGCCGGGATGATCATGACCGCGGCCTCGTTGACCGACGAGCAGAAAAACGACCTTCCGCGGGCGCTCAAGGGCAATCTTTGTCGCTGCACGGGATATGGATCGATTCGCGATGCATTTGCGGGCGTCAAGAACGTTGCTGCCGACCGCCCCGGAGCCTCCAGTGGCGCGAGCGTTCCAAACCCATTCGCGGAAGATATCGTCACCGGGCGCGCGCGATACACGACCGACATCCCGCCGATGGAGGGTCTCTTACACCTCAAGGTGTTGCGATCTCCGCACGCGCACGCAAAAATTCTCTCGATCGACCGCTCCGGCGCCATGGCCGTTCGAGGCGTCGTTGACGTGTTCACCTGGGAAGACGTGCCGCGCCGGCTTTACACAACGGCCATCCATGAAGATAATCGGGTCGACCCTGACGACACGTACCTGCTCGACAACGTCGCCCGTTTTGTCGGTCAGCGGATCGCGGCCGTGGTCGCCGAAACCGAAGCCGCCGCCGAAGAGGGCTGCCGGCGTCTGAAGGTTGAGTACGAGATCCTGCCGGCCGTCTTCGACCCCGAAGAAGCGATGGAGCCCGGAGCTCCGGTCTTACACGATCACGGCGGCGATGCACGCATCCTTCATCCCGAAAAGAACATCTTTCTCGAGCTTCATGGCGAGGTCGGCAACGTGGCCGACGGTTTCGCCGAGGCCGACGCGATTTATGAAGAAACCTATGACGCACCGCGCCAGCAGCACGTTCACCTCGAGACGATGCAGTCGATTTCTTGGCGCTCCGACGACGGCCGGCTGCACGTGCGCACGAGCGTTCAAGGCCCCTTCATCGTCAAGGGCAAGCTCTGTTATCTCTTCGGCATTCTTCCCGCCGATCTGCACGTCTTTACCGAGCGCGTCGGCGGCGGCTTCGGCGGCAAGCAAGACATGATGAGCGAAGATTTGCCGCTGCTGGCGACGATCAAGACCGGCCGTCCGGTCAAGTGGGAATTTACGCGCGAGGAGCAGTTCATCGGAGCGACGACGCGCCATCCAATTAAAACCCACGTCAAACTCGGCGCAAAAAAAGACGGCACGTTGACGGCGATTCAATATCGAATGGTGTCAAACACCGGTGCATACGGAAATCACGGCGGCGAGACGCTCGCGAACGGGATGTCCGGCCCATGGGCACTCTACCGGTGCCCAAACAAGAAGGGCGATGGTTACGCGGTTTACACCAATCTGCAGTGCGGTGGAGGGTTTCGCGGTTACGGCACCGGGCAGCCGACGTTCGCGATGGAATCAGCGCTCGACGAGCTGGCAGCGCTCCTGAACCTCGATCCGATCGAGATGCGGCGCAAGAACGTCATCGGTCCGAACGACAAGATGGAATCGGCATTGAACGAGATCTCCGACCTCACGATGGGCAGCTACGGTCTCGATCAGTGCATCGACGCCGTTGAGAAGGCGTTGGCGAGTGGTCGCGGCCTGTCGAAGCCTCCGGATGACGATTGGCTCGAAGGGAGCGGCATCGCCTTGTCGATGCTCGATTGCGTTCCGCCGACGGAGCAGCGCTCCGGTTCGGAAGTGGCACTATTAAGCGATGGCGGCTACCACTTTACGATCGGTTCCGTGGAAATCGGCAATGGTCTCGTGACGGTTCAGCAGCAAATCGTCGCGCAGGTCATGGGGTGCGCCACGTCCCGCGTGACCTTCGTCAACGCCGATACCGATAGAACGCCTTACGATAGCGGCACCTTCGCCAGCGTCGGCATGATGGTGCCGGCAAAAGCGGTCGAAAACGCGGCAGTGGCATTGCGCGCGAAAATGCTCGCGTCCGCGGCCCGTACCACCGGAACCCCGATCGCAGAGTGCCGGCTCGAAGACGGCGCCGTCCACTGCGGCGACCGGCGCCTTTCGTTATCCGAGCTTTACTCGGCTGCGCGAACTCAAGGCGAAGAACTCGCCTGTTTTCGGAAGGCGTATGGATCGCCGCGAACCGTAGCGTTCATGGCGTACGGCGTGCGGCTGGCCGTGCACCGGGTTACCGGCGAGATTCGCATCCTGTTCAGCGTCGAAGCCGTTGACGCAGGCGTCCCCATGAACCCCAACCAATTGCGCGGACAAGTCATCGGCGGCGTCGTGCAAGGCATCGGCTATGCTCTGCAGGAGAAAATGGTTTATAACGATGCCGGAGCCGTGATCAACCCGACGCTGCGAAACTATCGGATTCCAACCTTTGCCGATGCCCCCGTCACCGAGGTTTTCTTCGCCGATACGTTCGATGCAATCGGACCGCTCGGTTCGAAATCGATCGCGGAGAATACGATTAATCCGGTCGCCCCGGCGATCGGCAACGCGCTCAAGGCAGCGACCGGCGCGCGCTTTACCGCCCTGCCGTTCAGTGAGGATCGGATTTTCTCTCGGCTCACCGCATCTTAGAGTAGGCGCCACAGGATGGCGATCTCGACTGCATAGCACGCGAGCAGCACGAGTGGCATCGCGAGCACGAGCGAACGTTTTCGGCCCTCCGGAAAGAGCCACGGCCGGAAAAAATAGATCGCGAGCGGCATGAGCGGCCACGTCGTCAGCAAGACGCTGATGGCGTTACCGGTGAAGGTCGCGAGCGCCGGCGGCAATCCGCGCAAGTGTGGATTGAGAAACTTCAGTTCGAGCATCACGACGGGAAAGAGCGTGAGCAAGACGAGGCAGGCCGTTTTCCATATGCCCGGCGGCTTACCGGTAACCGGATCGTTCGGAACCCAACCCGGAAACGATGTGTCGACGCGTTGCGCCTTGAAGCGCTCGACCAACGGCGATGCTTCCTCGATCAATGCCGCCCGCTGCGGTGAGTTTTGCCACGCGCTCAAATGCTGCGCGGTGTCGAATCGAAGAACGGTCGTCCAGCCGGTCTCTCGATGTTGGGGCGGCTGGACAAACGACCCAACGTAACCCGGGAAGGTCTCCTGAATCTTTTGGATCTTGTCGGCCCAGGCACGATACTCTTTCTCTCGACCGGGCTTGATGTCGGTGACGACGACGAACGTAACGCCGTGCTGCACGTAATATGCTACCGCCGCTTGACCGACGAGCTGCATCACGATGCCGCCTTCGGCGAACGAGGCCGCCTCGGCGACGAGATGCTGGTTGGTCTCGCTGCGGCGCCACGTTCGCAACGCTTCTTCGCTCTCGAAACGCGAGAGGGCAACGGCTTCTTCTTGATCGGGCGGTGCGGGCGGCCAGAACTCGAAACTGAGCGCTCCGGCCGACGCCAAGACGGCCGTCTGCCAGCGCACGTGCCACTGCCTGAACTCATCGACGCACTCAGGCCGCACGCGCGCGCAGAGCAGCAGAGTCGCGACGTCGTCTGCCACGAACGTTATTTCCTAGTCGCCGCCAAGCACTGCGGGAGCCATTCCTACTCCCGACCAGATCGCGTGAACGCGCGTCGCAGTGAGAGCCCGCGCCTTCGGGTTCGCTCGCGTAAGACGGAACTTCTCGATCTGCACCTTGCCGCCGCGAGCGCCGCTTGCGAGCAAATCGGCACCGATCGTGGTCGACGTGGTCGCCACGCGAATACCCGCTGCACCGGCGAGCGGCCTGAACGACGCGATCTCATTGAAGGTCGCGGTCATTTCGTGCATCATCGCGCTGCGTAAGTACATCGTTGGGTTACCCTGAAGCGCCGTTCCGGTTGAGAAGACCTTCACCGCTCCCCCACCCGAAAGCTGACTCGCGGCGATCGCTTCAGCCCCGCCGTACGATCCGGCTAGCCAGCCGGTCGCGATCGAAATTGGACCGCGGTAGCGTGCGCCGAACGGCATAAAGGTTGCGTCGACGTGCGCGCTGCCCGGATTGTTCGGCCACGCCGGCGGAGCCCCGATCGGCGTCATCAGCGAATACGAGAAGACCTTGACCTGCGCGCCCTTCCCCGGTGCGGTCACGATGCCGTTGCGCCCGGTCAAGAAATCGACGAAGCCGGCCGCGAGGGTGACGCCCGAGCGATCGCTTCCGTAGGGTGCGAAGCTCGCAAACGTCGCCGGTACCGTGCCGAGAGCCGGGAGCTCGCTGCTGAAGATACGAACCCGATCGGTCGTGCCGCCGCCGGAGCCGGCGATGATGTTATCGGCCGATCGGCCGTCGATTTGCGTGGACGCGACGCTGACGCCGCCCGTCTCGGCCGAATCGAATGCCTGGAAACGAGCGAGCTCGGTGGAGAACGGCTTGCCGCCGACAGGCGCACCCGAGTAGGCCACGATCTCGGGCGAATGCCCTTTGCCCGCCCCGACGATCAGATCGTAGATACCGTCGCCGTCGACGTCACCGATCGCCACGCTCGGCGTTCCGTAAAAATCCGGAAATGGCGTAACGGTCGTTATCAAACGATCGCCGTCCCCGTCGAAGATTTTGACCGTTGCCGGGTGGCCCGGCGAGCCCGGGAGCGTCACGGCATAATCGGAGATTGCGGGAATGACGTTAACGAGCATCATCAACCCGTTATCTTCATGGTTGAGCCGGTGACAATGCAGCACGTACAAGCCTAGGTAATCGTTGAACCTCGTCCGCATCGTCAACGTACCGGGCGCAATGACCGCTTCGTTGGGTCCCAGCGACGGCGCAGGAACGTTGGCGTTGTCCTCGCCAAACATCTGCGGCCCCAGCTTTAATCCGGTGGTTGGATCGAAGTACTTGGTCACTTGAAAGTCGTTGACGTGGACGTGGATCGGATGCGCGTCGTTGTTGTGGTTGACGAAGTTCCATTCTTCGACCGAGCCGAGGCGCGCTTGAATCAACGGAACGTTGGGAAAGGCGTTTCCGTCGAACGCATAGACGAACGCTTTGGGATCGGCAGCGCTTGCGTGGTTGTTGAGAAAGCCGCCATTGATGAGCAGCGTGCGTGTCACGTCTGGTTTGAGCTTCGATAAATCGTGAAATGGCGTTGCCGCGTTGAGCTTCTGACCGAGGTCAAACGCGGTGGTCACGCCTTGACCGTCGGCGGGCTCGGCATCGAGCAGCGCCTGCGACGGGAAGATGAAGAATCCGTCGGCATAGCTGATGGCCGAGGGCACCACGCTGAGCGTTCCCAACCGCGCCGGCGGATTCGGCGTGCCGTTATTCGTATAGAGCACGCCGGGTGCGGAGAGCGTCCTGGCACCGGAGCCGAGACCCGGCAGTGAAAGGCGCAGCGAGCCTTTCGCCGGCATCGTCACGGCAATCGCGTAACGCGTCGCCGGCGGAATCAGCAACTCCGTGCCGTCCTGTTCGTATGGATAGTGCACCTCACCGTAGGCGATGCCGTCTTGCCCGACGATGGCAATCTTCGGGTGGTAGCCGGTCGCCGTTTCCGTGAGCTCTACGTTCATGTACGCGATGTCACTCACGTTGGCGAGCACCCAGATCTCGGTTTGGCCGGGCTTGACCTTCAGGACCGGCTCGAACAATCCGTTGACCGTAAATTGCACGTCACGCTCGTAATCGGGAAGGGTCGGATTGGCCTCCACGTCGCCACCGGAATCGCCGGCGGCCGCGAAACGCTGCAAATTCGTCGGCACGAACTGAAACCGTCCCCGAAAGTTATTAATCGACAGCGGACCCGCGTACCACACAGTGGCCCACTGCGTCCCCTTCTTCGACTCCAAAAAGTTCACCGGCGCGAGCGATGGGCGGTACGTGCCGTTCGCCAGTTCGTTACCCTTGGGCGGCGTCAGGGTGCTCACCCACTGCGGCCAGTTCGGATTGGTCATCTGCGCCAAGCCGCCCATGCGATCGAAGACCGTATTATATTGCAGCAGCATGGTGCGGATCGGAATAGTATGTTCCGTGACGAGCGGAATCTCGCTGTCGGCTCGCCCGACGAGCAGCATGCCGGCGAGGCCGTAGTAGGTCTGCGATGCCGTGAGGGTGTGCAGATGGCTGTGATACCAGTACGTGCCCGGCGTCATATTCTTGGGGATGTCGTACACGTACGTATTCGACATCCCGGCATCGATGTGCAACAGAACGTTGTCGGCGTTACCTCGAGGGCTGACGTGCGCGCCGTGCACGTGAAGGTTGAATGGCGCCGACGTCATCATCGTGGGGTAGAGCGGCACCGCCTGGCCCTTGGGCGTATACTTTGGATCGTAAAAATCGGGAATCGTCAAATTGCGCAACTCGTTGTTGATGTGAACGATGAGCCGCTCACCCGGTTCGACGTGCAGCGTCGGCGCGGGATACTGGTGTCCGCCCGACATCTGGCCGTCGGACGCCGTGCCGCGCTCGACGGAGTAGTCGAAGAGCAGCATATTCTTGACGGGTTTTGCCACGGTATTGAGCGTTGCGGTACTCTGACGTGGAGTCAACGTGACCTCGAGCACGCCGTCTTTACTGCTAAGGATCACCGGTTCGGAAAAATCTGGACGGCTGGCCACATCCGGAGCCGAGGGCATACCCTGTGCCCCGATGCGCAGCGCCGAGAAGCCGATCGCAACGAGAAGCGCCAGTGCAACGGTGTTTGCGGAAAGCATTCGAAATGTGCCGCGCATGCAACCTATCCTTTCGGTCAAATGCATCGAACGCTACGCCTTCATGGAATCGAAACGTGCGCTGCTCCCTGTTTTGCTTTGCGAGTATTCTACGCGCGAAGCAGGCGGCCATCCTGACCGTGCCGGCAGAGAAGGAGAAATCGAGTGCGGCGGCCACCATCTCCAAAAGGACGGAAGTTTGAAGAGAGGAGAACGGCAATGCTAAAGGTGGGCGATCGCGTTCGCATCGATGCGAGCGCGGAAGAGGGAACCGTACGAGAAGTTCATCCGCACGAGATCCTCGTTCGCGTGAAAGTCTCCGGAGGGCACGAAGATCGTAAATATGCCCACGAAGACCTCAAGCTCGAACCGACGTTAAGCGAAGTCTCCGATTACGTCGATCACTGACGTCTCTTCTTGCGTTAGTCGGAAGAAAGAGTCGCCCTCATGACGTACTGATCGGCCACGGAATAGTAGAGATAGCTTCCATTGGCGACCCGGACGCTCGAAGCGGCAAAGGCGATGTCCGAATCGCCCTCGCGGCGCCGGGCCACGGGCAGAATCAACGGCCCGTCCGACCTCGCTACAACGTGCGTGTAATCGCGGTCGAACGCGATCCAGCCGATGCGCCATTGCGCGCTCGCCGTTGCGCCGTTGTAGAACATGACGGGATTCCCGGTTTCCGATTCGAGGATCGGACCGGTGCTCAGGTGCCATGAGTCCCAGCTCTGCGGACGACGCTCGAAGAGGGGTGCCAGCGCGTGTCAAGGTCCCGCGACGTTCGCCGAGCGAGCAAGCCCGATCTTCGACTTGCCTTCATCCGCGTACTCAAAGAAGAGGCGCCAGCTCCCGTCGGAAGCTTGCACGATCGTAGCCTCCTTGGGGTTGCGTACCTGCTCGGAGCTTTCGAGCGCGATCCCGCTCTTCTGCAAATGGTGAACGTCGGGGCCGGCCGCCAGCAGAAGTTCGCCTCGCTTGAGATGTTCGTTCCAGCCCGAATAGTAGACGAAGTAGGTGCCGTCGACGGAAGCGACGGTCGGGTCTTCGCAGCCGCCGCTGTCGTAGGAACCCGGCACATCGGCACCTGGCGCGATCGCCGGCACGTCGTCGAGCACGAAGCACAACCCGTCTGCGGACGAACCGTAGTGGATTCGCGCTACCTTTTCGGCGGGATTCTCGGAATGGTTCACGACGCGGAGCAGCAACTCGAATCGACCGTTCTCTTGCCAGACGCACGGACTCAGCTTATACATGGCGGCGAGCTCGCGCGAGGATTCAAACGTTACCTCGTCGAGTCGCATCACGCGGTAGTCAAAGTTCATCGGCATAACGCAATTCTTACCAAAAACGCGCCGATTCCGCCCCTGAGGTCGTGCCGGCGTCTCCGGACTAGCTTGAACTAACCGATGGTTGCGTCAGTTTTTGGTCGCAGGGCCCGGCCCGTAGGGTTTCTGAGCGTAGGTATACTTCTGTCCGCATATGCGGCAAACGTTGAGGGGGCTTCCAAAATGCTCGTGCGGTGGAAACTCTTTCTCTTTTGTCTTGCGGTTTGCGCGCGTCTTGGAGGTCGCTGTTGGGCTGATGATGCGTAACTATCCTTGCTCCCGAGGCGGAAGCGCCGCGCGTTCTACAATTGGAAGCGCTTGCACTCTATTCGAGGTTGGGCCAAAAGAGCCTATGAGGCCTTCATCGTCCTCGTAGCGAATCGAATTGGCGGAAAGTAGGTAATCCGGTGAACAACGATGAGATCGACAACTTTATCGGGGAGCGCGTTAAAGTAACGCTGCAGAGCGGTCGCGTGCGTGAGGGCGTACTGAAAAGGAGCGAGAACGAGGCCCGCATTCTCGTTCGAGGGTTCCGATACGACGTTTCGAGAACGGCTATCGCGAAGATCGAGCATCTGCCGTAGCAGAAAAGGTTCGAGCCGCCGATCGAGCGGCATGCCTTGCGGAGGGAGGGGATTTGTGAGAGAATCCTCAGCAGTCACCTCACAGCGCGATCTTTCGAGTGGTCGATAATATTGCGCCACGGAAAGATCGGTACGATTTTAAACCTCTTCGCTGATCCGTCGAGCGGCAATCTCCCGCCGAGTTCATCGTTGGATGCGCTCGGACACTGTGTTCTGCGCCCGATAACCGCGACCACGTTCTGCGCATTTTGCGGAGATCGCCTCGATTCGATCAAACACTTTTTGAAAATTTCTTAGGAGACCTACGAAAAACATATGTATACCGACGAACTATTGAACTGCCTCGACTGCGGGCGCTCGTTCGCATTCACCGCAAGCGAGCAAGAATTTTTTGCTAGTAAAGGATTCACCAACAAGCCCGGACGATGCGGCGATTGTCGCGCCGCGCGCAAAGCAGCGAACGGAGGACAACGCAGCTCGTCGTCCCTCGGCTCGCGAGAGATGTTCAGAGCAACGTGCAGTCAATGCGGGGGTGTCGCAGAGGTTCCGTTTCAGCCGCGCACCGGTAGACCGATCTATTGCCGCGATTGCTTCACGTCACAGCAATCCTACCGCTAGGGAACGTTCATCGTACGATCGTACTGATTCCATCGAGCACTGCGCTTCTTAGAAGCGCCGCGCTCGTTAGAATGGAAGCTGTCTCGGCGTAATCTTAAAGTCGCCGGATTCGCAGATGTCGGTGATTTGCTGCTCGCTGAGGCGTTGAAACGTCTTGTTCGCGTACTCGAACGACTCGCCGGCCTGAGCTTGATCGTAGCGCGCCTGGGCGCCGAAGTTTAGCTGCGGCCGTAATTGCAGCGTTTGTTTTTTGAAGTCGACGCGATAGGCTTGCTCTTTACCGAACAGGACCGTCTCGCCGCGACTGTTGGTATATCCCCCATACACGGGTTCGGAAAGCGCCGGAGTGCTAGGGCCTTTTCCCGAAATTTTTATCGTGAGCGTGGCGATCGGTGACTCTACGCTGGACATAGGTTTACTCAAACGCCAATCTCATTAAGCATTGCACTTAGGTCCGATGGTGAAAAGGACCTCTAATCCTGGGCGCGCTCCAGTGCCAGACCCACTGCCATGTAATCTTCGTCACCCACGCCCGCCGTTATCGTTCTCTCGAATTCGGCGAGAGCGCAGTCCAAGAGCGGAGCGTCCACGTGCAGGCTTTGGCGAGCACTCCGGGCCAGACGCAAATCTTTGAGGAGTGCGTTTGCCGAAAAGCGAGGCTGCACGTCGCACTCCTGGAGCTGTTGACGTTTGGTCCCAATGCGCTCGAGTGCATAAACGAGCGTATCGACGGCCAGCGCGCGATCGACGCCGGCCCGGCGCATAATGCCGAGCAGTTCGCCGATTGCGTCGGCGTTCACGCAGAGCATCGAGTTAAAGGCAAGCTTGAGATGTCCGCTTGCCGCCGGCGAACCCGTGTATTTGATCGTCGAACCAATCGCGCCCAGGAGTTCGCGTGCGCGCTCGAACGCTCGACGACTGCCCCCGGGTAAGAGCGTCAAAGCGCCCGTGCGCGCACCATCGACGCTGCCGAGGACCGGTGAGGCGAGAAAATCGACACCTCGCCGTGTCGCAGCATTTGCGAGCGTTTCATACATCTGCGGCGAGAGCGTCGTGGTTTCGATCACGAGCTGGCCCTGGCGCGCGGTCGGAATGATCGTACCCAGCGAAATCTCTCGCGCGACCTCGTCGTCCCAGAGCATTGCGAGTACGGCATCGACATCGGCTACCATCGCCTCGAGGCGCTCGAATGGCGTGGCACCCGCCGCGACCACGGGCTTGGTCATCTCGGGATCGACGTTCCAAACCGAGATGCGAAAGCCGCGATCGAGGAGATTGCGCGCTATCGCACTACCCATGTTCCCCGTACCGGCGACGCCGACGTGCATCGTTAGCTCACAAACCCGGAATGGTTCCCGGGAGCAGGAGCGCAACGGCGGCCAGCACGACGAGCGCCATACCAACCGGCACGACGACTCGGTTGCCGCCCGGCATCGCCTTTTCAACGAGCATAATCGCCGCGAGCGCGCCCATCCACGCCAGATGCGCAATTCCCGCGGCAAACATCACCAGCATGAGCGCCCAGCAGCAACCGAGGCAGTAGAGCGCGTGACCGAACCCGAGCCGCAAACCGTTGAGCGGCCCGCGCCGATAATGACGCATCAGATACATTGCGGGATGGCGACATGCCTTGAGACAGGCATCCTTGAGCGGGGTACATTGATAAATGGCGGCGAGACCGAGCGTTGCGGCCGGTATCACCGTCGCGTGCATCGCAAGCCCGGGCCACGCATCGACGATTCTGTGGAGCTGCACGTCGCCGGTAAACGCGACCAGTGCGAACGCCGTCCAGAGAGCAAAGTAGGCGCCCAAAAACAAGCTCAACGCGAGCGGGAAATCGGGCGCGCGCGCTGCGGTCGCCGCGTACAGCCGGATGAAGCCGAGCGAAGACGGCAGCATCATCGCAGCGGTCATGAACTGCCAAGCACCAAGCACCACGAGCGCTGCCGACCAATACGGTAAGCCGCTTGCGTAAAGTGCGTGGTGATGAAGCCGTGCCGCGTTGCCGCTCATCTCCGACCAAATGCAAAATGCCCACGCGGCCGCGATTATGCAAGCGAGAGTGCCGATCGTGGTGTTGAGGCGCGCGGAGCGGTGCGCGGCCTCTGCCGCCATCTCGCTAGGTCTCCAGCAGAAAGTCGCCCTGAATCGCGTTGCGATCCTTAAACGTCCAAACCATTCCGTGTTCGGGAATGTTGACGACGTGTTCGGAGGCCTTCGCCACGAATGCGGGTGCGCCAGGGATCGTGCTGAAGAGGCTATCGCGCAGCGTCGTGACGGCTCCATACGGGCTGCGATACGGCGCCATCGTCGCGCGAAGCTTGTCGCCGACGACGAGCGTGCCTTCACCGTTCTGGAGGTTGTGTTCGATCGACGCCGTCTCGACTGCCACATCTTCACCGACCAAGTTGTGAATGTCCGCCAGCGGGCCACCCAAACGGCCGTGCCAGGCATCGAGAATGGCCGATCGCTGCGTTTCCGTTGCCCGCGCGTCGACGTAACTTACGCGCTTCCAACTCTGCGGCGCAAGGACGTTTCCCGGAATCTTCACGACCTGCACGTAGTTCAGCCCGCTGACGTCGACTCCGTTGATTTCGCCTCGGTCGATGTGATAGGCAAGAAACGAATCGCATGCGCCTCCGTCGGGATCTTCACCAATCCAGCAGCGGCAGAGCGTTCGGCACGAACATGCCTCGATCAGATTGCCGCGCAAGCTATAGACTTTCGTGGAATTCTGCGGTTGAATCTGGGTCACGATGCGATCCTCCTCGGGGCGAGACTCATTCGTGAACCACCCCGGCTATCCCGCAGCGTTAGGGTGGGAGTGCCTGCCAGTGTACGTTGTCCCAACCCTGCAGCCATGGGCGTTCGCCGGTGCGGCTGCGATAATGGCCGCCGTTATTGCACCCGCCGCCGGCGCCGATCACACGCGCGCAGAGGTAGACACGAACCTCTCCGTTGCGATACGCCAGCGATTCGTCGACGCACGCGGTCAAGAACGCCGGATAGGTGCCGCCCCAATCCGCGCCGAGCGCCGCTTTCCAGCCTGAAATTCGATCGCCGTCATACTGAGCTTTGTAGACGATACAATTGCTCAGACCTTCGATCAGCGGCGCTTTGCCCGGGCGATCGACGCGTATCAAACCGAGCGCAAAGCGTTGCCGATCGGCCGGCGAGATTTCGTACGGCGGCCGCGCGCAGCCGGCAAGGAGCGCCGCACCGCAGGCGAGGAGCAGGGCGCCGAGCTTGAACGAGCGCATTGACGCTCGCTTTGGCCAGAACTCCGTCCTCTCCCCGCTGCGCCTCGCGCCACGCGTATGTACGTATCGTTCTCCGCGCCGGCGTATCGTATGCACTTGAGAAAGAGCACCGGCTCCGTCGAGAGATTCTTTTCAACCGGCGTACACGACGTCGAACCCTGCGAGCCCGAAAACGGAAGTGAACGCCGGGTCGTCCAAACGTGCCTCCGAGAGATTTGATTTCATCATGAACAGCAGCGTACCAACATTGCGCACCGCGCGCCTTACCCTGCGACCGCACTGCGCGGGAGATCTCGATGCGTGCGCGGCGATGTGGGCGAACCCCGCAGTGACGCGTTACATCGGCGGACGGCCTTCGGGACGCAACGAGACGTGGATGCGGATTCTACGTTATGCGGGGCTCTGGGGCATTCTCGGCTATGGGTACTGGGCCATCGAAGAGCGGGCGAGCCAAGCGTTCGCCGGCGATATCGGTTTTGCCGATTTTCACCGCGAACTCGTGCCGGCAATCGACGGCATTCCCGAAGCGGGCTGGACGCTTGATCCGGCGTTCTACGGACGCGGCTACGCGACCGAAGCACTGCTCGCCGCCCTTGATTGGCTGGATGCCAACCTCGCTTGCGATCGAAGCGCCTGCATGATCGTGCCCGCAAACGCAGCCTCGCTTCGAGTCGCCGAGAAGGTCGGCTACCGCGAGACGGCACGCACGGTCTATAAAGACGAGCCGGTGATTCTGTTGATGCGACGCAATTCGTCACGCTAAAAGCAGCAAGCGATCGGTCGGTGCGTGATTGATTGCGGCCGCTTCGGGCAAATACATGCGATGGTCCAAAGCGACGCAAAGGACGCGATCGTTCTCGTTCTGCGCAAGCTCGGCGCCGAGGCGCTGGGTACGTTCATGATCACCGCGACCGCTATTTCGGTCGACGTGCTCCACTTCACGACGGGTCGCGTGGAGGACGTCTCGCGGTGGCTGGCACGCGGATTGATCGCGGCAGCGGTGGTCTATGCCTTCTCCGGCACTTCGGGCGCACATGCGAATCCCGTCGTGACGATCGCCTTCGCACTGCGGCGGATCTTCCCGGTGCGATTGACGATCGCATACGTCGTGGCGCAGTTTGCAGGCGCGTTCGTCGCAGCGCTCATACTCTGGGCGCTCTTTGGCACACACCTCGGTTTCGGCGCAAGCCGGCCCGGACCCGGATTCTCGCCGATCGTCGCAATGATCTGCGAAGTCGTTCTGACGTTTGCCTTCGCAATCGTCATTCTGATGACGGCGCAGGAAGAAGCCATCGTCGGTCCGCAGGCCGCAATCGCGGTCGGCTTCGTCGTCGCCGCCTGCGGCTTTGCCGCCGGAAACATCAGTGGCGCATCGATGAATCCGGCGCGCTCGATCGCGGCGCAAATGGTCGCCGGCACGACGCAGATCAGTTGGGTCTATGCAGTCGGACCGCTGCTCGGAGCGGCGATCGCCGTCTTCACCCACGACCTTCTCGCTGGACCACCGACGCGCGCCGCGCGACGCGCCGCCAAAGGACGATAGAAGAGGGCTACTCTAGCTAAGGAGCAACCATATCCACGTGAACGAAGAACACAACTCGGTCGCGTCGTTTTCAGGTGAGATCGATTTTACTTCGAAGCAAGAGTTTCAGGAGAAACTGAAGACGCTCGACAAACCGGTGACCGCAATCGTCGACCTCACGAACGTCACCTACATGGATTCAACCGCGCTCTCGCAGCTGATCTGGCTCCATCGGCGACGCGTCGACGCGGGCAGAGCCGCTCCGCGCATCGTCGTGGGTCCGAAGGTCGCGCGTCTCTTTCGGGTCTCCGGGCTCGGCGAAATGCTGCCGTTGTTCGAAACGTTGACCGAAGCACAAATGGGGTGAGACCCAGTGAAGTCCGCGCGGTGGGCGCGTGGCAGGTCGTCGCGGTCGATCCGCATCTCATGCGATCGACTCGAGCGCAATTTTCAGGCCTGTTGCGGGCGACCGATCGCAGCGACGAGGAGATCGAGGTCGGGACCATCATCCTGGGCGAGTTGCTTGCCAACGCCTGCGAGCACGGGCAACTTCCGGTCGGCGTGGAGCTCCGGGAAACGCGCGGGGAGTTCACCCTCGCCGTTACCGATAACGGCCGCGGCATTACGCGCCCTGTCTTCCGCGATCCAAACTCGCTTCGGGGGCGCGGTCTCGCGATCATCGAAGCGCTCGGAGCCACCATCACGTTTTTCTCGAGACCGAGCTCGCGAGTCGAGGTCGTACTGCCGTTTACTCGCGGAGACTCTCCAGCCAAATCTGCGTGAATGCGTCGCGGTTCTGAGCGAGCGCCACTTCGAGGTCGGAGCGCCAAATTGAATCGGGAAGCGACTCTCCGGAGAATATCTCCAGTACGTACGGCTGCTCGTAACCGGCCTGGCGAATGCTTCGCACGATCGCCGCGTTGTCGATCGTTCCTTTCAAGAGACTTGCACGGTCCGCGCCCGAGCGCGGCCGATGCCAATCGCTGACTTGTACGATGAAGATCCTCCCTGCACAGCGTTGAATCACTTTATGAAGCGCGGGTGTTTCGAAGATATTCCACGTGTCCACACAGAGACCGAGCGCTGGGTGGTCGATCCGTTCGACGAGCTCTAACGCGCGGTCGAGTCCCCAGAGCGCCGTATCGGTATTGAAGAGCACCGGGTTAAGCGGTTCGTATGCAATCCGCATCTCGCGTGCCGCGGCAAATTCTGCGAGCTCGGGGAACAACTCCAAGCTCGTCTCGTAGACCAGCTGCGTATTGCCGCTCGGCGCCGCGCCGGTGACCATGATGAATGGAGTCTGGGAGGGCACGTGCGGAGCGATGCGCTCGATCGCTTCTTTGACGTGGCGCACCCGGTCGCGCGGCGCCTCGGGTTGCGCTGCCAAGCTATCGGGAAAGAGTGAGTGGATGGTTGATTGTACGGAACAGACCGAGAGGCCGCGCCGTTCGAGCAGGCGAAGCTGCGGTGCGTAGTCAGCTCGGTCGAGCTTGAACTCGCAGACTTCGATGGCGTGAATCCCTAGCCGAGCGTAACATTCGACGTCGCGCTCGAACGGCCACGGCGACGTGGTGAACTCGCTGACGCCAAAGAGCGGGGCGGCCTGGTCGGCGACGTTCACCGTCTGCGCAGCGCGAAGAGCACCGTCGCAGCGCCGGCGAAAGCGAACGCGGCGATCGCGCGGGTCCCCTTTCGCATGAGCCTGCGCCGTTCCGCGGCAAGATCGGGCATGTAGCGCCGTTCCGGCAGCGCGTCGTTTCGTTCGGCGCCGCGCTGGTCGATCGCCATCTTGAGCACTTGCGCGGGATGGAGTGCTTGCCGGTCGGTCAGTTGGGCAACCTGTTCTCGGCAGCTGAATCCGTTGGCGATCACGATCGTGTGTTCGTCGCATTCGCGCACCTTCGGCAGCAGCACGCGCTCGCCGATCTTTACCGAGACGTTGTAAAATCTTTCCTCGAAGCCGAAGGGACCGGCCATCCCGCAGCAGCCTGTGTCCGGAGCTTCATACTCTAGACCGATCCGGTCGAAGAGCTGCTGCTCTGCCGCACGGTCGAGGACCGATTTGTGATGGCAGTGCTCGTGAATGACCGCCTTGCGCCGTAACGGCGGCGGAGCGTAGTGCGGCACCTTTTGCTGCAGAAACTCGGTGAGCAAGAAGGTCTGCGATTTGAACCGCTTTGCGTCTTCGTCGTCACCCAGCAGGTTCACCATCTCGTCGCGAAAGACCGAAACGCAGCTGGGTTCGAGTCCAACCAGCGCGATCCCAGCGCGAATCTGCGGCCGCAAAACGTCGAGAATTTCCAGCAGCCACTTTTTGGCGAGGTCGAGCATCCCGTAGTCGTAGAGCGGCCGGCCGCAGCAAAGCGCAACCGAGGGAACGAGCACGTGGAAACCCGCGTCTTCGAGCACTTCGACGGCGGCCTGGGCGGTGGTGGGATGGAAGTGATTATTCCAAGTGTCCGGCCATAAAAGCACGTCCGGTCCGCAGAGATTGCGCGGTGATCGATCCTCAAACCACGCTCGGAAGGTCTGGCGAGCGAGCATGGGAATCGTGCGCTCCTTCGCAATCGATGCCGCCGCTTTTGCCACGTCGCGAAAGATCGGCGCTTGCGAGAAAAAGTTCGCGATGTCCGGAGCGAGCGAGCCAAGACGCGCCCACCACGGCATGAGACCGAAAGCGTAGGCCGCAATCGGGCGGCGTTTGCGCTCGTAATAATGCGAGAGAAACTCCGCTTTGTAGGTGGCCATGTCGACATTCACCGGACATTCGTGCTTGCAGCCTTTACACGAAAGGCAGTACTCCAGCGCGTCCTTCACCGGCTCGCTCGCCCAACCGTCGGCGATCGGGTCTCCCTGGAGCATTTCAAAGAGGAGGCGGGCACGTCCGCGGGTCGAGTAGGCCTCTTCTTTCGTCGCCATGTAGCTGGGGCACATCGTCCCGGCGTCGTGCTTTCGGCACTTTCCGGTGCCGACACAACGGTTTGCTGCAAACGCAAAGCTCCCCTGATCTTCAGGAAACGTAAAGCGCGTGGTAGGATGCCACGGTTCGTAGTCGACGCCCCAGCGTAAGTTTTCGTCGAGTCGATTCGGATGCGAAACCTTCCCCGGATTCATCTTGTTCTGCGGATCCCAAATCGTCTTGAACTCCCAAAACGCCTCAACGAGCTCGTTCCCGAACATGATCGGTAGCAGCTCGCCACGAGATTGTCCGTCACCGTGCTCGCCGGAGAGCGAACCGCCAAACTTCACGACGGTGTGCGCCGCCTCGGTAACGAAGGCGCGGTACTTCGCAATACCCTCGGCGGTGAAGAGATCGAAGTCAATGCTGCAATGCAGGCACCCTTGGCCAAAATGTCCGTACAGCGAGGCACGATAGCCATAGCGCTCCATCAACTGCTGGAACTCGCGCAGATACTCGCCCAAACGCGTGGGATCGACCGCCGAGTCCTCCCACCCGGGATAGAAGTCCGGCTCGCGCGGAATCTTTGACGTCGATCCCAAACCCGACTCACGAACCTCCCAGAGACGCTTTTCCTCTTCTCGATCGTCGAATATTTTCGATGAGGGCGCGACGTGTGTCGTTTTAAAATCTGTTACGAGACGCCGCGCTTGTGCGTCGGCCTCCTCCTTCGTGCGAGCGCCGAACTCAACGATGAGCCAGGCGTTCCCGTCCGGAAACATCGCGCGATCGCGCGTCGAGCGGCCCTTCTCGTGCATGTAGTCGAACATGCTTTGATCCAAACCCTCAAGCGCGATCGGGCCGTGCGAGTTACAGAACGGTACGTGATCGGCTGCTGCGACAATGTCGGCGAAGCCGAAGACCACGAGAGTTCGGCACGGTGGGGAATCGACGAGCCGGCACGTTGCTTCGAGCACGGTCACACATGTGCCCTCGGTTCCAACGAGTGCCCGAGCGACGTTGAAGCCGTTCTCCGGGAGTAACTCGTTGAGATTGTACCCGGAGACGCGACGCGGAATTTTTGGAAAGCGGACGCGGATGAGGTCGGCGTAGCGGTCGCGCAGCGCCTTGAGTTTCGCGTAGATCTCGCCTTTGCGGCCTCCGCCGGCAATGATCCGTTCGAGCTCGTCCTCGTCCGTGCGCCCAACGCGCATACGGAGACCGTCGTAGGTGAGAATCTCGAGCTCCTCGATGTTCTCCTCGACTTTGCCGGCCATTTGCGCGTGCATGCCGCACGAGTTATTGCCGATCATGCCTCCGAGCGTGTTGCGGTTGTGAGTCGCCGGATCGGGCCCGAACGTTAAGTGACGCGTTTCGGCGGCGTCGCGCAGGTCGTCGGTAACGCAGCCGGGTTCAACTCGGGCCGTTTTCGCCGCCCAGTCGATGCCGACCAGCGCGTTCATGTATTTGCTGAAGTCGAGAACGACGGCCGCATTGCACGTCTCGCCTGCCAGACTCGTGCCGCCGCCGCGCGAGACGATCGGAGCACCGTGGCGCCGGCATGCCGCAACCGCGGCCTCGACATCCGACGCGTCCTTCGGCAGAACCAGGCCGAGCGCGACCTGGCGATAGTTCGAAGCATCGGTCGAGTAGAGTGCCCGGCTTCCATCGTCGAATCGGACCTCACCGCGCACTGCAGCACGCAACTCTACTTCGAGCGCTTTCACGTCGACGACGGCCTGCTCGATAATCTTGAGCATCGGTACTCTCTCCCGCTAGATCTCGAAGCGCTGCGCGTCGAGGGCTTTGAGCTCGAGCCCGATTCCGGGCCGGGTCACATCGGGAACCAGCGCACCGTCAACCGGTCCGTTCGCGCCGTCGAAGAGCATTCGTTCAATTCGCGCGTGATCGAAGAAGTATTCGGCATGCCGTAACTGCTTGCACGCAATGGCAGCGTGCAGGTGCAAATGTGGCGCGCAGTGCGTGGAGAGCCGCATGTTTGCGGTCTGGCATAAGCCATCGACGGCGAGTAGCCCGCTGAACCCTCCACAGCGCGTCGCGTCGGCCTGCAGCACGTCGACGGCGCGTTCGGCAAGCATTCGATAGAAGTCGTCGAGTACGTATCCATACTCACCGGCACTGATCTCCATGCACGCCGGCGCCCGCTCGCGCACGTCACGCAGGCCGGCGAGATCCCGGTGATAGACGGGCTCCTCATACCAGGTGACGTTCTGCTCGGCGAACGACTCGGCGAGCGAGAGCGCCTGCTTCTGCGCGTATGCGCCGTTAGCGTCGACGAAGAGCTGGGCGTCATGGCCGATCGCCTCGCGTGCGGCCGCAACGCGCTGCGGATCGGACGCGGGCTCTCGGCCGATCTTCATCTTGACGTAGCGCATGCCGTCGCGCACCCATCCGGCGAGTTGCTCTGAGAGCTCGCCGATGCTGTACGAGGTGAAGCCGCCGCTCCCGTAGAGATCGACGCGATCGCGCGCCGCGCCAAGAAGCAGGCAGACGGGCAAGTTGTGGACCTTGCCCTTAAGATCCCACAATGCGACGTCAACCGCGGAGATCGCCATCGAGGCGACGCCGCTACGCCCGAGGTTGCGCACCGCGGCCGACATATCGAGCCAGAGCCGGCCGGTCTGCAATGCGTCTTTGCCGGCGATCGCCGGGCGGAGCGTCTCGTCGATGAGGCGCGCGGTCGCGCCGTCGGCATACGTAAACCCGACGCCGGTCGTCCCACCGGCGAAAATCTCGACGTAGACGAGCGTCGTGGAATCCCACTCGAGCGTTCCATCGGATTCGTGGGACGCCGTTGGGATTCGGAAGACTCGGACCGTTAGCCGCTCGATGGCGTGCTCGGCCCCGACTGGGGCCGCAACGCTCGTCACTCCGATGTACGCGGAATGACTCCCGCCAGGATACTTTTGATCGACTCCTTGATGACGCCGCCCTCATTCGGATCGCCTTTGGAGAGCGCCGAGAAGAGATTGTGCGCCTCCTCGAGTGTGATATGCGGCGGGAGTTGCGCCACGTTCGAATCGACGATCGCTTCAACGAGCACTGGGCGTGCCGAAGTGAATGCCTGGCGCCAAGCATCGCCGAGTTCCGCCGGGTCGTCCACGCGAATTCCGCGCATGCCGATCGACTCGGCATATGCCGCGTAGGGAAACGCCGGCAGGTTCTGCGAGGCCTCGTACTTGGGATCCCCCGACTCGACGCGCATCTCCCAAGTAACCTGATTGAGATCGTCGTTATGCAGAACTAGAAAGATGATCCGCGGGTCGTGCCAGCTTTTCCAATATTTCATGACGGTGAGCAGCTCGGCGCTGCCGTTCATTTGCATTGCGCCGTCACCGGTGCACGCGATGCTGACCCGGTCCGGATAGGCGAACTTGGCCGCGATCGCATACGGCACGGCCCCGCCCATTGTCGCCAGCCCGCCGGAGAGCGACCACTTCATGCCACGGCGCATGTGGAGATTTCGCGCGCTCCAATTGGTCGCGGTGCCCGCATCGCCGGTCACGATGGCGTTATGGGGCAGATGCTTGTTCAGTTCGAGAAAGACGAGCTGCGGATTGAGCGGCTGCGCTCCTTCGTGAGCGCGGCGGCGCTCTAACTCCTCAAAGTCGTGACGATTCTTTTCGATCTTGTCACGCCAAGAGCTATCCGCTTTCTGGACGAGCAACGGCAGCAACGCACGGAGCGTCGTAGCGGCATCGCCGATAAGGTTGACTTCCGTCGGATATCGTAGACCTATGTATCGCGGGTCGATGTCGATCTGAATCCCGCGAGCCTGGCCTTCCTTCGGAAGAAACTCGGCGTACGGATAAGCCGTGCCGATCATGAGCAGTGTGTCGCACTCGTTCATCATGTCGGAGCTGGCACGCGTGCCGAGCAGACCGAGCGTTCCGGTGACGTATGGCAGATCGTCGGGGACCGCGGCTTTCCCTAAGAGCGCTTTAGCGACGCCCGCACCGAGCCGCTCCGCCACGGCGACGACTTCCTCGGTCGCGCGAATCGCTCCGGCGCCGACCAAAATGGCAACGCGTTCACCTGCGTTGAGCGCGTCGGCGGCGCGCCGCAGATCGCGATCCTCCGGCACGACGATCGGCGCCGAATAGCCTGCGCTTGAATGCAACGTGTTGTGCTTCCGAGGCGGCTCGGCGTATTGCTTTTCTTGAATGTCCTTCGGCACGATCACCGTCGCGACGCCGCGCATCGCTGCCGCCGTTCGGAAGGCGCGATCGATCACGTGACGGATTGCGGTCGGACTGCAGACCGTGTACGCGTACTCCGAAACGTCGGCGAAGAGACGCTGCAGGTCGACTTCCTGCTGGTACGATCCCCCGAGCGCGGTGGTAGCGGCCTGCCCCACAATCGCCACGACCGGCGTTTTGTCGAGTTTCGCATCGTAGAGACCATTGAGGAGATGAATTGCCCCTGGACCCGACGTTGCCAGGCAGACTCCGACCTCGCCGGTAAACTTCGCATGCGCGCAGGCCATAAAGGCCGCCATCTCTTCATGCCGCACCTGAACGAATTCAATTCCGCGTTTCGAGCGCGCAAGCGCGCCAAGAATTCCGTTAATGCCGTCGCCGGGGTAGCCGTAAATCCGCCGTACGTCCCACTCGTGAAGGCGCTCCCAGAGATAATCGCTGACGTTCATGCGTGGGCCCTCGGCCGGAGGCTGACCGCGTCGGAATCGAACGTGTAATCGCTGAACGCGGCATTCGCGGAGAGCACGAGATGCGACTCGTGAATATCGGCGGTGAGCGTCGCCGGCAGCAGAAAGGTGCCGACCTGACTGAAGGTGACGTTCATTTTGATCTCCGTGCCGTCGGAATAGGCAGCGTTCACCTCACGCGCGCAGGACCGCGGACCGAGAGCAACGGTCGCGCTTTTCAATGTGGAATCGTCGATGGCGCGAAGATCGTAGAGGGTGTTTCCATCGTCCCGACCGGTCTCTTGGTAGAGGAAGCGGGTTGGCCACATTGCCGGATCGAGCATCGAGAGATCCGTGTCGTGCGCCGTCTGCGGCGCAAACCATGGCAACTTCGTAAAGTGAATCACGTACGATTTACCCGGCTCGTACCTCCCAACGCCCTGCACGTGAAAGTGCAGCCAGGGGAAGTGCCGCATCGCCATGGCCACGTCGACGTTAAAGGTATAGCCCGGCAACGCGGCATTTCTCTCGAACGCATCGAGCGCTCCAGCGTTGCCGTTGCACGCCGCGGCGGGCGCCGGGCAGAACAGCACGGTGAGAAGTGGACCGATCAGGTAAGAGTTAGGTTTGCGCATAAGCCACCGTCGTAAGAAGCGCATTGGCGGGCTGTCGAGAGTCGAGGCGCGTGTGTTGTACGACGATCGGAACGTCCGATACGATGACGCTCGCGTAATCGGCGCCTCGCGGGACGGGCTCCGGGTCGCTGAGATCGTTGAACCGCTGGTGCAGCGTTCGCCGCGCGGGAACCGTCAATATATATGGTCCGACCGGTTCCTTGTCCGGGAAAAAGAGTGTAATCTCAACGTGCGCGTCGCGGTCCCCGGCATTAAGGATGCAGGCCGTTTCGTGACTCGTAAACTCCGGCTCCGGACCGTTTCCCCAGGCTGGGATGTAGCCTTCGGCAATCACCCACGTCGTCGCACCGAGATTCGCGGAACCCCTCACTCATAATCTATACCCCGCGAAGGCCATTCACAACGGTATTCTTACAACCGACGTACGCTCGCTCAATCGCCCTCGGGTTTGCCGAACTCCACGAGCGCGAAGCCGCGACTCCCGATCATTGTGGTATAGGCGTCACTTCCGGCGCCGGCGTCTTCGTTCCAGGTTCCGCAGGTGCTTTCGTAACGCCGCACCGGCACGAGCGCGGAGAGGACACCTCGGGACCTGATCGCGACGCTCACCGTGTGCCGCGCTCGATTGCCGATGAAGACGAGCACGCAACCTGCACGCGCGAACGCGACGACGGCATTCTCCTCGCCTTCGACCGAGACGTCGGCGGTGACGTCGCGCTCGTAGACGTCGACGACGAGGTCGCTCTCGACGGATTGCGTCGTGAAGAGGCGCAGCTCGTCCATGCGAACCGCGAACCACGAAATCGGCTTCCCTTGGAACGGGACATCGCAGGCCGAGAGCCACGACCACTCCGGCGGAAGCCGCGGCGTCACCCGCGCACCATGCGCCGCCGGCTCGAGCCCGCAAGCACCTTCGATTGCAGCCCACAGATAGCGGGGCGGGAACCACGGCGAGAGCATCATGCCTCCGTTGACGAGCGTCTCTCCATGAAGCCACTCGGAAAACTCTCCGGGCACCGTATTCGTCGCGCTCGGGTCGCGCGCGTAATGCGCGAAGGTCTGCTCCAGCGCCTCGACCATAATCTCCGGCGCGAAGCGCGCAGCGGCAAACGCATACCAAAACGTCACGCCGGCCCAAACCCCACCGAGCAGGCCGCTGCCGCGCGAGGGCCCATACTCCGGAGCGTCGCGGGGCACCGTTCGAATGCCGGCTTCGGTCCAAAAATCGGCCTCGCGCAAGCGCTGGAGAATGCGCGCGCTCGTCGCGTCGTCGGAGATTCCGAAGATGATGGGAAAGAGTAGATCGGAGCTCAGGGCACTGCGAGGGCGTCCGTCGACGTCGAGCGCTAAATAGTAAAATCCGTTCTCCGGATTGCGCAGGTGCCGTTCGACCGAAACTCGCAGCGACTCCGCCTCGCGCTCGTAGCGTTCTACATCGCGGTCTTCCCCCAGCATTCTTGCGAGCACCGACATCTTTTTGAGAGCCGCGAACGCCTCACTATTGAGTTCGGTCGTCGCCCCCGATAGGCGAAAGTCGGGAATGACGTTGCGCCAACCGACGATTCCGCGAGCGCCCGTTCCCCCTGCGGCACAGTAAACGAGGCCCCGCTCGTCTCGATTGGCGAGCAGCTGCTCGACCGCGCGGCGCGCCGATGGATAGAACTCCGCGAGAAAGGTGCCGCTCCCCCCGGCGAGCGCGTGATGGGCGACGGCCAGCGCGTAGAGGGGAGTGTCGTCATTGACGTTGAGCCCGTCGTCGTTCGTTTCGCCGGTGCGCAGATCGAAGTACTCGACGATTTTGCCGTCGCGTTCTTGGCGCTCGGCGAAGCCGCGCAGCAGCGCCTCGGAGAATGCCGGATCGATCCAATCGCAGCCGTAGACGAACCAGGCGGCATCGCGCGCCACGCAATGCGTCGATCCGCCGGGATCGTTTGTGAATCCACGACTCGCCGGACCTTCGCTCATCACCCGAATCATATTCGCTTTCGCCCAGTGGACGCCGAGATCGACCTCGCCGCCTGGACTTCGCACGACGCTCTTGGCGAGCAGCTTTTCGTAGCAGGTGCGCGTCGAGGCGAGCGCGGCAGGTGCCGGCGGGTATTCTCGGAGCACGTCGTCGCTGCCGTCACTGCCCCCGGCGAGCGCAGCGATTGCGAACCAAAACTCCGCCGTCGCGCCGGGGCCAATCGTCGTTCGAACGTGAAGAACTGCAAGCGGATCGGCGGCGCACACGTCGATCTCATTGCCGAAGGCACCCGGCCAACGGTTCGCGAGCATACGCGCATGATCGCCCGTGACTTCCCACGATGCGGGAGTATCCGAGGCGACGATCGCGCGAGCGTTCGCTCCCCGATCGCTCCAAACCACGAGCGCGCGTCTCGGTTCGTCCCAGCGCGCATCGATCCGGTCTTCGAAGGAACTCTTGATGCGCGCGACCGCAATCGAGTCGATCGAGAACGGTTCCCGAGTGTGGTTGCGTGCGCAAAACGCAATGTAACAGATGGCCGGCTGCGACGATCCGCGCACCGCGAAGGTCGATTTTTCAACCTCCACGCCGTCACGAAGCCGATATTCGTGCGTTTGGCACTCAGGCCGCAGCGTGAATCGCCCACCTCCGCGCGTCAGGCGAAGCCCCGTCGCCGAGTCAAAGTGATGAACGTCGACGTCGCGAACGATATTCGAACCGCTCTCGGTGGAGAAGACGGTATCGATCGACCCGTTTGCCAGCAGTTTGACGGTCAGCGCGGATCCGCCGAGGGTCGAGCCGGCCGGAAGCGCTCCGTCCTCGATCCGATATGCCCCGTCGGAGCAAACCGCCGGGCGCGGCCTCACAATCCTTTGGTGTACTGCAGCAGACCGCCGTCGATCACATAGGTCGCAGCCGTAACGTACGCCGCGGCATCCGAAGCGAGATAGGCGGCAAGACCGGCGACCTCATCGGCATCGCCGACCCGACGCAGCGGAATTTCATCGAGGAGCTCCTGGTGCTGCGAGGGATCGCGGCGCACATTGCGGTTGATGCGCGTCGCAATGGCACCCGGCGCGATGTCGTTGACCGTGATGCCATGCGGCGCAAGCTCGAGGGCGAGCGTGCGCATAAACATTCGCATCCCGCCTTTCGACGCGCAGTATGCGGAATTTTTCGGCATCGCTAGATCTTCGTGCACCGAGGAGACGTTGATGATGCGTCCGCCTCGGCCTCCAGCGATCATTGCGCGCGCGGCGGCGCGCGCACAGAGAAAGCTGCCGGTAAGATTGATGCGGATGATCCGCTCCCAGACGTCGAGCGGCATCTCGACGACCGCATGACTCTCCTCGATTCCGGCGTTGTTCACCAAAATGTCGAGACTTCCGCAACGTTCGACTGCAGCCTCGACGAGCCGGTTGGCTCCGCGCTCCTCGGCAACGTCGGCCTGCACGAGCTGGCCGCTTCCACCGTCGCTGCGAATCGCTTGAATCACCTCCTCGGCCTGCTCGCGATTCGCTTCGTCGGGATAATCGATCACCACATGCGCGCCCGAAAGCGCGAAGCGCGCGGCAATCGCGCTGCCGATTCCCGTTGCCGCTCCGGTGACGATCGCCGTCCGCCCCGATAGATCGACGCGAAGGTCGTCCTTTCGTACGTCGGTCTTAACATCAGCGCTCATCAAATCGGCCTTTCGTGTTATCGGCGCACCCGCGCGCCAGCGAAGCGACCACAGCCGCAGCCGCAACGGCAGCAACCGCGATCGAGTATGGGTGCGTGGTGAGCCAGAGTTGCGAGCTCCAGGTTCGCGCGCGCGAGTCAAAGGCTCCGCGCGAACCCCAGTCTCCGGGCAACGGATGTTCCAAATTGTCGGGACGGTGCGATGGTGCTGCTCCGTCGTATTGCTGCGCCGTATATCCAGTCTTGGCGAGAAGCCGGTCGAGCAGAGCGGGAGCGACGTTCTGTCCGACGAGCGCCTTGATCGTCGACCAGCCGATGCGCAGTTCGCGTCGAGGGTGTGCCGCGAGCCAGACGATACCGCGGGCGATGACCTCCGGTTGAAAGATCGGCGGCACGGGCTGGGGCTTGCGCGGGAGCTTCGAGCGGCACCATGAGAACTGCGGCGTGTTGACGGCCGGCAGGATCGCCATGGAAATCCGAACTGCGCTGCGCGCGTGCAGTAGCTCGCTGCGAATCGAATCGGTAAAGCCTCGGATCGCGGCCTTGGCTCCGCAATACGCCGACTGGAGCGGGATGCTCCGATATGCGAGCGCCGAGCCAACCTGAATGATCGTGCCGCGATTGCGCGGGAGCATCCGGCGCAGAGCGGCCATCGTGCCGTGCACGTATCCGAGATAGGTGACCTCCGTAATGCGGCGGTACTCGGAGGGCGTCAAGTCCTTGAACTCCGCAAAGACGTTGGAGAACGCGACGTTCGTCCACACGTCGATTGCGCCGAGCTCCGCTTCGATTCGCGCCGCCGCTCCCTCGACCGCCGCGCCGTCGGCGACATCGGCGGGAGCGACGACCGCGCGCCTGCCCGTTGCTTCGATTTCAGCCTTTGCGGCCGCGAGTCCGTCCATACCGCGCGCGATCAAGCCGACGTCGTAACCTCGGCGCGCGTACTCACGCGCTACGGCGCGGCCCACTCCGGCCGATGCTCCGGTAACGACGGCAATCCGATTCGCGCGCTTCACCCTTCGTCTATACCCGTTCGCGCGCTCTCCGCGCCGAGCCGCCAAAAGCAGAGGATCATTCCAATGAGTCCGGCGATTGCGAGCACCGGCGACCACAACAGCCCGGCGAGCAGCGCCAACGTGCAAAATGCGATAACAATCGGCCAGGGGCTTGCGGTCGTGAAAACGTCGAGCACTTCGCCGGCAACCTGCTCGTTGGTTTCGCTCGGGTCGTCGCCTTCGAGGCGCGCGTCGCGCTCGGCGAGTAGCGCATATCCCGCAGCGAAGGTCAAGGCGGCACCCATGATCGCGAGCAAGGCGGTGCCGGCCGCCTCTTCGTGCGCGACGAACCAATACGTTATTGCGATGACGAAGCCGAACGCGGCAACGATTGCGAAGAGACCAACGAACGTCTTCATTTGACCGGAGGGCTCGAGCCGGCAAGATCGAGCGCCGGGCGCCGGCTGCGGATCGGCGGAAGGCTCTCGAAGTTGAACTCCGGCGGCGGCGACGACGTCAGCCATTCGAGCGTGAAGCCCCCCCACGGATTATTTGCAACCGGCAAACGCCGGCGCACCGACACGATCACGTTGATGAAGAATCCGATAACGCCGAGCGTCATCAACCCCGCTCCCAACGTCGCGATTGCGTTGAGCAGCGGAAGATGCCCGATCGCCGGATACGTGTAGACGCGGCGGGCCATGCCCTCCATACCCATAAAGCCCATCGGAATGAAGGTCGCGTTGAACCCCGTGAAGAGCAGCGCGAATACCCACCGCCCGATGGGCTCGTCGAGCTTTATCCCGAACATCTTAGGAAACCAGAAATAGAGCGCACCGAAGAGTGCAAACATGCTTCCGCCGCCGATGGTGTAATGAAAATGCTGCACGATAAAGTAACTGTCGTGAGCCTGATAGTCGATTGGCGGCGACGCAATCATAACCCCGGTGATGCCGCCGATGAGAAAATTGAGCAAAAATCCGATCGCAAAGAGCATCGGAACCGTCAGCACGATCGAGCCCTTCCACATCGTCCCGATCCAATTGACGAACTTCACGCCGGTTGGAACGGCAATGAGAAACGAAACCGCCGAGAAGAACGGGTTGCTGACCGCGCCGGTCGTGAACATGTGGTGCGCCCAAACGCCGAGCGAAAGCCCGGCGATCGCAAAGGCCGCGATGACCATCCCGACGTAGCCGAAGACGGGTTTGCGCGAGAAGGTCGCGATGATTTCGGTAACGATTCCGAAATAGGGAAGAATGAGTACGTAGACTTCCGGATGACCGAAGAACCAGAAGAGATGTTGGTAGAGCACCGGATTGCCGCCGAAGGCAGGATCGAAGAAACGTCCGCCGAGATGACGCTCGATCAGCACCATCGCGAAGGCCGCGGCGAGCGACGGGAACGCCATCAACACGAGCAGCGCCGTCGCGACGATTTCCCAGGTGAAAATCGGAATACGCCACATCGTCATGCCGGGGGCGCGCAGCAAGAAGACCGTCACGAGTAAATTGATCGAGGTGAGGATCGTCGAAATGCTCGTCATCAAGAGACCAATGAAGAAGAGGTCTTGGCCCGCGCCGGTGCCGACGAAGAGTTCGTTGAGCGGCGCGTAGGCGGTCCAGCCGGTCGCGGCGGCGCCCCCGTAGGTCACCAGTCCCGCAAAGACGGTGACGCCGCCGAGAATGAAGAGCCATAGACCGGTCGCGTTGAGCCGCGGAAAGGCGACATCGGGCGCGCCGATCTGCAGCGGCACCAAGAAATTCGCAAGGCCGATCCCAAAGGGCGCAATGACCAGAAAGATCATTGCCGTCCCATGCAGCGTGAAGATTTGATTGTACGCATGCGCGCTCAAAAAAGAGTTGTCGGGAACGGCCAGCTGGGTGCGGATCAGTGCGGCGAGAACGCCGGCCACCACGAAGAACGTCATCGTCGCGACCACGTACATGATACCGATCTTCTTGTGGTCGGTCGTCGTCAACCACTCGATCACGGTATGACGGCCCCTTTGCTTGCGAGATAGCGCTGGTAGCCGGCGGCTGGAACGACTCGAACGACGAAGGTCATCAACGCGTGGTCGAGCCCGCAGAACTGCGCACAGCGGGAGAGAAAACTCCCCGTCCGGGTCGGGGTAATGTCGAAGACATTGGTCATTCCGGGAATCGCGTCGCGCTTGAAGAGAAATGCGGGCACCCAAAACGAGTGCGTGACGTCGTCGGAGCGCAGCTCGATCTCGCTCGGCCGGCCGACCGGGAGATAGAGCGTGGGAGGGCTCATCGGCGTGCCGCCCGTGCGTATGCCGTTGGAATATTCGAAGCGCCACGACCATCGAAACGCGGTAACGGCGATCCGGTTCGGCGGATCGGCCGCACGATCGACCGGCATCTCGATCGCGAAGGTCACGCCGAAGAGCGCGATGACCATGACGAGCGGAATAGCGACGTAGAGAATTTCGAGCGGAGCATTTCCGTCGAACTGCGCGGCGTCGCGTCCGGCGCGCGCGCGATAGACGAGCAGACACCAGAGAATACAGGCGTACACGAAGATGCCGACGGCGACACCGGCACCGATAAAAACGTACCAATCGGTGCGCATCGCAACGCCCTGAACGGACGCCGGATTTCTCAGCCAGTCCACCGTCCACTCTTACCCAAATGGCGTCGTGTAGAAAGCGGTTGCTGCGGGTAGGAAAAAGCATGCCTACTTCCGTGAATGGGGGCGCTCGGCCGCTTGCGCCATTGCCCATTCGCGCGCATCCGCTCGTCTTTGGGGTCGTCCTTTTTCTCGCGTCGGAGCTAATGTTTTTTGCGGCGCTCTTCGCGTCGTATTACGACCTGCGCGCGAATCGAGCCCAGTGGCCGCCGCCGATGGTTCACCTCGATCTTGCCGAGGCGAGTTTTGGAACGTTCCTGCTCTTTGCGGCCTCCGCGGTAATGGTGCTGGCGACCCGAGCGATGGACCGCGGGCGACTGCGCGCCGCGCGCTGGTGGACGGCGGCCGCGACCGTGGCTGCGGTAGGCTTTGTCGCGATTGCGGTTCACGGTTACTCGAAGAATGCATTCACCATCGCGACCAACGCCTACGGATCGATCTACTACGCGATGACCGGCTTCCATCTGCTGCACGTGATCGCCGGCATCGGCATCCTAACCGCTCTGCTCGTCGGAATGCGCAGCCGAGCGTTGCTCGCCAATCAACGCGCCGGCGCGGAGGCCATGACGTACTACTGGCACTTTGTCTTCGTCGTCTGGCTCGGCATTTTCGGCACGATCTACTTCGTGCGATGAGTTCGGCGAAGCAGCTCGGCATAGCATCGGCGCTCGGGCTTGCAATTGCCGGCAGCGCCGCGTTTATTGCCGCCTACGTCACCGGCGGCGATCGCCTTTACGAAGGGATCGCGATTGCACTCGCCGCCGCGGGTCTCTGCGCTGCCGCCCTCGGTTGGGCATTCTGGGTGATTCCGGACGAGTCGGTGGTCGACGAGATCGAGACGTACCCTTCCGCTCCCAACGAACGAGCCGCTCAGAGCGACGAGATCGTTGAGGATCTCCACGAGGTAACGCGTCCGAAGATGTTGCTCGCACTGCTTGGAGCGGCAATCGGATCGTTTGCTGCCGCGCTCATCGTACCGTTTCGGTCACTTGGGCCGGCGCCCGCCGGGGCGCTCTTCGGCACGCGCTGGCGAAAGGGTTCGGCACTCGCTCTACCGGACGGTCGCATCGTCCACGCGGATGATTTGAACGTCGACTCGGCTGTTACGATCTTTCCCGCCGAGGCGATCGGCGACGCGCAATCCCAAGCGATGCTGATTCGTCTGCCGGAGGGTGTCGCCGCAAGCGCGGGCGGTTATATTGCCTATTCGAAGCTGTGCACGCACGCCGGCTGTCCGGTCGCGCTCTATCGCGCTGCAAGCAAAGAGCTGCTCTGTCCGTGCCATCAGTCGGTCTTCAATGTGGTTGCAAACGGCGCGGTCGTCTCCGGTCCCGCCGACCACGCGCTTCCGCGACTACCGATCGAAGTCGGTAGCGACGGCATCCTGCGCGCGACCGGCGACTTTCCCAAACCGGTCGGTCCTGGTTTCTGGGAGCGTAGGCCCTCGTGACCGGGATCGAGCGGCTGCTGCTCTGGGTCGACGATCGGTTAGGAACGGCGCACTTCGTCCGTCACGCGTTGCGGAAAGCCTTTCCCGATCATTGGTCGTTCATGCTCGGCGAGATCAACCTGTACGCGTTCGGAGTCCTCGTCGCAACGGGAACCTTTTTGGCATTTTTCTTTGACCCGGATGCGTCCAAACTCTCGTATCACGGGCCATACGTGTTGCTCGACGGCGTGCAGATGTCGCGCGCCTACGCCTCGGCGCTCGCGCTGAGTTTCCAAGTCAACGCGGGGCTGCTCGTGCGTCAGATCCATCATTGGGCGGCGCTGGTCTTTGTTGCCGGTATCGCCCTGCACCTGGCGCGCATCTTCTTCACCGGTGCGTTTCGCAAACCACGCGAAATCAACTGGGTTATCGGGCTACTGCTCTTCTGGCTCGCCCTCTTTGCGGGTTTTACCGGATATTCGCTTCCCGACGATCTGCTCAGCGGTATCGGGTTACGCATAGCGGATTCGGTGCTGCTCTCGGTTCCGGTAGTGGGAACGTGGCTATCGTTCTTGCTTCTTGGCGGCATCTACCCGGCGGAGCGCCTGATGCCGCGGCTCTTCGTGACGCACGTCTATCTCGTTCCCGCGCTCATCGCCGCACTCATCGCGTTGCACTTGGCGATCGTCTGGCGACAGAAGCACGCGCAGTTTCCTGGGCCGGGCAGGACCGAACATAACGTCGTCGGCTCACCGTTAGTCCCGCGTTACGCCGCAAAATCGATCGCGCTGCTCTTTGCGGTCGTCGCGGTGCTCGCAGGACTCGGCGCCTTGGTGCAAATCAACCCGATTTGGCTCTGGGGACCGTACGATGCGTGGAGTGGCGTCAGCCCGGCGCAGCCCGACTGGTACATCGGCTGGCTCGAGGGTGCGCTGCGCATGGGGCCGGCATGGGCGGTCCATCTCTGGGGTCACACGATTCCGTCGCCATTTTGGCCGGCGGTGCTCCTTCCGGCCGTGCTCTTCATTCTGTTGATGCTTTGGCCGTGGATCGATGCGGCGGTTCGGCACGACCGTCACTCGCATCAACTGCTGGAGAATCCTCGCGACGTGCCGTGGCGGACCGCGCTTGGGGTCGCCGTCTTTCTCTTCGCGCTGGGCTTGACGCTCGCCGGCAGCGACGACGTGCAAGCGCGCTACGTGCACCTGCCGATCACAACGATCACCAACTTCTATCGCTTCTTCAGCATATGTGCGCCGCTCGCGGGCTTCGCGATTACGTACGCATTTGCCGCGGAGCTCCGCGCGCGCGGCGGCGTGCGAAAGGCGCCCCGCACGCGTCTGCGGCGTAACGCTCGCGGCGGGTTCGAAGAGGAGCCGCTGCCGTAAGCCGCATGCCGCGCGCGCTTCTCCTTGCGATAGCCGCGCTCACCGCAGCTGCGGCCGTCGCTCCGCCGTTCGACACGCTCGCGGATCGCTCGTTCGCGTGGCATATGCTGCAGCATCTCGCCCTGCTCTTTCTCGTAACGCTGCTCGTTTTGCTGGCACGTCCCTTCGAGCTCTTCGCGGCGATCGCCGGGAAGCACGCAACGGCCCGCTTCGTGCGCGTTTCGCGACCGCTTCACGTACTCGCACTGCCGCCCGTGGCGCTCGCATTCTTCGTCGCAACGCTGTGGGCAACGCACTATTGCGGACTCTACGAGGAGTCGCTGGAGAACGCGTGGGTGCACGCCGGCGAGCACCTGCTCTACCTCGCGGCGGGCACGATCTTCTGGCTGCCGGTGCTGGCCTCGCCGCCGCTGCGCCCCGCGAGCTTTCCCGTGCGACTGCTCTATCTCGCCGTCGCGCTGCCGCAGGGTGCGTTGCTGGCGATGGCGCTCGTCAGCGCGAGAAGTCCGCTCTATCCGCACTATGCCGCCGTCATCGGTTCTACGACCGCTGCTCTCGCGGATCAGCGCAACGCCGCCGCCGTCATGTGGATCGCCGGTGGACTCGTCGTCCTCGGCGCATTTCTGCTCACGCTCGGGCAATGGGCGCGGCGCGAATCGGAGGGCGTACCGTCCGGATCGCAAACCAGATTCACTACTCCGTGACGAGAGCGTGGCCGACGGCAGCCGTTATGCTCGCAATCTTCGCCGACGCGCCGCACGGCGTGGTTTTCGTCGAGCGAGCCGCGCATCTGCGCCGGCATCCCAGTCAGATCGGTCTTCCCGGCGGGATGGCCGATCTCGCGGACGGCGGCGATCTCGATCTGACGGCGCTGCGCGAATTGAAGGAAGAGCTCGGCGTGGACCCGCGTCATGTCCGCGTCGTCGGACGGCTTTCAGCGCAGCGGCAGACTCTCAATCGCCTCCTCGTGACGCCGATCGTTGGGTTGCTCGCGCCCCATACCGCATTGAGAATCGACGGCACGGAGACTGCCGGCGTCTTTACCATTCCGCTCGAGTCGATCGTCGCGCCCGGCGCGGTGCATCGCGATCCCGAACGCAGCGAAGCTTTGAGCCACACGATTTATGCGCTCGACTACGAAGGGCGCAACGTTTGGGGCTTCACCGCGAGAATCCTCAGGTCGTTCGCGCAAGCCTGGAACGCGAAGGGCTCGACCATTCGCGCAGCGTTCGACGCAGAACTCCGCTAACCAGTCGACCCTGAATGAGGGTGCAATACTTTACTCGCCAAAACCGGCCATCGAGGTCGCAAAGGCCGGACGGTGGTAGGCGCCGGCGCATTGTGCGAGATCGAGCTCTTTCGCGCTACGCACGCGGACGAACTCGACGATCAGCGCGTCGGAACAGGCGGTTTCGGTCGCATGGCCTGCGTTCTCGATCAGCAGTATTCGGGCGTTGGGCAGATAGGGCAGCGCCTCTTGCGCGTACTTCGGCGGGCTCGTCGGATCGTCGCTGCCCGAGATCATCAGAATCGGCGCCTCACTGCGCACCGGATCGATGAAGCTCCGCGGAACCGGCGTAACGTTCCAAATGCGGCAGGCGCGCTGCTGTGCGCGAACGCGCACGTCGCCTTCGAACGACTTCGCACTCGTCTGCAGAACGTCGCTTTCGGTGATAAACGGAATGTCTTCGGCGCAGGTGACGGAAAGGTTGAGACCGTCGGCGACGAGCTGCGCAAAATCTTGCGTTATTTCGTCGACCATCCTCGCCAAGGGTCCGTAATCGCCGCGATAGGCTCGGTCGACGATGAAGGGCGCGTACTCGGCCAATTCCGGGAAATAGAGCAGTTGCCGAAGGCGGTCGGCGAAGACTTCTTTCGAGAGCGGCAGGAACGTAACGCGGTGTGTCTTCGCGTTCTCGAGCGGCACGCGCAGGCTCGCCGTATCGAAGCGGCCCACGAGCGCCTCGAAATGTTCGCTCAACTCTGGAAAATGGGTGTTGCAGCTTGCATCGGCTTTGCATTCCGCAATCAATCGCGTCATTGCATCTTGCGCGCCCATCGCGTCTTCGAGCGGAATAATGAGAAAATGCGGTGGAGTGACGCCGTCGAGCACGATGCTTTCGACGCGTGCCGGATGGCGTCGCGCATAGACGAGATAGAAACGGGTTCCATACGATCCGCCGTCGAGCACCAGCTTCGTATAGCCGAGCGCGGCGCGAAGTTCGTCGAGATCATCGGCGGCAATCGAGGTCGTATAGAGGCTGAGGTTGGCGTTCTGCGCTAAGCGTTGTCGGCATTCGCGCAGCAATCCGTCCGGCCAGATTTGCTGGAAGTAGAGCGCAGCGCGCCCAGCGGGCGCGAGGTCGCACTGCTGCACGGCCGAGCCGCCCGTTCCACGATTATCGACGAGCAAAACGTCATATCGGTCGCGCAACGTTCGCAGCTCGCGCGCGACGTCGCCGTCGGCAATCGGACCGGCCGCCGCCGTCGACGAAGCACCGGGGCCTCCCGGATTCCATGCGATCGCGCGGTTCGCGCGGTGCGTTGCGTGAATCAGCACGAACTTCAGCGCGATGGTGCGCCCGCTTCGGGCGACGCGGTCTTCGTAGACCGTAAAGGTGCCACAGGTCGAAGCGGCTCTACTCTTCCCGACGGTGCACGGCCAGGTGTGAAGTCCGGCGCTCAAAACGGCGGCAAGCATGCGCTCATAGTACGTTCGAGCATCAGGCCGAAGCCATCAACGCGCGCTCAAATTCGGGCCGGCAAAGGCATTTACCGTTCCGAAGCCGCAGCATAGGGCGCATGAACGACCGCGAAAACCTTCGCAACGAAATCGAGGACGCCGACGATACGGGGCTAGTTGCCGGCGAACAGCTGATCACTCAAGCCGAGACGATGCTTCCACTCTTGCAGCAAGGAGCCGTGCTTCCACACGAAGATTTGCACGCAGCGCTGCCGGAGGGACACGACGCGCATGCGACGATCGACAAACTTCAGGCCGAAGTCGAAGCGCCATCGCCGAATCCGAGCGCGATCGAAGAACATGTGGGCGCACTGCGCGCATTTCCCGAGCTCGAGGCGATCGTCGTGAATTGGTGGGAGAATCCAAGGGTCCAACGCGTTATCGCAGACCTCGGTCAGATCGGTCTCTAAGGGTTACGTACCGTAGCGTCGCTGGCGCGACGCAAAGTCGTCGAACGCCGTTTTGAGATGCGTCTCATCGAAATCCGGCCAATAGGTTTGCGTCGCCCAAAACTCCGCGTACGCCGATTGAAATAAGAGAAAATTCGAGAGCCGAAGCTCGCCGCCGGTGCGTACGATCAAATCGGGATCGGGAAGACCCGCGGTATAGAGCCGGCTCGCGAGCGCGCCTTCGTCGATCGAGGAAACGTCGCGTAGACCCGTGCGCACTTCTTCTGCCAATGCGCGAACCGCATCGCCAATCTCACGCCGGCCGCCGTAATCGATCGCGAGGTTGAGGAGGATGCCGCGGTTGCCGGCGGTCTCGGCGACGAGCTCCTCGAGCGCGGTCCGTGTGCTCGCCGGCAAGCGTTCGGTGCGGCCGCAGAGCCGCACGCGCACGTCTTCTCGAGCGAGGCGCCGGAACTCGCCGCGCGCGGCGCGCGCACACAATCGCATCAACAGGTCCACCTCGACGGCAGGCCGCTCCCAGTTCTCCTCGGAGAATGCATAGGCAGTAACGACGCGCACGCCCGCCGCGCTCGCCGCTCGCAGGACTCGGCGCAGCGTTGCGACGCCGCGGCGATAGCCGCATGCGATCGGCAGGCCGCGTTCGGCTGCCCAGCGTCGATTGCCGTCCATGACGATCGCAACGTGTTGGGGCGTCACGTCGTGGCCAGCTTCGGGTGCGCGGCGATGCGCGAACGCTCGTGGACGTCGCGCACGACCGCCTCGAGCTCGTCGACGTAGGCGAGAAATCGTTGGCGTCCGCGTTTGGTGATGCGATAGATCGTCTGCGGCCTTCCGGTGACGCGCTGCTTCTCGATCGTAACGATGCCAAGGTCCGCGAGCGCCGCAACGTGCCGGTTCAGGTTGCCGTCGGAGAGGTCGCACGCCGTCGCGAGCTCGGTGAAGCTTAGGCCGTCGGAGTGCGCGATCAAACACGTGCAGATCGCGAGCCGTCCACGCTCGTGAAAGATGCGTTCCAATCCGGGATACGAGAATGGTGCTTCGCGTGCGTCGCTCACGGCCGGTCCTTCCAGATCAATGCACCGACGGCGATCTGACCGATCCCGAATCCGAAGGGCATGACCCACCATGCGAGCGCGATCTGCTGCAACGGCGAAACCAGAAAGAGCGCGGCCAGTGCGCCGAAACCGAGCGTAACCGGCAGCGTCGATTCGGGGATCGCGTCGCGTGAGGCGAAGAGCCCGAGCGAGTAGAGCGCAAACCACGTGCCCGGTAAGAGGGCGTAGGCCGATCGATCGATCAACGCCACCGTCAAGAGGCCGCCCAGCACGATGCTCGGCGCGATCGAACGCGCGGCCGAACGGAAGCCGCTGGCCGCCGCGGGTCCGCGATGCCTCCAGAGCCAGACGGCCGCCGCACCGTAGTTGAGCGCTAACGCGACCGCCAAGCAGGTCATCCAGATCATGACATAGCGGTGCAGGGCGACGGGAAGCGCGGGAAGTGGGTCGGTCAGGCGCTGCACGATGCCGGCAATCAGCGCCGCGGCTCCGCTCGCGACCGCGGCCGCGGCCGAATAACCCTCAAATCGCTGAACCCGAACGAGCCGTTCCCGAACCTCCGCTAGGTCGGAGAGCGCGCGCTGTAACTCCATGCTCCCTTTTCTGCTTTGTGATGCAAAGCCAACGACTTTGTATCACAAAGACTTCGGCTTTGCAAGCTTTCGGCGCGCGCGCCCTCAATTTTCGCGCTTACGAGACTGCCAGGCATATGGCACTCTCGACCCGCATCATAGGACGCATGGTGGCCCATGCAGCACCTTGACGGGCGGCTTCTTTACTCCGCAAGCGACCTCAACGATTACCTCGAGTGCAAACGTCTCACCGATCTCGAGGCGCTCGTCGCGCACGGAGCGGCACAGCGCCCGGATTGGGAGGACGAACAGACCAAGCTGATCCGTCGCAAAGGCGAGGAGCACGAACTCGCGCACCTTGAAAGTCTGCGGCAGAGCGACGCGAACGGCATCGTCGAGTTCCAGCGCGGCGAAAACAGCATCGAAGCGTATCGGCGCGCAGAGCAAGAGACGCTTGCCGCGATGCGCACGGGTGCGCGCGTCATCTATCAGGCAACCTTCTTCGACGGTCAGTTCCTCGGACGCGCCGATTTCCTGCGCCGTGTCGAGCGCCCGTCGAATCTCGGCGGCCATAGCTACGAAGCCATGGACACAAAGCTCGGGCTGCATGCCAAACCCTACTATCTCGTGCAGCTCTGCAATTACAGCGAACACCTCGAGCGACTGCAGGGACGGATGCCCGAGTTCGGTCACGTTTTGCTCGGAAACGGTATCGAGCGGCGTTTCCGCCTTCACGACTTCATGGCGTACTACCGCCGATTGAAAGCGACGTTCCTGACGTTCGCAGCTGAAACGGCAACAGAACTGCTCGACGAAGCTCGCACTTACCCATTGGAGTGCAAGCACTGCGAGATCTGCGCGTGGAACGCGAGCTGCGAGCAACGTCGTCGCGACGACGATCATCTGAGCCTCGTCGCGTCGGTACGTCGCGACCAGATCGCAAAACTTCAAGCGGCCACGATCGCCGACGTCAAGACGCTGGCCGAGGCGACCGACAACCGGCGGCCGGCAGGGATGAGTCCCGAAACCTTCGTGAAGCTGCGCCGCCAAGCGGCGCTCCAAGTTCACGCACGAACGGCGGGCGAGCCCGTCTACGAGCTGCTGCGTCACGATCCCGGACTCGGCTTCGAGCTGCTTCCAGCACCCGATCCTGGCGACGCGTTCTTCGATATGGAGGGCGATCCGATCTTCGAGCCCGGCCGCTCGCTCGAATACCTTTTCGGATGCTGGCTCCCCGGGGACGAACCGGAGTTTCGCGCGTTCTGGGGCCTCGACCGCGACCAAGAGAAACGAGCCTTCGAACGTCTCGTCGATTTTATCGTCGAGCGCCGCCGCCGCCATCCCGCGATGCACGTCTATCACTACGCGAACTACGAAAAAGAGGCGCTCCGCCGGCTCGCACAACAGCACTGCACGCGCGAAGTCGAGGTCGACGATTTGCTGCGCGGCGAGGTGCTCGTCGATCTCTTCGCCGTCGTCCGCCGCGCGATCGCGGTCGGAGAGGAGAGCTACAGTCTCAAAAACCTCGAACGCTTTTACGATCTCGCGCGCGAGACCATCGTGAAGAAGGGTAACGAGTCGATCGTCATGTTCGAAACGTGGCGAACCGGCGGCGACCGAGAAATTCTCGAGGACATCGAGCGTTATAATCGCGACGACTGCCGTTCGACCTATCTTCTGCGCGAGTGGCTGGTCGATCGGCGGAGCGAAGCCATGGCACTCTTCGGAATCGAACTGCCGTTTCGTCCGCAACGGCTGCCGGACGAACCCTGCCACGCCGAGCCTCGCGACTCGTGTAAGACATGCGTCAAACGGCAGAGCGATGCACGCGAAGAAGCACGGCGGAGCGACCTCGAGCGTTTGTTGCTCGCCGGCGTACTGGCGCCCCACTCCGAGGAAGAGTACCGCCTCATGGCCGCCGACCGGCGCATGCGTTATCTGCTCGGGAATCTTTTGGCCTACCACCGCCGTGAAGAGAAACCCGCATGGTGGGCGTACTTCGATCGATGCGAGAACGTCGACGAGCTGCTCGAGTTCGATAAGGAAGCCATCGGCGGATTGACGCTCTGCAGCGACGTCGCGCCGCGCGCGGAGAAACGCAGCTTCGTCTATACCTACGAGTTCCCCGACCAGCCCTACAAGCTTGGAGCGGGCGACGAGGCCGTCGATCCGCGCACAAAAAAAGGCGGCACGATCGTCGCGCTCGACCTCATTGCGAATAGGCTCGAGTTCAAGACGACGGCCTCACTCGACGAGGCCCGTGGGATCAAGGAATTAATTCCGGGCGGACCGCCTTCCACGAAGGAGCAACGCGACGCGCTCGCGCGCATCGCGGCCGCTTTCCTTGCGGGTACGCTGCCGCAGGAGTATCCGGCGACGCACGATCTCCTTTCAGGCACCCCCCCGCGTCTTCGGGGCCTGCGCATCTGCCAACCCGACGAAGTGAGCGCCGAATCGGTCTCGGCGGTCGTTGCGGCGCTCGATCGAAGCTATCTCTTCATTCAAGGGCCGCCTGGGAGCGGCAAGAGTACCGTCGGATCGCACGTGATCTGCGACTTGCTGGCCGCCGGAAAGCGCGTCGCAGTCACGAGCCTCGGACACAAATCGATTCACAATCTGCTCGGCAAGGTCGAAGAGTGCATGGCTGCGCGCGGTCGCACGTTTCGAGGCGGCTACAAGTACAGCAAGAGAAATCCGGGCTCGGAGTATCGCTCGGCGGTCGCAACACCCTTCATCGAATCGGTCGACTCGAACGAAGCCTTTGACGGAGATACCTATCAGCTCGTCGGAGGCACGGCGTGGCTCTTCGCGCGCAAAGAGCTCGGCACGCAGTTCGATTACCTATTCATCGATGAAGCCGGCCAGGTCGCCCTCGCCGATGCACTGGCAACCTCACTCTGCGCGCGCAACGTCGTGTTGCTCGGAGATCCATCCCAGCTCGCTCAAGTGAGTCAGGGGCGCCACCCGCTGCACGCCGACGATTCGATCCTACAGCACCTGCTCGCCGAAGCGCCGACCGTTCCCAAAGAGAGCGGCATCTTTCTCAACCGCTCCTATCGCATGCAGCCGGCGATCTGTGAGTTCGTCTCCGATGCGATGTATGAAGGACGCCTTCACGCCGGCGACTCGACCGGCGCCCACCGCATTGCGATGCCGGGAAGCGATGTCGCCGGCCTCTACTGGATGCCGATCGAACACGAAGGGAACGGTTCGAGCTCGGTCGAGGAAGCGAAGGCGATCGTTGCCGCCGTTGGGTGGTTGCGTGAACGAGGTACCGTCGTCGATTCGCGCGCTGGGATCCGTGACGCGATCGTCGTCACACCATACAACGCGCAGCGCCGGCTCATCCTCGATCGGCTCCGCGATGCCAACCTCACCGTCGACGTCGGCACGGTCGACAAGTTTCAGGGCCAAGAAGCGGCGGTCGTCTTCTACTCGATGGCGACCTCGAGCGGAGAGGACGTGCCGCGCAACGTGGAGTTTCTCTTCGAACGTAATCGCTTCAACGTGGCGATTTCGCGGGCACGAGCGGCAAGCGTTCTCGTTTGCAGTCCACGGCTGCTCGATATCGCATGCCGTACGCCCGAACAAATGGCGCTTGCAAACCTGCTCTGCGCCTATGCCGAACGCGCTCGGCCGCTTCGCCCGACCGCCGCAATCACCTCACTCTGAACCTCCCTTGTCACCCTGAGCGTAGCGTGCGAAGCACGCGTAGTCGACCGGCTGAGCGCAGGCGCGCAGCGCCGTACGTGTCATCCTGAGCGTAGGCGCGCAGCGCCGTACGTGTCATCCTGAGCGTAGGCGCGCAGCGCCGTACGTGTCATCCTGAGCGTAGGCGCGCAGCGCCGTAGTCGAAGGACGCGCGCGAACGGCCGAGGTCGTGGAGAACTTCGCGGGCGGCGCGCTCACCGCTCTCGACCGCGCCATTGATATAGCCTTGCCACTCGATCGACGTCTGCTCGCCGCAGAAGTGAACGTTCCCTTGAGCGATGCGTTCTTCGCCGCAGAGCGTGGTGAATTGTCCGGTTTTATAATAGGCGTACGCGCCGCGCGTGAACGGATCGCCAATCCAGAAATCCTGATAGGCAAGACCATTGAAGGCGTCGAGCGCGCCGGGCAGCGAGGGCTCGAGCGAGTGAAGATACCGCTGCGCCGTTGCCGTCGATGCGGTGCCGTGAGCGGCGCCGCTATAACGAGTGCCCTGCGCACCGCCCGGAAAACAGACGAGCGTGGCCGCACGCCCGGGCTCCCCGATGCTCGAATCCCAGGCATCCTGGTAGACGTCATCGGCATACGCCGTGCCGCTGAAGCGCTCTTTGAACCAATAGGCCGACCTGAACTGCAGATGCACCTTCGCGTTCGATCCGAGGTCGAGCGATTCGATCGCGCGCCGCTTGCGATCGGAGAAGCCGGCGCGTTTTGTTTCGACGAGCCGCAGAACGGTGAACGGGATCGAGAGCACGACGACGTCGGCATAGATGGTTTTGCGCGTTCCGTTCGATCGGAACGCGCAGGTGAACGAACCGTCGGCGTTGCGCGCGAGTGCTTCGAGAGCCGTTTCCAACTGCACGGTGTCTTCGGGGAGGCGCTCGATCATCTGCGCGACCAGATGATCGTTGCCGCCCTCGATTGTGTATTTATCGTCCTCGCCGGTGCCGGAAAGATTGAGCCGGCCATGTCGCATCCCCGAGAAGAGGTAGATAAGATTCAGCGCGCTTTGGACGTGCGAGTCGCCGCCATACTCGCTCACGCAGGCCAAGCGCAGCAGCGTACCGATCCTCGACCCGGCGCCGCCCTGAACGTTTCGGTCGATCCACTCGTCGACGCTCATGCGGTCGAGAGCGACGCCGGCCGGGGTGTGATTGTAAAAAGTGGTCGAATGGCCGGCCGCCTTTGCCGCATCGTTCAGCGGCCCGTAGACGTAGCGGTCGTAGTCGTGCGCGGCTTCGTCGTGCGTATATCGTCCGCCGGCGATGAAGTACGTGTCGACCGCGTTGCGCGGATAGAGCGCGTTGAGGTCGACGAGGCGAAGCCCAAGCTCGCCAACGAGCCGGCGAACGTGATGCTGCGAGCTTGCGATGAGCTGCCCACCGTGTTCGGCGTACTGCCCGTCTCGGAAGAAGCCGCGCAGCGTCCAGGTGCGCCCCCCCGTTCGCGCGTTCGCCTCGAAGATCCGACTTGCGATGCCCGCTTGATGGAGGCGATAGGCGCACGTGATGCCGGCGGCTCCGCCGCCCACGATTACGACGCGGCTCTCCCCGCGTCGGTTGCGAACGAGCGGGATGCGTGAGAACGGCGATGCGATGCCGGCTCCCGCGCAGCCGGTCAACGTGAGCGACGACGCAAGTCCACCCAAAAACTCGCCTCGCGAAACGGCCGCCAGCCCGGCGCGGCGTGCGGAAGCCGCCGCGTGGACGCGCTGCGCGAACGAACCAGCCGGGCTGCGAGCCATGCGGGTTTCTATTGCGTGTGCAAATCAGCCCTACCCGCCGGACGCTTCACCAACGCGTGGCGCCGGATAAAACGCTCCCACGAATCTCCTTGGCGGCATATGCGAAAGCGCCGCCGGCAGGCGATCAATACGTGCGCGGTTACGAGAGCGTCGCCCAGCGCCCGATGCGCCGCCAACTCCTCGCCGGCAACGCGATCGATTCGCAGATAGCGCCGCAACGTCTGGTTCTTATGGTTCGGTGCCTCGGGGAAGATGGCGCGGGCGAGGAGCATTGTGCAGAGCGCAGTGCCGGTCATCGACCCTCCGACGAACGAGAGATCGAACCGAGCGCAATGCGCGGCGACGACCCTCTCGCCGCTGAGCCGGCGGGCATGGCGGAGCGCCGATTCGATGACCGGCGCATCGGCGACCATCTCGTCGGTAATGCCGTGGATGGCGGTCGCGCTGGGTGGAATCGGAATGCAGGGATTCACGAGCGTCGCCCAACGCTCCACAATCCGATCACCGTCAACCAGCGCGCAAGCAATCTCGACGACTCGATCGTAGACCGGACTGAATCCGGTGGTCTCGACGTCGATCACGCAGTACCGCTCGTGCAGCATGCCGCAAGAGTACGGTCCGCGAGTGCCACCTGGATGGCATTAACGGATCGGCTGCATCTCGAACGGTCCTGCAAGAGCGGAGCCGGCGAAGGGGCTGCGGAGCAGCCCCCAAAGGCATGCTTATTGAGGCGTTAGCGCTAGCGTCTCAGTATTCAGCGAGTAGTTACCGGCCGATACCAGATTGTTCGGATTCGCGCAAATCACGCTGTTCTCCGGACCGTAGACCACCACGAGATTCGCCGGACCGCACTGTACCTGAACCAACTGATAGTTGGAGAGGAACGTATTGCCCGGAGTGTTCGGTTGGACCTCATAGGAGTTATACGTGACGTTGTTCGCGCCGACGATCGAACCGTAGACCGCAGCCGACGTCACGCCGATCGCCATCGCGCCCCAGAACCCACCGCCCCAGTAGCCTGCCGCGGGATACCAGGCCGCGCCGTGATTCCAGCCGTACGCGCCGCCACCGTAGTTCACGGGATTGTTGATCGTCCGGCTGTTGTTGATATTGACGTTGTTGTTATTGCCGTTATTCCGGTTGCCGTTGTTGTTCCCATTGCGGTTGCCGTTGTTGTTCCCGTTGCGGTTGCCGTTGTTGTTCCCGTTGCCGCGGTTGCCATTACCGTTCCCGTTGCCGCGGTTGCCGCCGCCGCTGACGCCGCCACGGTTACCGCCACCGGCGCTGACGCTGCCGCGATTACCGCCCATGTTGCCGCCCGAGGGCCGCGACGTATCGCGACCGAGGTTGAAGCCGCCCCCGCTCGACGGACGCGAGGCACCACCGGACGGGCGCGAACCGCCGGAGGGACGCGACATACCGCCCGAGGGTCGGCCGCCGCCACCACCGCGACCACCACCGCCGCCGCGTCCGCCACCACCGCCGCCGCGTCCCGCAGACGCGACCACCGGGGACATGGCAAAAAGCACCGCCATTATCAAACAAAGATATTTCATTTTATTTCACCACCTTGTCGATCCGGCCGGTCAGGTTCACGTACGTACCGCGCTCGGTCGTAAACGAAAGCAGGATTCCCTGCGGGTCGACCTTTTGCGTCGAGGCCGTGAGCGGCTGCGGATCGTCGGTGAGGTTCACGTAGAGCGTCCCGTGCTTGAAATCGAGCGGGCTCGTCCGCCCCGATTGCACGAGCGTGGCATGCGTTGCCAAACAGACATAGAGCTGGCCTTGATAGGAGCACGCAGCCCGGCTGATGACGAGCGTTCCTTTTCCGTCGGAAGTCGTCATGTACAGGACGTTCTGAATGATTTTAATGACGACGTCGTGATAGACGTTGGTCTCGCCATCGGCCTGCTGAATCAATATGACGCCCTTCGCGCTGGCCGCGGGGGTGCTGAAGAGGCACGCAATAGCGAGGGTCAACGCCGTCGCAAACGCCACGACGCCGGCGCCCTTCGAAAAAACTCTCATAATCTTCCTTTGCTTCCGAAAATCGGATCCTTAGAACGATGTACTCTTCTCCGGGAGGACCCGACTTACTGCAGGCGACCGCCGCCCTGTGGAGGGCCGATCTTTCAGGCTTTTTTCATCCGTTAGTGCTACCGTAGAGGTGCGGCCGGGATGCGACGCGTGGCGAGGTGGCAGTGTCTGGGGGAGACTGTTCGAGCGCCGTGGCAGCCCCGGCCGTATTCTTTTGGAAAAAGAAGCGGGTGCGCCGCGTCCGAGACGGCGCACCCTGTGCGTTGGAAGATCCCGACCAAGGGGCAGCAGCTACACTACGTTCTCGTACCGGCCCTTTGCGAAGGCCGGAACCGCGGTAGCGGTTTCGTCTTGGAGTGCGGCGCGTAAAACGAGGCGAAGCTCCTGCCAACCCCGATAGCCGTGCGCCGATACGGCGTGCCGGACTGCCGCGTCGAGTACCTCAGCCTCAGTACCGGCGGTGCGAAACGTGCAGCCACCATGAGGGTCGAACTCGCGGCAATCAAAGTATTTGTAGATTCCAAACGTCGAGGACACGGGAGCACATCGTAATCGAAAATAGTCAAGAAATCGTCAAGTCAAGCCGCGAATCCGCGTCGCCGGCGGACGCACCGGGAAGGCGGCGACAAAGCTGCTCCCGCGACCGAAACGGCTCGTTACGGTGACGTCGCCGCCGTGCCGCCGCGCCAGCGCCCGGGCGATCGCTAGACCGAGCCCCGAGCCCTCCGGGGAGCGTATCGGGTCGGCCCGCCAAAAGCGCTCGAAAATCCGTTCCAAGTGCTCGGGAGCGATGCCCACGCCCGAGTCGCTGACGACGACGTGCAGCTCCGCTCCGTGGCGGCGGAGCTCGAGCGAGACGCTGCCGCCTCGAGGCGTATAGCGCAGCGCGTTCTCGAGCAGATTCGCGACCACACGCTCGACCTGGAGCGGATTGCCGTAGATCGTTGCGGGGCCTCCCGTTTGAGCCTCCAACGCGATGCCGGCTTCGGCGAACGCGCCTCGGAAATCAGCGACGAGCTTTTCGAGCATCGAGGAGAGATCGACCACAAAGAGCTCGCGCTCGAGCGAGCGGTCGGCGCCGGCAAGCACGAGCAAATCGCTCGTCAAGCGCGACATCTGCCGGGCGCCGTCAGCAATGCTTTCAAAGCGTTGGCGATCGTGTTCGGGATCGCGTTGATCGCGCAACGCGGCGCCGGCGCTCGTCGCAATCGCCGTGAGCGGCCCGCGCAACTCGTGCGCGGCGTTATCGGTAAACTCCCGCAGCGTCCGCAGGCTGCGCTCGACCGGCTGCACGGCACGCCGCGCGAGCGCGAGCGCTCCTGCCGCGCTCGCGAACGCGGCGAGAATAGCACTGAGCAGCAGACCGGTATCGAGATACCAGACGTCGGCGCGCTCTTGCGCGTTCCACTCCCCTGCCGTTACGCTGCCGACGAACTGGCGGCTTCGCGGGTTTAAGATCGGCATCGTCACGGTGTGGAACTTATGCGACACCCCCGCCTCGGGCGTGAAGCCTTCCGCCGCGAGCAGCCGGCCCCGACGATCGAACCACTGCAGGCCTTGTTCGGGCGTCAACAGCTGATTGTTCGAGATCTCTTCTTTGTCAATCGCCAGACCATTGCCGACGAAGATAACGCTGCGAATACCGGCCCGCGCGACGTCTTCGAGGCGCGCTGTGGTTTGGTGACGGATGACGGCAACGATGGAAAAGTGGGCGACGAGTGCGGCCGCAATGAAAACTGCCGAGAAAGCGAGCCCATATGCGAGCAAGAGACGGCGTTCGAGCGTGAGCGGGGTCGAGCCCGACTCATTGACCGAGATCTGCAAGCCGATATCCGATCCCGTACACGTTTTCGATTGGATCCTCGATTCCACCGGCGCTGCGTAGCTTACGCCGCAAATTGGTGATGTGCGTCTTGACCGAGTCGCGCTCGGCTTCGTCGAACGTCGAGATCTTCTCGCGCAGCATCGCCCGGCTGAAGACCTGCAGTGGATTGTACATCAGGGTCGCGAGAATCGTGTACTCCGTCCCGGTGAGCGGGACGGGGGTGCCGTCGCACGTGACCGCGCGCCGGCTCGGATCGAGGCGCAGCCTGCCCCGCTCGAGTACGGCCTCCGGTGCTCCGCGCTGCCGGCGAGAGACGGCCCGAATTCGGGCGGAGAGCTCGGCCAAATCGAAAGGTTTCACTACATAGTCGTCGGCGCCCCAGTCGAGCGCGCGCACTTTATCGCGAACGTCGTCGCGAGAAGTTATCATCAGAATGTACGCGCTCGACTTTTCCGCGCGCAATCGCCGGCAGATCTCTAAACCATCGAGTCCGGGGAGCAAGATGTCGAGCAAAACGATGTCGTGAACTCCGGTCAGCGCAAAGTCGAGCCCCGTCCGTCCCTCCTCCACCACGTCGACCGCGTGGTGTTCCCGTCGCAGATCCTCCGCCAATGGTTGATGGATGCGCGGATCGTCCTCGAGAATCAGGACGCGCATCGCACACGCATACCTTGTCGCGCTCTCGCGTCGACGGCCGCGCTACCGGCTCGCGCCCGCCAAACGCTCGTCGTGCTCGTGGGAGCGCCGGCGATATCTTCGCTGCTGCTCTTCCCGGCGCTCACATACCTCATCACCTGCCGGTTCTCGGACCTCTTCGCGAATTTCCCTCCGGAATGGCGGGGCGGCCCGATTCTGCGTTAGCGAGTCGTCATTCCACGCGAAGCGGCGCCTCTTCGACTTCCTGCGCGCCGGGCGTGTTGCGCGCGATGATATAGAGCTCGTACCAGTGCCGGCGAGAGAGCGGCGGCAGTTCGAGTACGTGCGTGTGGAAGCGATAGAGACCCGGGGCGATGTGCTCGCTGTTAATCGAGAACGCCGCGGTACGCACTTCCACCGATGCAACGTTGGTGCTGACGAGAATCTTGCCGTCGAACCACGAGCCGGGCTCGATCTTCAGTGTTGAAAACCAGATGCGCACGATATGCGGTGGCGCATTTGGGGCGGCGACCGGTGGTGACGGCCATGCCCGCGGCTGCTTCTCCGATACGGTCAAATTCAGCGGAACCGCTACCGGTTTGGGCGAACAACCCGTGAACCACAACGCACACGCCCCCACGGGCACAACGAGAAGGAAGCTCAGAAAAGGGATTCGAGGCGAGTCGCAGGATGAGCGCCGATACATGAACCTTGTCGATTTGCTGTCGCCTCGGACGGAGGATGCGGCAACACTGCCGCGTCTCGAGCTCTCGCTCGAGCGTTCGGGAGCGCCCAGCCGCCTCGATTGGTTGGTGACCCTGTCGGGCCTGTGGATCATGACGGGCCTATTTATCGACGCTCATCAGCATCTCTTCTTAGCCGTCGAATCGTTCCTCAATCCGTGGCATGCGACGATGTACAGCGGCGCGGTTTTTGTCGCAGCGGTTCTCGGCGTTACGATCTGGCGGAACTACAAAAGCACGGGATCGTTCTGGCGGGCAATTCCCGATGGGTACGTGCAGAGTGTTTTTGGCGTCGCGGGATTACTGATCGGCGGCGCACTCGACTTCGGTTGGCACGCGATTTTTGGTTTCGAGCACCAGCTCGATCTGCTGCTGAGTCCGCCGCACCTCTTCCTGCTGACCGGTCTCTTCTTCTTGATCACCGGGCCGGTGCGCAGCGCGCTGCGCCGTCCGAACGCCGGACGCCTGGTCGATCAGCTCCCAATGCTGATCTCGCTCGGCCTCGCCTTTGAGATCATTCAGTTCGTCACGCAGTATGGCTTCTATCCAGAGGCCCTCATGCGCGATCATCCGCTCTCGCAAACCGCGTTTCCGCACGAACAGTTCGTGCTTTCGGTCTTTCTCTTCTATCGGCAAGCGCTCGAGATCTCAATCGTTATCTGGCAGAGCCTGCTGCTCTCAGCAGCGGTGCTCTATCTCGCGTTACGCAAGCGATTGCGTTTCGGGGCATTAATCGTCATCAGTCTCGTCGTAAAACTCTGGATCGGCGGCGAGCTTTCGACCAGCTTCACGGAGCTGCTTCTCGTCGCTCTCGCCGCGATCGCCGCAGGGGCTCTCGGTGACGTCATCGTCGCCAAACTCCAACCCTCGGTGCGCAATCCCAACGCCTTCCGGTTCTTGGGCTTCGCCGTACCCGCCGCCTACTTTGCGGCGTACTTCGCGTTTGCCGTTCCGTTCTTCGGCGGAACGTGGTGGGACGCGAGCTTCGTCTTTGGATCGATCGTTGAAGCGGGAATCGTCGGCCTCTGCATCAGTCAGCTGCTCCTGGCCGGATCGCAAACGAGTTCCCTCTAACGACGGCGGCATGAAGCTCCATCCAAGCGCGTACGTCCTCGCGCTTGCGACGGTGGCCGTTCATCTCGCCTTCGCTCACCGCTTCGGATACTACCGCGACGAGCTCTACTTCATCGATTGCGCAAAGCACTTGGCCTGGGGGTACGTCGATCAGCCGCCACTGGCGCCGATCGTCACCTGGCTGACGGGACCGCTGGGATATCCGGTCTGGGGGTTGCGTCTCTTTCCCGGACTCTTCGCCGGCGTTACCGTCCTGCTCGGCTGCGCGATCGCGCGCGAGCTCGGCGGCCGTGCGTTCGCGCAGTTCTTGACGGGTCTCATCATCGTCCTCGATCCCGGATTGATCGGCATCGCATACGGTCTCTCGACGGAGTTTCTCTCCCCGGCTTCGTGGACCGCACTCATCTATTTGACGATTCGTCTGGTCAAAACCCAGAATCGCCGGCTCTATATTCCGATCGCGCTGGTCGTGACGATTGCCCTCTACGCAAAGTATTCGATCGCCGCGTGCGCGATCGGGCTAGCAATCGGTCTGCTCGTAACGGGACACGCCAAACTTCTTCGCACGCGCTGGCTCGCCTACGCAGCAGTGCTAACGATCGCGCTCGTGCTGCCGAATGCAATCTGGCAAATTGCCCACGGGATGCCGATGCTCGAAGTGCTGCACAACGACCAGCTCAACCGTCACGCGCTCGCCAACGGCATGGCCGACGAATCGCCGGACCGCTGGACGAACGCGCTCTATATGTTCGGCCTGCAGTTCGCCTATCAGAATCCGGTCTTTGCGCCGATTTGGGTGTGGGGGCTGATTGCGCTCTGGAGGTCGCCCTTCGTCTCCGCCGGCTACGCCCGCTACGCCCAGGATGACACCGTAGCGCCGTTTCGGTTTCTGACGGTGGCCTATTTGATTCTGTTGGGGATGCTGATTCTCACGATCGGCCGTGGGTATTACATCCAAGGCTGCTATCCCGCGCTCTTTGCCGCCGGCGCAGTCGCGATCGAGAGCGCTATCACTTCGCAGCGGCGTGCGCTGCGAGCGGCAATCGCGGCGGTCATTCTTGTCGCCGGCCTGCCGATGTTTCCGCTCTCGCTTCCGGTCCTTTCGCTTCCGGCATACATGGCGTACGAGCGCGTGATCGGCTTGAGCCGCCCGGAACCGCCGGATGGTGCGTATCATCTCATCAATCCGATGTTCGCCGATCAACTCGGATGGAAGACGATGAGCGCAATGGTTGCCGGCGCCTACTGGTCGTTGCCGGCGGCGCAGCGAAAGATCACCGCGGTCTTCGCCGACCGTTACGCATACGCGGGCGCTCTCGACTACTACGGTCCGCGTTACGGTCTGCCGACGGTGATCAGTCCGAACAACTCTTACTATCTCTGGGGCACGCGCGGCTACAGCGGGCTTTCAGTCATCGCCGTCGGCGCCACCGATTACTATCTGCTGCGCCGTTGGTTCGGGAGCGTGCGCCAGATCGCCGTCTACCGAAACGCGTATCGGTGGATGCTCGAGGGACCGCTCCCGATCTATCTCTGCACCGAGCCGCGCGTACCGCTCGCGGTGATGTGGCCCGCCTTCAAATACTACGGCCTCTAGGACGTCGGAAAGCTCTCTCCCCGCGAGGAAGGAATCGCTTCCTTTCGGGTAAGACGTACCACGTCATGGAAAACGTTTCGGCAGAGCGCTCAGCGGGCTGGTCGGTTCTCTGTTACGTCGCCGTTTTGGTCATCGCGACGTTCCTCAATAACGGCATGCCGTCGTTGGGGTCGCGGCCAATCGATGCGGCTCTCGCGATCGATTCGCATCGGTTCGGTCTGCTCTTGGGGGCGTGGCTCACATTTCCGGCCGCGGCGTTCTTCCTCTGGTTCCTTGTCGGGCTGCGCAGCTATCTGAGCAACGCGCCGGGTCGTCAAGAAGGGCTCCCGATGTTCGCCCTCGTCGCGGGCGTCGTCATGGTCGCGACCTCCTTGTGGGCCGCATCGTTGCTCACCGCCGCACTCTACGCGTTGCCCGACGTCTTTAAGGCGAGGAGCATGATGAGCATCTACGATGCCTTCATCTTTGCGCAGGGCGGTCTCGGCTATGCGCCCGTCTCGATCTTCCTCTTCGCTGCGGCGCACAGCATGCGCCGGCACGACCGCGCGCCGGTCTGGCTTGCGTGGCTCGGCTATTTGGCGGCCCTGGGCACCGCGATCGCGACGCTCTCGATCTTTGCGACCGATCTCTTCATGTCGCCGGGTCAACCCGGTCCGGGACTCTTCGGCGCGATACCTGCTGCGATTTGGCTCGTTGCGACCGGCATCGTTCTCATCGCTCAGAGCAGACGGGGGTCGGCCGGCGCGAGCGCATCGGCCTCATCGTAGTTCGCGTTATTCACGCGGGTCGAAACTTCGCACACCGCCATGAGAGCGGCGTCGAGCGGGCGTAGGATCGAAGCCGCAACTTCGGGCGGCAGGGGTTCCGGATCGAGCCACATTTCGATATCGGAATCGATCAGAATCACCGGCATGCGATTGTGCACGGGCGCGACGATCGCATTTGGTTCGCAGGTGGCAATATCGCACGCGGCCGTGCCGTCGAAGGGCTCCCAGAGCCCCGCGAAGGCAAACGGCGCGCCCGATTTGAGCGTGTAATAGAACGGACGGCGATTCGACCATTCATAGAAACCGTCCGCAAACTCGATGCAGCGCCGGCGTATCGGATCTCGGCGCGCCACGATCGATTCCGCGCGAATGTTGATACGCCCGCGAATACCCCAACGCATCGCCTCGGCGACGTTTCGTCCGTCATTCCGGACCCCCAGGACCGCCTGAGAGGGCGCAACGTTGTAGCGCGGGAGCCGCGTTTCGCTGAACTCCGGAAAGCGGAAGCGCGGAAAGGCCTCCGGGAGAGCGGCGGGCGTGGCGAGCGTAAATCTACCACACATCGCGAATACTTCCGGGCCCCTGCCTGCAGGCTTGCTTGTCTGCGTGGCGTAGATAGCGGCGAGGAGTAAGGATCATGCTTAGAGCTTATACTTCATTAGCGCTCGCGCTTGCATTTTTTGCCGTGCCGGTCGCGGGAGCCGCGCAGCAGAGCGGTTCGCGCCCGGCGATCGCCGTTCTCGACTTTTCGACCCAGGGTCTTACGTCGAATTCGTACGGCTCGTTCGAGCCCGGCATCGCGCTCAGCGATCTCCTCACCGACCGTATGGTGAACGACGGCCGATTCAACGTCGTCGATCGCACGCACCTCAACTCGACGCTGGGCGAGCATCAGCTCGGCGCCAGCGGTGAAGTCGATCCGCGAACCGCCGTGACCGCGGGACGCATGGTCGGCGCACGCTATCTCATCACCGGAAATATTCTTCAGCTCGATCAAACCGGCCAGAGCGGCGCGAGCGCCGGCAGCTTGTTGCCGGGCGTCTTCGGCGCGGCGGCGGGCGGCGTCTCCACGCATCGCGTGACGATCAAAGTCGCCGTCCGCGTGATCGACGCTCGGACCGGACAGATCGTGCAGAGCTTCTCGGATGAAGCGACGCGGTCGGGCACCTCGTGGAGCGCCAGCGGCGTCGCCGGTTACGCCGGCGGATCGTATAGCAACGAGCAGTTCGTCAACAGCGATATGGGGCACCTCATCGACGACGAGGCCGGAAAAATCATCGCGTCGCTCGATCCCAGCCGCTTCAATTCGGCGCCGGCCGCACCGCTGCTGACGGGCCACGTTGCGGCGATCGACGGTCATAACGTCATCATCGACCTCGGCAGCAACAACGGCGTCGAAGCCGGCCAGACCTTCGACATCGTGAAGGTGAAGTCGCTCATCGATCCTTCGACACACGCCACGCTGCATGTCAACGAGAACGTCGGAAAACTGCAAATCGACTCGGTCAGCGCCAACGCTTCGGTCGGTCACGTGGTCTCCGGGAGCGTCGCCGTGCGTTTGACCGTTATCGCCGAACCGTAAAATTGATCGCCGGCGTTTTACTCGCCGCTTCGTATTTCGACGCGCACAATCACATTACGGGAATTCTCCCGTACCAGGCGTACGCGAACCTGCCGGCATACGTCGCGGAGTTCTCCGATCCGAAACGCACCATCGGCGTCGCCGACCGGCTTGCGCTCTACCGGTATCTCGCCGACGTCTGGTATCCGAAAGAAGGCGCTGCGCTCGACGACCGGCTCTTCTCTCCGGCCGACAATCAGCGTTTCGCGCTCGGCGCCCGCGCGGCGATCGTCGTCTATCGCAGCGAGGTCGCCGGTAGCGCCGTTGCGCTCGACGGTACGCTCGAGCGCGTGCTCACCGCGACGCCGTGGTCGGAGTTCGATAGCGCCTACGCATTTCGCGGCGGGCCGGCCGGCGCATATTTGCGCGAAACCTTCTATGGGGGAAGCGACGAGCGTTTGAACGCCGATCTCTGCAAGGGGACGGTGCTCGAGCTCGCGGCAACCCACATCGACGAATCGGAACAATCCGTTCCTTTCCTCGGCGGCTGGAAGTTCTCGCACGGCGCGTCCTACCCGCTCCAAACCATCGAATGCATCATGCACGCGCCCGCCGACGCGAGCCTTCGCAACGCACTGAGCGCGATGAAGCGGCCAATGCCGTCAATCAAAATCGTCCTCATGACGCATACGGCCCAGCTCGCCGCTCTTTCTGGTGGAAAGCAGTACGGGGAGTGGTCGAAGACGGGATCGTGCAGCGCAACGATGCTTCCCGAGGCCATCGCGACGGCGCCGAAGGCAATCTACGATGGGCTTATGGGCTGGAATGCGGGCAGAGCCGTCGTCCCGGCCACCGAGGCCGCGCAATACTTCGATGACGTCGTCGGTATCGATACCGCGGCGCCCGAGACGACGTGCTTTACCGGCGACGGCATGGAGTACTACGAGCGGCTTGCGGCAGCCGTCTACGACGCCTCGAAATCCCGGCGTCTCGCCGGCTGGCACGGTAAGCTCCTGATCCATACGCACGTCGGCGAAGGGGCGGTCGTTGATTACGCGCCCTCACCTCCGCCGCAGCCGTGGTCGTTCGTCAATCTCTTCGCGTCGCTGCCGGCCACCCGAACGAACGCGTCGCAAGCGCAGGCGAATATCTCGATGCTTCTCGGGGCGATCCGCCGTTTCAAAGCCGAACATCCCGATGCCGGCCGCTACGTGATCTTCCGCCTGGCGCACGTGACCTGGGCATCGCCCTTGCAAGCGCGCGCGATGCACGATGCGGGCGTCGAGGCCGACGTCAACCTCGAGAGCAACGTCGCAACCGGGGCCTATCCGGTCGCGCGCATGCCGCTCGGCCCAGCGCTGCTCGCGAATCGCATCCTGCCGCTCGCGCAGAATCCAGCGACTAACTTCCAACTGAACGATTTGCTCGGGACGTTGATCGGCAATCCATCGGATCCGTCGCAGGTTGGCGACGTTCTGGGCAATGCCGCGCTCAAACATCTCCTCGAGGCGCACGTCCTCTGTCTCATGGGCACGGACGCGGCCGGCGTCGAGCATTCCGACATCGTCAAAGAGTACGAATACGCCGGGTCGCTCATCGCCTATTGGAAGCGCACCGATCCAGCGTTTCGATCGGCGTTCGGGAAGGACGACGTCGGCAGGCTCTTCGCCAACGTTCGAGAGCATCTGGCCGATATGGACTCCGATACCGCGCCCCCGTATTAGCGCACGTTGCCTGCTCGCTACGCGCCGCCCGTAATGCGCGCGACGACTCGCTCAACCTTGACGAGCCTGGTCTTCGTCCAGCGATCGTGCAGCAAAATGCGGCGCCATATGAAACTAAACGGAACGATCAGCCACCAGAGCAGGCCAACGACGAGGTAACGAAAGATCGTGCGCCAGATGCCGGGCTTGCCAAAATCCGTCGTAACGACGCGCAAACCGGCGATCATCATGCCGAAGGTTTGTCCGGCTACGACGACGAGGGCGCCGAGATAGACGGGGAACCAAAATGCGAATCCGAGCCGCGCGATCGCTGCGGCGAGTGAGTCGAACGAGATCGGAACGTCCTCGCCGTACACGCGCAACGCGACGCCAGGATTGGTGAAGGCGAACGGACCAGCGGTCACTTCCGGCTTGGGCGTGCCTGCCGGGGGAGCCGGCGTCGGTGATGCAGTGACCCGCGCGTGTTTCTTTCCATTGATGGTGACCGTTCCGATACCCGGTGCGGAGACGGAGACGTGGCCCGGCGTGACAATCGTGCTGCTCTCGGAATCGGTGCTCGTGCCGATGATGTGTCCGCCGAACGACATGATGATCGCCGTGACGACAACGGCATCGATTCCCCACGCCGCGAAACGCCGCCACCACCCCGCGCAGTCGCGCGGCGTCACTCGCATCTCTCCCGGCGCAGCGATCGAGGGCGGCTCCGCGCTGCGCTCGCGCAGGAACCAATTTTCGGCGGCGGCGTAGGTTTGCGTCGCCATGAAGAGCCGCAGGGAAGCGATGCGCCGTGTCGCGTACGGTTCGCTGCTGAGCCACTCGCCCCAGCGTAGAACGCTATCGTTCTGAATCTCGGCGTGCTGCTCGGCGAAGGCCTCATAGTCCACTTTGCGCCCGAACTCATGAAACGCGGCAATGCCCATCGCGCGAATCGCGGCATCGACCGAACCGCAGCAAAGAAGGCCGACTTTGTCGCAGGTCATCGCGCAGCGGCGCAGCCACGCTCCAAAAATCAGCGAGATGATCGGGTTTTCGTTGCCGTTGACGCTGAGCAAGGAGTGGAAGCGCGTATGTCCGGCCGCAATGTGTCCCAGCTCGCGCCCGACCATGAACGCGAGCTCGTCGTCGGAGAAGATTTCGATCCAGTGACTCGAGACGACCAGGGCATACGGCTCCCCGAAGCCGAGTGCGACGACCGGCACGTAGTTGTCCTCGCGCACGAAGATCAGCGGCATTGGAATATCGAGCGCCGCGCAGGTTGCTCGAACGATCGTAAAGACGCGCGGATACTGGCGCTGGTGGACGCGAACGCTCGACCCCAGCAACCGTCCGCGCGCGAGCGTCACGTAGATCATCGCGATCACGATGAAGAGGGCGACCTGCGAGGCGCCGATCGATTCGTGCAGGACGTACCCGATCGCCAGTGCTGCCGGAAGCGCAAAGAGCCCGGTCAGCCAGAACGCGATACGTTCGGACGGGTCTCGAAGCGACGTGGGCCCGTCGAAGAGCGATTGCATCGCTTGCGCACTCTGACGATGCGGCCCGAGGTTCCTTTAACCCGGCAGTGCGGCCTCGACCTCGTCATAACCGATTCCGCCCCTCACCGAACCGAGGTCGCCGTCGTGCAGCGCTCGCGCCGTTCGCGCAAGCGTGCCCATGGCAACGCAATAGAGGGCGCCGCCGACGCTCACTCGCCGAACTCCGGCCGCGGAAAGCTGCGCGAGCGGAACGGCGCCATCGCCGGGACCGATCAAAACGTTCACGGGTTTGGGCGCAACCGCGCGCACGACCGCGACGATCGCCTCCATATCCGGTAGCCCGGGTGCGTAAAGCACGTCGGCACCGGCCTCCGCAAAGGCCGTGAGGCGGCGAATGGTATCGTCGAGATCGGGCCGGCCGTTGAGGTAATTATCGGTCCGTCCGGTGAGAACGATACGACCGCGTGCCGCATGCGCCGCAGCACGAACTCGCGCGACGGCGCCGTCGAAATCGTGAATCGGAGCGGCGGGATCGGCCGTGGTGTCCTCGATGCCGAGACCGCCGAGCCCGGCATCGATCGCCGCGCTGACAGTCGCCGCACAGGCCTCGGGCGAGGCACCGAATCCATCCTCGAGATCGCCGTTCACCGGCAGTCCGCTGACTCGCGACAAGAACGCGGCATGCGCGACGGCCTCCTCTCGCGAGACCGCGTGGCATCCGTCACGGCGACCAAGAGAGAATGCGAGTCCGAGCGAGGTGCTTCCCAAGGCTTCGAAACCGGCGCCTTCGAGCAGCACCGCCGACGCGCCGTCCCACGCGTTCGGCATGACGAACGCACTCCCGCGCTCGTGGAGTTGGAGAAACCGTTCGTACGCCGTTGTCATGTAGGCCAAGAACGGCTCGATGGTCGCGCGGGTTGCACTCGAAAAGGCCGGCTCGGAACGTCGAAGAATCGCTCACCATGCGGCCGGATATCGTCGGCGATTCTTCCGCCCTAACCGAACGAAGCGGCCATTTGCATTGGTGGCAGCGCTGTGTTGCGGTACTTGCCGGAACGGTTGCGCTCGCTCTGAACGTTGCCGCCGCGGCAGAACTCTTCGCGCCGCAAACGACGTTCGGCTACCGCGTCATCTACACGAAGGGCTTCGAGGTCGCCATCGTCGACCCGGAGACTCCTGCGGCGCGCGCCGGCATCGCCGCGGGCGACGTTCTCGACTTTCGAACCTCGACGCTGCACGATCGCATCGTGGGGCTCGAATATCAGCCCGCTCGACCGGGCGAGCGAGTCGGGTTCGTCGTCTCACACGACGGGCGCGCGCACCGGCTGCAGCTCACCGCCGGAGCGGTGACGCCGTCGCAGGTGCAGCACGCCATCTTTTCGCCGCTCGCGTCGTTTCTTCGGCTGACGGGCTTCGCCTATATCGTGGTCGCGCTAATCATTCTGCTTCGGCGGCCGAGCCGAATGACGTGGGGGCTCTTTCTCTATCTCGTTGCCTCGACGAACGTCGAGCTCTACCGCTTTCCGGAAGGGCTGGCACCGGCGGCGGCCTTCGCGTCGGATTTGCTCGGCGTCGCGGGCCTCGTCGGCCTGGTCATCTTTGCCGTGCGCTTTCCCAACGACAACGCGACGGGCTGGCGCGCGGGGCTCGATCGTCTCGCGATTCCGATCGGCGCACTCTTCGCAATTCCGAACCTCGCGTGGGACGCGCTCGCGCTCTTCCGGGGCGAGAGTCCGGCGGCGTGGATGTCCTACGGGTCAACGCTGGGAGCGCTCGCGCTCATCCTTATCGCCGGCGGAACGCTCGTGACCACGTACTTCGCCGCCCAGCACGCGCAGCGCCAGCGTCTACAATGGGTTATTGCCGGCATCTTCTTTACGTTATTGAGCTCGGCGTCGGGCTGGGCGCGTTACTGGTCGCCGGCCTATCCGTTCGCGACCTCGGACGCCGTCGCGTGGACCGCCACCGTCCTGTACGCTTGCGCCCCTTTTGCGCTTGCCTATGCGGTCGTTCGGCAACGCGTCTTCGACATCTCGTTCGTGATCAGTCGCACGCTCGTCTATACGTTTGTGACCGCGACGGTCTTCGGGGGCTTCGCACTGATCGAATGGTTCGTCGGACACGTGCTCGAGCAGTCCGGCATCGCGATCGTCGTGGTCGCTCTCGCGGCAATCGGTATCGCCTTCTCATTTGACGCACTGTACAGTCGTGCCGAGAATTTCGTGGAGCGCACGCTCTTTCGCCGGCGCCATCTCGCCGAACGTCACATGGCGAGCGTTACGGCAGGCCTGCCGTACGCGGAGAACGATGCTGCCGTCGAAGCCGCGCTCGTCGCGGAACCGATTCACGCCTACGCGTTGATCTCGGCCGAGCTCTTTCGGCGCGACCAATCGGGAAATTTTTTCTGCGACGGCAACGTGCTCGACCGGCGCATCGCGTTGCAGCTTCAAGGGCATCGCCGTGCGCTGCGCTTGCACGCAGACGACCCCGCGCTCGCGATACCAATTTTTATGCGGGCTCATCTCGAGGCCGTTGCTCTCTATAGCGTCCACGCCAACGGCGAAGACATCGATCCCGACGAGGCAGCCTCCCTCGAAGCGATGGGTGTCGCGGCCGGGATTGCGTACGACCATTTGGAGACGGCACGTGTGGAGCGCGAGGGCCGCCGCTGGCGCCGAATTGCCGAGCGCCAGGCGCGCGAGCTGGCGGTTCTGCGCGAACGGGCATCCCACGATAACGGCACCGGCTAACCGCCGCTTGCCGGTCGCTACGGCAATGTTTCGCTCGCTGGAGCGCCCGGGTATAGATGCAAGACAACGCTCGGGTATTGGAGGAAGCAGCCGATGAATCGCATTGCAGTCACGCTCGTCTTCGCCGTCGCCGCAACGCCGGTTGCCGCGTTTGCGGCCGGCAGCTGCGACGGGGCAAACCCCACGGTCACGTCCGTCTCGCTGCGCAATGTCAGCCATACCCCGTACCTCAACCTCTATCACGTCACGGCGACGGTAACGAATCTCGGAAGCTCGGGGCAGCCGGGCGACGTCTTGCAGTTCGTCGATGTTGAACAGTATGGGGGCCGGCTCGATGACCGCGGCATACCACCGCTGGCGCCGGGCGAATCGTATACGGTCAATTACATCTGGCCGCGGTCGTCACAGGCTGGAAAATGGACCTCCCCGCTCGCCTTTGAGCTGCGCCCGGTGGCGTCGGCGTCGAATAGTTGTGCCGCGCATAAAGGCGCGGTCATCACGGTATAGGCCGGAGGTATTTACATGACGATGCGCATCTTCGCCGGCGCACTCTGCGCCTTGACACTCCTGCCTGCGGCGGCTCGCGCGGCGACCTGCGCCGGTCCGAATCCATCGATTACGTCCGTTGTCGTGAAGAACGTCACCAACGGCGGCACCGTCGACGTCTACCACCTCTCCGGCACGGTGATGAACCTCGGAGGTCAAGGGCAACCCTCGAACACGTTGCAATTCGTCGATATCTACGTCGATACGGTCAAGCGCGACGATCGCGGCATACCGCCGCTGGCGGTCGGGAAGTCGTACACCTTCGGCTACGATTGGACTCGTTCGGCCGATGCCGGTCGGGGCACGACGACGGTCAGATTCCGGCTCGATATGCGTCAGGGCTCGAACTGTAATCCGTCCAACGGCAGTTATAGCATAACGTTTTAGGAGCCCGTGCGGGTGCGCCGTCGAAGCGACGGCGTATGGAGCGGCACGCTCTACGCGTGGGGATCGACGTCGGCGGTACCTTTACCGATCTTGCCGCGCTGGAACTATGGAGCGGCAAGCTCGTCGTGCAGAAGGTCCCGAGCACCCCGCGCGAGCCGCACCGCGCCGTGATTGACGCGCTTGCGGAACTCGTATCGCGATACGACGAGATTCTCTCGATCGAGTTTCTCGGGCACGCGACGACGATTGCTACCAACGCCCTCCTCGGGCAGCTTGGCCTCGAGTTGCCGCGCATCGCGCTGGTAACCACCCGCGGTTTTCGTGACGTCATTGAGATCGGTCGCCAAAACCGCAGCGAAGTCTACAACCTTTTCGTCGAACGCCCGCACCCGCTCGTCGCCCGCGAAGACCGGCTGACCGTTGCGGAGCGCATCGACCACCTCGGCCACGTGCTCGTACCGCTCGACGACGAATCGATCGAGCGCGTCTGCAGTGAGATCGCGCAGAGGGATGTCGCGGCCGTCGCGATTTGCTTGCTGCATTCGTACGCTAACGACGTGCACGAGCGCCGTCTCGCCGAAGCGCTCGGCGCGGCGATTCCCGGTCTGCGCGTGACGCGCTCCTCGGAGGTCGATCCGGAGTACCGCGAATACGAACGCTGCTCGACCACCGTCGTCAACGCCGTACTCACGCCGATCGTCGAGCGCTATCTCGAACGGTTGCAGCGCGAGCTGCAAGCAAACCGCTTCACCGCGCCGCTCTACGTGATGCGCAGCGACGGAGCAATGGCGGCCGCGTCGCAAGTCGTCGCCCGCCCCGCAGCGATTATCGAGAGCGGACCGGCGAGCGGCGCGATCGCAGCAGCGGAGCTCGGCACGCGGCTGCAGGCGCAGCGGCTGCTCTCGTTCGATATGGGCGGAACGACGGCAAAGGCCGGCGCGATCATCGACGGCGTCGCGCTGGTTGCGAGCGAGTTCGAGGCTGCCGGACGGACGCATAGCGGACGCGCGGTGAAGGGGAGCGGCTATCCCGTTCGCTTTCCGTTCGTCGATTTGGCGGAGGTAAGCGCGGGCGGCGGCACAATCGCCTGGATCGACGAGGGCGGTTCGCTGCGCGTCGGACCGCTCTCGGCGGGTGCCGACCCGGGCCCGGCATGCTACGGCCGATCGGATCGCGCGACCGTCACGGACGCTAATCTGGTGCTCGGACGGCTCAATCCGCGGCATTTGCTTGGGGGCGCCTTCGCCGTCGATGCAGCGCGCGCGCGACGCGCGATCGACGTGCTTGCGCGCGAACTCGAGATGAGCGCGGAGGCGATGGCGGCGGGGATCGTCACGCTCGTCGACGATGCGATGGCCAAGGTGCTGCGCATCGTGACGATCGAGCGCGGTCTCGATCCGCGCTACTTCACACTCGTTGCGTTCGGCGGGGGCGGTCCGCTGCACGTCTGTGCGCTCGCCGCCGAGCTCGGCATCGAGCAGGCGATCGTTCCCGCACATCCCGGAATCTTCTCCGCGTGCGGCCTGCTGGGTGCACACGTTGGAACGAGCGACGTGCGATCGGTTCTCGCCTCGACGGGCGATATCGACGCGGAGGAAATGGAGCGCCGATTCGCCGCACGCGAAGAGCGCGCGCGAGCCGGTCTCGTCGAGCAAGGTGCCGATGCGCCGACGATCTCGTTTCGCCGCGAGTACGACGCGCGCTATCGCGGACAGAGCTTCGAGCTCACGATTCCATACGACCGCGCGCGGGACGCGGTCGAGCAGCACTTTCACGCGGCGCACCGCGCGCGATACGGTTACGATGTGCCGGGTGAAATTGTCGAAATCATCGGCGCGCGCCTGACGGCAAACGGCCGCGTCGCATCCTCGCCGGCTTGTCGTGCTGAGCCTAGCGTACGAAGTACGCGGAGTCGAAAAGCTGAGCGCAACCTCCCGAAGCGAGGCGGAGCCACGCAACACCGCCCTCTCTGGGTTGGCGGAGCGTTCGTCGAGGCGCCGGTCTTCGAGCGGGCCGCACTCGGCCCCGAAGCGTGCATCGAGGGACCGGCAATCGTGGAAGCCTACGACAGCACGACCTACGTCGCGCCGGGGTGGAATCTAAGCGTCGAGGGCGATCTGCTGCTGTTGCAGCGAAGGAACGACGCGTGACCGATCCCATCACCACCGAGGTCATCAAGAACGCGCTCGTTTACGCGGCCGAAGAGATGGGCATCGCTGTCCGAAACGCCGCGTATTCACCGAACATCAAGGAACGGCTCGACCATTCGTGCGCGCTCTTCGATCGGTGTGGACGGTTGATCGCGCAGGCCGAACATATTCCCGTTCACCTCGGATCGCTGCCGTGGGGACTGCACCGCATGCTGGAGATCGTCGAGCGCGATCACGGCGGGGCGCGCGACGGCGAAATGTGGGTCGCAAACGATCCCTACATCGCCGGAACGCATCTCAACGACGTCACCCTGGTGCGACCGGTTTTCGCGCGCGGCCAGCTGATCGGTTACGCCGCGAACAAGGCGCATCATGCCGACGTTGGCGGCTCGGTGCCCGGATCGATGCCGGTCGAGGCCGCCGATCTCTTCGCTGAAGGATTCGTCGCCGCGCCGGTGCGGCTCGTCCGCGGTGACTGCGTTCTCGACGAGATCGTCGGTCTCTTCCGAGCGAACTCGCGCACTCCGGACGCGCGCAGCGGCGATCTGCGCGCGCAAGTCGCCGGCAACTACACCGGCGAACGCCGGCTGCTCGAGCTTTACGAACGGTATGGCGCGCAAACGCTCGATGCGGCAATCGAACGCATCCTCGACGAGAGCGAACGGCGCATGCGCGCAGCGCTGACGTCGATCGGCCACGGCACCTTTGCCGCGGAAGATTATCTCGAGGATCGCTCCGGCGAACCGCGCTTGCGCATCGCGCTGCGGCTTACCCTCGAAGAGGGCTGCGCGCGCCTCGATTATTCCGGGACCTGCGCGCAGGTCCCGTTTCCGCTCAACGCGGTCTTCGGCGTCACCCTCTCGGGCGTGCATTATGCACTGCGCGCGGTAACCGATCCGACGATTCCGATGAACGAGGGCTGCTTTCGACCGGTCGAGGTCGTCGCACCCGAAGGATCGCTGCTCAACCCACGCCGGCCCGCGCCCGTCTCCGGCGGTAACGTGGAGACCAGCATGCGCAATGCCGACGTCGTCTTACAGGCGCTGGCGCAGGCCGCGCCCGATCGCGTGCCGGCCTCGAGCGGCGGAACCATGAGCAACGTGATGCTCGGCGGGACACGACCAAACGGCGATACCTGGGCATTCTACGAAACGAATGGTTGCGGAATGGGCGCACGTCCGGCACGCGATGGGATCGACGCGATCCACTGCCACATGACGAACACCCTCAATACACCGATCGAAGCGATCGAGCGCGAGTATCCACTGCGCGTGGTGCGCTACGAGATCGCGGAGGGAACCGGCGGCGCCGGACGGCGGCGGGGCGGTAGCGGCTTGATTCGCGCGATCGAACTCGTGGAGGGTTCGGCGCACGCGACGCTGCTTGCAGATCGTCACACGCGCGGAGCGCCCGGCGCGCTCGGCGGCGAGGCGGGCGGGCTCGGCCGCCACTCGCTCACGCGTGACGGCATCGAACGTCCGTTGCCGGCAAAGACAAGCTTCGCATTCGAGCCGGGCGACGTGCTAACGGTGCAAACGCCGGGCGGCGGCGGTTACGGAACGGGCTAGCGAGCGATTTCGAAAGCGTTCCCGCAACCTTCCGCGCCGTAGCAGTGCTTGCCGCCGCCCCCCGACGTCGTCGTTCCGAAAAGGTTGCCGGAGCGGTCCAAGACGACGGGAGCGAACGGTTCGCTTCCGTCCTTGCCGTCGAAACTCCACAAAAGCTTTTCGTTGTGACTGCCGGCCGTCAGCTCATAGACGGTTCCGAAATTCGATGTACCGCCCTTGAGTGTCGTACCGTAGATGTTGCCCGAGGCATCGAAGGTTACGCCTGCGAACGGTTCGCTCCCATCCGCGCCGCCATTGAAGCCGTAGAGCGTTTTCAGCTTCCACGGTCTGCCTTTTGAGGGACTCAGTTTGTAGATCGTTCCTTGCTTGCGTGACCCTCCGGCGGCCGTCGTGCCGTAGATGTTCCCCGCCCGATCGAGCACCGGTGCGCCGTCCGGATAGACGCCGACATCTTGGAACGTGTACAGGATGACGGGACTCCAGCCGTGCTTCGCCGGTTTGAGCTCGAAGACGACTGCCGGCTCGAGAAATCCGCTCGAAACTCCAAAAATATTACCACGAGCATCGAGGACCAATCCGCCGCTTCCGCCGTTGGCGGCGTCCACGCCCTGGTCCCAAATGATTTTGTATTCCCAGGCTCCGCGCGAAGGGCGAATCTCGTAGACGCCTTCGGTAATGGCACCGCCGTCATGGTAGATGTTATCGGTTCCGTACAGATTGCCGCCCGGGCCCATGATCAGGCTATCGAATGGATAGGCATCGCCGTTTCCAAAATCGTGCAGCACGTTTTCAACCCAGCCGCTCGCGGTCCGATGAAATCTGAATGCGACGCCAAGTTCATTCCGGCCGCCATTATATGCCGTTCCGTACACGTCTCCGTGCCTGTCGAGAATCAGCGGCGTAACTCCCGGATACCCTCCATCGAGATAATCCTCGAACGTGTGAAGAACGGATTCGTGCCAGCGACCCTTACCTTTCGGAGAGAGTTCGTACAGCGTGCCGAATCCGTGGCCGCCATCGAGCGTCGTTCCGTAATAGTTGCCGGCACCATCGGGCGTGAGGGGTGACGCGAGATCGGCGCGATACGTTCGACTTCTAAACCTGACGAGCACGACTTCGCTCGAGGATTTCGTTGCACCGGCCGCGACCGCAGCGGCGACGCCGGGCGTTGCGGGATTATTCGAGATCGCACAACCCGCGATCAAGAGCGTCAAGAGAGCAACGCTCGGTCGAAATGATTCTCGGTGAAAGCGCATACTGCCAACTCCGCACGCGACGTGGGCCGCCGTTTTTCGATAGGGCCGGCCCCGCACCTTTTCCCAGCGGTTGCGAGACTACAGCGGCGTGTTGCTGCGCGCGACGCCGGGACGCTCGAGTCCGAACCGCGCCGCGCAGAGCAGGTCGACGACACGGATCGCGCTGCGGCGTGGCGAGAATCGCCGCCGCGAATCGGCGGCGACGAGCGTGCCGTAACGAAGGCGCAGCGCCGGATCTTCGACCAAGCGCGCGACCGATGGAGCAGACTCCGCCGCTTCGCACACGATCGCAACATCCTCGGCAAAAATGCGGCGCAACGCCGCATTCGCAACGACAGCCGGCAAGCCGGCTTGCGCGAGCAGCACGTTTCCGAAAGCCGCATCGTCGGTCAGGCCCGCATGGACCACGCAGGCGAGCTCGACGCCGCCGCGGAGCAGCATCTCCGCCGTAGCGCGCTGCACCGGATAACCGAGCCCAGCCACGCGCGCCGCAATCTCGCCACGCACATCCCCCGCGATACCGACGGTACGACACGAGGCATCGTCGGAACGCCGCACGCGCAGAGAGTCGAGACGATCGGGCGACGCGCACGGCAGCCAGGGCGCCTCGAGTTCGACCGCCCCCACCGTGCGGATTGTTGCCGCATCGTCCTCTCGGTGGATCGCAATGCCGGGGGGCGTGGCGGCATCCGCAAACCACGCGAGCGACGCGGCGTGACGAAAACGACGGTCGGCACGCCGCCATGCGGCGATTCCGCCGTGCACGACCGGATGCCCGAAGGAGCGCAACGCGGCTTCGAGATCGGCTCGCGACGCTGCGAGCAGCTCGTCTTCGTCACGTCGGGCGTAGACCGCAATGGCGCCGACGCTACCCCGCGCGGTGCGCGTCAAGCTTCCCATCGTCTGCGACCATCGCGCGAAGAACCGCTGCTCGTTCTCTTTTTCGCGGGCGAAGCGGCCGGCCGAGGCCGCCTCGTAGTGCGCGAATCGCGCGTCGGCAACAAATGCGATGACGCGCCCCTGCTCCCGAGCGCGCAGACAGAGATCGACGTCTTCAAATCCGTTGATGAAGGATTCGTCGAACGCGCCGTTCTCGAGAAACCACTGCGTGCGAAAGGCCATCGCGGCCCCGGAGACGCCGAGCGCGTCGCGCGACCGGTCGACCTCATCGAGTGTAGCCGGAAGGTTCCGACAGAAATAATGCCAGTGCGCGTTCGGAAGCACGACCATTCCTGCGGCCTGCGTGAGGCCATCTTCGAAGAAGAGCGCCCCACCGGCAATGACGACGTCGGCACGTTCGAAAACTCGGACGAGCGGAGCGAGCGCATCGCCGAGCGGATAGGCGTCGTTATTGAGCAGAAGCGTCAGCGGGGCGGTGGCCAGGCGCGCACCATCGTTGCAGGCGCCGGCGAAGTTCCGGTTCGTCTCGTTGCGCACGTAGCGGACCCATGGGAAGCTCGCAATCGCTTCCGGCGTTTCGTCGCGTGACGCGTTGTCGACGACGATCGTCTCGAACGAGATCGCGCTGGATCCGCGTAAGCGGTCGAGTTCGCGCAGACATCGTGCCGTGAGCCACCAGTTGTTGTAGACCGGAATAACGATGCTGAGGTGCGGCCGCTGCACGGGATTATGCGCCGACGTGAACTTGCTCGAGTAGTTCCTGCTTCGTCTCGGGGACCATCGAACGCACGAAGAGTATCGTGAGGAGGCAGAGGACTGCGTAGATCCCAAACGTCACCGGACGCCCCAAACGGTCGACCATCGTGAGAAAGAATTGCGAGACGAGAAAGTTGCCGACCCAGTTGGCAAGCGTCGAGAGCGACATCCCCAACCCGCGAACGCGGAGCGGAAAAATTTCCGAGATCAAAAGCCAGACGATCGGGCCGAGGCTGAACGCAAAACATCCGACGTAGACCATCATACTGACGAGCGCGATGGTGCTCAGCGATCCCGAGAGATGTTGGCTCGTGAAAGCGGTCGCCAGCGCCGCGAGCGCCACGAACATTCCCGCAAGGCCCGCATAGAGCAAGGGCTTTCGCCCGATGCGGTCGACGAAGAAGATCGCGACGAGCGTCATGCCGCAGTTGACGGTGCCGACGAGCGTCTGCGCGAGGATCGAAGCTGAGGCCGATCCTATCCCGGCCATCTGAAAGATCTGCGGGCCATAGTAGATGACGGTGTTGATGCCGGTGATCTGCTGCAGCACGGCAAGGGAGATGCCGATGAAGAGCGCAAGCCGCACCGCCGGCTGCGCGAAGGCTTCGATGCCGGCGCCTTTGGTCGCGAGGCTTGTGAGAATGGACTCTTGCTCGCGGTCGATCTCGGCGGGATCGTCGTAGATCCGCGCAAGCTCCTCCCGGGCCTTCTCGCCGAACGCGATTTTAAAGAGATAGCGCGGGCTCTCGGGCATCGCCAGCATTCCGCCTATCAAAATGAAGGACGGTATAACGGCCAATCCGAGCATCCAACGCCATTGCGCGCTGCCCGCCAGTGCGTAATCGATGAGATACGCGGCCAAGATGCCGACCGTAATCGCGAATTGATAGAGCGAAACGAGCGCGCCTCGCGATGAAGCGGGCGCCACCTCGGAAATGTAGAGCGGCGCAACCACCGAGCTGAACCCGATGCCGATGCCGACGATGAGGCGGCCGACGAGCAGAACGGTCTCGTTCGGCGTCAGCGCCGAAACGAGCGCGCCGGCCAGAAATATCAGACCCGCAGCGAGCAGCGTGCGCCGTCGCCCGATACGGTCGGCAACGCCGCCGGCGACCGCCGCGCCGGCCATGCATCCGATCAGCACGACGCTGATGGTGAAGGCCTGCAGCCGCGTTTCGAGCGCGAAGTCCTTCGTAATGAAGAGAATCGCACCGGAGATGACGCCGGTGTCGTAGCCGAAGAGCAAGCCTCCAAGCGCGGCGACCGACGCAACCAACAAAACGTACGACCGCATGAAGGCGCTTTTGCAAGCCGCGTACGAACGCTCCTCCAATGGACCTCGCGCTCAATATGCCGGCGGCGCTGGAATACGCGCACAAGCACGGGCTGCACGCACTCGCGATCCGGCGCGGCGACCTACTCGCGCAGGAGTTCGGTGCGGGCCACGGACCGGACGTCCCTCATCCGCTCTACAGCGGAACGAAGAGCTTCTGGGGCGTCGCGGCAACGTACGCCGCCGCCGACGGGCTGCTCGCACTCGACGAACCGGTCGCCGAGACAATCGCCTCGTGGCGCGAAGACCCGTGGAAACGGCGCGTGACGATCCGAATGCTCCTCTCGCTGACCTCGGGCTTCGGGTTCGGCGGTTTAGGAGCGAGCGTGCCGACCTACGATCGCGCGTTGGCCACGCCGCTGCGCGACGAACCGGGAACGCGTTTCGTTTACGGCGGCATTCCGCTCCAGATCTTTGGTGCGGTTATGGCGAACAAACTCGCCCCGCGCGCGATGACGCCGCAAGAGTATTTGCGCGAGCGCGTCCTCGATCGCGCGGGAGTTCGCATCGCGCGGTGGCGCACTCTCGCCGATGGAACGCACCCGTTGCCGACGGGCGCGTCGCTGACTCCGTTGGACTGGCTGGCGTATGGCCGCTTTGTCCTCGCCAATCATTCGGAACTAGGGGATTGCTTCGTAGCCTCGGCGGCCAATCAGCGCTATGGGCTTGGGTGGTGGCTGCACGTGCGCGGAGTGCCCGACGATCTGTTCTATGCGAGCGGCTCCGCAGGACAGGCACTCTATCTCGTGCCTTCGCTCGATCTCGCAATCGTCCACTTCGGGAAGAGCTCGTCATATCGCCACGAGAGTTTTCTCAAACGATGCTTTACGTAGCTCCGTTCGGGAAGGAAGCCACCCCGAGTGCGGCATAGTGCGGAGATCATGAAGCGCTTTTCGGCCTTGCCGTTTGCGGCAATTCTCTCACTCGCGCTCGCCGGTTGTTCTGGTTCGCAATCATCCTTACCATACATGCAGAACGGAGCGCCTTTGCGCGCGCTCACCACGACCGGCGCAGGCAAAATCAAGCACATCGTCTACATCATTCAAGAGAACCGCAGTTTCGACAATATGTTCCAAGGTTATCCGGGCGCCGACACCGTTTCGAGCGGGAAGAACTCGAAGGGCGAGACCATCGCGCTGAAGCCCGTGAGCCTCTCGGCGTGGTACGTCATCGATCACTCGGCGGAAGCAATGTTCGCGGCCTGCAACGGGACGGGAAAGCTCCCGGGAACCGACTGCCGGATGGACGGATTCAACAATGAAGAGTCTGGAGGCGGCCCACAAAATCCCGAGTATGTTTACGTTCCGCACGACCAGTCCAAGCCATACTTCGACATGGCGCACCAATGGGTGCTCGCCGACCATATGTTTCAATCGCAGCTCGACGAGAGCTTCGTGGCGCATCAATACATCATCGCCGCGCAGGCCGACTGGAGCGTCGATCTTCCTGGCGGAGCGTGGGGTTGCGGCGGCGGCGGTTACGACAAGGTTGCAACGATTACGCCGGAGCGCAAAATAACCCAACCGATTCTCAAGCCGTGTTACGACTATCAGACGCTCGGTGACGAGCTCGACCGCGCAAAGCTTTCGTGGCGCTTCTATGCCGCGGCCTACGGCAGCGCCTCGAGCGACGACGGCGCGGAATGGTCGGGATATCAGGCGGTCAAGCATATCCGCGAGGGCCCCGATTGGAGCAAAGACGTGATCTCGCCGAACTGGAAATTCATCACCGACGTGCGCGCCGGAAAGCTTGCGGACTTTACGTGGATTACGCCGGTCTGCGATGACTCAGATCACGTGAACTGCCCCGGCGGGTACGGCCCATCGTGGGTTTCCGCGCTGGTCAATACGGTCGGCCAGAGCAAATTCTGGGACTCCACCGCGATCTTCGTGCAGTGGGACGACTGGGGCGGTCTCTACGACCACGTTAAGCCGCCGTATCTCGACCGCGACAGCCTCGGATTTCGCGTTCCGCTGCTCGTGATCTCGCCGTATGCGAAGAAAAACTACGTCTCGCACGTGCAGTACGAAACCGCAAGTGTGCTGCGTTTCGCCGAAGACCTCTGGGGGCTTTCACAGCTCTCCAAAGCCGACAAGCGCGCGACCTCACCCGCCGTCGACTGCTTCGACTTCTTGCAGCAGCCGCGGCCGTTCGTCCATATCCGTGCGCCGCATCCGCCGAAGTTCTTCATGCAGCCCTTTACCGACGATTGGCGAGCGCCCGACTACGAATAACGCTACGGCGTTAGCGCGCTCGCTCCGTCGATCGGTTTGAGGCCGGCCTTCTTCAGCGCCGCCTGCAGCGACGCAAGGGAACTCACGTAGGCATTGTAACCATTCATCGCGGCGGCATAGGCGGTATCGAAACGCTTTGAAAATTCGATCTGCGCGGCGGTCGGCGGAAGCGCAGCGCCGAACCCCGTTCGCGGGACCGACTCTCGTAGCGACCCCGGACGCTGGATCGAATCTTCGTCGTTCTTGTAATCGGCCGTAAAGGCATCGAAAACGGGCTGCCACTCGGACTGCGCCGACGATACCTGTTGCTCGATCGACGGGTCGTTCTTCGCTGCCGCTGCGGCGGCGGTCAGCGACTTCTTGATCGTATCGAGATGGTTGAGCGCGTCATCGATGTTGCCGTAGATTACCGAGTACTTCTGGGCGTAGGCGTAACCGGCTTGATACTGCGCCGTCGTCCACTCGTCGCGCGGATCGGGCTTGACGGCGACGCTCTGTTCGAGCGTTTGATCGCCGAGCGAGAGACGAATCCGATACGTTCCGGGAACGACGACCGGTCCGGTCTTCGGTCCTTGGTACTCCTCTCGCGGTGCGCCGTACCACTTTAGAGGCGGATCTTCCGTGAAATCCCAAAGGTAACGATTGATCCCGGTCTTGTTCGGCAGGTACGGTTCGGTCTTGCCTTTGACTTTGTGGGTACCCTTCACGGTGCGGATCACGCGGCCGCTCGCATCGAGAACTTGAAGCTCCGGCGGATTCTTCTGCGATGCGCTCTGATAGTAGTCGAGAATCGCACCCTTCGGCGGATTATCTCCGGAGAATCGCGTGTAGATCCCAAGATCGTTCGAATGGTAGTGGTACTCGTAGGCAGCTCGCGGTGCGAAGAGCGTTGCGCCGTGCGCATTTCCAAGCTGCTGAATCGAGGTGAGATCGTCGAGTATCCAAGCGTCACGGCCGTGCGTGCCGATGACGAGATCGTCGAACTGCGGTTGTATGCGAATGTCGCGCACCGAGACCGCCGGCAGATTGAGCCGGAAGTCTTGCCAATGCGCGCCGCCGTCGAGTGAGATCCAAATCCCGCCTTCGGTTCCGGCATAGAGCACGTACGGATTGCGAGTGTCGGGCCGGACCGTGCGCACGTACTGATTCGGCGGCAAGCCGTCGACGATTTTCGACCAGGTTGCACCGTAGTCGCGCGTGACGTAGAGGTACGGCGCGTAGTCGCCCACGCGGTGGTTGTCCGCAACGATATATGCGGTTCCGGCCGTCAGCGGCGACGGTGCGGTCGCCTCGATCCGCGCGTACTCCGGCGCACCGGGTGGCGTAACGTTGCTCCAATGCGTGCCGCCGTCGCGCGTCATCTGCACGTAACCGTCGTCGGTCCCCACCCAAATCTCGCCGCGGTCGATTGCGGAGCCTTCGATGTAGAGAATCGTATCGGAGTATTCCGCTCCCGAAACGTCCTTCGCCAGCGGTCCGCCCGCCGGCGCTTGGTGCTCCTTGATATTCCGCGTCAGATCGGGGCTGATCGCGCTCCACGTTTCGCCGCGATCCGCCGACTGAAAGACGACGTTGCCGCCAAACCAGCCAAGGTGGCCGTCCCATGGAGCAAATGCGATCGGTGCGTCCCAGTTGAAACGGTACGGCACCGTGCGCAGATCGAACGGCCCGAGAAAGCTTCCGGGAAAGGAATCGTACGGACGGACGAAGCGGCTGAGCTCGGTCTTCCGATCGAAAATCGTGAGCGCACCATCTTCCAAGTCGGTCCAGATGTAGCGCGGATCGAGTGGATCGGGGACGATCCACATGCCGTCACCGCCGATGACGTCAATCCAGTGCCGGTCGAGAATGCCTTCGTTGTCGAGCGAATTCTCGGGACCGCAGAAGCCGCCGTTATCTTGAAACGGCGCGCAGACCATGTATGGGTTCTCGTTAGAGAGCCCGATGTGGTAGATCTGTCCAATCGTCAGGTTGCGCGAGAAGGACCAATGCTCCAAATCGGTCGTCAGCGCGTAGCCGCCGTCTTCACCGACGATGACGCGTTTTGCGTTCGTCGGATCGATCCAGATCGCGTGGTAATCGACGTGCACGCCCTTCGCGATCTCGGTAAACTTCTTTCCGCCGTCCTTGCTCTCTGAAAGCATCTCGGATACGGCATAGACGTGATTTGGATTGCGCGGATCGACCGCGATGTGCGTGAAATAAAAGGGACGCTGGTCGACCAGGGTATCGTCGCTGGTCATCGTCCAGTGCGCGCCCGCGTCGTCGGAGCGCCAGAGGATTCCGCCCTTCGCTTCGATCAGTGCGAAGACGCGATTCGGACGGCTCGGGGCAATCGCCAGGCCGATTCGTCCGGTAAGCCCAGAGGGAAGGCCGTTGCCGGTCAGGCGTTTCCAGGTGCGCCCACCGTCGCTCGATTTGTAGAGTCCGTCGTCCGAGCCGCCGCTCGTAAACGTCCACGGAACGCGGCGAAAGTGCCACATCCCCGCGTACACGACGTTCGGATCCGCCGGGTTCATCGCGATGTCGCTCGCACCGCTCGACGGGCCGAGATAGAGCGACTTCCGCCACGTTCTGCCGCCGTCGAACGTCACGTAGACTCCGCGATCGGATGAGTCCTTGAACGGATCGCCGAATGCGCCGACGACGACGTGCTCTGCGTTGCGCGGATCGACGGCGATTCGCGAGATGCTCCAGACGCCGGCCAATCCCACGCGCGTCCAACTCTTCGCCCCATCGGTCGATTTGTAGAGACCGTCGCCGTAGCTAACGTCGTTGCGCGGATTCGCTTCACCCGTTCCGGCCCAGACAACGCGCTCGTTCGTCGGATCGACGGCGACCGCCCCAATCGCGGCGACGTCTTGCTTCTCAAAGACCGGCTCCCATGTGGCACCGCCGTTGCTCGACTTCCACACGCCGCCTCCCGCGGTTCCAAGGTAGTAAAGCTGGTCGTCCTGCGGCGTTCCGGCGACCGCGGCGACGCGCCCGCCGGCGACCGCCGGCCCGATCGAGCGCCAGGAAAGATTCGCATATGCCGCAGCCGCGAGTAGGACCGTCGGGAGGATCATCATTCTTCGACGGTTTTGACGGCAGAGAGCGCGTTCATTCAACGAACAACGGTTTGAGCAACGAAGATCTCGCCGAGCCCGTTATCACTCCGTAAGGTAAAGGGGGCGGTCGCCTGACCCATAAATTCGCGCCAGGTTCCGATCGTTCGCTAGGCCCGTAATTTGAAAGGTACAATGATGCGAATCGAATTCTTCAGGGGCACTCTCGTCCGCTCGTCCGCATTCATTCTCGTTGCCGCGCTCGCGGCGGGCTGCAGCAGCGGTGCCGGCGTGACCCCCTCCCCGCTCTCCCAAGTCTCAAACGGCAGCTCGATGCCGGTCCACGATGCCTCCTACGTTACGCGGCAGATCGCGACCGGCGCATATATCCCGGCCTGTCCAGCCCTCACCTTCGGCGAAGCGCGTTGCTTGGCCATCGGTCTGCGAGACACGTCTCGCGCCCCGCGCTCCGAACGCGGCCAGGCGGGTTCGGTGCAGGGATGGGGGCCGTCGCAGCTCCAAGCCGCGTATAACATCACCCAAGCCGCGAAGAAAAATCCCGGCGGCCTCGTCGCGGTGGTTGAAGCCGGCGGCTACCCCAAACTGAACGCCGACCTCGAGGTCTATCGCAAACAGTTCGGTCTTCCGCCGTGCAACACGCACAATCACTGCCTGGAAATCGTCAATCAATCCGGCAAAAAAAAGCCGCATCCCCCGATCATCAAAGGATGGCTCGCCGAGCAAGCGCTCGACGTTGACATGGTTTCCGCGAATTGTCCCAACTGCAAAATTCTGGTCGTCCAGGCGAGCACGAGCCTCGGCAAAGCCGAGCGCACCGCTGCAAAGTTCCATCCGATGGCGATCTCGAACAGCTGGGGCGGCAGCGAATTCAAGGGTGAGAAGCCGTCACAAGAGCGTCTCTTCCATCACCCCGGCATCGCGATTACCGCTTCGTCGGGCGACGGCGGTTACGGCGTAATCTTCCCGTCGGCGGCCAACACGGTTACGTCGGTCGGGGGCACCTCGCTCTTTACCGCGCAGGGTTCCCGCGGATACTCCGAGACCGTTTGGGGCGGCGCCGGCAGCGGCTGCAGCCAGTACATTCCGGAAAGCACCTGGCAGGCTCCCATCGAGCAGCAGCTCGGCGGCTGTACCAATCGCATCGACGCTGACCTCGCCTACGAGGCCGATCCCGAAACCGGGGTCGCGGTCTATGAGTCGCTTGCGGGCGACGGCGAAGCACCAGGCTGGCAAGTCTGGGGCGGAACGAGCGTCGGCTCTCCCGCAATCGCCGCGATCTATGCGCTCTCCGGTAACACCGCCGGCATTCCCGCCTCGATCGCGTACGCGAATCCCAGCGATCTCTACGACGTGACCAGCGGCAACAACGGAAGCTGCGTGCCCAGCTACCTTTGCACCGGCGAAATCGGCTACGACGGGCCGACCGGATTGGGAACGCCTAATGGTGTAGGGGCGTTCTAAGGAGTTCACATCGCAAACCCCCGCAGCGAGTTCAGGCTCGTTGCGGGGGTTTTGCCTGGATGGGATTATCCGTTGATCGGTTTGGCGGTTGGGAGTGCCTTTATTCCGGCTTGCTGTAAGGCCGAGTTGACGCCGGGAAGTACGCCGGAGACGAACGCGTTATAACGTGTGATGCCGGCACGATACTCGACGTCGACGCGCGCCAGGAAGTTTTGATTCGCCGGCGTGACGATCGTTTGCGAGGAGAAGTACGCGCCGAGCACGTCTTCGTGAAGTTTGCCTTCGTCCTCGGTTCCTTCGCCGCGGATGTTCACGGCGAGCGAGTCGAACAGCGTCTGCCGCGCGTTCTCAGCATCTTGCAGTTTCGCCGTTAGCGCGGCGTTGTTCGCCGTCTTCGCCGCTGCCAGCGCCGTAGCGATCCCCTTTTTCAGATCGTCGAGGGTGTTGAGCATCGTGTCGACTTGCGAGAGCACCCCCATTTGGCGCATCGCGCTGTCGAAGGCGCGCTGGTAGTCGGCTTGCGTGAAGCGCGAGCGCGGATCGGGCAGCACCTTAAAGTGCGCCACGTCCGTGTGGCCGCCGAGCGTCATCCTCACCGAGTAGTCGCCGGGCACGACGCCGGGTCCGCTCTCGGGCCCTTTCGAGAAGTCGTTTCCGGCGTTCCACCGCACCGGGCCATTGACACTGAAATCCCAGGTGTAGCGGTTCAACCCGACTTTGTTGGAAATATACGGGACGTCCTTATTGCCAACCTTATGCGTTCCCGCGATGCTGCGAATCACGCGTCCACGCGCGTCGAGAATCTGCAGCGACGGCGCATTCTTCTGTTTCGCGTTCTGATAGAACGTAGTCGTTACGCCGTAGGGCGGGTTATCCGCCGCGTAGTTCGTATACGTGCCCTCGTCGTTTTCGGTGAGCGTCCATTCGTAGGCTTGGCGAGGCGTAAAGAGCCAGTTTCCACGCGCAACCGCCCGTGCGAGCTGCTGGACCGGCGTCATGTCGTCCATGATGTATGCCGAGCGGCCGTGCGTCGCGATGACGAGGTCGTCGTATTGCGGCTGCATCCGAATGTCGCGAACGGACGCCGCCGGAAGGTCGTTCTGGAACGCTTGCCAGGTTGAGCCGCCGTCGAACGAGATCCAGATTCCCTGTTCGGTGCCGAGATAGACGAGGTCGCGCGTGCGGATATCCGGACGGATCGAACGTGCCCACTGATCGGCGGGCAGCCCGTTGACGATCTTCGTCCAGTGCGCTCCGTAATCGTGGGTCACGAACGCATACGGCGCGCTATCGCCGGTGTAATGCCCGTCCGCCGTCGCGTATGCAGTTCCGGCAACGAGCGTCGAGGGCGCGACGGTTGCGAACCGAGCGTACTGCGGCGCCCCCGGCGGAGTCACGTTCGTCCAACGTTTTCCGCCGTCACGTGTGAGCTGCACGAGTCCGTCGTCGGTTCCAACCCAGATCTCTCCACGACGCAGCTGCGATCCTTCGATATCGAGAATCGTATCGTGATACTCGGCGCCCGAAACGTCGTGCGTGATCGGGCCGCCCGCGGGCTGCTGGTGTTCCTTGATGTTGCGCGTGAGATCGGGACTGATAACCGTCCACGAATGGCCGCGGTCGGTCGTTTGAAAGACGACGTTCCCGCCGTACCACGCGATCGTGCTGCCGCCGGGCGATCGCCACGGCGCAAACGCAATCGGCGACTCCCAGTTGAACCGGTATTTCGAGGTCGCCGGCGTCCACGATTCCTTCGCAGTCTGCGGATAGGGATCGGCAGACCAGCCGTCTTTGGTGACGCGGTTGAAGACGCCGAGGCTGCCGTCTTGGGAATCCGACCAAATCCAATCCGGATCGTCGGGCTCGGGAATCGCCCACTGCCCGTCGCCGCCCGTCGTGGAAATCCAATACTTGTTCTGGATACCCGAGGGGTCGAGTGAGTTCGAAGGCCCGCACCAGGCGCTGTTATCTTGCAACCCGACGCAGACGGTATACGGATTGTCGTTGCCGACGCCGACGCGATAGACTTGACCGATCGGCAAGTTCATCGAGAAGAACCAGTTCTCGCCGCCATCGAGTGTCAAAACGTAGCCGCCATCCTCACCCAACATAATGCGCGAAGGATCGTTGGGTGCAATCCAGATGGCGTGAAAATCCGAGTGAACCTGGTCGGCAGTGCTTTTGAACGTTTTGCCGCCGTCCGTGCTGAGCATCACCTGAAACGAGAGCGCGTAGACGCGGTCGGGATTCTTCGGATCGACTTCAACGTGTGAAAAGTAGAACGGCCGCGCGTTGACCCGCGTGTCCTTACTCACCAACGTCCAGGTCGCGCCGGCGTCGTCGGAACGCCAAAGGACGCCCTCGTTCGACTCGATCGTGGCGTAGACGCGATTGCCGTTGCTCGGAGCAACCGCGAGGCCGATGCGTCCAACCGGTGCAGCCGGAAGGCCATGTCCTACGAGTTCCGTCCAGGTCGCGCCGCCGTCGGTCGACTTATAGAGTCCATCTTCGGTGCCGCCGCTCGTGAATGTCCACGGCCGGCGCTGGAACTTCCAAATGCCGGCGTAGAGTACGCTCGGGTTCTGCGCGTCCATCGCAAGGTCCGAGGCGCCGCTCTGCGGTCCGACCGAGAGCGTCTGCTTCCACGTCTTTCCGCCGTCATCGGTGACGTAGACGCCGCGTTCCGAACTATCCGCGAAGACGTCACCGAGCGCGCCGACGATGACATGATTGTGGTTGCGCGGGTCGACGAGAATCCGCGAGATGTAGCGCGTGCCTTTCAAACCGACGTTCGTCCACGTGTCGCCGCCGTCGGTGCTCTTGTAGACGCCGTCGCCGTAACTCACGTCGTTACGCGGGTTCGATTCACCCGTCCCGACCCAAACCGTGCTATTGTCGGTCGGATCGATCGCAATCGCACCGATTGCGGCGACGCCCTCCTTGGCAAAAACGGCATCCCAGGTTTGACCGCCATTCGCCGATTTCCAAACGCCGCCGCCGGCTGCGCCGACGTAGTAGAGTTTGGGGTCGGTCGCCGACCCGGCAACCGCGGCAACGCGTCCGCCGGCCGTTGCCGGCCCGATCTCGCGCCAGCGCATGTTGCCGAACGCCGGACCCGGGCTTGGTGTCGGCGAGGGCGATGGGGTAACGACCGGTTTTGCCGGTAATGGTGAGGGCGCGACCGGCGACGCCGTCGGGGCCGCCGCTAAAAGAGAAAATACAAGTGCGTGCGCAATCAACTCCAAAAACCTCCTCGATTCGATCTAGCGGCGGGCGCGCTGCGACTCCTTCGCAGCTTGACTCAAAGAACCATCAAAGCGCCGCGTCAATGCGTTGCATCGTGTGCGTGCGTCGCTTCGTACTTCGGAACGTTCACATGAATTGCATACCACTGCGACCACGCAATCGCCGCACAGATCACTATCAAGACCCCGACGACGATCGCGAGCGCTCGCCCGTGATACCGAGGTGGCCGGGGCGGCGCTGCCCCGGAAGGCGGCTCTGAGCTATGGCGCGAACCCACCGGCCCCATATGCGAAGCACCATCGCCAGCTTCCTGGCGGGAGCCTCGTTCGTTTGTGGCTCGCTCCTTCTCACCGCGACCCCAGCGCGCGCCAGCCACCGTCCGGTGCCGGCGACGCCGGCGGCGATCGCCGTCTATGCAACCGTCCTGCGGCATATCAATCCGCAACTTCCGGGTTGGCAGAGCCGCGATCTCGCCAAGCGCGTACTCGTCAACGCCGAGCGCTGGCGGATCGACGCCAACATGCTGGTTGCGATCGTCACGGTCGAGTCGGACTGGCACACGCATGCCGTCTCATCGGCTGGTGCGATCGGTCTCGGCCAGTTAATGCCGGGAACGGCCGCGCTTCTGGGCGTGAATCCGCGCGATCCAAAGCAGAATCTTTCCGGCGCGGCACGCTACCTGCGCGGATTGATCCAACGCTTTGGCCGGACGCACCCAAGTCTCGTCTTCGCTGCCTATAATGCGGGGCCAAAAGCGGTCACCGAATACGGCGGCATACCGCCGTACGACGAAACGCAGAATTATGTCGTTCGCGTGCTCTCCACATGGGAGCGGCTCGCGCGCAGCGTGCATCTGCCCGCGGCGGCCTTCGCGGTCACCTTGCCGGCACACGGTCTCGACGTCGATTACTGGCTCGACGCTCAAACCCGGCAATAATCGAACTTACAGCATCGTAAGGATTGATTCGACGGCGGCTTCGAGACCGTGCGGTCCGTCGACTTTGAGCGGGATCGCTCCCGCACTGCGCGCCGCCTCGACGTCGCTCTCGCGGTCGCCGACGACGACGCAACACGCCGGATCGACGCCCAGCGCCCGAGCCGCATCGAGAATAAGCTTCGGCTTGGGCTTGCGGCACTCACAACCGTCTTCTGCCGCGTGCGGGCAGACGAAGAACCCGGCGAACGGCCCGACGAGTTCGTCGACGCGGCGGTTCACCGCATCGACGGCCTCCGCAGTGATGAATCCTCGTCCGATACCGCTCTGATTGCTCACGACCGCGAGCGGCAAACCCACCGCACGTAGGCGATCCAGGAGTGCCTTCGCGTGCGGCGCCGGCTCGACTCGATCGGGGTCGCCGTTGAAGGGAACGTCGACCACGATCGTCTCGTCGCGATCGAACAAGACGGCGCATGCACGCCGCACTACCGGGGTACCGCCGGCGCGAGTTGCCGCGTCAGCCACGATCCGAGCAGCATGAAGTAGGCCGGCGCCTCCGGCACGTCGCGCTGCAGTGCCGCGGGGCTGACATCCATCGTTTCATTCGAAACGAACCGCATCGCGTGATCGGCTCGATCGATCACGGCGTACGATATCTTCGAGTTCGCCTGCGTCACGGAGCGCAAGCGGTCGACGGTGATTGCGACCGGAATCCACGGATCGCTGCCCCCGAAGACGAAGAGTACGGGAACGCGCACGTGCGCGAGCGCGCTCAGCGGATCGTCGTCCATCTGCGTGCGCCACGACGACGCGGCGGGATTCGACGTCAACGCCTTCGCCGACGGCATATACATCAGGTCGAACCACGGCTTTGTATCGATCTTCGCAAGCGCCGCCACGGCCGTTGCGCGTGGAACGCTGCCGCGCAAGTATCCGGTCCACGCCGCGCGGGCGGCAAGCATCGCGTCGATATCTGATTGCGAATAGCCGTTGACGCGCAGGCGGTTCGCATCGGCAAACTCCATCTGTTTCTCGGGCGTTACGAGCGGCGCCGAAACCGCCACGGCAAAGGCGGCCTGCGGGTCGCGCTCGGCTGCAAAAACGGCGAGCCAACCACCCTGGCTCAGCCCCCAGTATCCGATCCGCGCCGGATCGATCGTGGGCAGCTGCGCGATCGCGCGGGCGCCGGCGATTCCGTCGTCGGCGAGCTGCTCGTAGCTGACGTCCGGATTTCCGGTGGACGCCGCCGTGCCGCGGCGATCGAAGACGAGCACGGCGATGCCGACCGCAGGCAAACCCTGACGCAGATGCGCGTAGAGTGCCGCATCGGCGCGCCCCACGCCCGCGCTGTGAAAGACCACGACCGCAGGAACGCGCTGCGACAGAACCGGGCGATAGAGCGTACCGTGCAAAACCGCACCGCCGCTTTTGAAGACGACCGGCTGCGACGCAACGGCCGGCGCACCCGGCGCCCGCCAGGACGGCGGCATCGCCCCCGTCGCGACGGTGGAGGCGAGCAGCAGCGCGAGCACGTTAAGAGACCGGGACGTAGACTTCCGCGCCGGCGTCGATGAACTCGCGCGACTTTTCGGCCATTCCGCGCTCGGCGTACTCGCGCACCTCTTGCGTGATTTTCATCGAGCAGAAATGCGGCCCGCACATCGAGCAGAAGTGCGCGATCTTCGCGCCCGGCGCGGGGAGCGTCTCGTCGTGGAACTCGCGTGCCGTCTCGGGGTCGAGCGAAAGATTGAACTGATCTTCCCAACGGAACTCGAAACGCGCTTTTGAAAGAACGTCGTCCCAATGCGCCGCGCCGCGATGTCCCTTGGCGAGGTCGGCAGCGTGGGCGGCGATTTTGTAGGCGATCACGCCGTCCTTTACGTCCTTTTTGTTCGGAAGACCGAGGTGCTCTTTCGGCGTGACGTAGCAGAGCATCGCGGTGCCGAACCAGCCGATCATCGCCGCACCGATCGCGCTCGTGATGTGGTCGTAGCCGGGCGCAATATCGGTAACGAGCGGCCCGAGCGTGTAGAACGGTGCCTCTTTACAAACCTCGAGCTGCTTGCGCATGTTCTCTTCGATCATCTGCATCGGAACGTGTCCGGGACCTTCAATCATCACTTGAACGTCGTGCTTCCAAGCAACGTCGGTCAGCTCGCCGAGCGTTTCGAGTTCGGCGAACTGGGCTGCGTCGTTCGCATCGGCCGTGCAGCCGGGCCGCAACCCGTCGCCGAGTGAGAATGCGACGTCGTATGCCTTCATGATCTCGCAGATCTCTTCGAAATGCTCGTAGAGGAAGTTCTCGCGGTGATGAGCGAGGCACCATTTCGCTAAAATCGAGCCGCCGCGCGAAACGATGCCGGTAATGCGGGCGGCGGTGAGCGGAACGTAGCGCAGCAGCACGCCGGCATGAATCGTAAAATAATCCACACCTTGTTCGGCCTGCTCGATCAGCGTATCGGCAAAGAGCTCCCACGTGAGCTCTTCGGCTTTGCCGCCGACCTTTTCGAGCGCCTGATAGATCGGAACCGTTCCGATCGGAACCGGCGAGTTGCGAAGAATCCACTCTCGGGTCTCGTGAATATTCGCACCGGTTGAGAGGTCCATCACCGTGTCGGCGCCCCACCGCGTCGCCCAGGTCATCTTCTCGACCTCTTCATCGATGGAAGAGCTCACCGCAGAGTTGCCGATGTTCGCATTAATCTTCACGAGGAAGCTGCGACCGATGATCATCGGCTCGCTCTCGGGATGGTTGACGTTTGAGGGAAGGATCGCGCGTCCGCGCGCGATCTCGGCGCGAACGACCTCCGGCTCCACGCCTTCACGCAGCGCGACGAACTCCATTTCGCGCGTGATCTCACCGCGCCGCGCGTAATGCATTTGGGTCACGTTCGCACCCGGTTTGGCACGCCGCGGACGCCGCGATGCGGGAAAGCGCAGTTCGTCCAGTTCGCTCATCGCCTCGCGTCCGCGCCGATAAATCGAGGACGGCCGAGGGAGCTCGATCGTATCGCCGCGCTCGGCGATCCACGTTTCGCGCAGCGGCGGCAAGCCGCGGCGAATCTCGGGGGTATACTGCGAATCTCCGTGCGGACCGCTCGTATCGTACAGCGTGTGAACGGTGCCGTCCGTCAGCGCTACCGCACGGCGCGGCACGCGAATCGAGGGGTCGGAACCCCCGACGTAAACTTTCATTCTCTCCTCCCTACGCCGGCATTATCCGGATCAGGTTGTGCGGTCGGCTCGCCGCTTCTGCGACTCGCCCTCTCAGCGCGTGGCTCCCGCTGCGTCGTTCTTACCCCCCTTCGACTCCGCGCCCTTCGGGAACCGACCAGCCCGCCGATTGGATGAGTCCATTGGGAAGATATGGGCGACGGCGGCTCAAATGAGCGCCATAGTAATGTCGACTTTTGCTCCCGACCCCGATCCACAAGAGACGCGGGAATGGCTCGACGCGATGCGCGGTGTGCTGACCGTCGAGGGACACGAACGCGCTCGCCAGTTGATTGCGCAGCTCGTTGGCGAGGCGCAGCGTGGCGGCGCGCACGTCTCGCTTGGCGTTACGACCCCGTACGTGAACACGATTCCGGCCGGCCGGCAAGCGCCGATGCCGGGAGATCGCGAACTCGAAGCGCGCCTGCGTCATTACGTTCGCTGGAACGCGCTCGCGATGGTCGTCCGCGCGAACAAGGTCAGTTCCGAGCTCGGCGGCCACGTCGCAAGCTTTGCATCGGCAGCGACGCTCTACGACGTCGGGTTCAATCACTTCTTCCGCGCACCCAGCGAATCGTTCGGCGGCGATCTCGTCTTCTTTCAGGGCCACTCCTCGCCCGGCGTCTACGCGCGCGCCTTCCTGGAAGGACGCATCACCGAAGCACAGTTGGAGTATTTTCGTCAGGAAGTCGATGGGAAGGGGCTTTCGTCGTATCCGCATCCCTGGCTGATGCCCGGATTCTGGCAGTTCCCGACGGTATCGATGGGTCTGGGACCGATCATGTCGATCTATCAGGCGCGATTCATGCGCTACCTGCACGACCGCGGTCTGCACGATGCTACCGGACGAAAGGTCTGGGCCTTCGTCGGCGACGGCGAAATGGACGAACCCGAGTCACTCGGCGCCGTCTCGCTCGCCGGGCGCGAACGGCTCGACGATCTCATCTGGGTCGTCAACTGCAACCTGCAGCGGCTCGACGGACCCGTGCGCGGCAACGGCAAGATCATCCAAGAACTCGAGGGCGTCTTCAAGGGCGCCGGCTGGAACGTTATCAAGGTGATTTGGGGGAGCCGCTGGGATCCGCTCCTCGCCTCCGATGCGGGCACGCGGCTCGTACAACTCATGAACGAGTGCGTCGACGGCGACTATCAAACGTTCAAATCGCGCGACGGCAAATACGTGCGCGACGAGTTCTTCGGCCGGTATCCGGAGACGAAGGCGCTTGTCGAGGATTGGAGCGACGACGACATCTGGGCGCTGCAACGCGGCGGTCACGACTCGCTCAAGGTCTACGCCGCCTACAAAGCGGCCTTCGAGCACCGCGGCCAGCCGACGGTCGTACTCGCCAAAACGATCAAAGGCTACGGCATGGGCGAGGCCGGCGAGGCGCAGAACATCGCGCATCAGGCGAAGAAAATGGAAATCGAAGCGATGCGGGTCTTCCGCGATCGTTTCTTACTTCCGATCTCCGACACCGCGCTCTCCAGCGAGAAGATTCCGTTCTTCAAGCCGCCCGAGGATGCGCCGGAGATGCGGTACCTGCGCGAACGGCTCGCCGTACTCGGAAGCGTCCCGCAGCGTCGCCAAAAATCGGCGTCGCTCACGGTGCCGGAGCTCTCCGTCTTCGATGCGCAGCTTACGGGCACCGGAGAACGCCAGATCTCCACGACGATGGCCTTCGTACGAATTCTCAACGCGATCGCTCGTGACCGCGAAATCGGGCCGCGCGTCGTGCCGATCGTGGCCGACGAGTCGCGCACCTTCGGCATGGAAGGCATGTTTCGCCAGCTCGGCATCTACTCGTCGGTCGGACAGCTCTATCACCCGCAAGACGCCGAACAGCTCATGTGGTATCGCGAGGATAAACTCGGGCAGATTCTACAGGAAGGCATCAACGAAGCCGGAGCGCTCTCGTCGTGGATCTCGGCCGGCACCTCGTATACGAATCACAACCTGCCGATGATTCCGTTCTACATCTTCTACTCAATGTTCGGATTTCAGCGCGTCGGCGACCTCACGTGGGCGGCCGGCGACAGCCGCACGCGCGGCTTTCTGCTGGGCGCGACGTCGGGGCGCACGACGCTCAACGGCGAGGGCCTGCAACACGAGGACGGCAGTAGTCAGGTCGCCGCGTCGTTCGTTCCCAACTGCGTCAGCTTCGATCCGACCTACGGGTACGAGCTCGCCGTCATCATTCAAGACGGACTGCGCCGCATGCTCGCCGAGCAGGAGGACGTGTACTACTACATCACACTGCTGAACGAGAACTATCGACATCCCGCAATGCCGACCGATGCGCGCGAGGGGATTCTGCGCGGCATGTATCTGCTGCGTTCTTCGGCGGACGCCGGGCTGGGCGAGGATGCGCCGTGCGTGCAACTCTTTGGCTCGGGCGCGATCCTGCGCGAGGTCGAAGCGGCGGCAGAGCTGCTCGCAAAGGAATGGAAGGTGCGCGCCGACGTCTGGGCGGTGACGAGCTTCAACGAGCTCCAGCGCGACGGCGTCGCGGCGCAGCGGTGGAATATGCTGCATCCCCAAGAATCGCCGCGCCGATCGTACGTTGAGGCCTGCCTGCAAGGACGCAGTGGCCCGGGCATCGCCGCGACCGATTTCATCCGCACCTTCGCCGAGCAGATTCGCCCGTTCGTGGGGCGCCGCTATACCGCGCTCGGTACCGATGGATACGGCCGCAGCGATTTTCGGCGCAAGCTTCGGCACTTCTTCGAAGTCGATCGTCACTTCGTCGCGATCGCGGCCCTGCGCGCACTCGCCGACGAAGGGAGCGTGCCCGCGGCAACGGTGCAGAAGGCAATCGAGAAGTATCACATCGATCCGAATAAGCCGAACCCGATCACGGTGTAAGCGCAAATTATGAGCGAAACGATCGAGGTTCGCGTTCCCGATATCGGCGACTTCAAAGATGTGCCGGTCATCGAAGTGCTGGTCAAGTCCGGCGATCGCGTCAAGAAGAATGACTCGCTGATCACGCTCGAAAGCGAGAAAGCCTCGATGGAAGTGCCCGCCGAGACCGACGGCGTCGTGCAAGACGTCAAAGTCAAGGTCGGCGATAGGGTTTCGGAGGGTACGGCGATCCTCGTGTTGAGCTCGGAGGCGACGGATACCGCGAAACCCGCAGCGCAAGCCGCAAAAGAGCCTGCGGCGGCGACGCCGAATCCAGCGCCGGTTTCGGATGCGACGGTCGAAGTTCGCGTTCCCGACATCGGCGACTTCAAAGACGTCCCCGTCATCGAAATCTTGGTCAAGCCCGGCGACCGCGTCAAGAAGAACGACTCACTCATCACCCTCGAGAGCGAGAAAGCCTCGATGGAAGTGCCGGCCGAAGCCGACGGTGTCGTGCAAGACGTGAAGGTGAAGGTCGGCGACAGAGTCTCGCAGGGCGCAGTTATTCTCCTCATCGCCACGCAAGGAGCGTCGCCGAAGAGCGAAGCTCCAGCGAGGAGCACCGCGGCAAAGGCCGCCGCGCCGGCGCCGCAGCCGCAACCGCAGGCGGCTCCCGCACCGCCCGAGCCGAGCGCGGGCGATGGGATGGTGCATGCGGGGCCGGCGGTGCGGCGTTTCGCGCGCGAGCTAGGCGTCGATCTTCGCGGACTGCGCGGACGCGGACCGAACGGTCGCGTGACTCGCGAGGACGTGCAAGGCTTTGTCAAAAGCGCGTTGCAGCGCGGCACGGGCGCTGCGAGCAGTTCGCCCTTTCCCGGATTGCCGGCGTGGCCCAAACTCGATTTCGCTCAATATGGCGAGGTAGAGCGGCGTCCGCTCTCGCGCATCAAGAAGCTCTCCGGTCCAAACCTTCATCGCAATTGGGTGCAGATTCCGCACATCACGAACTACGACGAAGCCGACGTCACGTCGATCGAAGAGCTTCGCCACGAGGTCAACGCCGAGCAGTCGAAGTCCGGCGGACCAAAGCTAACGATGCTCGCATTTCTCATCCGCGCTTCGGTGGCGGCATTGCAGCGTTTTCCGGAGTTCAATGCGTCGCTCGACGGCGACGAGCTGATTCTCAAGCAATACTACAACATCGGCTTCGCTGCGGACACTCCGGGCGGTCTCGTCGTTCCGGTGATCAAAACTGCAGCCGAAAAAGGGCTCATCGAGATCGCACGTGAGGCGCAGGAGCTCGCGAGCAAGGCTCGCGATGGAAAGCTCACGCTGGCGCAGATGCAGGGCGGCAGTTTCACGATCTCGTCGATCGGCGGAATCGGCGGAACGGCCTTTACGCAGATCGTCAACGCACCGGAGGTTGCGATTCTCGGCGCGACACGCACGGCGACGAAACCGGTATGGGACGGCAAGGCCTTCGTCCCGCGACTGATGCTCCCGATCAGCGTCAGCTACGACCATCGCGTGGTCGATGGCGCCGGCGCCGCGCGATTTCTGGTCTACATCGCTGAGCTCTTAGCCGATTTCCGCCGCGTGATGCTCTAGGCCGCGAGCCGCAAATCCCCACACTATGAGCTGGACAGTCGGGCGGGGGCAAGACGGCGGCGACACCGTCGTCGTAATGATCGATGATGAGTTCCGAAACGTCGCGCAACGCGGCAAACGCGATACTCGAGTCTCCGTGCGTTTTCTCGGAAGCTACATGCTCATGACGGCCGCAAACCGAAATGCATTTGAAAAACAGCTCGTCCCGGCACTTCAAGCGCATGGCGGGGTCCTCGTTGCCGGGATCACACGCACGAACCCCGTCTCCTACACGTTCCTTGGGTATTGCATCGAAGATATCGAACCGGCGGCGATCCCCGTCGATGACGCGCTGCGCAGCAGCTGCACGGTTAGCGTTTACCACGATCCGCAGTGGACCGAGTACGAAAGCTGGCTTCCCGAGGAGCCGAGCGGAGTTAACCGCATTGCCGTCACCTTGCGATCTCTGCTGTACAAGCTCTACATACGCCGCTGAACGGTTATCTGATGGCGATGCCCCACGCGCAGCCCGCGGCGTTGATATACGAATTCGAGTATTGCAGCGACGGCGCAAGCTTCGCGTTGAACGCCTTCTTGCTGGTCGGATAGATGTCGATGCCGACCGTTCCCGGCGCTCCACAGTTGGTCGCGTAAAGATCGCCTTTGGCGGTGAACGCGAAGGCTGCTTCATACGAGCCCGACGGTAGTCCGGCTGAATCGACGATGCTCGGCGTGTCTCCGTTCTTGAGATCGTCGCTGTCGTAGCGCACGACCGCGGTGGCGCCTGAAGCAACGGTACCCGACGCGTACAGATTGCCGTTCTTGTCGAAGATGAGACCGCCTGGCGAACTGAGCCCATTCAAGAAGTAGGAATCTTTCTTCTCGTATGGTGGCTTGGCGACACCGATCGAATCGGTGCCGGTGCTGTTTGCGATCGAGACGTAGAGGTTGGAATTCTTGTCGAACGCGATCCCGTATGAGTAGAATGGTCCGCCTTTGACCGTCTTTGCCGGTTTCAGCATGCCGCTCTTCTTGAAAGGAGCGGCATATTTTATGATGTCGTGGTTGCCGACGGACGTCACCCAAAGGTTTCCGGACGGATCGAAGGCGAGTGCGTCGGAGCCTTTCGTACCGGAAAGCACAAACGTAAAGATCGGCACCGAGGCCGTCGTCAGCGGCAGCTTAAAGACCAACGCGGTCGTCGGATTTCCGCTTCCGCCGCCAAAGGAGAGGATCCAGAGCCGTCCGGCCGAGTCGACCGCCATACCGCTGGTGTAGCCAAGGCCGTTCTTCGAACTGCTGTCGACGTTCGTGATCGCTGATTGAAACGTGAGCGGGACTTTGGTGAGCTCCACCTGAGGATACGTAGCCGAGGCAAAGAGCGTCCAGTAGACCTTTTGCGGGCCGGCCTTTTCGGGCACGCCACGATCGCTGCCGGTCGGCTCGACGCCCGGCTGCGGGAGGGAAGCGACCGCGCCGCGGCATCCGCCGAGGATCGACGGGGCCGCGGCCAAGAGCGCAAATGCGAGAGCGCGGAAGTTCATCACGTGGGCCTCCTGCGGCAATCATACGCACCTGGATTAGCCTTGGGTATGTCGGAAAACCGCACTCTTCTGCGAACCTGGAATATATGACAGCATTTGTCATGTATTGCCGGGTATGCTGACGGCACACTACTAAATGATTTTGAGGGAGAGCGTAACGATGATTAAGGGAATCGACATTGCCGCCTATCTGGTCAAGGATCCGCAGGCCGAGATCGCCTTCTATCGCGACGTCCTCGGCATCGCGCCGACGATGATCGATGATGAAGGGCGCGGCGCCGAATTTACACTCGCCGACGGATCGACGTTCGGGGTGTGGAAGCCCGAGGACGGGGCGACGGGCGGCGCCGTGATGTTCGCCGTCGATAACGTGAAGAGCGCCATCGAAACCTACCGGTCGCGTGGACTTCAGGTGAGCGAACCGATGGAGTCGCCGGTCTGCTTCATGTCGTTCGCGCAAGACCCCGAAGGCAACGCGATCATCATCCATCAGCGCAAGACGGAAGCCTAGCGCCGGGTCGCGCTATCGGTTCTCGAATCGTCGCAGGGTTCGGCGCGCCCGCACGACGATCTCCTCACGAAGCTCGGACGGTTCGACGAGTGTAGCCGCGTCGGCCCATGCAATCAGCTGGAAGACGGCGATTTCGTGGCCCGGGAACGTCACGCGAATGAGGGAGTCGCGCGTCCGGCGCGCGACGACCTCGCCTGGCCAGTACGCGGTAACCCGTTCGATGGCGTCATTGCGCACGCGCAGCGTTACCATCAAATCGGCGCTACGCGAAGCGTGCGCAAAACGCGCCGAGGTTTCACGCCAATACCGTTCCAGATCGAAGTCGGCGGGTCGTTCGAAGTGCTCGGTTAACTCGTCCGCGGTGCGAATCCGGTCGACGCGAAAACTGCGCAGTTCGCCGGCGTGTCGCGCGACGAGATACCAGACGCCGGCCTTCGAAACCAGCCCGAGTGGATCGACCGCGCGCGTCGACGTCGTACGGTTGCGATCTTCGTAACGAATGCGAAGGCACCGGTCGTCCCAGACGGCGCGACGTAAAGCGGCTAGCAGCGCGCGCGGCGGTTCGGCTTGGTTCCAACGACGAGCATCGAGATGAATGCGCGAGCGCGACTTCTCGGCCGCACGCTGCGCCACGTCGGCGAGACCGCCGTGGAGTTTTTCGAGCGCGCGCTCGAACCCGGCGTCGAGCCCTAAATCGGCAAGTGCGCTCGCACCGGAGACGAAGAGCGCTCGAATCTCTTCTTCGGTAAAATGCGTAAGTGCGCGCCGATATCCGTCGGCGAGCACGATTCCGCCGTGCGCGCCGCGTTCCGCATAGACGGGAACGCCTGCCGCGCCGAGCGCATCGACGTCGCGATAGATCGTCCGCTCCGAGACTTCGAGCCGGCGCGCGAGCTCGCGAGCCGCACATTGGCGGCGAGACTGCAGGAGCAATAAGAGCGCGATGAGCCGGTCAGCCTTCACAGCTCCATCAAACTACGCAAATATGACAGCGAGTGTCAAGTATACGAGCGGCGTTACGCTCTAAGAGCGAAGCTGGCGCAGTACGTACTGTAAGATGCCGCCGTTGCGGTAGTATTCGGCCTCGTTGGGCGTATCGATACGAAGCCGAACTTCGAAGTCAATCGCGCGGCCACTGCGCGGATCGGTCGCCTTGACGTGCAGGCGCATGCGAGGCGTCACGCCGTTCGATAACCCCGTGATATCGTAAATTTCTTCACCGTCGAGGCCATAGGTCGATCGATCTGCACCATCCACATACTCGAGCGGAAGCACGCCCATTCCGATCAGGTTGCTGCGATGGATTCGCTCGAACGAATCGGCAATCACCGCCTTGATGCCGAGCAGATAGGGTCCCTTCGCCGCCCAATCGCGGGACGAGCCGGAACCGTACTCTTTACCGGCGAGTACGATGAGCGGTGTGCCGTCGGCGGCGTACTTGCGCGATGCGTCGAAGATCGAGAGCTCTTCGTTGGTCGGCAAATACCGGGTGATGCCGCCTTCGACGCCCGGTACGAGCGCGTTGCGCAGGCGAACGTTCGCGAACGTGCCGCGAACCATCACCTCGTGATTTCCGCGGCGCGCGCCGTAGGAGTTGAAATCGCGCGGCTCGATCCCGAGATCGGTAAGATATTTACCGGCCGGAGAGTTCCTGGCGATGCTGCCCGCCGGCGAGATGTGGTCGGTCGTCACCGAATCGCCGAGCACTGCGATCGCACGGGCGCCGCGAACGTCTTGCAGCGGCGCCGGCTGCGCCGGCATGCCGTCGAAGTACGGCGGCCGTTTGACGTATTCCGAGTCCGGATCCCAGGCGTATCGCTCGCTCGCCGCAACGTTCAATTCGTTCCAGTTCACGTCGCCCTTGAAGACGTCAGCGTACTCGCTCTCGAACATTTCCTTGCTGATGCATTGCGCCATCGTCGTCGCGATGGCGTCGTTGCTCGGCCAAATCTCGTTCAGAAAGACCGGCTTGCCGTCGCTGCCGATTCCGAGCGGCTCGCTCGTCAAGTCGAGATCGATGCGGCCTGCGAGCGCGTAGGCAACGACGAGCGGCGGCGACGCGAGGTAGTTTGCGCGAACCTGTGGGTGAATGCGGCCTTCGAAGTTACGATTCCCCGAGAGCACCGCGGCGACTGCAAGGTCGCCGTCCGCGACAGCTTCGGCTACGTCGCTCGGCAAGGGACCGGAGTTTCCGATGCAGGTCGTGCAGCCGTAGCCAATGAGGTTGAAGCCGAGCTGGTCAAGATACGTTTGCAGCCCCGCCTTCGCCAAGTAATCGGTGACGACTTTCGACCCGGGAGCGAGCGAGGTCTTCACCCACGACTTCGTTTCGAGGCCGCGTTCGATGGCGTTACGCGCGAGCAGACCCGCGCCAATGAGCACGGATGGATTCGAAGTATTGGTGCAGCTCGTAATCGCGGCGATAACGACCGATCCATCGTCGAGTGCGTCGAGCGTCTGGACGGTCGTCGCGGTTCCGCCGCCGCCTTCGTCTTCGAAACGTGAGATCGCGCCGTTCGGACGCTCGCGCGCGGAAATCCATTCGCGCATCGCACTCTCGAACGAATCCTTCACTCGCCCGAGCGGCACGCGATCCTGCGGCCTGCGGGGCCCGGCGAGACTCGGCTCGACGTCGGAGAGATCGAGCGTGAGCGAATCGGCGAACTCGGGTTCGGGCGACGCGTCCGTCCTGAAGAGATCTTGTGCCTTTGCGTAGGCTTCGACGAGCGCGACCTGGTCGGGCGGACGCCCGGTGAGGCGGAGATACTCGAGTGTACGGTCGTCGATTGGGAAGATCGCAACGGTCGAGCCGAACTCCGGCGACATATTGCTGATCGTCGTGCGATCGACGACGGGCAGCGCGGAGAGTCCCGCGCCGTAGAACTCGACGAACTTGCCGACGACACCCTTGCGGCGGAGCATCTCGGCAACCGTCAACACTAGGTCGGTCGCGGTGACGCCCTCACGCAACGCGCCCTCCAATCGGAAACCGACCACTTCGGGAATGAGCATCGTCACCGGCTGTCCGAGCATTGCAGCTTCCGCCTCGATGCCGCCGACGCCCCACGCCAAAACGCCGAGACCATTCACCATGGTCGTGTGTGAATCGGTGCCGACCGCGGTATCGGGATAGGCGAGCGGCGGCGCACCGGCCTCACCCCGAGCCTGCTGCAGGCCGAAGACGACGCGTGCAAGATACTCGATATTCACCTGATGAACGATGCCGGTGCCCGGTGGAACGACGCGAAAACCCGCGAGCGCCGATTGGCCCCATTTCAGAAAGGCGTATCGCTCGCGATTACGCTCGAACTCGAGGTCGGTGTTCTTCGCAAGCGCATCGGCGCTCCCGAAGTAGTCGGCCTGCACCGAGTGGTCGATGACGAGCTCGACCGGCTGCAGCGGGTTGATCGTTTTCGGATTGCCGCCCATCGCGGCCATCGCATCGCGCATCGCTGCCAGATCGACAACGCACGGAACACCGGTGAAGTCTTGCAGCAGCACGCGTGCGGGCGTAAACGCGATCTCGCGTTCGTGTCGTGCGCGGCCGCCCCGCGCAAGAGCTTCGACGTCGTCGCGCTTGACGACCACTCCGTCTTCGAAGCGCAGCAGGTTTTCGAGGAGAATCTTGAGTGAAAACGGCATCCGCGCGAGGTCCGCAATGCCCGATCGTTCGAGCGCGCCGAGATGGAAGTATTCGTACGTGCGATCGCCGGCTCGCAGCGTATCGAGCGCTCCGAAGCTATTGAGGTGACGATTCATCGGACAACCGTACTTTCGGATCGCCGTCTGCGTAGCCTTCGATTCGCAACGACGCTGCGCCGGAGAGGAGCCGCCAGAACGGTTCGGCGACGAGCGAGAGCCGCCAGGGCTGTAGCGCGAGGACGCGCTCGAACTCCGCCCGGTCTTGGGGAACCTCACGCGAGAGGCGTTCGAGTGTGGCCCGCGATACGAGCAGGCTTGCGGGAAGGCCGTTATCGCGCGCGATCTCCGCAATCGCTGCACCGAGCAGCGAGACGAGCGCGTCGCGCGCCGGGCCGGCCGGTCGACTCGGCCGGTGCGGGAGATCGGCTTCGTCGAGCGCCTGTCCGCGCGCGACGGCCTGGAGTATCGCGTTGCCGAGTTGCCGCTTCATGCCGCCATCGAGGCGTCGCAACTGACCGAGATCGTCGATCGACGCCGGCTTGAGCGACGCGAAGCCTGCGACCACGTCGTCGGGCAGCACGTAACGCAACGGAAGATCGCGCTCGCGCGCGATGCGGTCGCGCAGTTTGACCAGCTCGCTGAGAATGCCGAGCTCGCGACGGCTCATACGCGTTGCGCCCGGAATGCGCAGATACGCGCGCCGTTCGTCAACGCGGTATCGCTCGATATCGCCGAGCTCGGCGCACTCCTCGTAAACCCATTCGTAACGGCCCTGCTCTTCGAGACGCGGACGCAGCGCGTCGTAGAGCGGCAACAGATAGGCGACGTCGCCGACGAGATACTCGATCTGGCGTTCGGAGAAGGGACGCGCCGACCAATCGCTGACCGTCTGTGATTTCGCGAGCCGGACGTCGCAGATGCCGCGCACCAAATCGGCAAGCGAAACCTGCATTCCGAAGCCGAGAAACGCCGCCGCGACCTGCGTATCGAAAACGCGCGGGGGCACGAGCTCGTAGCGCTCGGCGAAAATCTTCAAGTCGGCCGAGAGCGCGTGACCGACCACGGTCGTCTTCGTGAGGGCAAGTGCGAGCGCGCGCAAGTCGGGGATCGCGAGCGCGTCGACGATCGCCGCACCGTCGTCGAAGGCGAGCTGCACCACCATCAACCGCGGTGAGTAAGTGCGCTCGGCATGGAACTCGGTATCGAGCGCAATGCGCTCCGCAGCGGCGACACGTGCGCAGAGCCGTTCCAGGTCGCCGGCCGTGGTAACGATTTGCGGTGCGGTCACGGCGTGGGTGGGGGCGTTTCGAGGCGCCGGAAGTGGAAGTGAGGGCAACGGTGCGTCTCGCAGTAATGGTGCGCGTAATGACGCGCGCGTGCTTCGTATCCGTGCAATGCGACGGTAACGCGGTCGCCGAAGATCGTGAGGAGGGCGCAGATGGGAATGGCAATCGCGCACATCGTCCACACGTGCACCCAGATCGGCACGCGGAAGGCCGCCGCGCTTGCGGTTGCGACCGTTCCGCCGAAGCCCGGAATGACTCGCACGGCGAGCAGAAAGGCCGGCGAGCCAACGGGAAAGCGCTTCACCCACGCGGGCAGACGATGCAGATACTCTTCGAGGCGCCAGAGTTTCGTCGCGTGGCGATTGATCCAGTACCCGAGCAGGGCCGCGCCGACAAGTCCGAAGATATCGACGAGGGTGCCTTTGACGGGACCGAAGATCGCGCCGTTCATGATGGCCAGCGCGTCGGTCACCGAAAACGGCGCCGATGCGACGACGATAAAGACCGCGACCGCCAGGGGATAAGCGAAAGGACCGATCGTGCGGATCTCGTGGGCGACGCGCGGTTGATGACGGATCACGAGATATGCCAGCAAAAACGATGCGACGAGCAGCGCGAGCGCCGCGCCCTTGCGAAGGAGACGATTCACGCGATGGTTATCAAGGGGGTCATCACGGTACTCTGCGGTGTTGGGCTCTACGCCTCGCTTTTCATGCTGCGCAAGAGCCGCCGGGCCGCACGGGGCGAAATCGCGGGCCCGAGCGTCGTAAAAACGCCCAGGGCGCACCTTTTCGGTGTTCCTAACTCGCTCGTCGGCATACTCTACTATCCGGCCGTCGCCATCGCAATTTGGCTCGTACGCGGCAGCGTCGCGGAGCTCGTTCTGCTCGCTGCCATGCTTACTGCGGCCGCTGCGTCGGCCTATCTCGGCTATTCGCTGATCTTCGTTACGCGGCGTGGGTGCCCGTATTGTTGGGCCTCACACGCGGTCAACTGGTGCTTGCTCCTGCTCGGAAGCTGGTTATTTCTGCCGAACGTATTGAATCGAGGCCTCTGATTTTGCTAGAATCGGCCTCTCGGGTCAGGACGGAGATACTGTCTCCGACACCGCCGTGAGAGAGGGCCGGAGTCGTAGCGTGAGTTCTACGCTCCGGTGAACGGCAGATTGATAGGGGGTTGGGCGAGTGCCCGACCCCTCTGCTTTTGCGTGCAAAAGTAAATTTAACTTTACCTTTCGGCGATTTCGGCGATCATGGCGCGGTAGGTGGGGTCGGTCGTGGGAGCGCCCGCGAACCATGCTTCGAGCATCTCCTGCGCGACCGCGACCGAGGTCGAGCGCAGACTCATGCAGAGCACGTTGGCATCGTTCCACTCGCGCGCGCCGCCCGCGGTCGCGGCGTCGCCGCAGAGCGCGGCGCGTGCGCCGGCGACCTTGTTCGCGGCGATGCTCACCCCCGTTCCGGTCCAGCAGCAGAGCACGCCATAGTCGGCATTGCCGCGCGCGACGCTTTGCGCGACCTCACGGCCGACCGAGGGCCACGCGTCGTTCTCGCCCGGGGCGAGCGCGCCGAAGCGTGCGACGTTGTGACCATGCCCCTGCAACCACCGGTCGATTGCCTCGGGAAGTTCGCCGGCCATGTCGCTACCGAGTGCTATTCGCATGGAAAGGTATTCGCCGGGCGTCGCGGGCAGACTAGCCGTCCGTGAGCAGCGTGCGTCTGGCGGCAACCGTGATTCTGATGCGGCCACCCTTCGAAGTCTATCTGGCGCGCCGAAGCGCGAGCAGCGCCTTCGCACCCGATGCCTTTGTCTTTCCCGGCGGAACGATCGCCGCGCAGGATTCATCGGAGGCCGTACGCATCCGAACGCTCGGGCTCGAGGCCGGCCGGATCGACCGCGAGTTTCGTGCCGCAATTCCCGAAGATCTGGCCTGCGACGAGCCGCCGGTCGATCGCGAGTCGGCGCGCGCGCTCGTGGTCGCGGCATTGCGCGAACTCTTCGAAGAGGCCGGCGTGCTCTTCGCGCGCACCGCCCGCGGCGGCGCGATCGAGGCCGCTTCGGCCGATTGGGATCGCGTTGCCGAACAACGAGTCGACGTGCGCGACGGCAGGCTCGCGTTTGCCGATTTCTTGGCGGACCACGATTGGTACGCCGATGCGCGCTCGCTCGCGCTCTTCTCGCATTGGATCACGCCGCGCAGCGAGCCGCGCCGCTATAACACGCACTTCTTCTTTGCGGCTGCCCCGGCCGATCAGGCCGCGCTTGCCGACGCTTTCGAAATGCACGATGGAATATGGATATCGCCGGCCACTGCGCTCGAACGTTTCGGCGCGGGTACGCTGCATCTCGTCTATCCGACGATCAAGCATCTCGCGCGCCTCGCCTCGTTCGACTCAGTCGGCGCGGCGTGGGCGTTCGCGCGCGCCAAGCCCGTCTTGACGATCGTGCCGGCCGATGCCGGCGACGATTTCGCGATTCCGCCGGCACTGGAAGATGCATGGTAACCGTCGTCCGCGCGCCCAACGCGTCGCCGATGACGCTGCAAGGCACGAACTCCTACATCATCGAGTGCGGCGAAGGCGCAGCGCTCGTTATCGATCCCGGCCCCGCGATCGACGCGCACATCGGCGCAATCGTCGATGCCGCCGCCGAGCGCGGCTCGACCATCCGCGCGATTCTGCTGACCCACGGACATCCGGACCACGCGATGGGCGCGCCGAGTCTCGTCGCCGCGACCGGCGCAAGGCTCTACGCGCATCCGAACTGCAAGACGCCGCACGACGAAGATCTGCCGCTCGAAGGCGATCTGCGCACAGGTACGGTCGCACTGCGCGTGATCGACGCTCCCGGCCATACGTTCGATCATGCGATTTTCTACTTACCCGAAGAGCGCGCGCTCTTCACCGGCGATACGATCCTCGGCGAAGGCACGACCGTCATCGCGCCGCCGGGGGGAGCGATGCGTCCGTACCAGCGCACGCTGCAGCGGCTCGCCGGCGACTTCGGGGACGCACGCGTCATCTACGGGGGACACGGACCGGTCATCACCGATCCAAGCGCAACGATCGCCGATTACATCGAGCATCGCGAGATGCGCGAGCAGCAAATTCTCGATGCCTTGCGGGAGAAACCGCAGACGATTCCCGATCTCGTGCGCCGCATCTACACGCCGCAGCGCCAAGTGCTCTGGCCGGCGATGGCGCGTCAGATCCTCGCACACCTCATCGCGCTCGAAAACGAGGGACGCGTCGTCGTGCAGCCGCTCTCTCGAGCGATGACCGCGGAAGAGACGGCGATGCTGAATCCGCGCATCGAGGAGATCGTCGGTCCCGAAGAGGCTGCAGTGATCGTCGCCGAGCTGGGGACGGAACTGCGGCTCGAATCGCTGAACCTCTACTCGTTATGAAACGCACGCTCTTGGCCCTTACAAGCATCGCGGCGCTGGCTTCGTGCGCGCCGCAAGCGGCGACGGATCTGGTCGTCTCTCCCGCATACTCCGGCGCGGCGCGTCCGCAGTCGTGCTACGTCACGAAGATCGATCCGAAGCACGTTTCAGCGACGATCACGTTCTACGGCTGGCCCGACAATTCGCCACCGGGAAATCAGATCGCACATCCGGTCATTCACAAGCGCGCGGGCGGCGACGGTACCTATTGCAATCCTACAACCTTCGCAACCGAACGCGCGAACGACAAGACCATTCCGTACGGCATCAAGATCTACGTGCCGTTCATCAAGCAGTACTTCATCCGCGAAGATCTCTGTGCATCGTCAGGCCCAACCAAAGGCAGCGGCAGCCAAGGATGCCACAAGCTCTGGTTCGATCTCTGGATCGGCGGCACGGCGAAGTCGAAGTCACACGACGTGATCGCCTGCGAGCGAAAGCTGACGCCCGGCGGTGAGGTAGCGGTGACGCTCTGGCCCCGAGACGGGATGCCGGTCGCGCACTCCGGGCCGATCTATCGGGATCAGCCGCCGCCGAACGGGAGTTGCGACGGCAAGCCGGAGCGCTAGCGATGCATTAGTCGATGCGCAGAACGATCTTCCCAAACTGATCCGCGGCCGCGAGGCGCTCGAAGGCCGAAATTGCTTCGTCGAGCGGATAGACGCGGTCGACGGCCGGCCGGACTCCGTCGTCGAAGAGTGCGAGCATCGCGGCAAAATCCTGTGGGCTTCCCATCGAGGTCCCCAAGATCGTTACGTGCTTCCAGAAGAGCGGAAACGGTTTGATGGTTGCGTCGCCAGTCGTGCCGCCGTACACGACGATGCGGCCGCCGGGGCGTACGGAGTCGAGTGCTTTGCGCAGCGTCTCACCGCCGGAAGAGTCGACGATCAGATCGATCGGGCCGGTCGATCGCAGCAGCTTCGGCCAGTCGGGATTCGCCATATAATCGATCGCGAGATCGGCGCCGAGTGCGCGCGCGCGCTCGAGCTTTTCTTCGCTGCTGGACGTCACGATAACGCGCGCTCCGGTGAGTTTGGCGAAGAGCAGCACGAACGTCTGCACCCCGCCGCCGATGCCGGTAACGAGCACCGTCTCACCCGGCTGCAAGGCGCCGCGCGTGAAGAGCGCGCGATAGGCAGTCAGTCCCGCAAGCGGAATCGCGGCAGCCTCTTCCATTGAGAGCGCCGCCGGCTTGCGATAGACGTTGTCGAGCGGCACCGCGACGTATTGCGCGAACGTTCCGTCGCGCGGCATCCCGAGAATCGAGGACTTGCTCGCATCCCAGACGCGCGGATCCTCTCCCCACCCCAGCATCGGGTCGATGACGACCTCGTCGCCGACGCGGAGATCGGCAACGACCGATCCCAGCGCCGCAAGTTCGCCCGCACCGTCCGATCCGAGCGTGACCGGAAGCCGGATCTGCGGATAGAGTCCCTGCGTGATGAAGAGATCGCGCCGATTGAGCGCCGCCGCGCGCACGCGAACGAGCGCTTCGTCTTCACGAATCTCCGGCACCGCGATCGTGTCTACCTTCAGCTCTTGCGGACCGTCGATCTCATGGACTCGAAGCGCCCGCATCGGCGCGGTCATTCGTGGAACGTGAGGATAAATTTCACCGCGGCGGGTTCGACGAAGAGCGCGTCGGTCGGCGTATTGGCAAGAAACGACGTATTGTTCGGTCCAGGGTAAAGTCCGCGATACGGAATGCCGGCATCGTAGAGCGTGAACGGACCCGAGGCCGCATTGAAGATATTCGTCGCCGCAATCGTAAAGTCGAGGCGTCCAAATGTCTTCCCGATGGCACCGTCGACGAGCGTATACGGCGATTGGTTCAAGGTATTATTTCGCCCGGCAAACGTGAAGGCCGTCGAAGCGTGAAACCCGTTGCGCGCCCAGGTAAACATTGCCGAGCCTTGCTGCTGCGGAACCCCGAGAAACTGCTCGTAATCCACGAGCGTCCCGCCCGAGGTCGGGTTCGAAACGTAGGGTCCGAGTGCGTACGGATATGCGACGTTGAGGCCGTACGAGAGCGTCGCGGTGAGATTCAGCCGCGGAAAGGCCTGCTTGTAGCGCGCCTCGGCGCCCTCGTAGACCGCGTTTCCGATGTTGATGGGAATCACGTATGCAAAGCCCAGAGGGGTGCCGCAGAAGCTCTGCGCGCCGCCGCCGGGATAGTAATTCTCGATGGTGTCGCGCAGATTCGAGCGATAAATCGAGACGTCGAGATTCGACCAGCTCGAAAAGAGGTGTGAATAGCCGAGTTCGTACTCGGTCGCGTGTTCCGGGCGCTCGTCGGGATTGCCGTTGGGAACGACGCAGTTCTGATCGAGCGGACCGAGCGCCGGGTTCGGTTCGAGCTTTCCGTTGACGGTAACGGCTGGAAAGAAGTAGCGCTCGGCGAGGAGTGGCGCGCGGAAACCGGTTCCCACCGAGAAACGCAAGACGCTCGACGTTCCAAGGTCACCGCTGAGGCCGAGGCGCCAGTTCACCGTGTTGCCGAACGTGGAATAGGTCGAGTCGTAGAGGCCGCCGGAGAGGCGAATATCCGGCCCGAGCTGCTGCGCGCCGCGGAAGAAATACGATTGGATGCTCTGTGCGAGCGTCTGTGAGATGCCGAGCCCCGAGAGCGCTTCTTGGCGTAAGTACCCGCCAAAAGCAAACTCGCTCGAGTCGAACGTGCGTCCCCATTGGAGACCTTCGTTGTAGCGCGTATCGAGATGCGAAACGTCGTACGGCGAAACCGCGCCGCCTTGGAAATCGATGTTATTATCGGTCGCGTAAAAATCGGCCGACATGATACCCGCTCCAATCGGCGTGCGCGAGTAGGTGTCGTAGGCGCGAATGCTCTGCGCAAAGTTCGCGCTTCCTTGACCGACGTGGTCGCCGTACACCGGGTTGGAAACCTCGTTGGCGCTATCCGATCCCGAAGGCGCGAACGCGCAGGCCGGCCCGGGCCCGCTGAAGACGCAGGTCGGGTTCCCCGCGATGCCGTTGAGCGCGCTCGACTCGTCACGATTGTCGCCGAGCGTGAAGACGCGGAAACCGAGGTCGGAGCGCTGCGAGAAATTGTAATCGAGATTCACGAGACCGAGCTGCGCGGCGATCGACGACCCGAGATGCACCTGGTACGGACAGTTCGGGGTCTTCTTCTTGGTCTGGGGTCCGCAGTAAATCGGCAAGTTATTCGCCGGAACGACCCAGGAGTATTGATTCACCTGCCCGATCTGATTGAGACTGTCGCCCGCGAGTGCGTAGCCGAGCTTGCCGATTGACCCCGTGGCATTGAGCCAGCTCTGCGTCGTGCCATAGGAGCCGGCCGAGGTCGAGAGGCTCAGGTGATCGTCTTGCGTCGGTCGCAGCGAAACGAAGTTCACCGCTCCGCCGAAGGTGTTGCTTCCCTCCAAATCGGTCGGCCCGAGACCTTCGGTGACGTTGACGCTGTTGAAGGCCGGCACCGCGAACTGCGAGAGATCGATGTCGCCGGTGTTGCCGTCGTTGAGCTGCTGACCATCGATCGTCACCATCGCCTCCGACGGATCCGGACCGCGCAACGAAACGACCGCGGGCGTCGTCGGCGCACCGGCGTCGGGATGTTGAATGACGACCGACGGCACCTGAGCCAGCGCTTCGAGAACCTGCGTGTACCCAAGCGCATCCATCTGCGCGCGCGATACGCTCATCTCGGGGATAACGTTGCGATCGAGCGTGAAGCCGCCGTTGACCGTCACCTCGCCGATCGTGCGCAACTTCGGCGTATCGTTGGGCTCGAGCACGACGACGACGCGGGCACCGTCACCGACATCGCCGGTGTTGACCGTGACGGTCAAATAACCGCGCGCGACGACCGTGAGATCATATCGGCCGGGCGGAATTTCCACTGAGAAGTTGCCGGCGACGTCGGTCGTCGCGTCGACCGTCTTCGGACCACGCAGCACGAGCTGCGCGTGGGAAATCGGTGCACCGCTCGGCGTCTGCACCGTGCCGCCAACCAGGCAGCAAGCAGCAAGCAGGATAGGCAGCATAGGCTCGCCTGGGTTCGCCCAGGTTTCGGCCAGGCCTTCCGCGTCGGCGCGACGTAGAACGCGCCGATGAAAGCCCCAGGCCGTTCCTTCCGCGCATTCTTTCGCGGTGTCGCGCGCGTTCAGCGAACTTTCGGCATCGAAGTCGGCCCGTTACGCGCCCGCGGCCTTCCCGCCGTGCTCATCGGCGTAACGGGGATCATTCTCGCCGGCGGCGTCGCGGCAGCGCTCTCGAAGGGAGCAACGCGCCTTCCCGAAGCGCTCGGTGAAGCGCGCGGCTTGGCCGAGGCGCTCAACTCGGGTTCGCCGCGGCTGCGCTCGTGATCGGCAACGACGCTCTGACCGATCTCATTCGGGCGCAGCTCCCCGACGCCGAGGTGGGCGTCTTCGATCGCACCGGAACGATGGATCACTTCAACGTGACGGTCCGCTCGAAGGCCTTTGCCGGAAAGACCTTAATCGAGCAGCACCAGCTCGTATACGGCGCGCTCAAAGGCGCACTCAAAGACGGCCGCGTTCACGCCGTCGAGCTCAAAACAATCGTTTTGGAGGGCTGAACCACACAATGGATTACAAGGAAGAGATCGCGCGCGAAGTCGCGGAGAACAAAATTCTGGTCTACGGAAAGGGCACGAAGAGCGCGCCGCGCTGCGGCTTTACGCTCGAGACGATCGAGTTCTTCGACGGCTTCGGCTACCCGTTCGAAGTGATCGACGTCCTGGAGAACATGTCAAAACGTGAGGCGCTCGCCGAGATGACGAATTGGCCGACGTTGCCGAAAGTCTTCATCAACGGCACGTTCTACGGCGACACCGACGTTCTCGGGCCGATGGCACAGAACGGCGAACTCCAAACGAAGCTGCAAGAAGCGTTCGACGGCATCGCTCCCGGTGCGGAGGAGTGTCGTCCTGAGCGTAGCGCCGGCGGCGCGGAGTCGAAGGGCGGCTCGAAACCTACGATTAGCTTACGGTGACCTTCACCACCATCATTTCCCCCGACGACCTGCGCGAGCGGGTCGGTTCACCCGATCTCGTGGTTTTCGATTGCCGGCACGCACTTGCCGATTTCGATCTCGGGCGCCGGCTCTACGACGAATCCCATATTCCGGGCGCGTTTTTTGCCGGGGTCGAGAACGATCTCGCCGGAGCAAAGACCGGCACGAACGGACGCCATCCCCTACCGGAGCCGCAAACCTTTGCACGCTTCTTGCGCGAGCGTGGCGTGAGCGATACGACGCAGGTCGTCGCCTATGACGCCGGCGGCGACATGTTTGCGCCGCGTTTTTGGTTTCTCGCACGCTGGATTGGCCTCGAGGCCGTGGCCGTGCTCGACGGCGGCTTCACAGCGTGGAATCTTGCGGGATTTCCAGTCGATGTGGTGCCGACGTCGTTACCCGCGCAGGAGGGCAACCTCATGCTTCGCCTTCATCCCGAGTTTCTCGTCGACGCAGCATATGTGAGCGAACATCTCAACGATCCCGCGATGCAGCTGCTCGACGCGCGCGCGAAGGAGCGATATAGCGGCGAAACGGAGCCGATCGATCCGGTCGCCGGACACATTCCGGGCGCACGCAATCGCTGGTTCAAGGAAAATTTCGCGCCCGACGGCCGACTCAAATCACCCGAAGCGCTGCGCGCCGAGTTCGAGCGCGCCGGGTACGATCCGAAACGTATCGTGCACCAATGCGGCTCGGGCGTTTCGGCAGCAGTGGCGCATTTCGCCATGCACCACGCCGGTCTCGAAGGCTCGCGCGTCTACAACGGATCGTGGAGCGAGTGGGTTTCTGATCCCTCACGTCCCGTTGCTACCGGGGAGTAATACGGCTCCGCACCGCTAGCACACAATTTCTTCAATGCCTGATGGAGACGATGGCATTTCCCTAGGGATACTGCACAAGACCCGAAACAGTTCCGGTTCCGGTGCATTCGAGGTGATGCGTCATCCGCTGTAAGAGGTTGTCATCACCGCGGGATAAGAGCTAAGGGCTTTCAAAACGAGGCCCCCTCTTCCGGCTGCCGGGCTGTGACGTGGCCGGCGCGGTCCGCGAAACAACTCCCCGCATCCGTGACCGCTGGTCAGGCTCGCCCGGATCTCTGTCTCTTCGCGCCGGGATCACTCGGGGGCGCGCCAAGGCCGCGAATCTGGGGGTGCAAGCAGGCATGCCCAGAAACAGCCGGTTGGATGGCTCGCGTTTCCGAGGTTTTTAACCTTCAGGCAGATCAAAGCTCGCTCGACTTTGTTGATGTAGATGTCGCGAGCGATAATGCTTTCTACATAGATCCGAGCGCTGTCAAACAACTTGACACACGCTGGGGGCATGAATGCGCAGCCCTGATCGAAGATTTCTTCGACACGATTCAGCGCCTTATTCACGCGAATCGTCGCCAACGAGCGCTCGATTTGCTAAGCGCGTTACGAGAGCCGAATGAGACAAGACTTGGCGTTTCATCCGGACGTCCAGCGGGACACGGCCTCGGCGATGGTCTCGCAGAAGCGTACTATGAAGGGATCACGCAAGATAATCTCTACGACTTCTATGAGGACTTCGAGGAAATTGCTCTTCTTACTGAAGGCATCGATAGAGACATCCTATCTGATATAACTACGAACATTATAAGAGAACCGCTGATTCGTTATACACAATCTATGTGTAGGTACTACGTGATTAGACCAACACGCAGTGTCGCGTCCGGCGTGCTTTGGGATCCAAGAACGCACCAATGGTATGAAGAGTACGCGCGTTTACCGGTCGTACACAGTGGACCGCTTATACTTGTCCCAAAGGTGATAGTTAGGCGTAAGCTTCACGTCCGGTACGATGAATACTTTCAGCACTACATACTGCCTTTTCGGCAGCGCGATGAAATCGAACGGCGCACCGCTTTGGTGCACAGGCGTAAAGATGGTACACGCTTCGTAACAAAAAAAGACTTGATCGCCCGATATGGACGGTCCAAACGAATCGCGCTCGAAGTAACGCGACAGCATATCGAGCTTCTTGAGCATTATCGAGAGGTTAAGCAAGAGGAGCGAACGCGCCCCCTGAGTCACGAGGAGCTTGGCCCGGAACCTGACTGGGATTCGCTATTAGAAGCAGTGACTGACTTAGCCGTAGGCCGGCCGCAGTCGCGCGCGTACGAAAGCGCCGTTCAAGAGCTTTTGACAGCTCTCTTCTATCCCTGGCTCGTAAATCCGCGGAGGCAGCGACGAATCGACAACGGCCGCCGCATCATCGACATTACGTTTGATAATGATGCCACTAGCGGCTTCTTCCGATGGGTTAACGACAACTACGGCGCACCGACGGTAACGATGGAGTGCAAGAATTATTCCGCGGATCCGCGCAACCCTGAAGTAGACCAGCTGGCGGGTAGATTTAATGCAGGGCGTGGATGGTTTGGAGTTTTGCTGTGCCGATCCGTAAATAATATGGATTTGCTTTTAGAGCGTTGTAGGGACTGGGCTCTACAACGGCGCTCTTACATTATACCTCTTACCGATGGTGACTTGAGAGAACTTGTCAATAGGAGGCGCAACGGCGACGACCAGGGGATGTTGCGATTTTTACGTTCTAGATTTGACGCGCTGATGTGACGAGCACTCTGCCCTTTGTAGGGAACGCTTTCCCATCGTGCGTCGACCTTAGGGGCTTCCCCCTTTTGGCATCGACGCGAGGGCCTCTTCGGTTTCCAGTTCCATTTCAATCCACTTAGATGTAAGGTGGATCAGACGCTTTAGGTTGTTCACATCGCGATCTTCCCAGCGTCTGATGTAATGCGCCTCATCATTACCGAGCCAGGCCGCTCTTTCTGCCACGCTTTTGATTCGGTTGTCCGTAACGTAGTCATTTATACAGGCTCCGAGCAGCTTACGCTTGATCTCGTCGCGTCGATTTTCATCTTCCGCTTTAGAGATAAGGTAGTCTTTGGTGAGAAACTCTAATGCCTTCCTATAACCCATCCCCGCAATCTCGGTTAGCTGATAATGTTCTGCTTGCCGCGCCTGGTCAAAAATCGTGTAGAACATCGGGGAAACGCTCTCAATAAAAGGAGAACGAGTTACCGGCTGAATTGTGCTCGGGAACACGCCGCGTAAATACCAAGCATTCGCGTGAACGTCGTGTGCCCAAAGCCCCAAGAAACCATTCTTGCAGTTTTCTCTCGGACACGCGAACATATACATAGCGAAGCGAGTACCTGCAAATTCCCACGTGTATCCCACATTACCGACGCCGATCGCCACGATTCCAAGCCTGCATGCTGGGCACTCCGATGGAGGTTCGAAGCCGAAGTTAAGGGGCTGCCCTCCACCCCATTGCATGAACTGCAGATTCATTCGTGGTACCTCTTCGATGACTTGATGGCAATGTTTTTGAGGCCTTCTTGATTTCGCCGATGCGGCCGCCTTCCGGAGCGAATTCGCTGCAGTTGAGCCCGAGACATTCCAGATAATTTAATAAGGTCACGCAACTTCATGATTTTGAGCTTTGGCAGAATCTCACTTAACCACTCGTCGCGCCGCGGATCGGGGTATTCGGTGTAAACGACGCTCGCGTCAAGGAGGCTTTGCTCTGCCACCTCTTCGAGGCGATTTGACTCCTTGCCGATGTACGTGATCGACTCGACCGCCACGTGACGTCGGCACAGGAGCCCAATCGTTTGCTTCGAGCACGGACTCCCGCTTGAATCGGCACACTTGGCTTCGGGATGGAACTCGTACTCGCGTAGCACGTCGCCGTAGCTCTTGACGCGCGCGACGGTTCGCAAGCCGTACGGCCCTGAGGCAGCGATGGTGTAGCGTTTGCCAGAATACTGGTCGATCCACAGGCACTTCTCCCATTGCCGCGGATCGGTCTCGTAGGGCGCGATCAAATGGAAATGCTGCGGATCGACGCCGATCGGATGGCCAAGCTTGGCTACGTGGCAGCTGACGATGAAGTTGAACGGCTTGATCTGCCGGGCGAAAGCTTTGCCGGCGTTCAGCGCTTCGAGCGGCTTCAGCACATTGGGGCTGCTCACGGTGATTCGACCTATGGCGACGCGTCTCTCGAAGCCAAGCGGCTGTATCGAGAGTCCGAGCGATCGCCGCACGATGTTGAGCCATGCCTTTGCAATCCAACTGCGAACGTCGCTTTCAGGGTTGCTGGGATTCAGCAGATGCCCGAGACCATGCTCCGAATATCGATCCTCTTTGTTATTGACGCCTTTGCGTAGCAGCTCCGGCTCCCCGATTGGATTACGAAGGAATAGGCAGTACCGCTTTGCGCTAATTGCCAGGCACCACAGCTGTCGTTGACGGAGTGTCTCCGGTTCAAAATTGTCATCCTCAATCTTGAGAATTGAGCCAGGAATCGCGGTGCGATCGTAGGGACTCAGCGAGGCGAATCTTTCAGCAATCGCGTCGACCTGTGCCCAGGATAACGGGCGTATCGCGGGTTTCCCGTTCCGACGATATGGGCCGCCCGGAAACTCGATAAGGCCGCCACGCTGCGTTGCGACGATCGCCATGGAATCGGTGTCTTCCATCGCGTAGGTACCACCAAGATCGGTCAAGCAGCGCTCCAGTAGAGCTAGCATCAACCTAGCCGCAGCGGTTATAACCGAAGCTAGCGGGGGAAAGCAGTACTCGCCCGGCTTCTCGGGATTAAGGACGCGACATTCGAACGGCGTCGGATCGATGCCGTGGCACGTAACTGCTACTTTCTCGGCCGACTCTTCGCGGCGCATTTCGGCGAAGATTCCGTAGCTCGTCGCATTTGCGAGTACCTTGAGCGCCTTATCGAGCCGATCGCGCTCTTCGGCTGAGAGTTCGGCGTTAAATGCGAGCCGCTTGCGCTCTTCGATGATTGCGCGGAAGAAGTCCTGAGAACCCGGATCGACCGTTACCGCCCCTCGCAACCTGATCGCGCGAAGTCCAGCGAGCATGCCTTTTGGAACGATCCGAAACGCGTCCACGATCTTGGGCATGCGGCCGGTAAGAAGCACTGATGCGGCGACATCAGGAAGGGCAAACCAGAGGCCGTCTTCGGGGTTGTCCGTGACCGCGTGGAGATGATTCAGGGCGACCTGGTAATCGTTGCTTTCTAGGCTATATTTTGCCCGGGTCGGAAGGACGTCTCCATCGGGGACCACGCGGACAAACGCAGGGAGACTTTTCCACGTCTGCGCACTGAAGAGCGTTTCCACATTAATCGTGCGGAGAAAATCGCTGGCGTCGGAGGCATCCATATGGACAACCGAGACTTCTTCCGCGGTCACGTACCGCCAGAGACCCATCAGCGCGTTCACGGTCGGATACATGGAAAGAAAGTCTGTGTAGACGATGGGCACGGGAACTTTCCGGATGTGCGCACTTGTCCGGCCGCCGAAGAAGGCACTTTCCGCGTAGCCGAGATACTGCTTTGGAAACTTTGGTTGCCAATCGAGAACCGGAGCGACGCCCATCTTTCGGAGGAGCGCTTTGCCAAGGGACGCCGGCGAATAGGCCTGTGTCTCTTGAAGGCCCACGTCGAAGCGGTCGTACTCGTCGAGCAGCTTGAACGCGAGCTCGGCTGTGGCTTCCACGTCACGGCGATTGTAGGTGATGTACGATTCGGTGATCTCGCCGTGACGCTCAGCAGTCATCTTGCCATGCTCGACGCCGAAAGCGTCGCAGGCCGAGCGCAGTGTATGGCCGCGATCCGTTATGGCAAATGCCAGCTGGCGAAGATCGAGGAAATGCCCTTGGAAGCCGTGCGCTTTGTCAGGCTCGCCAGTGGGTGAGCCGTGAGGGATCTGATCCTCCTCGGCCGGATTGAGCGTCTTGGTAAATGCGATAATCGCTCTTTTGCTATCGATATGCTTGATCGCGATACGGGGCCGATGCTTATTGATGTGCCAGGTGCCATCGCTGTCTTGATAATCCCAGAGCGCAAGGGAGAAGCCGCCGGCATAGCGGCCGCGCGCCTTACCGATGCGACAGGCCAGGCGTGGCAGATCAAATGGAAGGTTGAAGCCCACGACGAGGCTGCGCGCTTTGTAGGCGGCCAGGTAGAAGCGCGCCAAGAATTCCCGGCGCGACAACAGCAGGAGCTCGGGATCACCTTCGCGCCGATCCGTTCCCGCCGCATGCGACGTGACGTACGTTTCGAGCACGGCGCGATCGGCGGCCGGGAGATCATCAGCGTGGAAAAGGCCTTCTTCGAGGCAGCGGCCGTCTCTGATGAAACGGTACGCACCGAATTTCAGGGCCTGCGCTTCATCGACGCCAGTCTCCGCATCGATGACGAGCATCGTGTTTGGCCGCCGCCAGTGGGCGAGCCCCTTACGCTTGCGTCGCGGTTCCTCTGAATCCGGCTGCGAATAAATGCGAATTGCAATTGGGAGCGGAAGCGGCTTACTCATTCGGCGGCTCGTCGTTGCGAACGGAAAGCCACCATTGCGGGCCGAGCCGTTCTCGAAGCTGCGCATCGTACGCTTCTAAGTCTCCGGGAATCGGTTCGAGCAGCTTGCCGATGAGATAGAGCAGTGTATTGACGAAACCGCGGATGCGGGCTGCGATGGCAAGCAGCGGACTTCCTTCAGGGTTTTGCAGCGTTAGTGGTGGCCATTCGTACTGTGCAACGCTGAGCTCGGCTCGATGGTCGTTGATCGGCACGTCGATCGCGGTCGGATCGTTTGCTCGTCCGGCGACGTGGTGCTCCTCTAATGTTGATTTGCTGCGCCGCTTGGCATCGCACTCATAACAGACCGTCGGCGTGCGCCCAGCGATGAGTGCTTCGGGGCGTTTCTCCCCGCATGGGCAGGCGGCATCCTCGCCGACGCGCCGCTGGGCTCCGGCTTGGCGGGCTGCCGTTCTAATCTGGTCCTTCCGCCGCAGCGCCATTATCCGACCTTGGCGTAGAGAGACTCGAACGAGAGGACGCCGGCGGCGCCCAGCCGTTCGAGCTCGTCGAGATCAGTAAGCAGCGGTATACGGTTTCCCTCGGCATCGATGATGTGCTCGCCGCGGAATGGTCGAAGTTCCGAGTTGTCCCCGGTTTGCAAAAAGACCTGGACCGCATTCGCGTACTCGGCCACGATCGAGGCCGATCGCGAATCTCTGGTCGCGATTTCCGTTATGCCGCCCGGGGCCGGTATGATGAGCGGCCGCAGAATCGTGTCGCTCGCTCGGACATTGTAAGTGCCGCGAGAGCTCTTCCGAAGTGCCGAGCCGGCATAGCGGCGCACCGTCTTGGGGCTGATGGCATGCTCGCGAGCGGCCTTGGCCAAGGAGATTTTCTCGCTGCGCATAGCCGAGAGTACGTGCGCGGCTTTCTGGAGCGATTCTCGCTGCCGTGATGGCTGTGCGTAGTATTGGGCCGCCGTGAGCGGCACCTTGCGCCTCGCTTGACCGCCTCGCGGCTTTGGTTTACGCTTCGCCATGGTAGTTAAATCCCAGAGGGCTGGACGAGTGCAATCGCCAGCCCTCCGCCTTTGCTAACACTATTGGGTCTTGGTCTCGGTCGCGTTGCGGAAGTAGTATGCTTTTCCCGATTTGACGAGCTTGGTGTTCTTTATCGGACCACGCTTTTCGACATGCGCCGCCGCCGCCTGAAGTTCAGCGTCGCGGTTTTCATTGGATTGCAGCGTGATGATCTCTTCGGGCCGACCGTCGTTTGGTTGGACATAGATAGCCCACCGATCTGCCCCGTCGAAGCCGGACTTTTCCTGGAATTCGACTCGGCCGATTGTGAAGGTCAGATTCTTGGAGACGTATTCATCCTTATCAGCGTAGAGTGCTCCGCTTGAGAATGAGAATTCCGCCGCATCGTGCGGCGTAGTAGATGCGCGCTCGGTGCGCGCGGGTTGAGCCTTCATGTGATTACTGTTCCTTCCTTATGGTTTGTAGATGACGTGAGAGATAATGCGCATCACATTTCCGGTGGCGGAATGCCGCGCAGACCGACCCAGATTGTGAGGCCGATGATTGCGACGAACGCCGCGAGGCCGATCCACCCAGCGATTGCCGATTCATCGCCGTTCTGGTCTGGAGGCGGCGAGCGTTCGCGCTTGAGCGGTCGTGGATCGCCGTCGAGCTCACGCGCGATCTTGCGGATCGTCCAGTCTGAATATCCGGTCTCGCGCGCAATCGAGCGGTACGATCGCTCCGGATCTTGGAGAAGCTCCCCGATGAGCTCACGATCTGCGGGCGTCACGAGCGGCCGTCCTTAGATGCGGCCACCCGAGCGGGGTGCACAGTCGAGAGCATCGCCTCAGCCTGATCGTCAAAAACCTCCCGAAGCCGCTGCTGCTGCCTCGGGCTCGGTCTCAGACGTTGGCCTTCCATAAGGGAGATCGTGCTGGCCGTAAAGCCGGGGCCAAGCTCCCTTGCTAGGTCGGCTTGGGACCAGCCTCGGGCCCTCCGGTAGAGCTCCAACCGCGTTAGGTGTGTCCGGTTGTCGTTTGGCATGGAATCATTATCTCAAATAACTTTTAAAGGTACAACGGCGAGCATTTGTGAACAATTTTCATCATAAATGTGTCCACAAGAAATCTCGACCGCCGGCTGGCCGAAGGGCAAGGGCAAACCCACGCTGGAGATTTGGCGCTTCAGGCAGTGGTTCGAGGAAGAGCTTAAGAGGAGCGGCCGGTCCTTGCGATACGTAGCTCGCAAAGTTGGCTACCGGCACAATGCGTCACGACTCAGCGAATATCGTAAAGGAAAGCGGGTCCCGGGACCGGAGATGGTCCGCAAAATGGCTGAGGCGATCGATGCCTCACCACTCGTTGCGCTGTGGATCGCAGGCTACCGGGAGGCATTTCTCGGCGAGCTGGCAGCGCTCTACAGGCTGGGCTGGATGTGGTGCCGGGAAGATGGCGTGCAGCCAGGCTCCGGAGTGGGTTTGGCGCAGATGTTTGATGATGAGCGAATGCGCGATCGCTATCATAAGGCAACGATTTATCAGACCAGTGAAGGGGCGCATCCGATTGCAACTGAGGTCGTGGCGCCGTGGCCGTGGGCTCTGGCAATTTTCATTGCGGTAGGCACCTTTCCGCGGCGTGGCGACATTCCAATACCAGACGTTCTCGACCAACTGAATAAGCTTGCCACGCTAGCGGGACCACTTGTACGCGTGGCGCATGGCGTGAAGATGCCTGAAAATTTCGCGGAGTCCAAGCTCCTCGACATTGCGGCGTCGATCATTCCAAAGCTTTACCTCGGTTTGTCGGGATCGGCTATTGTTGACGAGTACATTAACTTGTGGGCAGATCAAGTTTCCCGCCCATATTCGGCCTACGTTCGGCTCGTGCTCTTCAGCGAGATCGGCCGCATTGGTTTTGTAGAAAATCACGGCCTACACTGGCTAGAGAGTGGTAAGCGAGCGGAGTTTCCAAGCGATGAAGAATTAAACGCGATTACAAGAGCGGCAATCTATCAACACTAAAGGTGCCCCCGGCCCGCCCTAACGGACCGAGGGCGTCGCACCCGGAGAGGTGACTCCAGATGCACCAAGAGATTATCACACAGCCGAAGGCCGTGCCCATCCGCAGCGGTATCGTCACGCTTAGCGGCTACGGAATCAAGGTCGCCGTCGATCGCCGGCACCTTGCAGTGAGCGATGGAATCGGCCGGCAGCGCCGCGAGGCCCGCTTCGCCAAAGCGACGAGCCGCATCAAGCGGCTGATTGTCCTCGCCCAGACTGGTTTCGTGACGATCGAAGCCCTGCGCTGGCTGCACGATGCCAAGGCGGCCTTCATTCACCTCGATCACGACGGCTCGATCCTGACAGCCTCGATCGGCGGCCTAGACGACGCGAGGCTTCGCCGGGCCCAGGCGTTGCTGCCGAACTCCGAACATCGCCTCGCGATCAGCCTCGAGCTCCTCGATGCGAAGATCAAGGGGCAGATCGCCGTGCTCGACTCATTCGGGCTCGGCGGCGCCAGCGCAGCGCGCGAAGCCCTTGCGCTATTACGTCGTGCCGATCGCCTCGACGTTGCGCTGATCGCAGAGGGGAAAGCGGCCGAAGCGTACTGGGGTGCTTGGGCCGATGTGCCGATGGAGTTTGCACGGCGCGATCGCGTACCCGAGCATTGGCGCACGTTCGGTATGCGGCGCTCGCCCCTGACACTTGCACCTCGCAATGCCGCCAATCCATGCAACGCGATCCTCAACTACCTCTACACGTTGCTTGAAGTAGAGACGCGCATTGCGCTTATCGCGCGCGGTCTCGATCCCGGGCTCGCACTCTTCCATGCGGATGAAGCGAATCGGAAAAGCCTCGCAGCCGACGTGATGGAGCCGGTACGCCCGCACGTCGATGCCTTCGTGCTAAACCTCGCCCGCACGCGAACCTTTTCAGCCAAGGACTTTGCCGAGACGCGAGAGGGTGCGTGCCGCCTCACATCGTCGCTCACACAAGAGCTCGCAGCAACAATGCCGACGTGGGCCAAGCTCGTTGCGCCTTATGCGGAAATGGTTGCGAGACACGTCGCGCGCCTCGCAAAGAGCGGCCTGGGCATGAGGGCGCCGATCGGACCGAAGCCCTCGCCCGAGCGCGCTCGAATTACGGTGCGCCTGCGGCCGATCGTGCCGGTGGAAATGCCCGGAGCCTCGCGCTCCCTACCGAAGTTGATCGCCTCAAACGCTTGCCGCAGCTGCGGCACTAAGCTAACGATCCGCAAGCGCGTTTACTGCGACCAATGCCTCCCGACCGAGCTCGACGCAGCGCTGCAAGCGGCGATTCCGAAGTTCAAGGCCGCGGGTCCAGCAAAGATCGCGGCGATGCGCGCGGCCGGTTACGACCCAACGACAACGCCAGAAGCGCAGCGCCGGCGCGCGGCCACAGCTTCACAGCAGCGCAAGGGCGCCGCTGCGTGGCGCGATGACGGCTCGCTTGATGGCGTGGATTTCCGACGAGACATTTTGCCGAAGCTGCAAAGCCTTCCGGTGCGCGTTATCGCCGAGGCCATGGATGCGAGCGTCTCGCATGGGTCGAAGGTGCGCGGTGGAAAGCTCGTACCGCATAAGCGGCATTGGTCTCCTCTGGTTACGCTGGTTAAAAAACATTAGGCGTATTCTGCGGCTGCTTTGCAATGTTTCCACCCCCGCGCCGCCCGCGTGGGGCGCCCTCTTCAAAGAACATCCTGATAGCTGCTAATGTCGTACAGCTCAAACCTCTCTGATACTCCGGGATTTCGTACCGGCTTGCCTTTTCTAGTATCGCGGCGGCGGCCTCACGGCGATGCCGACGGGCTCATATGGCCCAGTTATCGTCTTGGATGGACTACCACCGTGAGGGTATAGAAATAGGGCAACTCCAGCGGATTGCGGTCGTGAACCCCCACCATTAGCCCCAGCATCGGCAGTCCAAATGTCAGCATCGTGCGCAGTAAGGGCAATTGTCACTGGGTCGATGAATGCGTCATTAAATTCCGTGACATGGATCACGTGACGAAACAATGGTGACTTGCCATAAGTTGTCACAACCCCGTGATAATTGTTCGCGAGCTGATCGTCGACGGCCAAATCATCCTCGTGAGTGAACTGCAATCCGCCAGGAAAATCGGCGGTGATGCTCGAGAGCGCGACACACGAGTTGGTTCCGGACGCGATGTAGCCAACCTGCGTTTCGGCTGAAATATTAAAGCCATCGACAGCGACGTTACCCTTACTGTCGACCGCGACAAAGTAGTACTTATAGATGTTCGCGCACTCGATCGTCGCTTCTAGTGCACCAGCGCTGCTGTACTCTTGAACGTTTCCAGGTCCGCAACAGGGGCTCGTTATCGTATACAGGTTGGATACCCAAATGTTGCCGTTTGCATCAACCGCGACACCTGTTGGGTACACGTTGGGATCGGGAATCGTAAGGACCGGCTTGGTCGATGGTGGTCTAAAAACGAGAATCTGGTAGTCATTGGTATTCGCCAAGTAGACTTTTCCACTCTTGTCCGTCGCGAGGCCCTGAGGCTGGTTAAGCCCGGCCGATACGGCATAGGTCGGCGCGCCCCCAACCTCTTGATAGCCAAAGAGCGCATTCAACAAAGAATCCGAGACGAAGATTCGTGCCTTCCCAGCCTTCTCTGGTATCGGAACATCGAACTTGGGAGCGTGCAGCGGAATCGCAGTAACGCTCGATTGAACCGAAGCGATCGAACTCCGGTTATCGGGCATAACCGGCGAAGCTAGCTCCCGAAACCCCGCGGTCCCGTTTATGTCGTTGCTAGCGCAGGCCGTAAACAGGACGGGCCCAACCAGGACCGCTAGGACGAGTTTGATGGGCGAAGTTATGCGCACGCAATAATCCTCTCGATTACAGAAAAGTCATCGATTGTCAGGAGTCTTCCACAGAAGGAAGGACACAACATTAAGGCGGTTCCTTTCCAGGAGACCCAGACCATCGTCAGGTAACCTGACAAATAATTCTGCCGGCCGTCGGCTGCGATTTTGTTTAGACACCGCGCATTATCTACGAAGAAGGCGATTTAGCGCATAGGAACTTCTTTGAAGTAACACTGGATGGCCAGCTTGCGAGAAGGCGGCAACAGAGTCCCGCGTGCATGCAATGGCCTTGCGGACTTGATGCATTTTGCCCCAAGCCTGCCCCTCGATCTGCTTGCATACGCCGATCAGCGCGATGCGGTCGATGCGTGAGAACAGCGCAGCCGCTTCGTCAGCGGACTCAACGGCTTGCGCATAAGCGGCGCGAGAAAACTCCGCACGAGCAGCGGCGAGGCGCAACTGCGCCTCGAAAATCGGCTGGCCCGGGGGTGCTGATAGCTGCGCCTCTCGGAGCATGCTTGCAGCGGCGCGTTCTTGATGGCGCTCACTAAGAAGATTCGCGGTAGTAACAAAAAAGATCGCTTTTGACTGACACGCGGAAAAGCCTCGGACGATTGGAAGGAGTGATGAGAGTAGCTCCTCCGCTTTTGACCCTTGATCGCTAAACCGATAAATCATTGAGAGATACATCGCAGAGTCGACAGCGCTCTTCATTCGGCCTTGCGCGATCGAAGTGGTGTAGCACGAGCGCGCCTCCTCCTCAACTGCCGATGCATCGGACCATAGGCACGATGAAGAAGCTGACAAGGCGGCACGTGTTGCGAATTCCAGCGAGTAATTTGGACGATTGAGCGCTCGAACCTGGTGCTGCGCTTCCGACGCCAGTCTGTGCCCGTCGGCATAAAGGCCGGAGTGACCCTTGCAATATGATAGAGTCACAAGTGTGCGCGCCAAACTTGCACACGCTAATTCGCGATCAGGTTCACTAAGAAGCGCCCTGAACCTCACAATTGAACGCCGGAGTGCGATTTCTGCTGCGCCTAGTTCGCCACTGTCAAGAGCAATATCGCCCAAAAGCGATTCTGCCTCAATAAGGGAAAACGTATCATATTCCGCGGACACAGCCGTGGTGATGGCCCAGCTAGCCACTGCGTCAGCATCATTACGGCGCCCTTCGCTTAAAAGTAAACGCGCGAGCCGCGCATTTACAATGACCGAATCCCGCGGCCTCTTCACGTGGCTGCGCAGGCGCGTGAGTAGGGCCTCCGCAGCGCTTAGTTGACCCTGCTCCTCGAGCATATTAGCATGTAAGAGCTGTAACTCAAATTCGCAGGGGACCGACGCGGTTATCGCACTAGATAATCGCTGCGAGCCGATGAGGTAGCAAGCTATAGCCTTCGTTGCTGCAGCACGGTCACGGTAAAGTTGGCGTTCGGAGACTCCAAGAGATAGTGCGACAGCAATGATAGACTCACCATTTAGCGCAGTACGTTCGGTTGAAATCCTCGTTCGCGCGGGCGCAGTCGCAAGAGCTGCACAGATCAGATCCTTGGTTGTACGCATCCAAGATAGGTCATCGTCGCTCGTATCGACGTATGTCGCCATGAATCGTATGACCGACTCATCTCTGCGAAGACGTCGCGGCTGGTAGATGTATCTAAGCAGTTTGCGAGCAACTGAAAGGGCCTCGGGTAGAACCGGCACTTGCAAGGCGAGCGGCGATCTCTCTCGCGATTTGCTCCTTAACGCAGGCGCTGAATGCCTTGTCGGAGCGAGACTAACGCATTGCTCGCCGTTAGATCCCGATGCCTCGTGTCTAGCCCGAGTGAAAGTCAAATTGCATTTCCTGCGCACGCCATCACTAACCCTTACGAGATTGTATTTGTTCAAACCAAAGGACTTGTCCTGTGGACTTGTCACTCCGTATTGAAGCTCAAAAAATATTCCAGGAGCGTAATCGGTGCGTCGGTACTCGAAGGCCGAGCTGCAACGCGCCTCCGTTTAGGCGGTGCCATAAACCAAGAGAGCGATAGCTAGGTGCACGGAGCGAGAGTACCCTTCTCTGTCGCCCGACTTAAGTTTGTCAGGTCGGCTGACAATGATACTCCTCGCCGCGCTTGAAACTTGGAGCGCACTGTAGTTTCTTCGTGCATAAAGGGAACGTGTCTTGAGACTATCGAGTTCAAGTCTAATTTTGACAGTCGCTCTTTTCTGCGGTTGCGGCTCCGTCGCTCAGGTTCAACCCATCGCGTCTAAAATTTTGGCCGAGAATCTTAACGGAGAGTCAAATTCCGGCGACCTTGCAAGCCAAAAACCTCCCGTGGCGCAACAGCGCTCATGGATCGATCCTTCCGCAAACAGGTCGCTCATCTATGTCTCCACTGCGGAGGGTCGTGTATATATTTACACTTATCCTCGAGGTAGTCTTGTCGGCACCCTAAGCGGTTTTTCCGAGCCAACAGGGGAGTGTGTCAACAACAAGGATGACATTTGGATTGCCGATGCCGGGAACGAAGAACTTTGGGAGTACGCGCACGGCGCCAAAAGCCCGCTAAGGCTGCCGCTATTTGACCCTGGCGAACGGCCCGAGGGATGCGCTATTGATCCGCACGGTGGAAACCTGGCCGTTGCAAACGACTTCACGACGTCTGGCGGTCCCGGTAGCGTGTCGATTTACAGGAAGGCATCGGGCAATCCCCAGGTAGTGCCGGCCTTTTACAACACGTATTCATTGACCTACGACGACCATGGCAACATCTTTGTCGACGGACAGAACGCCGGTGGTAAATTCGCTTTTGGCGAAATTGTTAAGGGCGGCAACAGCGTAAATTCTATTGAACTACACAGAGTAAAAATTCTGTTTTGTGGCGGCGTTCACTGGGACGGAACCTATGTCGACGTCGGCGATGCCGCTAGCGCGACGATTTATCGGACATCAGGTACAAAGGTGGTGCAGGCGATCCCACTCGAGGACGTATCAAACGAAGTCCCGGATTTCTTTGTAGAGAATAGAAGACTCATAGTAACTAACCACTCGTTTCCATCGAGCGTTAACTTTTATATGTATCCGATGGGTGGTCCACCGCTGAGCTCTATACAGCTACCCGGTAGTCAAACCTCGCCGTTCGGCGTTGTTGTTAGTAACTAGTTGTTGAGTACATGCGGGCGCATCTCAGGCACTGTTCAGCGTGCCCCGCTAGCTCACATTCGGGTACACAGCGACCGACAAAACGAACGAGCGGCATGGATTCTAAAGCATTACACTCGACACTCTGATTCAAAAGGAGCGGCTCATGACACATCGTTTTTGGATTCTACCCATATCCCTGTTCCTCGCAGCGGGTTGCAGCGCTACCTCTATGGCGCCCTCTTCGGGCGCAGCACAAGTCGGGAGCGCGTACGCCATCCTTCCGGCATCTTCCGCAAAAATCAGATGGAAACCAAAGGAGCTCAGATTCAGTCATCCGTACCTCACAATAGGTGTCCTTCTGATATATTCCAAGAATGACTCATACAATATACAAACCAACTGCCAGGCCGTGACGTTCCAACCGGAATCTGCCGGTTATACAAAGGGCAATATGGAGTACATAAATATTGCCGTACTTGATGAGTACCAGGGTTCAGAGAATTGCACAGCTACTGCGACGTTGATCGGAGGACCGCCCACCGAACCTACGTCGACGTTGACGATCAAGACGAAGGATAAGTAAGGGCTCAAGCGCCAGGTGTTATTCTGAATGACTGCTCGGCCGAGGCGAATCGCCGTCCCCTAGTCACTGTTGATCGTGTCGCCATGGGAGTTGCGAACGCCTCGGATTCCTAGTAGCGGTACCCAAGCCGCAACGATTCAAGTTGCGAGCTAAGGCGCCGGGACCGGGGTCTCTCGTTTGCAGGTGACTTGGCCAGCCCAGGCATGGCATTTTGCAGCCCGGCGCCCGGCCGAGGGGGCCTCGTTTTGAAAGGCCTTAGCTCCTATCCCGTTGTCATCACCGCGGGATAGGAGCCAGAGCCGCAAATTGTGCACCCCCTCTCAGCGGCCACGCCGATCGGCGGCAAAGCGCTCGGCGATCTAAGCCCTGCAAAGCGCAAGGCTCGCTAAGCCGCTACGCGATCCGTGGCGCCATGCTGCGCGGCTGCGGTGCGGGCGAGGGGTGCGGGCTATTTTGAAGCCACGCTATACGTGACACCTTGAAATGCCGGGCGGCCATCCACACCGCGAAAGTCCTTCCGAATCGGCTTTCCGCCCGCAGGATAGTTCCACACGCCGAGCTTGTTAGTACGAGAGGCGTGAGTTCCATATGGGATTAATATGTGATTACCTTCGATCCAAGAAGCGAGGGCTGCCCTCTCACCGTGAGTTGTAGTCGCTGTGGTGCCGATGAGCGTCGCCGTATATCCCTGGACGGACAAGCGGTAAACCAGAACGGAACCATCATCATCGGCGCCTTCAACGGTCAAGTATTTTCCGTCCCATTGAACCTCTCCAGCCCTCGCCGTGAGCCCGCTTGTCGATACGCTGATGAACTGACTTGCACCGTGGGCAAGCTCAGAAAGCGGGATGCTCTTGGAGCTGGGCTTGTACCCATCAACAAAAAGGTTGCCTTCGTTATCGTAACCGGACCACATTGCCCCGTCGCTGACGGTATAGGTCGTAGGGGAGCCACTGCCGGGAGTAAATACGGCGACGTCGCCGTAGACGAGATCGCCGGTAACAGCGACGTCACCGGTAGTAGGATCGACGGCACATGACTGAGCCATAGCATCTGGCGGAAGCGTAAGCGTTCGAATCGGGTTTGTTCCACCGTGAGCGTATTCAAAGACATCAGGTTCGCCAACAATGTATACGTTGCCACCGGAATCAGAACACGCACCGTTAGGGTCAGCTACATCGAGCGATCCAACCAGCTTAGCCTTTGGAAATGAAAACACGCACACACTACCGCAACCGCCCGCAGCGTAAATGAGGCCTCCCGCCTTCGCCTCCGGCAGCATCCACGATCCGCCGCGCCCAGTGTGCGTTGCGACCTCGGGGCCTTGGGGCATCGTGCCCGGCGCGCCGATCGGCGGCTGCGACCCGCCGCACGCGGCGAGCATTGCGGCAACGACCAGGCTGCCTAGCAAGTAGCGGCCAAAATCCAAGTTCTTCATCTACCCTACTCCTCGCTGCATGAACGGGCCAGCGGCTCGGAACGTTCGGCCATTGGCGCCCACCTCCCACGCGACAGTCAACGACAAGGCGACGTTAGCGCGGCGCTACGCTGACAGTGACACCGAATGCTGACGTTGGTGCGCCTTTGATTGTCTTCTTCGGCTCTCCGCCTGCTGGATAGCCCCAGAGTCCCAGGACCCTGCCATGCCGGGAGCCTTCAGGCGTAATGATTCTGCTGCCATTCAGCCAAAACTGA
>DASRSI010000002.1:0-246952 GCA_035695445.1 Candidatus Cybelea sp. | reverse complement strand
TGTTGATCTCGGCCATCACCTCTTGGTCTTGCTGCGACGATAAGAGACTCACGATCGCGCCTTACGAACTTACTTTGACGAGGCTTTCGTGGGTTGATACAGCTCCGTGGGAATCGGCGCGCCGGTGTTGTGGAAGTGAAGCATCTCGGCGAGCTGGTTCGCAGCGACGATCATTTCCTGGTTGTAGTTCTTGATGCGCGACTTAAAGAAGTTGAAGAACACCACGGCGATGACCGCGATGATCAGACCGGTCGCGGTGGTGATCAGCGCTTCCGAGACGCCCGCCGCGACGACGGCCGGAGTCGAGTTACCCTTCAGCGCGATGTCTTGGAAGGCGCGGATGATGCCCAAAACCGTTCCGAAGAGACCCACGAAGGGCGCGATGACGGCGATCGTGCCGATGATCGCGAGGTTGCGCTCGAGCGAGTTCAAATGCTCCATCAACGCGATCGAGAGCGCGTCGGTGATATCGGCGCGGTTCTTCTCGCCGCGGCGAAGCCCGAACTCGAGGATCCGCGGCAGCATCCCGCGGTTCTTCCGACAGACTTGGATGGCGCCCTCGAGATCGTCGCTCGAAACCTTGGCGCCGATCTGACGCAGCAAACCTTTCGTATCGCCATGCTGCATCTGAAAGAAGACGAGCCGCTCGATGACGACTGCAAGACCGATAATCGAAATGATCAAGAGCAGCCACATATCCCAGCCGCCCTGGTTCATCAGTCCCCAAAATCCTGAAAACACGGTGCTCTACTACCCCTCCACTTGACGTAGTTCCGCGGCGACCCCCGCCCCGTGAGGGCGAGCCATTGGCCTATACCGCGCTAAAGTCCTGGTAACGTTACCTGCCGCCTTCCGACTGGCCCTAGGGAGTCACGTCGAGGTTCTTTTTCATGAACGTTTCAATCTGTAACGAGAGCGATTCATTGCCATCCGCCTTGGCTTGTGCTTCGGCCTTGTTTAGAGCATCGCTCGCCTTCTGCTTGGTCGCCGCATCGTGGCTCGAACCCCATTGCGCGGTCAGCGCGACCCCCTCGGCGAAGTTTGCCATCGCGTCGTTCGGACTAACCGCGAGAGCCTTCTCGGCATAAGCTTGCATTCGCTTGTAGTCAGGCTTTTCCGTGCGCGCTATAGCAAACGCGGCGAGGGTGTTCGCTGTGACGGCAAGTTTGGCATCGCCGGCGGCGGCGGCCTGGTCGTAATCGGTGATTGCCGCCGTAACGTTGTTAGCGGCCGCAGCGTCGTTTCCGTGTTTGATGAGTGCCGTCGCCATCGCCGCCGCACCGGCCGTACTATTAGGATCGAGCTGCTTGATCTCGGCCTCGGTCGACTGCGCCCCAGCGCTATCGTGGTTGGCCAACTGCGCCTCGAGGAGCACCGAATCGATGTTTATTTTCGACGCAACGGGAATCTTCGAATCGGTCATCGCCGAATCGTGAGCAGCCTTGAGCGAGGCGAGCGCGGCAGTTGCATCACCGCTGGCGAGCTGCGCGACGCCGAGGGCAAAGCGCGAGTTTGCATCGGGCTCGAGCGCGACCGCTTTCTGGGCGTACCCGAGTGATTGAGCCGCATCGCTCTGCGCGACCTTTACCGCCGCAGTAGCGAAGCTGCGTGCGGCGATCTGCCGGAACTGCGGCCCGATCGTGCCGACCTTGTCGAAAGCCGAGGCTGCGGTCGTGAAATCTCCGGCATCGAATGCGGCGATGCCGAGCATTTGACGCAGCGATTCGTCGCTCGGCGAGCTCATCAACGCCGCTTCGGCTTTCGACTTCGCCGCCGTGTATTGACCCTGGCGGATGAGGGCGGCGACTTGGCCCGCCGCGGGGCTGAGGGTGCCGCCGGCGGGCATGCCCGAGCCCTCGGACGGCGTCCTCGCCACTGATTTACCGCTGAACTTCAACGTAAAATCGTAGAACGAGGTGATCGGCGCGGTGCCGCGATGCGCCGGCCGGTATGTCGAGTTCTGCGCGATTTCCATCGCCGCCGCATTGTCCCCGGAGTTCGTCGTCTTGATGACGTGCGTGGCCTTGTGCGTGCCGTCGGCGTTGACCTGAACCTGCACGATGACCGTTCCGCTTCCGGCGATCGGCTGCGTCGTCGTACCCTGCTTGATGAGCTTTGGCTTGGTGTACTCGGTGGCGTATTGGGCAATAGCCGGAGCTTGCGCGAGCGCGACGAGCGCCGCGACGGCGGGAGCGACGATGCGAATCTGAGCGTTCATGACATACCTCGAGCTGCTTGGCGAATCTACGTGTCCCGCTTGGTACGAGGCGCTTCTTCCGTCGGCCTGCGGTGGCGTTCGAGCGCCGCACATTCCTTTGGTGTCAGCGGACGTACGTCTCCAGGCGGTAGGTTCCCCAAGCGCAGCGGTCCGAAACGGATACGGGTCAGCGTCACCACCGGATGGCCGAGCGCCTCGAACATGCGGCGGACTTGCCGGTTTCGGCCTTCGTGAATGGTGATGTCCACGACCGACCCATTGCGTCCGGCCGCAACGACTCGCACTTTTGCCCCGGCGGCGCGAAATTCGTCGAGGAGAATCCCGCCGTGCAGACGCCGCACGTCGTGCGCCGAGAGCCTTCCGGCGATCGCCGCTCGATACGTCTTTTCGACCCCGTACCGAGGATGGAGCAAGGCGTTGGCGAGCTCACCGTCGTCGGTGAGCAAGAGCGCGCCGCTCGTCGCATAATCGAGACGCCCGACCGGCACGGCGCGCGCGCCATTGGGAAGGAGATCGGCGACGGTTCGGCGCCCGCGCGGATCGCGCATCGTGGTGACGACTCCTACCGGCTTGTTGAGCAGCAAGTAGGTGCGCTCGGTAGGTAATGCCGTTGGTGCGCCGTCCACTTCGACGCGATCGCCGTCCCGCACGATCGTTCCCAGCTCGGCGACGACTCGTCCGTTGATGCTGACTCGACGCGCGGCGATGAGCTCGTCGGCCCGCCGCCTCGCGGCAACGCCGGCCTGCGCCAAATACCTATTGAGGCGAATCCCCCGCCCCATGATCTTTACGGAAGTGCTAGCCGAGCGAGCGACGTGATGCCGCGGAAACTCGCCCTTCGACTACGCGTGCTTCGCACGCTACGCTCAGGATGACAACTACGCGTGCTTCGTACGCTACGCTCAGGATCACAATGAGGCATCGCGTCGCAAGCGAAAGCTAATACTTACCGTTCCCGCTCTCTTCGTAGCCGCGCGACATCGAGAGCGCCTCTTTGGTAACCGACTGCAGGAACTCTTCGTTCGTGCGCGTCTGCACCATCTTGTCGAGGATGATCTCGGTGATGTCGCCGGTATTGAGGACGGCCGTCGCGCGTCGCAGCATCCAAATCTTACGCATCTCGTCGGGCGAGAGGAGCAGCTCCTCGCGCCGGGTGCCGGAACGCTTGATGTCGATCGCCGGGAAGACTCGCGATTCGGCGAGCTTACGCGTGAGGTTGAGTTCCATGTTACCGGTGCCTTTGAACTCTTCGAAAATCACGTCGTCCATCTTCGATCCGGTCTCGATCAACGCGGTTCCGATGATCGTCAGGGAACCGCCGTTTTCGATCTTGCGCGCCGCGCCGAAGAATCGCTTCGGTTTGTGCAGCGATGCGGTATCGAGGCCGCCCGAGAGCGTCCGGCCCGAGCTCGCGACGACTTGGTTGTAGGCACGCGCGAGCCGTGTGATCGAGTCGAGCAGAATCACGACGTCCTTACCGAGCTCGACGAGCCGCTTCGCGCGCTCCATCGTCAGCTCGGCGACGGTCGTGTGGTTTTCAGGATGCTCGTCGAAGGTCGAGGCGACGACTTCGCCGTCGATGGTGCGCTGCATATCGGTGACTTCTTCAGGACGCTCGTCGACGAGCAGCGCGATGATGTGCGCATCGGGGTGATTGAGGGAGATGCCCTGCGCGATGTTTTTGAGCAGCGTCGTCTTTCCGGCCTTCGGCGGAGAGACGATCAGCGCGCGCTGACCCTTACCGATCGGCGAAAAGAGATCGATGACGCGCGTCGAGAGCTGCGTCGGTCGCGTTTCGAGCTTGAAACGCTCCTCGGGGAAGATCGGCGTCCCGCGCTCGAAGACCGGCCGGCCTTTGATCGCCTCCGGATCCAACCCGTTGACTTTATCGACGCGAATCAGTCCGTAATATTTTTCGCCCTCTTTCGGACGCCGTACTTGACCCTCGATCATATCGCCGCGCCGCAGTTCGAACCGGCGAATCTGCGACTGGCTGACATAAATGTCGTCACTGCCGATGTAGAAGCCGGCGCGCCGCAAGAAACCGTAGCCCTCGGGAAGTATGTCGAGAATTCCGCTGGCCATCTCGAGACCGGAGCGCGTGATCTGCGCTTGCACCAGCATCTCGACGAGTTCATCTTTCTTGACTTTCGCCGGAGCGGGAATCTCGACTTCGAGCTCTTTCGCAAGCTCGACGAGCTCCGTCTTCGTCTTTTCGGAGAGCTGCGCCGCGGTTTGAATCGGCGGCCCTTCTACCTGCGGCAGGTGATCCTGATAGATCGCCTGATGTTGTGGGAAATGATGCCTGCGGCGCGCTCGCCGGCGGCGTCCGCCTCCCCCTTGTTGGGCGTTGTTCGAACGGTGGTCGAGGTTGGGACGATGTTCCGTTTGCAGAAGAGTTATCTCTCTAGGAGTCGCTCGCGCCACATTGGGACAACCGAGGGCGAGGCGAGGCTGCCGTCGCTATCAGGTCAGTGACGTGAACGTTGGGATGTTAAAAGCTTGCCGCGGCTGTCACCAAACGACCGCAACGCGACGTTCCCAACTATAACACAGGGCCAGCGAGCGTTCAAGCGGGGTTCAAGCGAGCGCCTCCGCTCACGAACGGGCTCCCCGCCACATAGAAACGTAGAGGGCGTTCCGCAGCCGCCGTCACGCCGATGCGGGGACTACGGCGCACGCGCATCGAGCGCACCTCGGAACCGGCCAGCCAAAGGTGCGGGTGGCTGAACGGGTCGATGCCGTCGAGCGAACGATCGATGTCGAGCGCGCGACAGAGGCGGCCGGGGCCGCGACAGAGATCTCGCGTGCGCTCGACGGCGCGGCGTCGTTGCATCAGCTCGAGACCTTCGATCGGTTCGAGCGCGCGGACGAGAACGCCGGCACCTTCGCCGTCACGTTCGCTTGAAAGATTGAAGCAATACGACGTTCCGTAAATCTGGTAGACGTATGCGCGATGCGGCGGCCCGAAGAGCGTTGCGTTCCGCGCACTCTTCCCGCGAAATGCGTGACATGCCGGATCCCCAGGAAGATAAGCCTCCGTCTCGACGATCCGTCCCGCCGTGATGCCCTCCTCGCTATCGCGAACGAGAACGCATCCGAGCAACGCGCGCGCAAGCGCTCGCGTCTCGACCGGTAGATGCTCCGGCGTGAGCCGGCGCAGCGTCATGCAGCGACGTTCAGTGCCGCCTCGGCCCTCGCCCTTTGCGTTAGATCGTCAACCGGCCCCGTCTGCACTGCAAACTTCGCAAGTGAGTTCAGCGCGCAGCGCAGGCGAACGTACGGAATCGCGAGCCGTTCCTCGACACCGCGCCCGCTCGAGATTTCCTCGGCAAAGCCCGCATCGCCGATGGAGAACCGGACGTCACGAAGGCCCCGCTTTACCAACGCTCGTGCGATGGCGGTGAGCCCGGCGTATGCTACCGCACGTTCGCTCGAAACCGTTGGACCACCGACGCGAAAGCCGACCCGGATAAGCTGGACAGCCTCCGAACCGGCTAGCCTGGCGTACGCAACACCTCTGCCGCGATGGTCGGCAGCGTACCCGACTCCGGCCTCGATTCCCGAGCCGGCATTCCGCGTCGTTCGCATCTTCATGGACCTCTTATGCCCAGTTTAATGCGAACGTATGTTCGCGTCAAGCGATTCGAGCGGTTCTCACGAGGTTTTCGTAGAGCGCCAGCATTCGATCGAGTTGTCCGTCGATCGCGAAGCGCAAGGAAGCGCGTCGAGCGTTTTCGTCCGGGGGCGCGTCCAGCCGCACCTCGGCGAAGGCCGCGGCGAAGGCCTCGGGAGTCGGGGCGACGATGCGCCCGGCGCCCCCGAGAACGTCTCGGTTCTGCGGCGCCTCGGCAGCGATGACGTAGGCGCCGGCCGCCATCGCCTCGGCGATGACGAGTCCCTGCGTTTCGGTCGTGCTCGGCATAACGAACGCGTCGGCGCTCGCATAGAGAATCGGGAGTTCCTCGCGTGCGACGACACCCAAAAACCGAGTCACCCGATCGATCCCCATCTCGGCGGCCTGGCGCTCGAGCTCGGTACGGTATGGTCCATCGCCGGCCACCACCAGCTTGAGCGAGTCGTCGCGCGCGCGGGCCATAGCGCCGAGGATCAGCTCGACGTTCTTCTCGCGCGCCAGCCGGCCGACATAGAGGAGCAGACGGTCGCCGGGGTCCGCTCCGAGCCGGGAGCGCAGCGCCTGGTCGCGGCGCCCCGCGCCGAAACGTGCCAGATCGATACCGCTCGGCACGACCTCGAGGCGCACGGTGACGCCGAGCTCGCGCAGCCGTTGCGCCATCGCTTGAGTCGGAACGACTACGGCATCGGCCTGGTTGGCAAAGGCCCGCGTTAGCTGGGCAGCGGCGAACCGGGTAACGTTCGCTTCGAACGGCACGTAGTGCGCGTAGGCTTCGAGTTGCGTGTGGTAGGTGTAGACGAGCGGCATCCCGTAGCGGCGGGCGTATCGCGCGCCCATCCATCCGGTCACAAACGGCGAGTGGACGTGAATGAGCGAGAGCCGCTTGATGACGTTCTCCCGGTTGCGCCGGCTGACCAGCGGCAGCGTCAGCCGGTACGGGGTGCGAGTCGGAAGCGGAAGGGAGGGCATTCGAAAGACCGGCCCGTCGGCTTCAGCATAGCCCGGCATCCGCGGAGCAAAGCAGTAGACGTGGTGACCGCGCGCCCGCAGACCGTCGGCGAGCGCCTCGATCGAGGTGACGACGCCGTTAACGACCGGCAGGTAAATTTCGGTAAAAAACCCCAGGCGCAGCGGCTCCATCGGCGCCCTTCCTTCGCTCTGCGGAGCAGGTGTGCCCGCAGAAGGAAACACCTCTTGCTTTGAGACTTTCAGCATATTCCCGTCCATCGCCGAATGTGCTATATTGCCCGGGTCAGGCCAGCCTGCCACGACGGAGAGCAGGTAGGCGCGGGAACTTTTTGGCGATTCCGTCGCATCCAATCGCCCCGCGGCCCACAAAGCGCCGCTTCCCCAAACGCAACGCCTCGCCGTTCATCGTTCGATTTTCGTGGTGTGAGTCGACGCCGTGACGCGAGCCGGGAGAAGAAAGGAATACCGGGTTGATCGGACGTCTGCTCTACGCTTCACTTTTTATCGCCGCCCTTGTGGTGTACCCCGTCGCGGCAGCACCGGTCACCGCGGTGACCTGGCATCGCGACGGAGTCTTGACGTGGGAACGGCTCGAGCGCCACGTCGTTGCTCCGGCGACGGTCCATCGACTCACCGTCGGCATCGCGCCGGGGCACTCGAAGGTGATTGCGCACGGCAGCCCCGGCATCGCCGAGGTTCGCACGTTGTACGTTCAGCGCGACGGAGGCCGGGTTCATCGCAAGGTCATCGCCTCGACGCTGGTTCTCGCGGCAAAGCCGCGCATCGTCGCCGAAGGGATCGGCGCGACGCCGCTTTACAGTTTCGAAACTCACGGCCTGATGCACATGGCGTACATGGCGCGCAGCGCGATCGAAATGATGGCGACCGCCTATACCGCCGGATCTGCCGGCGGCAGCGGAATGACGGCGATCGGGCGCCGCGCCGGCTACGGGATCGTCGCCGTCGATCCTCGCGTGATTCCGCTCGGAACCCACCTCTATATACCGGGCTACGGTGTTGCGATCGCCGGCGATACCGGCGGCGCGATCGTTGGAAATCGTATCGATCTCGGCTTCGACTCGCTGCGCGACGCGATGCTCTTCGGTCGCCGCGGCGTTAAAGTTTATCGTCTCAGGTAGCGAATAACCCTGGGGTGACGACGCCCCGCCAAATGCTCGCGCAGGCCGGTATTGCGCCGAAGAAGCGCTACGGCCAAAACTTCCTGCAAAACGAGCCGGCCGCGCGAAAGATCGCGCAGATCGCACTCGCCGGCTGCGCGCCGCGCTCGCTTACGCTCGAGATTGGCGCCGGGACCGGCGCACTAACGCGGGCGCTGATCGACGAGGGCGCCGATCTTACCGCGCTCGAGATAGACTCCGACCTCATCGCGATCTTGAGCGCGCGAGACGATTTGGGCGACGCCACGATCGTGCAAGGCGACGCACTGGAGTTCGACTATCTCGGCTGGTCGTCGGGACGCCCGTGGATCGTCACCGGAAATCTGCCGTACAACGTCGCCACGCCGGTGATGATGCGCCTGATCGAAATGGAGAAGGGCCCCGATTCGCTCACCGTGATGGTACAGCGCGACGTCGCCGAGCGGATCGTCGCAGCTCCGGGAACGCCGGCGTACGGCAGTCTCTCCGTCGCGGTACAATTTGCGATGCACGCAAAAAGCGTGCTGACGCTCTCACCCGGCTCCTTCTTTCCACCGCCGAAAGTACGCTCGAGCGTCGTACGCCTGGTGCGCCGCGACGCACCGGCGGTTCGCCCGCGAAATCCAGCGACGTTTTGGAAGGTCGTGCGGGGTGCCTTCGCGTACCGGCGCAAGACGCTCGCGAATGCACTGACGCTCGCACTCGATCTCGATCGAGCGCGAATCGTGCAGGCCCTCGAATCGAGCAATCTCGCTCCGGAGATCCGTGGTGAACGACTCGCCCTCGATGATTTCGCCCGTTTGGCCGACGCGCTGGCCGAAGCGTAGCTTCAAAGGCTTTTGGACCTGGCTGATCGCGATCTTCATCGCGGGGCTTTTCATCAGCGTCTTTCTCCTCAGCCTCAAGAACCCACCGCAGCCCGTCAACGTCTCCCCGGTCGAAGTCTTCGGCCTGCAATTCATCATCGACGCGGTGCTCGTCGGCTTGGTTCTTGCGACGCTGCGGCCACTCTCGGGCTTCACACTGCGGGAGTTGGGATTCCGCGTACCCGACCGGGCGACACTGTTGATTGCACTGGCCGGATTTGTCGCAATGGTCGCCGTTGCAAACGGCAGCGAATGGCTCATCAATTTCTTTTCGAAGAACCAACACCCCCAAGACGTCGTGCAAATGTTCAAACACCTGCACGACCCCGGCACGATCCTCATCTTCATCGCCTTCGCCGTGATCTTCGCGCCATTCGTCGAAGAAACGATCTTCCGCGTCTTCTTCTTCAACCTCGGAATGCGTTACGGCGGTTTTTGGGGCGGCGCCGTTCTCAGCGGGATACTCTTCGGCATCGCGCACGGCGACCCGTACGCCGCGGTACCGCTGGCGCTCGGCGGAATCGTGCTCTGCGCGGTGTACTACCGGACGCGCAATGCGTACGCCTCGATGATTTCCCACGCCCTCTTCAACGGATTAGCGATCGTTCTGCTTTTAGCTTTCCCGAAGGCTACGTAAGCAGGCGCGCGGCCTCGACGACGCTCTGCGCGTCGATTGCATTCGTGTCGAGATAGCGCAACCGATGCTGCAGTGACGGCGGCTTCGTCGTGGTCGCGGGACGTCGATCGAACCGGCGATCGCGCACGTACCGTCCGACGACGTGCAGCGCATCGGGATTCGGCTCGTCGTACCAATCCGGATGGTGCGCCATCCAGATTCCGACGGTCGGAATGCCGCCTCGTGCAAGCGTGAGGTGCAACGGGCCCGCCGGAATTCCGACGAAGAGATCGATGCGTTTCGCCAGCGCCTTATAGATGCGAGCGAAGGGCTCGTCGACGTCGGCGAAGAGGTGGCGAAAGCCGGCGACGCCTTCGCCGAGATCCTCGTCTTCCATCGAGATAAAGCGCCACGCGAGCGACTGGCGGCGCATTGCGGCGACGAACTCGCGGGCCTCCGAACCGTCGCCCCAGTTCTTGCGCGCCGCGGTCATGCCGCTGCGCGAGATAACGCCCAATCGCATTGACGGCTGCGCAAATCGCGCCAGGCGCTCGTCGATCGCGCGCTGCGCCGCCGCGGGCGCCGCAAAGTCGATTGCATTCGCGAGCGGCTTCGAAAGATCGAACCCCGCGAGCCGCTCGTGCGGCACGATCAGCCGCACCAAGTTGCGCGCCTTGGTATGAAACGGATAGGGCGTGCGCCCTTCGGTCTCGGGATAATCGGTCCAGAGCAAGATCTTCGGCGCGAAGTGCAGCACCGCGGTATCGAGCGGGGCCGGAATCTCGAGCTCGAGGTCGCGGTCGTTGCATTGCGCCAGCCGGATGCCGAGATGCGGTGCTCCCAGCGCCGAGCCGTCGTCCGGCGCGCGCACTCCGCTCAGAATCGGCTCGACGCCGGCACAACCTTCGGCCACGGTAACGTAGTCGTCGCCGAAGCGCACGATCGCATACCTATTCGACGGCTCGAGCAGCGGCGCGACGACGCCGAAGGTGACCCAATCGCCGAAGCCGTGCGGCCAGTAGATCAGCACGCGACGGTCGCGCAGCGCGGCGAATCTGCCGCGATCCTCGCGTACGGCTCTCAGGGTGAGGCGCGTCACACTCAGCGCTCGACCGGAACGCCGCCGCACAGATGCGCCGGCATCCTTCCGCTCAGACTTGCAAAGAACGCTGCGGCGCTCCTATCGTATGCCGGACATCGCGCGGCGTAAAGATCGGGTCGCGGATCGAGCCGAACGTTCGGATTCGCGGCCGCAACCGCCCAAACGCCTTCGTCGCCGCGTCGCAACGTGACGACTCGTCCGCTCTCGCGCAGCGCGGCCGCCTTCGCATACGCGCTCCAATCGACGACGAACGGCCACCGTCCGGGCCGCAGCACGTCGTCGTTGAAGGCCAGCATCGCGACGAGCGCGCACGGAATCATCCAGCGAACAAACCGAAGGTTGCGAGCCGCGCCGAACGCCGCAGCAGCCGCCGCCGCCGTCATCAGCGGTGCGACGTAATGCGATCCGAGACGGCTCGGTTCGTAATTCCACGGGCGCATGAAGAGGATCTCGGCAAGCAACGGAACTGCCAGCAGCAGCCACCGGCCGGCGGCGAGCGGCGCAAATGCAAACGGCGCGAGCAGCAACACGACCATAGCCGCCTTACTCTCCGGATTGAAGATCTGCAGCGAGTAACCGGGATCGTTGGGATGCACGCCGGCGGCGCGCTCGAAAAGCCAAAAACCGCCCCCGTTAACGAGCGCGAGCACCGCGAGGGCCACCCCGATGCGCCGGTCCCACCAGACCGCGCACGCCGCACCAAACCAAAGGACGAAGAGGATCTCGTCCTCTTTCAGGCCCATCAGCAGCTGCGCCAAGACGAGCGTCCACCACAACGAACGCCGTCGCGCGCACAGCGCGCCGCAGAGCGCGAGCACCGGCACGAAGACGTTCTCGGAGAAGTTGTCGTACGTTAAGCCTTGTGCCGCCGGTGAGAGCAAGTACGCGATCGCGAGCAGATTCGCCGCTCGCGCATCGAGTCCGAGCTCCCGCGCTAACAACGCCAGCGGAATCGCCGCCAGTGCCACCGCAAGCACTTGCACGACGATCAGCGTCTGCGCCGTGGGAAAGAGCGCGACGAGCGGCACGAGTGCCGTCAGCACCCACGAATCGTGAACCGCGAAGTGCGCCCGCCACTCCCCATAGTTCCACGACGAGCCGTGCTGCAGATTGACGAGCGTCTGCAAATACGTTCCGAGATCGGCGCCGTATCGCAACGCATAGAGCTTATTGAAATCAAGCGCGATGTAAACGACCGCATAAACAGCAACGGCAACCAGCGTTCCTCGCCACTCGGAGATGCGAAACGCAGCCGCGGGCGGCCGGTGAGAAGCGTCCAGTTTTTTGGGGCCGGCCACGGATGGCCGATTCAAACCCTTCGACAAGCTCAGGGTCTCCCCAAAAAATGGTCGAGCAGGAGCGAGCTGGATGCGAGCGACGGGCGTCTTCGAATCGGCCGCCTAGGGTGCAGTCTTCGCATCAGCCCGGCGGTTCGACGATGCCTTGCAGTTTTTCGCTATAGACCCGTTCAACAATCGCTCGCAGCCGCTCGATGAAACGCTCCGGCGAGAACGTCTCCGCGTGCGCCCGCAGCCGCTGCGGATCGAAGCGCGCCGCATCGAAGCGTTGCAGCACGCTCGCCAGCGATTCTGCAGCCGGCTCGTCAAAAAAGACTCCGGTTTCGCCTTCGACGACGGTTTCGAGCGCGCCGCCGGCGCGATAGGCGATCGTCGGGCGACCGGCCGCGGCGGCTTCGAGCGGAACGAGTCCAAAGTCTTCCTCGCCGGCAACGATCGCGGCGCGCGCGTTGCCGAGCAGGTCGTCGAGGCGTGCGTCCGATACGTAGCCGAGCATGCTCGTCGTCGTTCCTTCTGCGAGCTCGCGCAAGTTGCGTTCGGCCGGACCCGTCCCGACGACGAGGAGTGGCACGTTCGCGAGCGATGCCGCGCGAATGGCGAGCTCGACGCGCTTGTACGGCAAGAGGCGCGTCGCAACGATAAAGTAGTCGCCCCGGCCATTCCCGATCGTGAAGCGGTCGAGATCGACGGGACAGTGCAGCACGTCGCTATCGCGGCCATAGTATGCTCGAATCCGCTGCGCCACGTTGCGCGAGTTTGCGACGAAGCGCGTCGGCCGCCGAGCAGCCTCGCGGTCCCACGCGATCAAACCGTTGACAAAGGGGCGTGCAAAGCGCGGAACGTAATCGTCGGGCGCGAAGGTGAAGCGGCTCACCGTATTGATATAACAGACGTGCGCCGCGCCGGCAGGAACGCTGACGCCTTTCGACCAGGAAGTCGTCGAGCTGACGATCGCGTCGAACCCGCGCAGGTCGAACGATTCGAAGGCTCGCGGATAGAGCGGCGCGAGCGGCCGGAAGTACCGATTCGCAAAGGGGACACGAGAGAGATACGAGGCGCGAACGCGCGCGGAGGGAAAGGTGTCGCCGAGCGCGCGCTCGTCGTAGAGCGAGGTGTAGATCGGCGCGTCGGGCCAAGCTCGGGCAATGTGCGCGAAGACTCGTTCGGCGCCGCCGCGCTGATTTAGGTAATCATGAACGAGCGCGACCCTCACCGCACGAGAAACGGCCCGTTAGTCTTGTAAGTTGGTGCCGCGCGGCAGCACCAGGGCGATCATCGGATTGCCGAGATACGTCCGTGCGACGCGCTGAATGTCGTCGGGCGTCGTCGCGGCGATCGCTTGGAGCGCGCGGTTGATGAAATCGGGCGATGAGCTCTCGCGCGAGAAGACCGCGGCGAGCCACGTGCGTGTTTCGAGCGTCGTCGCTCCGTTGGCGAAGTCGCCGGCCGCTTCGGCTTTGAACTCCTCGATCGAGCCTTGCAAACGCGTCGCAGCGAGTACGTTGACGATGGAGAGCGCCGTTGCAAAGGCACGGCTGGGATTGCCGTTGAGTCCGCCGTTGACGTAGAGCACGAGGTTCGACGGAGCGCGATCGTAGGCGTAGAGGGCGCCGACCGAACGGGAGGCGAACGTCGGCGAGACGACGCCGGGAACTTGCGCGATATCCGAAAGCGTGCGGCGGATGAAGGCCGCTAAAACGAGCATCGGACCGAAATCGCGGCTATCGACCTTCGGCGCGGGATATTGTGCGATCAGCCATGGCGATGCAACGTCCCGGTGGGCGACGATCTCGTGCGTTGCGCCGCTCAGCGCCGGCGTCCGAACCGTAACCGGCGCGGTCGTGCCTTCGGGCAGCGCCGAGGCCAGCGCGGCGAGCGCGCCTGAGGGGAGTGCGTCGAGACGCCCTGCGGCGCTCACGAGCACGCCGCCACGCTTGTAATATCGCTGATAGAACGAGCGAGCGTCGCCGGAGAAAACCTGCGCGAGGGAGTTCGGCGTTCCGAGCTCCGGCAACCCCGCGTTCGCTTGCGAACTCGATGCGGCGTTGAGCATGTCGAGACCGACCTGCAACGCAATCTGCTGTGTCTCTGCGATCTGGCGTACGAGCGTCGAACGTGCTTCGCGCACCGTCGCGGGTGAAAAATCGGGAGCTGCGACCGCGCTGCGGAAGAGGTCGAGCACCGCGGGTGCATCGGCGGCAAGCGCTTCGATATAGAATCGTACGTCGCTCGGATCGACGGTGAACCGAATCGATCCGCCTCGAGCCGCGATCGCGTCCTCGAGCGGCATCCCTCCAGACCCTACCGGAGTGCGAACGATGGTCTGCGCGACGAGCGCGGCGAGCCCATTCTCTCGCAGCGTCTGCCGGTCGAGACCGGCGCGTACGACGAAGGCAATGCCGACGAGCGTCGCGGCGCTATCGGGCTGGCTGACGATCGTCGCGCCCCCGGCGCTCTCGACGCTCGCCACCGGCATCGCGGCTGCGCTCGTGGAAATCGGCGCAAGCATTATCGCAAACGCTGCGAGCGTGCAGAGCGAGAACGGCGACCTCACGGAGTTGACTCCTTCTGCGGAGTGGTCGCGACCAAGTCGACGACCACGGGTTTGCCGAGGTAGCGGCGGACGATATCGGCGACATATTGCGGATCGAGTGCGCGTGCTGCTCGTTCGTACGAACCATCGCCGATGCCGGGCGCGTACGCGAGATTTCCTTCGACGCTATACCAGCCGAGATTGTCGGCGCGCTGCTGCGGTGTCTGCGTGTCGGCCGCGACGTGATAGAGAAATGCTTCGCGCGCCGCTTCGAACGTTTGCCGGTCCAACGGCTGCTGCAGCGTGGAGAGCGCCTCGAGCACGCGCTGCTCGGCCTGCTTTTCGTGATCGCCGCCGATCGTAACGAGCATGACGCCGGGATCGTGCAGCGTGATGAACTGCCCGACGACGAGGGCGTCGCTGCGCGCCTTGTCGAGCGCCTTCGTCACGACGCCGGTCTGCTCGCGAAAGAGGTAATCCGCAACAAAGTCGAGTGCCGTCGCCGCCTTTTCGTCGGCGATCGGCGGACCAATCCAGGCCAGGCCGACGCCGTCGACCGCACCGGTGCTCGTGGCCGACGCCGGCGCAGCGGCGAGCGTTGAATCGATCGGACGATCCATCGAACCCGAGCCCGCGCCGTCGGTTACTGCGGCGACGCTCGAGGCGTCAACGTTGCCCGTTAGGGTCAGCACTCCGTTCTCCGCGCGGAAAGCGCGCTTGGCAAAGTCGCTCACTTGCGCCGTCGAGATACTGGTCAGTTGCGTGACCGCCGTCGGCAGCGGCGGATAATGCTCGGGTCCGTTCGCGAAGATCTGGCCGAAGAGCAGGTCGTGCAGCGTCGCGTCCGATTCGTAGCGCTGCTGCACGCCGAGCACGGCAGCGTTTGCGCGGGCGGTTTTGACGGCCGTGTCGTCGACCGACGGCGAAAAATATGCAGCCGTCATCGCGGCCACGATGCGACGGGCCGACGTCGCGGGAACGACCGCCGCGATTCCGATGATGTCGGGATAGACTTGGATGTTGAGCTCGCCGCCGACGGTGTGCACGAGCGCGTAGAGCGATTTTCCGCTCGCAAGCGGCGCGACGGCAGCAGCCGTTGCCGCTAAGTTCGAAATGCCTGGGGTCGCGTTATCGTACCCCGCGCCCGGCGCGCGGAACCAGAGTCCGATCGCCGCAGACCCGACGGTAGGGTCGGGATCGAGTACGTACGATCCGCCGCGCGGCAGAGGGCTGAGCTCCTGCATCGCCGCATCGGCGCGGTACGGCGCGATGCAAAGAGAGGCGATGCCGAGCATCGCAACTGTCAACGCCGTTCGAAGCATCAGGCCGGTTCCGGCGATATTTTCGGCGGAAGGCGAGAGGGTTTCTCGGCGCGTTTGGGCTCTTCGGCGACGGGACGTTCGGGTGACGTTTCCGCCGGAGGCGCCACTGTCCCGACATTTCGATCGAACGGGCGTCCTTCCAGAATCGCGCGCACTTCCTCGGCTTCGACCGTCTCGTATTCGAGCAGCGACGAAACCATGCGTTCGACCTTGTCCCAATTTTCGTCGAGCAGACGGCGCCCGTCGCCGTAGCACGTCTCGATGATCTTGCGCACCTCGGCGTCAATTTTGCTCGCGACTTCCTCGGAGTAGTTGCGCTCCTCGCCGAAATCGCGGCCGAGAAAGACCTGATGCGCGCCGCGACCGAACTGAATCGGCCCCAGTGCGCTCATGCCGTATTGGGTGACCATCCTCCGTGCGAGCTCCGTCGCCTTTTCGAAATCGTTGCTCGCGCCGGTGGTGACGTCGCCGAACTTGACCTCCTCGGCGAGCCGTCCACCCATCGCCATGGTAATCGATGCGAGCAGTTCCTCGCGCGTCTGGCTGTGACGGTCGTCCTCCGGGAGTGACCAGGTGATGCCCAGCGCCATTCCTCGCGGGATGATCGTGACTTTGTGAACCGGGTCGGCTTTTTCGAGCAGGCCGCCGATGATCGCGTGCCCCGACTCGTGGTAAGCCGTAACTTCTTTCTCTTTCTGCGACATCACGAGCGATTTTCGCTCGGGACCAACCATGACGCGGTCGATCGCTTCGTCGCAGTCGATCATCTCGATAAAGTTTTTATTCTTGCGGGCCGCGAGCAGTGCGGCCTCGTTGAGTAAGTTTTCTAAATCGGCACCCGAAAAGCCGGGCGTGCGTTTCGCCAGCGTCTCGAGCGAGACTTCCTTTCCGAGCGGCTTGTTACGCGCGTGCACCTCGAGGATCTTCTCGCGTCCTTTGAAGTCGGCGCGTCCGACGACGATCTGCCGATCGAAGCGGCCCGGACGCAAGAGCGCAGGGTCGAGCACGTCCGAACGATTCGTCGCGGCGATGAGGATGACGCCGGTGTTCTGATCGAAGCCGTCCATCTCGACGAGCAGCTGGTTGAGCGTCTGCTCGCGCTCGTCGTGCCCGCCGCCCAAACCGGCGCCGCGCTGCCGCCCGACCGCGTCGATCTCGTCGATGAAGACGATGCAGGGTGCCGACTTCTTCGCTTGGTCGAAGAGGTCGCGTACGCGCGATGCTCCGACACCGACGAACATCTCGACGAAATCCGAGCCCGAGATCGAGAGAAACGGGACGCCGGCCTCGCCCGCGATCGCCCGCGCGAGCAGCGTCTTACCCGTTCCGGGCGGTCCGAGCAGCAAGACGCCCTTGGGAATGCGCGCACCAAGCGATTGGTACTTCTTGGGGTATTTTAAAAAGTCGACGATCTCGGCGAGCTCTTCTTTCGCTTCGTCGACGCCCGCGACGTCGGCAAACGTGACTTTCGGCCGGTTCTCCGAAAGCATCTTCGCGCGCGAGCGGCCGAACGAAAGCGCCTGGCTTCCACCGCTTTGGGCTTGACGCAGAATGAAGAACAACAAGAGCATCGTGATCGCCAGCGGTCCCAGGGTCATCAGACTCGAGAGAAGCCCCGTATTCGATTGCTGGTCGAAACTAATCGCTCCGCTCTTTACCCGTTTATAGACCTCGTCGACAAAGGTTTGGTCGACGTTTGGAACGGCGACGGAGTATTTCGTCCCGTTGGAAAGATCGCCGATGGCGTTGAGCCCGGTGGCGTGGAACGACTGAACCTGGCCGGCTTCCAGCTTCTGATAGAAGGCGCCGTAATCGAGCCGGGTCTCTGCCTCGCTCGGTTGGACGAAACGCTCGACGATGATGAAGACGGCCACCACCGCGAGAATGATCAGAACGATAGACCGGAGATGCTTGCTCACGTTGTGGTTAGACCGCTTTTTCCTCTCGGAGTTCGGCGAGATAGGGAAGGTTGCGGTATTCTTCCTTATAGTCCAAACCGTACCCTATAACGAAGACGTCCGGGACCTCCATGCCTCGATAATCGACCGGTACCGCGCCCTCGCGTCGCGCGGGCTTGTCGAAGAGCACGCAGCTACGCAAGCTTGCGGGAGCGCGCTGCGCCAGCAGCGCTCGAACGAAGCGCAGCGTACGGCCGTTGTCGACGATATCGTCGACGATCAGCACGTTGGTACTTGCAACGGCAAGCTTGCAATCCATACGCACTCGAGGCTCGCCGCCGGTACTCCCGCCGCTTCCATAGCGCTCGGCCACGATATAGTCAACCATCATCTCGCTCGGACCATCCGCCTTCCCGGCAATCGCGCGCGCGAGATCCACGGTAAAGCATAGCGCTCCCTTTAACACGCCGAGGAGGAGGAGCGGTTTCCGCCGATAGTCGGCTGCGATTTCAGCTGCCAAGCGCTCGATCGCTCCTGAAATCTCGTCGGATGTGTAAATCACTCGCCCGACAGCCGCTCGGCACTCGGTCTGCGTCACTCCTTACTGATACCGGCGACCGACCCGCGTTCGATTCTCAGCGCGACCCCAGGCTTCATGTGGAAGGTTCCGGAGCCGCCCCGTTCGAGGGCCCGCACGACTTCCTCCACGTGCAGGAAGTCGATATCGTTCAGCGCGCCATCGCCGAAGAGACGCTCGCGAACGGCTCGCCGCAGCGCGGCGCGTCGGGTCGCGTCGCGCTCCTCGGCGACGACCTCCGCCGCCCGAGCCACCGCCGCATCGAGGCCGGGAAAGAGCGGCCGCAACGCCGAGAGCGCCTCGCGTACCGCGTTACGGCGTAGGGTCGTATCCGAGTTGGAGGGATCGACGGCGTACGGCAGCGCGCGTCTGTGGCAATACTCTCGCAGCGTCTCGGATGGTATTCCAAGGAAGGGACGGACGAGGTCCAGTCCCGGTGCCAGCCGCCGCCGGCCGCGCATCCCGCGCAATCCGGCCGGCCCGGTGCCGCGAAGCAACGCGAGAAAAACCGTTTCGGTCTGATCCTCGGCGTGGTGCGCCGTCGCGACGACGTCGCATTCCCAGCGCTTCGCGATATCGATCAGAGCTCCATAACGGGCGGTTCGCAGCCGCTGCTCCGCGTGAGTATCGACCGCGATGCCAATCACCTCGAGCGGGATGCCGAACTGCGCCGCAACCTGCAGCGCAACGCATTCGTCCTGCCACGCCGACGCGCGCAATCCGTGATTGACGAAGGCGGCGCGCATCGTGAGCTGCATGGATTGCGCGATTGCATCGAGTGCGGCCGCGAGTGCGACCGAGTCGGGTCCGCCGCTGCACGCAATCAAGACGCGCTCGCCGGTCCGTAGGACGCCGCTTTCCTCGATGGCGCGCTCGAGGTCGCGCTCCGGATGTGCGCCCCTCACGATCTTCGCACGTGGGCCGCGATTTCGCGTTCGACGTCGCGTTTTGCGACCGCATCGCGCTTATCCCAGAGTTTTTTGCCGCGTACGAGGCCGAGCTGAATCTTGGCCAGGCCGCGCGTGAAGTAGAGGCGCAACGGCACGACCGTCAACCCTTTTTCGGCGACTCGGCTCTGTAAACGCACGATCTCTTCCTTATGCATCAGGAGCTTGCGCGGCCGCGTCGGCTCCGCATTCGAGAAGCTCCCTTGCCGATAGGGCGGCACGTGCATCCCCAGCAGCCACGCTTCCCCGTCGCGGAAGCGCGCATAGGCCTCGGTCAAGCTCGCGCCGCCGGCGCGAATTGCCTTCACCTCGGTGCCGGTCAATGCGAGTCCCGCCTCGAGCGACTCGAGGATATGGTACTCGTAACGCGCGCGCCGGTTATCGATCGTGGGAGCGTTACTCACTGCGGGAGCGATCTCCAGGGGTTGCGGCGATCGTCGGCGGCATCGAGCGTGCCGCGCGAGACGAAACTTCCTTCAGCGCGGGCGAGCACGTCGCCGTTCGCATCGAAAATCGTTGCCTCAACGCCGAGAACTCTTCGGCGTTGCCAGGTCACGCGCCCTCGTACCTCGATCGGCGCCTCGAGCGGAACCGGCTTTCGAAACCGTACGCTCACGCTAGCCGTGACGCCGCGATGTCCGGCAAACCCGGCCGCGTGCGCCATTGCTTCGTCGAGCAGCGCCATCACGATCCCGCCGTGCGCGATCCCGCGCCAGCCCTGATAAACGGGCTCCAATTCCACTCGTGCGACGACGCCCTCCGAATCGCCGGCACGATCGAACCGCACGTGCATCCCGATGGGATTGGCCGGCCCGCACGCAAAGCAGTTGCCGTCGTCGAACGGTACGTCGCTCATCGTCCAACGCTCAAGCGATTGACGAGGTGCGCGGGTAAACCGGCGGCACGCATCTTCTCCTGCACCTCGGCGATCGGGTACTCGTAGCGAGTCCACTCGACGCGCCGCGCTTCCGAGTCGTAGGTAACGAAGCAGGGCTGCGGATTGAGGTCGCGCGGCTGGCCGACGCTCCCGACGTCGATCACGTACCGGTTTCCCTCCTCGAGCGTCAGAACGCCGCCCTTCTGCATGTGCTTGTGCCCGATGTTTCCTTCGGCATCGAGCATCCAGTACTCCGCGATGTGCGTATGCCCCACGAACACGATGTTCGCATCGGTCTGCTCGAAGGCGCGCGCGGCCGCCCCTTTATCCAAAATATATTCGAAGTAGTTTACCGGCGCGCCGTGCACGAGCAGAAACTCCGGCAGACGGAGCTCGTACGGGAGCGCGTTCAACCAGAGGCGGCTTGGCTCGTCGAGCACTCCCTGCGTCCAGCCGATCGCGGTGCGCGCCGCCGCGTTGAAACTTTCGACGCCAAAGTTCTCGACCGCCGCGAGGTCGTGATTTCCCAAGACGGCGTGCCGGCAGCGATCGCGCAGCAACGCGACGCACTCGTTGGGATTCGGACCGTAGCCGACGACGTCTCCCAGCGAAACGAGCACGTCTTCGTCGGCGATCGCCGCGAACACGTGCTGCAAGGATTCCAGATTCGAGTGGACGTCGGAAACGATCGCGTACCGCATGAGGTCAGATGCAGACCTCGGCCAAGACGTCGCGCAGGGCTGCCCCGAAGGCCGCTCGCATCGGCGCCGTACCCGCGCTGACGCGAACGTAGGAATCGAGCGGCGGCGCTCCCGGCTTACGAATCCATACGCCGCGCGCGAGCAGCGCGTCCATCACGCGGCGCGCCTGCTCCGCCGTCTCCATGTCGATGCAGACGAAGTTCGTTGCGCTTTCGATATACTCGCGCCCGAGATCGCGCGCGAGCCGGTAGTACTCGTCGCGCGCGAGTGCCGTCGCGTCCACGACGAACTCGCGAAACGCCTCGTCGCCCAGCGATGCCAACGCACCGATCTGCGCGTTGCGATTGACGCCGTAATGCAGCCGGATCTTCTGAAAGGTTCGCACGTTGCGTTGCGTCGTGATCGCATAGCCGATGCGCGCTCCCGCCATGCCGTAGGCTTTGGAGAAGGTGCGCAGCCTGATGAGCCGGTCCTCAAAGCTCGGCGCGAGCAGCTGCCGCGGATCGACGAAATCCGCGTAGGCCTCGTCGAGGAGCATGAGCGTGTCGTGCGGCAACGCTTCGTAGAGCTTCGCGATCTCCGGTTCGCTGATGAAATGCCCGCTCGGATTATCGGGATTTGCGAGATAAACGATCTTCGGGATCTCCCGGCGCGCGCTCGCGAGCATTGCCTGGCAATCGGTCGTACCGTCGCTGCGGTAATCGACCTCGACGAGCCGGCCGCCGTATCCGGCAACATGGTAGGCAAAGGTCGGATAGGTTCCACGGGTGGCGAGCGCCGCGTCGCCGGGTGCGACGAAGGCACGCACCGCTAAGCCCATCAACTCGTCGATGCCCGAGCCGACCACGATCTCTTCGGAGCGGCAGGCATGTTTCGCGGCAAGCGCGTCGCGCAGATCGAGCGACTCGGGATCGCCGTACCATGCGAGCCGCGGCAGCTCGCGTGCCATCGCTTCGACCGCCTTCGGCGATGGTCCGAATGCGCTTTCGTTTGCGCCTAAACGTACGAGCTCGCGTTGACCGGTTTCGCGCATCAACTGCTCGGGACCGATAAACGGCGTCGTCTCCGGGATCGCTTCGACGGCAAGCGTGGGACGGATCACAAGCTGCCCACGAAGCGCGCAACGGTGACGAGTGCGCCCGCATCCCACGATTCGTCGCGCTCGTTCATGACGAGATATCCGTCGGCCCGTGCCGTCAGACTGACCGAGAACGATCGCAGCGCGAGCGGATGCGCGAGCGGCAATGCGCCATCGTCTTCGAGTCGCACCGGAACGTACCACGTCCAATCGCGGCGACTCTGCGCGGGCGATGCAAGCCGTGCTTGAAGCGCCGGCGCACGAATCGGCGCGCCCGCCAACGCGGCGACGATCGGCAACGCGACCGCTTCGAGCATCATCAGAGCCGAGGTTGGATTTCCGGGTAAGCCGAGTATCGGCTTGACGCCGTGCGCGCCGAAGAGCGTTGGTTTTCCGGGCTTCACGCGCAAACCGTGCACCACAACCCCCGGAGTCGCAATCGCTGCGACGGCGCGCGGCAAGCGGTCGCGCTCACCAACCGACGAGCCGCCGGTGACGACGACGGCATCGCACTCGGCGATCGCCTGCGCGATCGCCGATTCGAATTCCGGCGCTTCGTCGCGCAGCGTGGGATAGTGACGCGGCAGCGCGCCCATTGCATGCAGAGAGGCAGCGACGGCGTACCGGTTCGAGTCGCGAATCTCACCCGGCCGCGGCTGCAACGCGGGATCGATCAGCTCGTCACCGCTGGAGAATACGGCGACGACGGGACGCCGGTAGACTGAAACGGTCGTACGGCCGAGCGTTGCAAGCACACCGATTTCGGGTGCGCGAATGCGGCGCCCGCCATCGAGCACCGTCGCGCCGCGTCGCATGTCGGCACCCCGTTGCGCGACGTTCTCGCCGGCCGCGACCGGCGCGGTGACGACCAGGCGTCCATCGACGAGGCTCGCGTCCTCGATCGGCACGACCGCGTCGGCGCCTCCCGGAAGCACGCCGCCGGTTGGAATCCGGCTCGCACCTCCATCGGCGACGGCCCGAACGGGCGGGCCGCCCATGCGGACGTCTTCAACGATCTCAAACGCACCCGGCGCATTGCGTGCCCGCAGAGCGAATCCATCCATGAGCGAGCGCGGCGCGACCGGATAATCTTCGTCGGCGACGATCGGCTCGGCGAGCACGCGCCCCAGCGCCTCGGCGAGAGGAACGAGTTCGCTCGCCGGCGGCGGGATCGCAACGCGGCTCAAAAATGCGACGACCGCCTGACGCGGCGGGAGCAGCCGTTCGACCGCAAACCCCGTTTCCGGTAGGACTGGATTTACGGACTGCATAAGGCGCGCTTCTCCATGCTCGACATCGCTCTCATTCGACGCGATCCCGACCGCGTTCGACAGGCTCTCCGTCGCCGCGGGCACGATGACGCGCCGGTCGGCGAGGTTCTGCGCTACGACGAGGAGTACCGCTCCGTGCTTACCGCCGTCGAGCGCGCGAAGGCCGAGAAGAACAAGCTCTCTGCCGCAATCGGCGAAGCCGAGGACAAGGCGGCGGCGGCTCGCGAGCTGCGTCCCAAGATCGCGGAGCTCTCGGCACGCATTGCCGATTTCGAAGAGCAGGCGCGAGGGCTCTCACTCGCCGAGGAGCGCTCGCCGTTGCGATCGCTGCTCGAGAACATGCCGAATCTGCTTGACGACTCCGTTCCGGAGGGAACCGATGCCGGCGCGAACGTGGAAGTGCGGCAGTGGGGCGCTCCGCCGCGTTTCGAGTTTACGCCGCGACCGCATTGGGAGCTCGGCGAGCAGTTGGGAATTCTCGATTTCGGGCGGGCAGTACGGCTCTCGGGAAGCCGCTTTTCGGTGCTGAGCGGTGCCGGAGCGCGTCTCTCGCGCGCGCTCGGCGCGTTCTTTCTCGATCGCGCGGCCGAACGCGGATACCTCGAAGTCGCACCGCCGCTGCTCGTATCGCGCGAAACGATGTGGTCGACCGGTCAACTGACGAAATTTTCCGACGCGATGTTTGCCGATGCCGACGGCGATCTCTTCATGATTCCCACGTCCGAAGTTCCGCTGACGGCCTTGCGCGGCGGAGAGATCCTCGAAGAAGCCGAGCTTCCGCTGCAGTACGCGGCCTCGACACCCTGCTTTCGTAAAGAGGCGGGCGCCGCCGGAAAAGATACGCGCGGATTGATGCGCCTGCATCAATTCGATAAGGTCGAACTCGTCTGGCTGACCGCTCCGGAGTCGTCCTTTGCGGCGCTCGAAACGTTAACGCACCACGCCGAACTGCTTTTGCAGGAACTCGAACTTCCTCATCGCGTCGTCGCGCTCTGCGGCGGCGACACGGGCTTCAACGCGGCGAAGACCTACGATCTCGAGGTCTGGATCCCGAGCGGCGATTCCTATCGTGAAATCAGCTCGTGCTCGAACTGCACCGATTTTCAAGCGCGGCGGGCGTCGATCCGATTCCGGCGCGATCCCAATGCTAAACCGGAGCTGGTGCACACGCTCAACGGTTCCGGGCTCGCAATCGGCCGCACCCTCATCGCGATCTTGGAAAACCATCAGCAAGCCGACGGTTCGATCGCTATACCGCGCGCGCTCCAGCCGTACACGGGCTTCGCCCGGATCGGCTAAGAGACGTCTTGAATGAGTTCGAGGAGTACTTCGCGGTCGAGGTAGCGGATGTGACCGTGCTCGCGGCGCAACGCCTTGCGCGATTCGAGCTCGGCAATCGCGCGAGCCGCGACTTCCTTGACGGTTCCGCCCGCAGCGGCGATCTGCGATTGGGTAATCGTCGACAACGACGCCGCCGCTGGTACTAAGCCGCGTTCGGGCATCGCATACGGAAGCAATACTCGGGCGATGCGTCCGAGTATCGGCAGAGAACCCTGGATCGCGAGTGCGTCGGCTAGGAGCCGAATTCGCTGCGCCATCACGATTCCGAGCGCATTGGTGAGTTGCGGATAGCGGTCGGCGACGCGTAGAACGACGTCCCACGGAATCTTCAGGACGTGCGCCGACTTGGAGAAGACCGCGATTCGCGCCATTTTAAATCCGCGATCGAAGTACTCGGCAACGCCGAAGAGCTCGTACGGAAAGATTTCGTAGAGAATCCGCTCGCGATCGCGTCCGCCGCCGTTGGCGCGCGCGACGATACCCTCGGTCACCATGCCGATGAAGGTCCAGTCCGCATTCTCGGCGACGAGCGTCTGCCCGCGACGGCCGGTCTGCCAAACGGCCGAGGCGGCGAGCTCGGCGCGCACGCCGGCATCGAGCGAGGCGAAGGCCGGACAGCGACTCAAGTGCTGTGCGGCCGAGTTACGCTCGGTGGTCTCCCCCGTTCGCTGAGTCAAGCGCAACTGCCAGAGGCGGTTGGCGACGCGTCGCGTTTCCACCAGGAAGCGATCGGGCCGGTCTTGCGTGATGCGCGAGGAGAGCGCTCGCGGCTCGTTCTCGGTTATAAGGGTAAGCGTGGAGCCCAATGGAAGACGGTCGAGGGCTTTGCGAACGAGGTCTGTACGTTCCCACGCCGGGACGGCTCGCAGGTCGATTTCGGCTGGTTGTACCACTCTCGTCACGTTCTCGCCGGGCCGAGCGCTCTACTCCCAGACAAGCACGAGAGAGGAGTTAGCATGGTTGGGTCGTTGGTAAAGCGGTTCGTTAGCTGCGTCGGGATCATCTGGCTGGGAGTCGCGGCATCGCCAAGCGCCGCATCCGCACAGTCCACGATGTCCTATTTCGACACGGCGATAACCGAGGTCTACGGATCGACGTATCCGCTCACCGGAAAACTCGATCTCGAGATCTTCCCGGACGGCCACCTGCGCGGATATTATCACACGTCATATTATAAGCTCTTCATCCCGGTCGCCGGCGGACGGGACGGAAACTACATTTGGTTCGACATCGGGCCCTCGAGCGTCGACCTGGGTCTCGGCGCCGGCCCCGAAGGCAAGCTGCACGTCGTCGCGACGATGAACAACGACGGCTCGTTCCGCGGCCAAGTCTATCCGGAGACGGCGGCGGTGCTATCCGGACTCTCCATGCAGTACAACTTCTCGAATACCTCGCCGAGTTCGCAGAACTCGACCGATCAGTACACCTTCGCAGCGACGACCGCATCCCAACCGGAGGCGACGCCCGCTCCGTAACAAACGAGCGGGCCGCCCGGCACCGTTCGTCGTAGAATGGAGCCATGAAGGCTCTGCTCGCGGTCGCCATAGCGGCTGCATTATTCTCGGTGCCGCGCGGCGCCGGTGCTACCGGAACGGTCACCGTCGCGTACACCGATGGATCCACAAAACTCTATCGCGACGTGCGGATCATCATCTGGAACGAAAGCATGGCCGTCACGTCGGCCGACGGGCAAGGCACCGTCGTACTCGGTAAGGCGTCGTGCACCAAAGTCGGCGAGCTTATCCGCTGCTTGCCGTACGATGCGACGCTCTTTCAGAACGGTGCAAAACTCCACATCCCGCTCGCCTCAGGAACCGTCTGGCTGAATCCGAGTGCGACCTATCAGCCGATGAGCCAGTCCTCGACGGAGGTTCCGCCCCACGGCGTCGTCCTTGCCGTCCGAACGCGGCACGGTACCGAGCTCACAATGACCGGTACGGTCGACGAGGTACATCGATGAGAAGCCGCGGCACGGCAGCAATCGCGCTCGGTCTAGCGCTCGTCCTTCTCCCGACGCTCGCTATCGCTCGCGGCGGCTTCGCGCGCCCGGCCGGGGGCGGCTCCCGGCCCTCGGGCGGTTTCGATCTTCACGGCGAGCCGGGCGCTTCGCGCCCACAAACCTCCAGTCACTCCAGTACGGGCCCTTACGGAACGAATCGCACGACGAACGTCAGCAACACCGGCAGCGGCTATAACCGAACGACGACCGCGACGAACGGAGGGTATAGCCGCACCAGCAGCGGGGGCGCCTCGACCAACGGCAACTACTACCACAGCAGCAACGGATCGAGCCCGTACGGCAGCCACAGCAGCAACACCAACGGCAACTCCAATAGCGGCAGCTACAATCACAGCGGGAGCGGCAACAACCCGTACGGCTCGTACAGTACCTCGGGAAGCGGAAACACCCACAACCGCACGTACAGCGGCTCCGCCACGGCAACCAATCAGTGGGGACAAACCTACCATTCCAGCACCTATGCCAACAACGGATACGTCTATCACGGTGCCGTCGTTACGAACCCCGTCTATGGCCACTATCCGGCGTGGGGTTGGAACGCCGGCATCGCGTGGTATCCGGCGCCGTACTACTGGGGCGGCGGCTTTTGGGGCGCGTTCGCGATCGGAGCGGCTTCGGCAGCCGTCTATGGTTCGATCGTTGCCGCGAACAACGTCACCTATACTTCCTACCAAACGCAGCCGGAGAGTCCCGGCGCAAAGCTGCTATCGAGTTATCACCTGACGCAGACGCAGTGCGGTGCGCCCAACCTCGTCGTTATCTATGGGCCAAATAACAGCGTCATCTGCGCCTATCCAAATAACCTCGTCTCGGCGGGCAACTACAGCGTCGACTCTCAAACGCTGACGATCGTATCGGAGAAGCCTGGCTCCTGAGCTGTGCTCAGAGCGAGCAACACCCGCCCGCGAGGAAAGTGACGTAGAGCAGCGCCATCACGGCATCGGCGACGATGACCGCCACGAGCACCGGCCGTCGCGGCAGCGCGAATCCGAAGATGATCCCGACGCCAAACTTTTCGACCGCCGCAACGACCATGACCGGAGCGCGCGCATCGGCATGCGAGGCGGCGTACACGAGCAAGGCGCCGACCAAAGCCACGAGCAGACCCCAATGCCGTGCCAATGCTTGGGTTAGGACGTTGGGCGAAGGATCGCCGAAGAGGATCCTCAGCGCGGGCTGCGGTGCCAGCGTAAGCACGATTGGGACGAGCGTGATGATTCCGGTGACGAGGAGAAGCGCACCGACGTAGGTGCCGGTCACTGCGCGGACTGCTGCGCGCTCGGCACCGCCTTCCAGACCTTTTGCGCGGCCGGCGGCAGCGAGTCCATGTGTTTTAGGAAGAGCGCGACTTGCCAGATCTGTTCGTCGTGCAGCGCGTCGCCGAAGGACGGCATTCCCGTGAGCCGGATGCCGTGCGAAACCTTCCAATAGGTCACGCCCTCGGGATCGTCTTCCACACCGTCTTTTGCGAGTTGCGGCGGCTTCTGATAGAGGCCACGTGCGATGTTCGAAGGATTTGCATCGGACGCGCCGTGACATACCGCGCAGTCGGCGGCATAAATCCGAATACCCGCGACGAGATTCGCATCGCTGAGCACAACGGGATTCGGTCCCTTCGGCGCTTCGCGCGCGAGCGCGGCCTGCAGTGACTTCGATGCGGCCCAGCGCTCGAGCCGCGGCGGCTTCGAGTCGGCGTTTGCGGGCATTGCCCCCATCGCGATTCCGAAATAGAGAGCGAGCGCGATGACGACAAGCGTCGCGACGATGCCGATGACCAATCCGCGTATCATGGGCCTCGCTTCGACGCTAATCCGGACTTAACCGGCGCACGCTCGGCTCTCCACTCGTTGTCAGGCGCCACCGGTATCGTAAAGTCATGTCAACGATCAGCATTCCCGCACCACGCGGCCTCGGCGCCGCTGCCGGTTCGATTTTCGGAAAGCTTCCGCGCGCTCTCTGGATCGTCGCGTCGCTCCTGCTCGGGGGCGGCATTCTGGCGATCTGCCTACTTCGCTCGCATGCGAGCGACAGACTCATCACGGCGCCCATCACGCAGACCGATCTCGTCGCCTCGGTCACCGCCTCAGGAACGGTCAATCCGCAGAACCTCATTTCGGTCGGCACGCAAGTCTCCGGAACGATCGCCTCGATCGCCGTCGATTACAACAGCAAGGTGAAACAGGGTCAGGTTCTCGCGCGGCTCGATCCAAGCACGTTTCAAGCGCAGCTCGATCAAGCCAATGCCGCGGTCGCGCAGGCCCAGGCACAGGTCGCGCAGGCCGCTGCGAGCGCCAGTGGCGCAACGTCGGGGATCGGCGCGGCAAGCGCAACGGCGGCCGCCGAGCTCGCCGCCGTTGCATCGGCGAAAGCGAACGTCGGCAAGACGCAAGCCGCGCTCTTTCTCGCGCAGAAAACCGCGTCGCGTGACTCGGCCCTCCTTTCACAAGGCTACGTCGCGCAGAACACGGTCGATACCGATCGGGCGACCGTCGTTGAAGATTCGAGCGACGTTGCCGCGGCGCAGGCGGCAGTCGCTCAAGCGCAGGCGCAAGATGCCGCGGGGAACGCCGCCGTCGGCGAAAATACGTCGACCGCGCAGAGCCAGGCCGCCGGCACGGAGGCCGCGCAGGCCAACGTCGCTGCCGCGCAGGCCGTCGTTCGCCAAGACGAGCTGAACCTGCAGCATTCCATCATCACCTCGCCGGTCGACGGCACCGTCGTCGCGCGTGACGTTTCGGTCGGTCAGACGGTCGCGGCGTCGCTGCAGACGCCGACGCTCTTCTCGATCGCGCAGAATCTTGGAAAGATGGAAGTCGATATCAACGTCGGCGAGCCCGATATCGGCAACGTCAAGCCGGGTGACACGGTCTCGTTCTCGGTGCTCGCGTATCCGAACGAGCTCTTCCACGGAACCGTCTCGCAGGTTCGAATCAATCCGCAGACCCTCAACAACGTCGTCACCTACGATGTGGTCGTCTACGCCGAGAATACCGGCGGGAAACTCTTGCCGGGAATGACCGCGAACGCCACGATCGACGTTGCCGACGCCAAAAATGCGCTCACCGTTCCGCTCGCCGCGCTGCACCAAACGACAAGTGAATCCGGCGAGGGTGCCGCGACGCCCTGGGGCAGCGTGAGCGGATCGGCCGCCAGCGGCGCCGTCGCGGCCGGTTCGACCGCTCGGCTCTCCATCGATCGCAATGGCAAAGCGGTTCCGATCGGCGTCTACGTTCGGCTGACGAACGGCACGCAAGCCGCGGTTGAGCCGCTCCAGGGAGCCTCGCTGACGGCGAGCGATCGGGTCGTCATCGGGACCGGGCAGACGCATCGCACCGCGGGTCAGAGCGCACGCGCTCCGATCGCCGGCGCGGCACCGGGCGGCATGCGAGGGCTGCACTGATGACGCCCGTCGTCGAAGTCGCCGGATTGCGCAAAGAGTATGCAATGGGCAACGATCGAGTCTACGCGTTGCGCGGCGTCGATCTGACGGTCGAGCCCGGCGAGTTCCTCGCCGTGATGGGTCCTTCCGGCTCGGGGAAATCGACCTTCATGCACGTCGTCGGGCTGCTCGACGCCCCGAGCGCCGGAACCTATCGCTTCGAAGGCGGCGAGGTCTCGCATTTGAGCTCCGACGAGCGCGCCGATATCCGCGGCCGGCGGCTCGGATTCGTCTTCCAAGCCTACAATCTCTTACCGCGAACGAGCGCTCTCGAGAACGTTGAGCTGCCGATGGTTTACGCCGGTCTCCCTGAAGAGGATCGCCGCCGCATCGCGCTGGCAAAGCTCGAGATGGTTGGCATTCCACGACTCGCGCAGCATCACCCCAATCAAATGTCGGGCGGTCAGCAGCAGCGAGTCGCCATCGCGCGCTCGCTCGTCAACGATCCCGGCCTGATTCTCGCTGACGAACCGACCGGTGCGCTCGACACCAAGAGCTCGCAAGAGGTAATGCGCCTCTTCACGCGCTTGAACCAAGAGCAAGGCATAACCGTCATGCTCGTGACGCACGAGCCCGACGTCGCCGCGTACGCTCGCCGCATCGTCACCTTTCGCGACGGGCTCATCACCGGCGACGCTCCAAACGAAAGGCGCGCCGCATGAAACTCAAAGCAACGCTTCGGCTCGCACTCGCCGCATTGATTCGCAATAAAGCGCGCTCGATGCTGACGATGCTCGGCATCGTCATCGGCGTCGCAGCGGTCATCGTAACGGTGGCGATCGGCGTCGGCGCGCGAACCTCGGTCGCACAGAGCATCAACAGCCTGGGATCGAATCTGATCGTCGTGCAGCCCGGCAGCGTCACGCAGACCGGCGCCCGCACCGGTTTCGGCGGTGCTTCGACGCTGACGCCCGACGATGGTTTGGCGATTGCAAAACTCTCCGGCGTCGCGGCGGTTTCGCCGACGGTTTCGGTGCGTACGCAAGTCGTAGCCGGCCAGAACAACTGGCAGACGATTGTCGATGGGGTCGCGCCGACCTACACCTTCATTCGTTCGTGGCCGATTGCCGCCGGTCGCTTCTTCAATGAAAACGAAGTCGCGTCGGCGGCGAAGGTCGCGGTGCTCGGCCAGACGGTCGTCGGCGAGCTCTTCCCAAACGGCGATTCGCCGGTCGGCCAGACGGTCATTATCAAGGGCGCGCCCTTCACCGTGATCGGCACCCTCGCTCCGCTCGGGCAGAGCGGACTCGGCCAGGACCAGGACGACACCGCGCTGATTCCCTATACCTCGGCCATGGAGCGGCTGACAGGTTGACGACCGTGAGTACGTTGATGGTCTCGGCCGCAAGCGCCGCCCAAATCGACTCGGTCACCCAGGAAGCCACGCAGCTCCTCGAACAGCGCCACCGCATCGTCGCACCGCAGACCGATGACTTTCAAGTGCGCAACTTGCAAGCAATCGCGCAGACTGCGGCGCAGACCGGAACGGTCATGGAACTGCTGCTTGCGGGCGTCGCCGCCGTCTCGCTGATCGTCGGCGGAATCGGAATCATGAACATCATGCTCGTCTCGGTGACCGAGCGCACCCGTGAGATCGGGCTGCGCATGGCGGTCGGTGCGCGAGCGGCCTCGATCCTTCGTCAGTTTCTAGCCGAGTCGGTCGTACTCTCGACGATCGGCGGCCTCATTGGCGTCCTCTGCGGCGGGATCGGAACGATTGCAGTCGCTCTGCTGACGCACTGGCCGACCGCAATCCCGCTGCAGTGGGTTCTCGCATCGGTGGCGTTCTCGGCGATGGTGGGCATCTTCTTCGGCTACTATCCTGCGCGGCAAGCGGCGCAGCTCAATCCGATCGAGGCATTGCGGTTCGAATGAAGGCGCGCATCGCGGTCATCGACGACGAACCGCATATTCGCGATCTGCTCTCGCTCGCGCTCGCGCACGCCGGTTACGACGTCCGATGCGCGGCCGAGGGCAGCGCGGGACTCGCGCTCGTCCGGGATTGGTCGCCCGATCTGATCGTTCTCGACGTGATGATGCCGCAGGTGAGCGGGATCGAGCTTTTGCCGGTGATCCGCCGCGTGACCGACGCACCGGTTGTGATGCTGAGCGCGCGCGGTGAGGTCGAAAGCAAAGTCGAGGGGCTCGCGCACGGCGCCGACGACTACTTGAGTAAGCCCTTCGAAATCTCCGAGCTGCTCGCCCGCATCGATGCCAAGCTCCGCCGTCCGCACATCGAGACGCGCGCCAAGCTGGAGTACGAGGGGCTGGCGATCGATCTCGACGAGCACGTGGTCGAACGCGACGGTCGCCGTCTCGATCTCTCGCCGCTCGAATACGATTTGCTGGTGACGCTGCTGCGCCGCCCGCGCCGCGTCTTTACGCGAGAAGAACTGCTCGACGAAGTCTGGGGTGAGGCCGACGTCGGCATCGGTGCAGTCGAACGATACATCTCGTATCTTCGTGGGAAAGTCGACGAAGGCTTCGCGCGGCCGCTGATTCAAACGATTCGCGGGGCGGGTTACACACTGCGTGTCTGAAGCGTTCGCCCCGTTCGCGAGCCGCCTGACCCGCGGCTACGTTCTGCTCGCCGTCGCGCTGATTGCGCTCGTCGTGCTGACGACCAGCATCTTGGCCTTTCTGCTCTACGTCGGGACGCTCGACGATGCGATCGGCAACGACGCGCGCCGCATCACGGAGCGCGCGCTCGCCTACGAGCGCCTGCACGAACCGCTCGGCGCCTACGCTTCGACGCTCGCCGGCGAGGCCGGCGGCACGCGCGTCGGCGTGCGCGTCTACGACGGCGAACATCGGCTGCTCGCGCAGAGCGGCGGCGAGGGCGTCGCGGGACGCTTTACGCGCGGCGTGGCCGCGCTTTTCGGATTGCACCCCTCCATCGTTCGCGTCGACGGCGGATCGATCGTGGTTGCGCCGGATCTCGCGGGGTTTTCGCGACTGCTCGAACGCTATCTCGCCTACGTTACCCCGATCGGCGTTCTTGCAGTCATCGCCGCATGGCTCGCGGGCCGCGCGGTCACGCGCCGCGCCATCGCGCCGCTGCAAGAAGTCTCGTCGGCATTGCGGCTCATCGCGGAAGGAGACTTTACACCGCAACCGCTACCGCCGGGCGAGGGGAGCTTACGCGAGCTGACCATGGCCTATAACGAGGTTGCCCGGCGGCTGACGGCGGTGACGCTCGAACGGGATCGCAACGAGCTGCAAATGCGTCAGTTCATCGCCGACGCCGGCCACGAGCTGCGCACGCCGCTGACGATCGTCATGGGCTATCTGGAAATCTTACAGCGCGGCGTCGTCGACGACGCTGCGGGCGTCGGACACGTCTATGAAACGATGCTGACGGAGAGCCGGCGAATGCGTGCCGCGATCGAAAAACTGATTCTGCTCGCCCGTCTGGAGCGCCCGGCGGCCGCGCGCACCGAGCGCTTCGATGCCGCCGCGCTCGTCACGCGCGTCGTCGACGAATTGCTGCCGCTTGCCGGGCCGGGGCGAGTCGTCGTGACGGCATTGACGCAACCGTGCACCATCGACGCCGACGAAGCCGAGGTCTACGAAGCGGTCAAGAACGTCGTCGAAAACGCGGTGCGCTACGCACCGGATTCGGCGATCTCCATTGAGGTCTCGCGCGATGCGGAAGGGACGACCATCGCGGTGAGCGATCGCGGGCCGGGAATGGCGGCGCAAGACGCCGAGCACGCGTTCGACCGCTTTTACCGAGGTGGAGCGCGCAGCGGGGAAGGCTCGGGGCTGGGTCTCGCAATCGCGAAGCGTGCGGTCGAGCGAGCCGGTGGAAGCATCGCGCTCGACAGCCGTCCAGGGGCCGGAACCCAGGTAACGATTTCGCTTCCGCGCGTGTAAAAGCGAGTATGAGCGTCAAAGTCTACGGAATCAATCACATCGCCATCGACGTCGACGACGTTGCAAAGGCCGTCGCGTTCTACCAGGACGTCTTTAACCTCGAGAAGCTCGACGAAGGCGAGGGCGATGCGTTTTTCAAGATCGGAGAGCATCAGTTTCTCGCGATGTTCGAAGCACCGCCAGGCGCGGCCAATCGTACCCGTCACTTCGGACTGATCGTACGCGACGAAGCGCAGCTCGCCGAAGTCCGCGAGAAGCTAACGCAACGATACGGCATTAAGCTAATTCCGCCGTTTCGATGCGACTTCATCGATCCGTTCGGAAACCGGGTTCAGGTCGTCGACTTACACGACGAGTCGCTGGTGTGGCTACTCCCGTACCGGGAGGTTCAAGACGTGTTCGGGACGGAAGCCCAAACCAACGAGCCGTCCGGGGATGCGCGGCAGAAAGGGAAGCCAGCGTAAGAGCGCGGGCAGGCGGTGGAGGAAGGGGGCGCGTCCGTTCGTCAAGACGCGGCCGATGATCCGGCGCTGAATGAAGAGCTGCAGTGCTTGAGTGAAGCGCGCCGCCGATTCGCGCCGGCGTTGGACGGCAGCCAAATCGCGTTCGTCGACACCCCCGCGCAGGAGTTTCGGCGCGAGCATGTTCGCGCTCGCGACGGCATCTTGAATCGCGAGATTGATGCCGACGCCGCCGATCGGCGACATTGCATGGGCCGCATCGCCGATACAGAGCAGTCCCGGAGAGTACCACCGGCGCAGGCGATTTACCCGAACCGTCAGCAGCTTGACATCGTCCCAGCTCGCCAATTCGCCGACGCGGTCGGCGAGAAAAGGGACGATCGCCCCGATCTGCGCGTGAAACTCTCCCAATCCGCGCCGGTGCAGCTCGGCAAGCGTGCCCTTCGGAATGACGTATGCGCACTGCCAGTAGACCCCGCGATCGATCAATGCCATGATGCGGCCGTCGCGCACGTATCCGAACGTCTCGTGGGGATCCTCGGCGCGTTTGCTCAAGCGCAGCCAGAGGATATCCATCGGCGCGCCGAGCTCGACGACGTCGAGCCGAGCGTCGTTGCGAAGCACGGATTCGCGACCGTCGGCGGCGATCGTGAGATCGGCGCGAACCTCGAGCGTGCCCTCAGGAGTCTGCGCCCGCACGCCCGCGACGCGTCCATTCTCCCATAGCAACTCTTGCGCGCGCGCTTGCATGCGCAAATCGAAGGTCGGGAAGCGCTTGGCCTCCTCTGCCAAAAAGTTGAGGAAATCCCATTGCGGCATGAAGGCGACGAACTTGCAGCGAGTGGGGAGATGCGTGAAGTCGGCAACGGTGATCAGGGTCTCGCCAAGGTTGCCGGCGAGCGTGGTCACCTCTTGGTGCGGGCGTTGCAAAAATGATTCGAGCACTCCGAGCTCATCCATAACGTCGAGCGTCGACGGATGGATCGTGTCTCCGCGAAAGTCGCGCAAGAAATCGGCGTGCTTCTCGAGCAGCACCGTCGGAACGCCGGCACGCGCGAAGAGCAGCGCGGCCATCATTCCCGCCGGTCCGCCGCCGACGACGCAGCAGCCGGCGCGAAGCTCGCTCATCGAAGCGTTTGCGTGTAAAAGTGGTAGCGCGCGAACTCGGCTTCGCGCTGGTTGACGCGCGCGGCAATCGCGGCAGCGATTTCGTCGATGAAGTTTTCGAGCGAGCGTTCGGCGACGTTGGGCGTGAACGCCGCCCCAATGAGCTTGCCGAAGAGCTGCATCGGAAGCTCGTAAGCACCCTCGAGATAGAGCCTGGATTCCCCGATTGACGCCAAGGGCTCGACTTTGATCCGTCCGTTGAAGCCGGGAAACGCCGTCGGCAGGTTCGCCGAGGTGAACGCAACGGCAAAGACTCGCGCTTCGTTGGGAACTTTTTCGACCGTTAGGCTGATTGGAACCGCAACGTAACCGACGTCGGGCAGCCGTAGATCACCGAAGCTTACGTGCAGCGCAAAGCCGCGCCACGGCCCCTCCTGATCGGCGATCGCCTTCAGCAGCTCGCCGAGTCCCTCGGCGGCGGAATCGGCGGGAAGAATCAACTTTCGTTCGAGCCGTATCTCCGGCACGTCCACCTCCTTGCGCGCTCCATTCGGGGCCGCCGAGCCGCTCCCCATCGTTTTTGGCCGGTGATGGTCAGCTCGGCCCCTACGCGCGGCGGGATATTGGTACACCTACCTGAAAGTTTAGGCGCACCTAAATGAATCGTCTTCCCGTTCGCTCGGCCTGCGCGGCGGTTTGCGCCGCGCTCGCGCTCTTCATTCTGCTTCCGGCATCCGCCTTGGCGGACGCTGACGACCAAGCGGCGTCTCCGAACGCGACGACGTTGGGACTGCAGCCGATCCGCGGGCCGATTCCACAGACGACGGCGGCGCCCGGCGAGTCCGGCGTCTTTCGGCGCGCGGACGGCGCGTCTCAAGCGATCCCGAGCGTTGCGGGCAACGCGAAGGTGTTTCACATCGTCGAGCGCGCCGCACCGTGGACGCTCTCACCGGGAACAACGGTAATGGCGAACACCTATAACGGCGTCGTGCCGGGTCCGGCACTCGTGGTCAAGCAAGGCGATTCGGTCGTGATCGATTACGCGAACGACGGCAACACACCCGACTCGATTCACTTGCACGGCATTCACGACATCCCCGTGACGATGGACGGCGTCGCCGGCATCTCGCAAAGACTCGTCCCGCCCGGCGGTCATTTCGTCTATCGTTTCGTGGCCGATCAGCCCGGCACGTTCATCTATCACACGCATGACGACGAGGCGATGCTCGATTCGGGACTCTACGGCGCGATCATCGTGCTTCCGTCGAACCCGCGACCAATCGAACGCGGTCTGAGGCACGACTTTCTCGAGATGATTTCGTCGTGGCAGATTCAGAGCGCCGCAGAGAACCACTTTACCCTCAACGGCAAAGAGTACCCGGCGACTCGCGCGCTCGACGTGCATCGCGGCGAGCGATTTCGCATTCGCTGGATTAATATCTCGGGCGAAGAGTTCCATACCATGCACACGCACGGGCACTACCAGCAGATCATCGCCCGGGACGCCGCGCCCGTCGATTTCAGGGACGTCGAGGATACTGTGCTCGTAGCACCGGGCCAGCGAGTCGACGTCGTCGTCAACGCAAACGCGCAGCCCGGCACCTGGCTCATCCATTGCCACGTGCTCGACCACATCGAAGACGCAGCTGGCATGCCCGCCGGCCTCATTACCGCCATCCACTACATCGGAACGCCGAACACGCTCGTCTCGATGTATCGCGCGATGATGCCCGCTTCGCGTCCGCCCGTGCGCGCGCTCAGTTTCTGGACGACCGTGCTGCTCGGCGCGATCGCCGGCTTTACCATATTTCTCGGCCTGCCGATTGCACGCGCGCGCCGGCTCACCCCGCAGACCGTCGCGTTGCTGAATGCGCTCGCGATCGGCATTTTGCTCTATCTCGTGGTTGAGATCGCGCAGAATGCAATCGTTCCGATATCGCAGGGCCTCAATGCGTGGCACGCCGGTGCGGGTGCCTTTCCCGCGGCCGCGATGGTCGTCTTTATCGCCGGCCTGTTCATCGGTTTGGTTGGACTGGGAAGCGCGGCAACACATTTCACGCGTCGGGCCGCGACGCACGCCGAAAATCCCATCGTGCTTGCCGCGCTGATCGCCGTCGGCATCGGCGCACATAACTTCGGTGAAGGTTTGGCGATCGGCGCGTCGGCGGCGTCGGGCGCGACCGCGGTCGCTCTGGCACTGATCGTGGGCTTCGGTCTGCACAACGCGACCGAAGGCTTCGGCGTTGCCGCCCCATTGGTTGGACGCGTCGTGCCGAGCTGGGCGCAAATCGGTCTCGCGGGGCTGATTGCCGGCGGCCCGACCTTCATCGGAACGATCCTCGGCTACAGCTTTTACTCGCCGACGCTCTCGGTCTTCTTCCTCGCGATCGCGGTCGGCGCGCTGGTCTTCGTGATCGGCGAGCTGTGGAGCGTGCTGCGGCGCACCGGTCTCACCGGTTTCGTAACCGCAACGATGTGTCTCGGCTTCCTCATCGCGCTCGCGACGGAACTCTTTCTCGACGTGAACGGCGGTTAGGTGCCGCCCAGCAATTGTTTCGGTAAGTCCTAGCGCGCTACGGCGTTACGCTGAAGATCGTTCCCCAACCGGTTTTGACGCCGCCGCCCTGCGTTGTGCCGTAGAGCTTGCCGTTGAACTCGGTAACGCGCGCAAACGGATTCGCGCCATCGGTACCACCGTGGTTCTGCGCCTGAAATGCATGCAGAATACGCTCTTTTCCCGACGTTGCGATGGCAAAAACGGTGCCCCAGTTCGGGCCGCCGCCCTCGTAGGTGGTGCCGTAGAGCGAGCCCTTGAGCGCGAGTAGACCGGCGTACGGATACGCGCCGTCGCTGCCGCCCTTGAACGAATAGAGCACGTGTTCGTCACCCGAAAGCGTGGCATCGAAGACCGTTCCGTATCCGGCGGATCCGCCATATTTGGTGGTGCCGTAGAGTTTGCCGCCGACGTTCGCGAGCTCGCCGAACGGATAACCCCCGTCTTTGCCGGCCTTGAAGCTATAGAGCACGTGCTCCGCGCCGGAGGTCGTTAGGTTGAAGATCGTGCCCCATCCGGCAGCGCCGCCTTGCATCGTCGTTCCGTAGAGCTTTCCATTGATGGCGAGCAGCTTGCCGTAGGGATAGCCGCCGTCCTTTCCGGCCTTGAACGTGTAAATGGCGTGCGCGGGACCCGCCGTCGTGGTCACGAACGCCGTGCCCCATCCCGGGCTGCCGCCTTCGACCGTCGTACCATAGAGCTTCCCTTTAAGAGAGAGCAGGCTCGCGTAGGGTGCGGCGCCGTCCTTTCCGGCTTGAAAGCGGTAGACGATGTGCTCTTTTCCCGCTGTCGTAACGGCGAAGATCGTACCCCAACCACTCGCCGAGCCGCCCGATGACGTGGTTCCGTAGAGCGTTCCATTGACGTTGGTGACACCCGCGCACGGGTACGCGCCGTCGCTGCCATCTTTGAAGCTATAGATCACGCGCTCGTCGCCCGCCGCATCCAACTCGAAGACGGCGCCGTAACCGGATGTTCCGCCCTGCTCGGTCGTGCCATACAGCTTGCCGTTTACAGCGACAAGCCCATCGTAGGGCAATGCGCCGTCCGGCTGCGCTTTGAATTTGTAGAGCGCACTATAGCCGGAACCGGCTTGCGGCTCCGCCGCGCCGCCACGCGTTCGCAGCGATGGAGGTTGCGTGCACGTCCATGCCGCTTGCGGACGTACCGCAGACTCACCGTTACCCGACGGCGCCGAAGGAATCGGCGGCTGCGCAAAACGCGCACAACTCACGAGCAAGAGAGCGGATGCAAGGGCCGCCGGAATACGCACCGTCAGCATTTATTCGTTACGAGCCTCTACCATTGAGGCCACGAGAGAATGACGAACCGGCCGCCGTCGGTGCACAAGGTCACCAGCAGCATCGAGATCAGCGTCAACTCGTAGTACCAGCCGAGTCCGTCGCTCCCCCAAAAGCCGGTCTTCCAGACAAAGATTTTTTTCTGCAGCGCCCCAAGCATGATCGCGATCAACCCGAGGGCCGCGAGTTGCGCAAGAATGCCCAGAATAAGACCCGCGCCGCCGGCAACTTCGGCAATCGCTAGAAAGAGCACGAAGGCTTTCGGCATGCCGATACTCTTGCTGCGCGCGTCGGGCGCCTTGAGATCGTTGTAGCCGCTGCCGATGAAAATCACGCCGACCATGATCCGAAGCAGGACCAGGCTGTAATCGGTTAAGACCCCAAGATGAAACATTCGCGCGGCACCTCCGATTGCGAGATTGGCGACTGCTTGGAGCCGGCCTCTATACTTATGGTAGCATGGTCGTCGGCGCGTAATTTGCGCTCCGGCCAACTCTAAGGAGCCCTTCATCATGCCGCAGGATCTCTCCAGAAAATCGATGATCGCCGCGAGTCTGGGCGTTGCCGCCGCCGCCGGGCTGAACGCACGAACGATGGTTGCGCGAGCTGCACCGGGCGCGTCGGAACCATCTCCCGGGCTGTTACGGGCGCTGAAATCCGGGATTCCCCCCAACGATGGCCTCGCGCATCCGATTCCCTATCGGCCACTGCTCGGCGCTGGGAAAGACCGCGCACTCGCTCTCGGCGGCGGTGCGATCTATCTGGTGTCGTTCTATTCGGGTTACTTCACGTCGCTCGCTGCCAACGGCGTCGATCTCAAGCGTGCGACATCGTCGTCGGGACATCTGCAGGAACGATCGGCAACTACGCGATCCTGATGGACCAGCTCGAACGCATGAAAACTGAGGTGACCGCGCTCGGGAAGTTCCCCGCAACGATGAACTACCCGCTTGCCAATCCGCCGTTTAGCGTGATGCGCGCGAATTTTGTCGGCAACAATCTACCGACGGCGACAATCGCTAATATTCAAGCCCTCGGCCGGGCGGCCATGGCGGCTCACACACCGCCGGTTTCCGCGTGGCAGCATTTGCTCAATCGCATCTGCGGAGCCGGCAAGCTCTGGCCGTCTCCAAAGTTCCACACGACGTCGATCGACTGCTACACGGCAGAACGGCTGGTGGTGAGCGCCAAGGACGACATCCCCGCGATCGACGCAATGAGCGCGAGCTCGTCGTGGCCGGGATTAGCCGGTCCAACACGACTGAAGGATCGCACCGCAATGGATGGCGGAACGTGTGAGTCGTCAACCCATTCCGACGTTGTTGCCGGAGCCAAGCGTGTCTTGATCGTCTCGCTTGCCAGCGGTAACGATCGGCGAGATGCCGAGCAAGGTTTGCGGCTCAGCCATTTTCCGAACTCATTGCTTCAGGAAGTCAAAAATCTCGAGGCGGGCGGTTCGAAGGTGTTGCTACAGGTCGTAGGCTGCCCACCCGGTTATTCGAAGATCAGCCTCGTCGACCCAGCCTTAATCCCCGTCGCGATCAAATACGGCGTCGATCGCGGCGTGAGCGACGCGCCGAAAATCAAGGCGTTTTGGGATTGACTTCGGAGACGTAGCGCACGTCATCGAGCCGACGGCAAGAAGCCGCACGTTCCCGCCGAACGTCGTTCGTGCTGCAGATACCGGTAAAGAAAGAGGCTATTTATGCGCCCCGTTATCGCGATCACCGTTCTTCCGCTATTGGTAGCAGCATGTCAGGAGACCAGCGCGTTCCGACCTCCGGTACCGACTGCCGGCGCGCAGACGCCGGCGACGACCGCGACCTTCTCGAAGCCGGCCGTGCTCGATGGCAAAGGGCCGCCGTCGCAAGCCTGGATCTTCGCTTCGAATGGACCGGGGGGCAACGTCGACGTGTATAGTGCGAAAACGCTCAAGATGATTTCGCAGTGTCCTTGCTCCGGCATCGGCCTCGCGGTCGAGTCGCGATCCGGCGACCTCGCCGTGGGGACCAAATCGGGAACCGTCACCGTGTGGCACGTGAAGAGCAAACAGATCACCCAGTTTGCGACGCTGAATCTGTCACAAGGTCCGTACTCGGTCGGACTCGCATTCGACCCGAAGGGCGACTTGTATGCGGCGAACTCCGGCGATAACGTCATCGACTTCTTTACGTCGAGCGAGATTCACGCCGGTGGAGGCGCTCCCACGCGCACGCTCTTCACCTCGCAGCTCAACGAGGTGGAGTATTTAGCCGCCGATGCCCACAATCTATTGGCCGACGGCTACAATCGATACGACCAAGCACTCCTGGTTTCCGTAAACGAGCGTACCGGCAACGACACGATTCTTTAGAACATTGTCTCCGGTGAGTTGCCCGAAGGCATTGTCTTCGATCTCCACCAAAACCTCATCCTCAATGCTCCTAGCGCCGCTACCAACACGCTCGCCGTCTTCAAGAAACCTTGGAACGGAGCTCCAACGTCGACGTTCGTTTACGGTAGTGGTGCTACGAACGGCTATTATACCGGCATTTCGCTCAATCGTTCGCAAAAGACGTTGTGGGCAGCGAGCTATACGTTTCTCAACCAATCGCACGCTGACGCGAGCGTGCAGGCGAACAGCTACCCTTTAGGAAGTGCCGGGCGTGCATCGGAAGGTATCGGAGGGGAATTCTACGATAGCATCGCGGTCGACCCGCAGGCGAAATAATCGTTACTAGTGTTCGGTGAGCTCGCTTTTCCAATTGCTCAGGGTCTTCTCGGAAAAGCAGGTGTAACCCGTAACCCATTTGCGAGCCGGGGTCGTGCACCGCTCTCCCGCCTTTTTGGGCGGGAAAATCTCAAGCGACCCCGCGCCGTAGCTCGCTGCGAGCGAGACTGCATGATTCCATCCGGCGCGATTCGTCATCCACGCAAGCAAGAGATTCGGCGGCGACGCTGTTTGGAAGGTGACGGCTCCGCCACGCTTTTTCATGTAGCTCCACATCGCGTAGTACTCGGATGCGAGCGACGGCGTCGAGCTGGGGTGGGGTGACGGCGGCGGCGTAAATTTGCCCATCGTCTCGTTGAGCAAGACGCAGCGCTTACCGATGGCCGCGCGGCAGCCATCGATCGTCGCCTCGGTAAATTTCAGATCGGTGCCTGGAGGCTTAGAGTCAATCTCTCGAAACGGATTGAAGGAGTAGTCGACGAGTGTTTGGCGCCAGTAGGGTGCATAGTCACGTACGATCGCCGTGGCGAGGCAGTGTTGGTAACGCGCATCGTTATAGCCGGCAAGCTGTAGATTGCGCTCTGAGAACGCATCCTCGGGCTGAACGAACGGCTCGCTGGTGAGCGAACTGCACGAACTGAGCGAGACCTCATCGATCATCGGATTGGCGTCGTATTTCTTCGCAAGTCGCGCTTGTAGACGGCGCCACGGTGCGTCGTAGGCATCGGACCAAAACCGCCCGACCGTTCGAACCGCCACGGTGGGGCACGGCGTTGGGGTTGCCTCTTGCAGCGGTATATCCCGCGGCGCAGATTCGGATTTCGGTACCGCATTCTGCTCGCAGATCGCAACGGGTTCACCGCCAATCGATTTCGCCCAATCCGGAGCATTGATGCCCGCCCAAATGCGAAGCCGAACGCCGAGCGAATGCCCCGGAAACTGGTTGTATCGCGCAACGGTCGCAATTGCGGCGTCGATCGCGCTCGTGTTGATTTTTTCTCCCGCCGTTTGCGGCTGCAGATGGCTCCACGTGTCGTTCACAACGATGCCCGAGATCGCGCCTTGACGCCGGCAGACGTAGTAGATCGTGTTCGGCGGCGGCACTTGCATGTCGGCGGCGCTAACCTGCCCTAAGTCGATCAGACCATGTATCGGCGTTTTCGCAACGTCTTGTCGCCTCGAAAGCGCCGGCGGCGTTGGCGGAGGCGGCGGCGTTTGACCCTCGCACGCATTGGGAGGCGGCGGCGTGGTGGACGTCACACCTGGGACGCCGGCCGCTGCACTGCAGCCGGCGCCGATCGCAGCGAGAAGTGCAACGGCGACGCCTGCGATGCGACGCGCTATCACGGGCGAACGGGCGCGCCGGGGCGATAGACCAGGCCGATTGCGGCGCCGGCCAACGACCACCCGACGAGCGCCCCAAGCGCCTCGACAAGCTCTACGTCGCGGCCGACGTTGATGATGACGTAGTCATGCATCACGCATGCAAAGATCACGAAGATCCCCAAAAGAACTCCGAACCCAAGGCCACGTCCAATGCCGCCGGCTTTGTATCCCCATGCATAAATCGTTGCCGCAACGAACATGGCGACCAGCGTGCCGGCCATACCATATGGGAGGTATCCCATAATCACATCCCGCGATCGGAAGATGCCGGCGTACGGGCGATAGGCGTTCGCGAGAAGCGCGCCGCCGATTGCGCCGAAAATGTAGTAAACGATCGTCCCGACGATGGCAGCCCCTGTTATGCGACCGAAGTTCATCTCAGGTTTCCTTTCGTTGACAAACGCTTAGGTAGTTAGCTCGGCCCGGCGCTCCTTCAGGAACCGGCGCGGCGCCGGCTTCTCGCTCGCGACCGGCCCGGCGCGCCCTCAATCGACAGCCGGTAAGCCTCGGTGGTTTAGGTGACGCTGAGGTCGAGCCCTCGCGAGGCACTTCGTTGACCGCAGGTCACCCGGAGCAGCGGTCGCGAAGGCGCTCCGACCCACTTTTAGAACGGACGGCTCACGTCATGCCACTGCACCGACAAGTACACCCGCGCGATTCCGATGCAACCGATGTCTACGCGACGCGGGCTATGGACGCGACGATCCCCAAACACCGCGTGCCTGCCGAGGGCTTACGCCCGGACGTCGCGCTGCAGCTTGTCGTCGACGAGCTGATGCTCGACGGCAATGCCCGCCAGAACCTCGCGACGTTTTGTCAGACGTGGTTCGACGACGGGATTCACAAGCTCATGGATCTGAGCCTCGATAAGAACATGATTGACAAAGACGAGTACCCGGCAACCGCAGAGATCGAAAGCCGCTGCGTGCACTTGCTGGCACATCTTTGGAATTCGCCGGCAGCGGGTACCACGATGGGATGCTCGACGACCGGCTCGAGCGAAGCCGCGATGCTTGGTGGCCTCGCCCTGAAATGGAAATGGCGGGAGCGTCGCGCGAAGGCCGGCAAAACGAGCGACAAGCCAAATATCGTTATGGGTCCCGTGCAAGTCTGCTGGCACAAGTTTGCACGGTATTTCGACGTCGAACTGCGCGAGGTTCCGCTGGAGCGCGATCGCTTGGTGATGACTCCGGAGGAAGTCATCAAGCGCGTCGATGAGAACACGATCGGCGTCGTGCCGACCTTCGGGGTTACGTTCACGGGTCAATACGAGCCAGTGGCACAAATCGCCGAAGCGCTCGATACCCTTCAACGCGAGACCGGACTCGACGTCCCGATCCACGTTGACGGAGCCTCCGGCGGATTCATTGCCCCGTTCGTCGAGCCCGAGTTACTATGGGATTTTCGCTTGCCGCGGGTGCGATCGATCAACGCGTCGGGCCATAAATTCGGATTGGCGCCGCTCGGTGTCGGCTGGGTGATTTGGCGCGAAGCGAGCGATCTGCCCGAAGGACTCATCTTTCACGTCAACTACCTCGGCGGAGATATGCCGACGTTCGCGCTGAACTTTTCTCGGCCAGGCGGTCAGGTGATCTGTCAATACTATCTGATGCTTCGCCTGGGCATGGACGGCTACCGGCGCATCCACCAACGTTGCTACGACATCGCGCAACATGTCGCCGGCCGCATTACCGCGCTCGGGCCGTTCGACGTGCTCTACGATGGCGACAGTCGCCAGGGAATCCCGGCGGTATCCTGGACGATGCGTCCAGGCGAGGGATACTCGCTCTTCGATCTCTCCGACCGACTGCGTGCCCGCGGCTGGCAGGTCGCGGCATATACGATGGTCCCGAACATTGCCGACATGGCCGCGATGCGCGTGCTGATTCGACACGGCTTTAGCCTGGATTCTGCGGACGCTTTACTCGAGGACGTTCGCCGCTCTTTGGAATACTTCAAAACGCACCCGCTTTCCAAACCGATGACTGCTGCGGAGGGCGCCTCACACGATCACCATGCGCGCCCCGCCGTGGTTCATGGAGGCTAGAACGCGCGGCTTCATATCAGTCGCAAGTTTACTGCTCGGCGTCGCACTGCTGGGTGCAGGCACGTCCCCGACGGGAGCGCTCAGGCCGATCAGCCTGACTGCTCTGCAAACGTTGGTGGACGCGACGGCTCGCGAACTCCTCGTTCCCGGGGCCCTGGTGCTCCTGCGGACACCGCAAGGCGAGTACACGGCCGCCTATGGCACCACGCAGTTAGGCAAGAGAACGCGTCCGGAGATCGACACCTATTTTCGAATCGCCTCGAACACCAAGACGATGACGGCCGCGATCATCGTGCAACTGGCCCAGGAAGGCAAGCTCAGGTTCAACGACGCCGTATCGAAGTACGTCGCGGGCGTACCCAACGGCGACCACATTACCATTTCCGAGCTGCTGGAAATGCGTAGCGGCCTCTACAACTATTTGGAGTCTCCCAAGATCGCGGCGACCGCCGACCGCGATATGAGCAAAGTTTGGAGTCCGGCCGAGTTGCTGGCGATCGCCTTCGCACACAAACCCAACTTTGCGCCCGGCGCCGAGTACGAATACAGCAACACCAACTACATTCTTCTCGGCGTGATCATCGAGAAGATCGAAGGCAAGTCGTTGGCCGAAGAAATGCGCGTTCGCCTGTTCGAGCCGCTCGGCTTGCGGCACACCGAATTACCGCCAAATGACGTGACCGCACTACCAAAGCCATACTCTCACGGTTACCTATATGGGAGTGCGTCGGTTGCCTTCACCGGCGCGCCGCCATATTCGCCTGCGGTCAAGGCCGCGGCTCGCGCCGGCACGCTTTTGCCAACGGATTTTACGAACCTGAACACCACCTTCGGCTGGGCGGCCGGGGGCGCCGTATCGAACGCCGCCGATTGCGCAACCTGGATCACAGCGTTGGTTTCCGGGCGCGTGTTCGGCAGAGAGTATCAACGACGTTGGATCGGCAGCTTACGGCCCGAGGATCCGAAAAAGCCCGATGGCCAACGATACGGATACGGCATCGTCCAACTGCTCTGGGGAAAGAACTCCATGTACTATCACGGCGGCGAGACGGCCGGTTACAATTCATTCATGGGCTACGATCCGGCCAATAAAGTAACGCTCGTGGTGTGGACGAATTTAACGGTATCGCTGGACCAAGTTCCAACCGCCAACGCCCTGATGCTGAAAGTACTCGATCGACTTTACGTGGTGTCACCGCTCGCTCAGTCGTCGGGCGCCGCTCATTAGGGCCGCGCTTCAGCAATAACCGCATTTCGCGAAACGCGAGAGCGTCGCTTCGGAGCTTTGCAGTAAGTCTGGAGGATAGGGTGGGATTTGAACCCACGGAAGCCGCAAAGGTTCAGCGGTTTTCCAAGTGCGGTAGAGCTAGGCGACGGCAGGTGCAATCGGGTGTCACATAGTCTCAATTTTTGGGACTTTTTGCGTTCTACGCAAACGCTTTGTTATAGCGGGTATGCACCGTATGGTCGCAATCGGGTTGCGAGCCGGGGTGCGGGTAACAGGAGCCCGCTTGCGGGCAGTTCTTAGCGAGTATTGTTCGCAAGGACCGCGCCAATGCCGTAGTTAAGGCACCCAAAAGGGCCGCCCAATGGCACCCCGATAGCTATACGGCGCACTCGATTACGTAAAAAGGATGGACTATGTTCATTTCGGTCATTCATAGGGTCAGCGATCCCGACGCGTTTTGGGCCATTGCGGAAAACGCCACGAAAGAAATCCCGGCCGACACCAAGCTGCATCAGACCGTGACGAGCGATGACCGCTCGACGGCGATCTGCTTATGGGAGGCCGCTTCGGTCGACCGCGTTCGGGACATTCTCGAGCCGCTCATGGGCCGGGTCTGCAAAAACGAATACATCCCGATCGACGCTTCAAGCTCGATGGGACTCCTGTCGGCCGCAAGCGCGACTATTTGAGTCGATCTACCAGCCGTGGAGCACAGGCCCGGCGAGGGAGCTAAACAGCCTTACATATTCTCGCACGAGCGCGCCGGCGTGCTCGATGATCCAGAACGAGAAGGCTGGCTTCCCACCGCCGCGCTGGTCGAGTTGCTCGCCGGTCCATCGAGTTCGCGAGTTCTCGATTTCGGGACCGGTACGGGGCGTTATGGCCTTGCCCTTGCCCAGAGTCGCCCCAATCTTCGCGTCGTCGCCTACGACGTGCAGCCCGAAATGCTCGACATCGTTCGCCGCCGGGCGACCGACTTACGTCTCGAAAACTTCATCGCCGCAAGTTGGGAAGACACGCAAGCGAACGCACCCTACGACCGCATCTTCGCCCTCAACGTGCTCCACGAAATCGACGACGATACGCTTCGTACCCTCGCGCCGCTGCTGGCGCCGCAAGGTGACCTTCTGATCTTCGACTGGGATGCAACCATCGATCGCCCCACAGGTCCGCCCGCCGAGCACGCTCACAGCCCCGCTGAAGCGCGGGACCGCATCGCTCGCAGCGGCTTTCCGTGCATCGAGCGCATTCGGGATGCACGCTTTCCTTACCACTTCATCTTGCGTGCTGCGCGTCCCGCGTAGCAAAGGAGAGGGAGGGATTCGAACCCTCGGAACCCGCAAAGGTTCAGCGGTTTTCAAGACCGCCGCATTCAACCACTCTGCCACCTCTCCAAATCTTCGCTAACGCTTATTCTATAGGGCCTTTTGCAATTTCCGCTTGGTCAAGGAAGTGCCTTCAAACCCTGTTGATAACGGATTTGGTCACGAACTATTTCGGTCATAATGCTCGAAGCGTCCGAGAAAGGTCGTTTACGTCCTGTCGTCCCAGCCCTCCGATTGACCTAGCGTAGACGGATAAGGTAATCCTCGGGGTGCTGTGGGCCATAACGGTTTGCACCTGTCAAAAGAGGTGGGACTATTCCTATCAACACGGCGTGCCTTCTACCAGCACTACAGTCCAGGTTTGTAACTGCAACAGCTTTGGGCTCGTACTACACAACGGGGCGGATTAGTTTTCGTCAAGTCGCCGCAACTGCCCGTTTCTTCAAGTTCGGAATCGCGCCCCACGACTGATGGCTGCAGAGCCGTGAGGCTGCAGCCACGGCCAAAAAAACACGCGATACTGGTTAAGCCGGCGCCAAAAACTACCGAACTTTCTGAAGTCAAGTATCGGAAACGGAGCGGGTCATTTTTGCGCTAAAAGGGAATCTTTTCGCACCGTGGTCGCCGTACTCGCCTCGATTCTGTTAGGCCAGGTCACGCCATCGGCGTTGCCGTCGCTGGAGCCATTTGCACCGCCATCGGCCGGGCAGACGATAGCGGCCCCCTGGACGACGGCCCCACCCCCTGACAAGAATTACTACGCCCACTACGTACGGCGAGAAGCGGACGGAACTGAGAGTCTGATTCTCGGTCAGCTTGATATCTGTAACTGTCAACCATCCGAGGACGCAGCCATGATTCAAGCTGCCGCGATGAAAACTCCAGGAGCGCACGTAGCGCGATCAACAACAACGGCTTGTGGACAACCAGCGCAGCGCCTCATCATTACGGGGACGGCGAACGCTCAAAACAACAATACTGAGATTCTCCTATTTCGTGAAGGAAACGCCATGATCATATTAATCTATGGGTTTAAGCTCGCGGTGCCGCTTGCCGAAGACGAAACAACCTTATTTAAGGTCTGCCCCCAGTCAAGCGCAACGACTTCTTAGTGCCCCCTATTGAGTAGGCGTAGGCCGCGAATGACTGTTCGTTCTCCCTAATTGGCAACACTACGCACTTTGGCTAGCGAGAGTGAGGGCTGCTTGCGCGATGGAGCGACTGGCCAATACCCACGCAACCCACCGAGTCCGATGTGATGGTGGCGCAGACCGTTTAGGTCTACGCGGGAGCAAGTTCGCCAAAGGTGCCCGGGGTCAACCGCATTCCGGAACGAATTGCATGAGTTGGTTGCGACTGCGCTCGTCAATTGCACTATAGGACACCAGCGTGCGAGCCCACGAAGCAATGCTTTCCACCTCAACACGGTCTTGCTTGCGCTCACGCTCGGTGATCGGATGACCTGTTCCGTCTAAAGGCTGCTCTACGTCGCCCTCGCGGAAGAGCAGAATTTGCCCATGTCTGAAGTCGGGCATATCCGGGGCAAGGTGAAGTCCAATGACGCCGCATTTCTTCCCTTTGGAGCGAACGGTATACTTATCGGATTCCATTGGATACCGATCGGGGGAAATGAGAGTGAAGTGTAAATGCTCGACCATTAAACTAGGAGTGACTTGCCATACATCATACGAGACTGCGCGGTTCGTGGAAATTACGATTCGGCGAAACGCTCCTGTTGCGTCGACCCGGTAACTCCCAACCAGCAACCGTTGTGGCGGCTCACTCCTAAGGCTGCTGCACCCAATGAGAATAGCAGCCGCTACTGAGCAAAGCCATGTCATCTTCGGAGCGAATGTCGAAATCCTCAATCCTTGCTCCTCCGCTAACCCCAGTATCCTGGGCTGGAAACTTCAACCGCCGCCCCTAGCTCCCCGCTGTTTAACGCCCGGTCAGCCTGACCGATTGGAAATCCAAAACATCACTAAAGCAATTCAAAATGCCCTGATCGCTGAGGCGTCAAGGCAAGGTACTAAATTGCTCGACGCTGATGTGTTCCCATTTGAGGCCAAAGTGTCGATTAGGAAGTTTGCTGCCCTAAAACCTGAGATGCAAGGCATTTCCTTGCAGAACGCTTCGTTTATTTGCCGCTCTTCACTTCGAGCCAGAACCCTGGCGCATGGGCACCAGAGTCCTGGGCAATTCAAACGCTCATTGATGAAGCTTTGTTACTCCCACTAACCTTGTTATTCGGGAGAAGCGCGATGGACTCAAAGAAGGGTAAGCCGTGTTATATTTGCACCTATGACGCCTTAATTAAACCCATCTTTTGCGAGGTCCATTAGTCTTTGCCGGAAGGTTCCTCTGCGCCCAAACGCGCTAAGGCGCTACCGTCGGGGGTAATGCATCCAAACCCGTGGCCCTGGGAAGCCTGGGTTGCATCCTCCAAGTGCTCCTCTTCGGTTGAAGTCGGGTACAAGACGCTACTTCATGTTGCGCGCGAGGTTCGCGCGTAGGCTCCCACCGACACTACCGATGAAGTCGTCGATCAGCCAGCCTTGCGCCGTCTTTATGACGACCACGCTCACGTGACCGCTCCCCGTCGTTCTCGAGTAGTGGATCGTTACAGGAACCTTCGCGCGGTTGCCGCTGATGCCGGCGGTCCCGAGTGTTCACCGACGACGCTGGAATCTGCGCGTCCTCGAACGGCTGGGCGTCGAGCACTTCGGCCTTGTTTTTTTGCTCGAAGGGAGCGATCTGACTCACTAAGTTGTAGAGCGACGATGTGAGGTATGGCTTCGCGCCGCTGAGATGGTCTAGTAAAAGGCGCGAACCACCGTTTCGGGAGTGGTCGCCGCGGCCACAGGCGACGCGCAAGGCACGAGAAACGCAAGACCCGCGAGAAGCGCAATAGGGCGTAGCATACACTGTACGCTTCGACGTGGGCACTCGCTTGACCCGCGCGCGAATTGTACCGCATGAAGCGACGCGCCGTACGTCGTAAAGGCGGCGGTGCACTTTACACTCGACATCGCGCGTGCTTCCTTCGATTCCACGACGTTTTCGCGTGGAATGAAGTACGCGCGTAGCGGTCGAGTCGTGCGGCTCGACGTCGCAGCCGGAAACGATCGCATCGCGGCGGCGGTGCGCGGAACGTCGACGATTCCTTACGAAGTTGCGATCGAGTGGCGCGAAGGCGAGCGCCGACTGCGCAGCGTCTGCGATTGTCCCGTCGGGCGCAGCTGCAAGCATGGGGCCGCGGCCGCAATCCTCGCCGCCGAGGGCGGCAGGCGCGATGCCGCCGACGGGGCCGTCGATAGCTGGCTGCAAGCGATTACGACGCCGCGCTTCCAAGGCACCCAGCTGCGTCGCGAGCACGTGATCTACGTGCTCGACGTTCGCGAATCGTACTACGTTCCGCGCGTCAACCTGACGCCGCGTGTTGTAACGCTGCAAGAGGACGGCGAACGCTCGATGGGCCGCGCGATCGATTTGTCCAACCTCGCACAGGGAACTGGGCGTTACGCAACCCCGATCGACCGCACCATCGCAAGGCTCGCGAGCGTGTGCGGGTTGACCGGCCTTGGCACGCTCAATCCGAAATTGTTCGCGACGCTGCTCGATGTGCTGCTCTCAACCGGCCGCGTGCACTGGCACTCGACGAAGCATGCGCCGCTGCGGCGTGCGGACGTGAGCGACGCGAAGTTCGTCTGGCGGCTCGATCCATCCGACGGGCGGCAGCGGCCGGGAATCGAAGGCCGTAAGTCGGCGCGCTTGCTGCCGAGCGAGCCGCTCTGGTACGTCGACCCGCAGAACAACACCGCCGGAACGATCGATCTGGGCATCGCCGGAGAGCTGTCGAGCGCGCTCGCGCTCGCGCCTTCTCTCAACGCAGCACAAGCGCGCCGCGCGCAGACGATGTGGCATCGCATTCCGGTCGCGCACGTGATTCCGCCGCCCGAGTCGAGCACGCGGGTGCGCGTCATCGAACGCGATCCCGTCGTGCGTTTGGCGCTGCGCGGTTCTCCAGCGACGGCGGAGCTGACGTTCGCGTACGGAAACGCGATCGTCTCTCCTGACGACGTTACGTTCGAGTTTCAGGAGAAGAACGAACGAGGGGTCGCGATGGCGTGGCCGCGACGGCTCGCGTTCGAAGCGACCGCGAGGGCGACTCTGGCCGAGTACGGTTTGCAGCACGTCGCGTGGCCGCGCGGGCAGTTCTCGGCCACGGAACGATCGTGGGTGCGGTTTCTCGACACCACCGTTCCAGTTTTGCGCGAGCGTGGCTGGCAGATCGAAATCGATTCGACCTTTCCCTACGAGGTCGTGCACATTGACGACGCGGCCTGGGAAGCGGAGATCGTCGAAAGCGCGAACCGCTGGTTCGAACTCGGCATCGGCATCAACGTCGGCGAGCAGCGCGTCTCGCTCTTGCCGGTCGTCGTCGATGCGCTCCAAACGCTGGGCGTGCACTCGGCCGAAGAACTCGCGACCGAGCTGCGCGGCGAACACGCGCGAACGCTCTACGGGCGATTACCCAACGGCGCATTCGCCGCGCTACCGCCCGAGCGTATCGAGCGGATCGTTTCGACCTTGGTCGAGCTCTTCGACGCGCCGCTGACCGAGGAAGGCCGGCTCGAACTGACGCCGGCGCATCTCGGATCGATTGACGGCCTCGAGGCGGCAGTACCGCTGCAATGGTCGCCGGCGACGCGACCGTTGCGCGCCGCATTGAATGAACTGATCGGCGCGCAGAACGAGACGATTGCCCTGCCGAGCACGTTCAAAGGCGAGCTGAGAGCGTACCAAGCTCGTGGCGTGGCGTGGCTGCAGCTGCTGCGGCGCAACGGCTTCGGCGGCGTACTCGCCGACGACATGGGTCTCGGCAAAACGGTACAGTTTCTGGCCCATCTGGCGATCGAAGAGGCGCACGGGCGCTTGCGCGGACCGGTGCTGATCGTCGCGCCGACCAGCGTGCTGCCGAACTGGCGCTCCGAGATCGCACGTTTCGTGCCGCACTTGCGCGTCGTTTCGCTCTCCGGGAATGACCGTGCCGAGCGTTTCGACCGTATCGACGAGAACGACGTTGCGTTGACGAGCTATGCGTTGCTCCACCGCGACGCCGATCGGCTCACCGAGCGTGAGTGGCAGATGGTCGTGCTCGACGAGACGCAGTTCGTGAAGAATCCGCGGTCGAAAGGAGCTCAGGCCGCGGCACGCTTACGCGCGGTGCAGCGCCTCGCGCTCACCGGCACGCCGATCGAGAATCATCTCGAGGAGCTGTGGTCGATCTTCTCATTCGCAATACCAGGTTTGCTGGGCGACCGAACGCAGTTTGCGCGCGTCTTTCGCACGCCGATCGAAAAACGCGGCGACACGCAGCGCCGCGCGCTCTTGGCGGCGCGGCTGCGACCGTTCTTGATGCGGCGCACCAAGGAAGACGTTGCGCTCGACTTGCCCGAGAAGACCGAAATCGTCACGCGGGTCGAGCTCGACGGCGCACAGCGCGATCTCTACGAAACGATTCGCCTCGCGATGCACGAACGCGTACGCGCCGAGATGCAACGCCGCGGTCTGGCACGCAGCCGGATCGTCGTGCTCGACGCACTACTCAAGCTGCGGCAGGTCTGCTGCGATCCGCGGCTCGTGAAGCTTCCGGCCGCGCGCAACGTTCGCGACTCGAGCAAGCTCGACGCGCTTTTCGAGATGCTGCCCGAGCTGATCGACGAAGGCCGGCGCGTGTTGCTATTCTCGCAGTTCACGTCGATGCTGGATCTGATAAAGCCGGAGCTCGCCGCGCGCGCCATCGACTACGTGGAAATTCGGGGCGAAACGAAAGATCGCGAAACGCCGGTGCGACGCTTTCAAAGCTGCGAGGTGCCGCTCTTCTTGATCAGTCTCAAAGCGGGAGGCACCGGATTGAACCTGACCGCCGCCGACACCGTCATCCACTACGATCCTTGGTGGAATCCGGCCGTCGAGCGTCAGGCAACCGATCGTGCCCATCGCATCGGCCAGCATCGCCCGGTCTTCGTCTATAAGCTCATCACCGTCGGCACCGTCGAAGAACGTATTCTGGAGTTGCAGCAGCGTAAAGGTGCGCTCGCCGCGGGCATCTTCGATGATGCCGCCGCGACCGCGCAGATGTTCACCGAGACGGAGGTAGAGCGGCTGTTACAGCCGCTCTAGTCGTTAACCGGCGATACCTTAAGTTCGCCAGGGAGATCGGGGCGCGCCGCTAAGACGCGCCCCTGCAACTGCTATTTCGGCAGCGATTCCTTGAACCGAACTCGGGGAACCGATCCGCCCCTGGCCTTACAGGTTTTGAGATTCAGGTTATTGGTCTCGCCCGTCGTGCCGTCATGGGCCTGGCAGGTCGGTACGGCCTTCGTACCGTCGGTCAGATCAATCTGAACCGTTAACGCGGTTCCGGCATTGAAGTCTGCTTGCGATCCGCCGCCATCGCCGATGATATTGAACTCTGATCCGGTCCAGCCGGCAGAAAGGTACATGACGGTGTCTTGTCCCGTTGTGGTGTACGCTTTCGTGCCATCCGTATACACGAGTGTATCGAGGCCGTTGCTAACGGCGGTTCCGGAGACCGACATCTGCGGCAGATCCGTAATCACCTCTTGCGGCACTGAAACAGCCGCACTGTTCTTGTAACAGTCGGGGCTGAATGAGTTCCAGCCGGCCGGGCAGTGGACGGTGCCGCCCGTGTAGCGGATCAGCCAGTACTGCATGAACGCCGCGTGCTCGCTGCTGGAATACACGTATTGCAGCCAGCCAAGACACTGGCTCGGATTGTTTGCGCCGGCGCAGGCCTGGTCGCCCGAGATGAAGTTCGAGTTGAGCTGGATGGAATAGACGTTCGCCTCGCCATCATCCGTCTCGGACTTGAGACGCCGTACCACCGGAAACGAGCCGACGGCGTTCGAGGTGAGCGTCGCCGTCACGGCGGCATAATCATTACCGTCGCCGACCGTCTGCCCGTGACCGCCGCCGCCGCTTCGCGGAAGATAGGGACGATTGGGCGCTTCGACGCACGCGACTTTTACCCACGTGGTCAACGGGTAGGTCGCGGTAAAGCACCCGTTATTGGGCGTAGGCGCGTGCGCGATTGCAGTGCGCCAGGTTTGTAGTTGCGCGGTGGTGGGATGTGCGCTTCGGACCTGCGCCGCACCGCCGCCGACTTGGGGCACATTGGACGCCCCGGGGTTCGAGCATCCCGCTGCAAGCACGGCAGCAACGCCGGCAAACGCGAGTCTGTAAGATACTTTCATGAGCATTCCTCCAACGGGCGGGGGGAGCGCCGCTTCCGGTCACAAGTAGCAGCAACGGGGGCTCGATTCCTGTCGAGCTGCCCAGATCCGCGCTCTCTAAACGATCGCCGGAGGTTCCCCGCCGAGCGGAGCGAGCGCTTGCATAACGGAAACGAGCATCATGAAGCGTTTGTTACCGGCTCTTCTTGGGCTGACGTTCTTACTGCAGGGGGCGCGCGCGGCGGGCACCACCGTCAATCCTCAACTGAGTCCCGCGAGTAAGAAAGCGATCGCCGCCGCCGTCGCAAAGGAGCTCGCGAAATACGGCGGGACGCAACCGGTCCCGGGTGCGGCCGTCGGCGTCTGGGTGCCGGGAAAGGGCGAGTTCGTCAAGGGCTTCGGATTCGCGCGGCTTTCACCGCCCGAGCGCATGCGCGAGGACGATCTCTTCCGCATCGGCAGCAACACGAAGACGTTCGTCGCCACCGTGCTGTTGCAGCTCGTCGACGAGAAGAAGCTGAGCCTCGACGATACGATCGCCACGTTCGATCTCGGGCTCGCCGTGCCGAACGAGAACAAAATAACGCTTCGCGATTTGGCTGAGATGCGCAGCGGCATCATCAACGTTTACTCCGTTCCGGGCGTTCAAGAGGAGGGCATCGCGAAGTGGGCGCGGCGCACGCCTCGGCAATGGGTCGCCCTCGCCGCGAAGCAGCCCCCGTTGTTCCCGCCGGGAGCGAAGTTTAACTACAGCAATACCAACTGGTTCTTGCTCGGGCTGATCGTCGAAAAGGTGACGCACCACTCGATCCAGGACGAGATCCGCAATCGCATCCTCGTTCCGATGCATCTGAGGCACACGTCGTTCCCGACGACGAACTGGAACATGCCCTCCCCGTACGCACATGGCTACTCGCTCGAGAACGACCGGTGGGTCGACGAGTCTGCAGTGCTGCCCCCGTCGATTTCGTGGGCGGCCGGTGCGATGATCTCCAACATGTCGGATATGAAGCGGTGGGTGAAAGCCTATGTGACGGGCACGACTAACAGCACCGCGACTCAAAAAGAACGGCTTGCGTGCTTGCCGACGGGCGACGGGAACCGGAGTTTCGGCCTGGGCGTCGGCTGCTCCGACGGCTGGTACGGATATACCGGCGGGATCACCGGCTACAATACGGGAGCCTACTACATGCCGGCAACGGGCACGACCGTTATCGTCTTCATCAATAGCCAGCGAGAGAATCCGGCGCCGGGAATATCCCCGGCGATCCTTCGCGACATCGCCTCGATCCTAACGCCCAGTAACGTTCCGTTTACAAAATAGCGGATTATCGACCGATCGTATAGGTCTGGATATGCCACGTGCCGGCAAGGAACGTGCACCCCAAAACAAAGACGGCCCAGCCGGCAAGTAACCAGAGGTCCCTTAATTCCTTGGTCATGCCCCTAGTCTAGCGACCGGGGCGTTCGAAAACGTTTCCATGACGCCGGCGCGCTCCCAGGCCGTCCCCGGCCGGCAGGGATTTCGTCGCCGGCATCCACTTAGCTTGTGCATGCAGTTCATCTCGGTTTCGCGCCGCCTCACCGAACGATTCTCCGACGACGAGTTTGCTGCGCACATAGATGCCGAGCGCGAGCGCGTCCGGGAGCTCTACGGGGAGGGCGTCGTTCGTTCGATCTGGAGCAGAAAAGATGCCGCAGGAGCGGTGATGCTTCTGGAATGCCCGGATGTTGCGGCCGCGCACTCCGCCGTGGCCTCGCTCCCGCTCGCACAACGCGGAATGCTCGAGGTTGCGATCATGCCGCTCGGCCCGTATCCGGCGTTCTTCCCGGCGGTGCAGCGCTAGTGCGAAAATCGGTCATCAGATCTTGACCGTTGCGGTAAAGAAGACGTTCGTCGGTACTTTCGTTCCCGTAAACCCGTTGACCAGCGGGTTGTACTGATAGTTGTACGGATAACGGAGTTGCACCGGCGCCGACGCGACTGGGGCAAAGTTGCCGACCGGCGCGATCGAATAGGCGAGCGTATCAAAGATGCAGACGTTTGAATCGTCCCACGGGTAGCCGTGCTGGAAGCATCGATCGATCAGTCCGGTCGCCGTAATCGAAAGCGTTACCGCCGGCGAAACGTCGTAGCCGGCCGAGAGATTGAGCGTCAAGCGTCCCGGCTCTTTAAAGCTCGTCACCGAATCGAAGACTCCGGTGTACAGATCCGGGGTGAAAAGATACGCGACGGTATTTGGCGGTGGCGTACACGAACGCGGATTGACCGTGCCGCTCGTGCCGCGAACCGGCAGGCAATCCTGCGGAACGTACCCGGGCCAGCTCAGGGGCGACCCGTACGTTTTCCCGTAGCCGTACACGACCGTCGGTGTAATGTGAAAATCGCCGCGCTTGTAACCAAGGACCAGATTAAAGACATTCGGCGTCACCTGCCCGGTCGAACCGGTAAAAGGGGCGGCGAGTTCCGCGTACGTTGGATACCATGCATTCGGGTCGAGCAGGGGCTGCGCGCTCGCCGAATAGTACGGATTGTGGACCGTCGTCTTTGGCGCCTGAATGCTCGGGAGTGAGGCATGCGCGTTGGTCGATCCGTATGCACCGCAAACCGCCCGGTTCCCCGTCGCGCAGTTGTGCGTATACGAGTTATACTGCTCGATGAAGGAGTTGAGCGTGTCGATAAAGTTCACGCCGGGCGTGATGTCGTCATACCGGCTCCGGCTGTCGGTGTAGGTATACGAAAACTCAAAGGAGAGGCCGTCCTTGGAGAAGTCGCCCTTGGTCAGCGCGAGTTCTAGGCCATAGGCTTTGACCAATCCGCCGTTGACGCCGGTCGTATCGCCGTTGTATCCGATCGGCACGAACTCGATCTCGTCGAAATCTTCGTGATAGAAGGGCGTGATACGGAACGCAGCGTCGGTGCCGCGTATGTGCTTCTCCAACGACAGATCGAAGCTATTCGCGAGCTGCGGGCTCACCGGGTGGTACGGCGTATTGAAACCGAAGGGCAAAAACTGCGACAGGAAATCGGGAAGGTCTTGCTCTCGCGTGTATACCTCCAGGTTGGTGCCGGGACTGCTGGCGTATCGCCCGTAGGAGAGTCGCATCACCGTATCCGGATTGAACGTGTACGTCATTCCGAGGCGCGGCTGGAACTCGCTGTAGCCGACGGATCCAGGCACGACGTTCTGCAGATTCGGCGATGAAAACCCGCTCGGGCAGGCCGGCCACGCTCCCGTCACCGGGTTGATTTGCGAAGGGCTTTTGTAGGTGAAGGCGCCGCCCGGAGCCGTGCAATACTCGCGGTTAAATGCTGCAAACCAGAAGTTGCGCGCCGCCGTTGTCGTCGTCGGCGGCAGTGAGAAATCGAATTGGTCCAAGCGCACTCCGATATTGGCGACCAAACGATCGTTGGGGCGGTATTGATCGGCAATCGAGTAGCCGTAATCCGTTTCCGTGACGTTGTTGGTATTGCCGTTGAGCCCGGTCTCGGTTATCGCCCAGTGCGCGCCGTGCAAGGCCGCAGGACTACCGGGCGGCAGCTGCACGTTGGTGCACTGACCCGAAGCGTTGAGTTCACAGCCCTTCGGCGCTCGCTGCGGTGTGGTGCCGTACTGCGTTATGATGTTGTACGAGCAGCCCGCACTGCTCGGAAAAGCAGAGCCGTAGCCGTAACCGGAGTTGCACGAGGCACCCGAATCGTAGCAGCTGTCGTACGCGCCCGTAACGTAGTTATAGCAGTTTCCTTTTGCATCGACGAAATTGTCGGAGATTAAACCGGCCATCGACTCGTTGTCGAGCAAACTGTTCTCGGTGCGCGAGACGGCCGCCGTCGCCGTCAGCAGATGTTGCGAGGAGAGCTGATTCTCGTAGCGTCCGGTAAGCCCGTACGTGTGGGTGAAGGTAATGTATTCGGCGGGCGTCGGCCCGTACGGAAGATTTCCACTATCGGCGCCCGTGTAGCCGAGGTACGAGTAGTTGGCATATCCATAGAGCCGCACGAACGACCGATCGTCGATACTGTGCTGATATTGCAGCTTGTCGAGCGATACTTCGTTGTCGCTGTTGTCGCGATAGGCCGGTGGCAGGGGTGCCTGCCAGGCGCGATCGGTGGGCGTGTTGGGCATGAAGTACTTCGCAAGGGGGGTGGATGGCGTGGCCGGCGCCATCAGCGGCTCGTTATAGGTGTAATCGTCGGGAAAGACCGGATAGTATCCGAGCTCTTTCGTTAAGAGCGCCGCGCCCCCGAGATCGTTGACGGATGTTGGATTGTATGCCGGCAGATACCCCGACATCGCGAGGAACTGAACGTCATCTCGATACGGACCGTTCCGGTGTGGAATCGCAAAGTGAAGGTTAACGATGCCTTCGCGATCGAAGACCGTCACTTGCTGCGGCGTGATCCCGCTGGTGAAATAGGCCTTTCCGCTGCCGTCGAAAACCGTTCCGTTCCTACCGGTTGGCAGTACGATTGGCGTCCAGAAGCCTGCTGGATCCGACGCGCCGTCGTATTGATCGACGAAGCGGTTGTCTTGGCCGAAGCCCATGACGCCGACATAATAGGAAAAGGTTCGATCGGGCGTTGCGCCGCCCGCTTCGAACGCCGCCTTGTGATAGAACGCCGGCGCCCCCACGCTCAGCTCTGCCGTTGCATAGCCGGGAATCGTCCCGGTCTTGATCACTTGATTGATGTATCCCGACGTGCCGGTTGCATCGGCCGAAGCCGGCGACCCGCCGGCATAGAGCTGCAGCTGCTGTTGACCGAGCAACGAAAAGAACGAGCCGGTAATCGGGACGCCGTCCATCTCTTCGGAGACGTCGTCGGAGCCGCGCACCAAATACATCTGGCCCCACCCCTGTTGACCCTGCTGATAGTCGACACCCGGCAGCGCGGCGAGGGCACCGTACGCCTGATTCAGCGACGACGCACCGCCGATCGTCGCTGCTGCCGCGCCTTGAGCCGAGTTCACGGAGTAGACGTCTTGCGTGTCACCCGGACGAACGAGATTCCCTGAAGCTCGGCTCGATGTCCGAGCGATCGTCTTGAGCGTCGCGTTCATTTCGACGTTTGCGACCGCCACATTGTCGGCGGAGACGGTCACGCCGTCGACCGACGCAGGATCGTAACCGGCGTGCTTCGCCGAGAGTACGTACGTGTCCGGACTTAGCGAGAGAAAGAGGAAGTCGCCGTGCGCGTCGGTTTTCGCAGTCGACGCTCCCGAGGGCGCCGTAACGGTGACGCTCACGCCCACAAGCGGCGCTTTTGTCGCTCGGTCGTCCACATGTCCGCGAATGGTCCCGGTCGTGCCCGCGCTAACGGCAGAAAGGGAGGCTGCCCACATGAGAACGAGGACGAGTACGCTGGGGAAAATCCGCTGCTTACAATGCCCGTGCACGCGAACCCTACCTTACGCAGCTTGCGGTGATATTTGGGGGTTGCTTAGCGCGCAACGCGCAAAGGCCTTGTGCGAGGAAAGCGTGCCGGTTTAAACGCCGATGACGACCCCCATAACCAGAGCCAAGGACGTGAATATCGAAAGAGCGACGGGATGGCGCCGAAACCAGGCCGATCGTCCCGAGAAGGCTCAGGGGCGCCTCAGCTGCGCCACACGATGCCGTCCGCGGTGCAGCTTATCTCTTTAAAATCTTTAACACCGCGTCGATCGTGCTCCAGTTCCTCGTTGTAACCGGTGTAAGCAGGGCCTTGTCGATCTGGCCGAGATAGGAGATCGTTTTCATGTGCCGCCGGTAGATGCCGAAAACGAATTCGTTTCGTCGTCCGACGATGCGCACGTACCAATCGTCGTTCGACGGAATTCCGAACGGCATTGCAGGCAGCGGCTCGCGAATTGCTCCCGTGAGGATGCTGACGAAACGGACGTGGTCCGGAGCCACCGTGATCTCTTGAAACGGCGAGCAGCTCTCGAGAGCGAGAAGATCCGCACCCTCGCACGCGACGATGCGCGTATCGAACGGCAAACGCCGGACGAGCTCGGAGCGGAACGCTCGGGTCGATCCAGGGTTACGAACGACAAACAGACCGGTTGCCCCAACATTGACGACGTCAAAATCCTGTAATTCCTTGGCAAGGAGCGACGGACGAAATCGGCGATGTCCGCCAACGTTTGCACCGCGCAAGAAGACGACGATCGCCATGCCGTTGCAGCTTCGGGCTGAGCGTCCGTAATCCGCGAGCACGCGCTTGGAAAGCTCGGCGTCGGCTCGCGTTCGCGCGCGATTGCAAAAGCGGTACGGCTCGGTTTAACGGAGGTCGATAACCCTTCGAGCCGCTAATTCCACGAGAGCGTTACAACGCCGTTGCCGCTTGAGCCGCCGCCGCGCACCGACTGAGGATGCATGGCGTTCTTTTCCACGTATGAAGACCCGCCGCCGCCGCCACCGCCGCCGGTGCAGCCCCCTCCGCCACCGCCGCCGTAGTAACCGCCGCCGCCACCGCCTCCGCCGCCACCCGGCTTGGAAACGGAGCCTCCCCGGCCGCCGTTGCCGCCAAGCCCGAGCGCACCGCCGGCGCCGGCGCCGCCGCCGTAGCCGCAGCCTCTGCCGCCCAGACCGCCGGCGGATTGCGTGCCGCCCCCGCCGCCTAAGAAGCCGCCCCCGCCGTTACCGCCGACGCGATTGCCGCCGAGACCGCCATCGCCCCCGAAGCCGCCGCCACAGCCGCCGCCACCGCCTGCAACGATAATCCGGTCGCTCATCGCGGCACCGCCCTCGCGGACGTCAGATGCGCCGCCGCCCCCGCACGATGCAGCGGCGCCGCCGCTGCCCTCGTCACCCCCGCCGTTGAAGCCGCCACTCTCGCTCGGGTATTCAGAAGAGCTCCCGGCGCCGCCGACAAAAATGGCGAGGAACGTTCCCGGGATCACCGGGAACGTCGCGGTGACGAAGCCGCCGGCAGCGCCGCTGCCGCCGGTGAGTAACGCACCGGAGGTCGTCGCCCCGACGGCGCCCGAGGCGGTAATGGTAATCTGCGTGACGGCCGTCGGCACGATGAAATTCTGTTGCGCGCCGGTGTAGCCGAACGTCCGAAGAGCGTGGTGAACGGGCGTCGCCGGCCCGACCTGAACGGCCGGCTGCACTCCGCCACCGCCCGCGCACGCGGTGAATGCGGTCGCACTGAGGGATGCGACGATGAGGGCTCTTTTCACCGCAGTGCGATTCCCGCCGGCCCCGCAAGGCCGGTTCGAGGACCGCGCAGCTGGCTCGCCGGCTTTGATTTTCCGTTCGCGGCGGGAGCGTAAACGGTAATCCAATCGCTTCCGTAGTTGGCAACGTACGTATCATCGCCGGCATCCAACGCGATTCCATCGGGACCGTATTCTTTCGTCGCTCGACCCGCGAGCGTTCGGATGGGAGCGACGTCGCCATTCGCGCCGGCGGCGTAAACCGTCACGCTATAAGGACTTCCGTAGTTCGCGACTTCGATATTGCCATTCGAATCGACGGCGACTTGATAGGGGCGATTCAGTTTGGTGAGCGCGCCGTGGATGAACCGGATCGGCGCAGCGTTTCCGGTGCTGTCCGCGGTGTAAATCGTGATCGAGTTATTGCCGCCGTTTGGAACGTAGATATCGCCGCCACCATCGAGCACTAATCCGGCCGGCTGGGACAGCTTCGTGCGCGAACCGTGGATAGTGCCGACCGGAGCGGCCCGGCCGTCGGCTCCGGCGGGGTAAATCGTAAGGCTGGCACCTCCGGTGTTCGCGACGTAAATATTTCCGTTGCGCGGGTCGAGCGCGACGCCCCCCGGGTCGACCAACAGACTCGGAGAAAGCCCAACGATCGTCTGCGCCGGAGCGACGTTACCGTCGGCTCCGGCCGAGTACGTGGTGACGGAGTTCTCGTAGGCGTTCGCCACGTACATGTTGCCGCCGGTGTCTACGGCGATATCGGACGGCTCGCCCAAACCGGTCGACGAGCCTTCAATGGTCTCGATCGGCTTGGTATTGCCCGAAGCGTTAGCGGCATACACGGTGACCGAGTTGTCGTTGAAGTTGGCAACGTAGAGGCAAGGGCATGATTTCGAGGGTTTGCGATCGTGTGGCGCGTTCGACGTAAGCACCGGCGGAGCTGCCGGCGCCGAAAGGCCCGCGCATCCGGTCAGCAATGCAAGCGCCGCAACGCCGTAAACGGCATACCTCGTGTAACCCATCGGCATGTTCGGGATTATAGCAGTGGATCTTCCGCCGCGGAAGGCACGATGTCGCAAGGCCTTGCTGCCATGTCCGCGAACGCTCCCAGCCCCAAGCGATCGATTTCCGAAAGGGGAGGTCATGCGCAGAGTCTCGTTACCTCAAGTCACCTTCGCGATTGCCTTTGTTGCAATTGCAGGCGCCACCGCGACTGCCGGTTCCACCGAGCCGGTTTTCGTGGCGCAAATGACGCCGACGCCGGCGGCGTCGCCGGCAATGCCCGCCATGCCGACGACACCGGCAATGCCCACCGCTCCGGCGATGCCCACCGCACCGACGGCTCCGCCGATGCCGGGTGCGCCGACGACCTCGCCGATGCCGGCGCCGACGCCCGCGCCGTCGGCTGCGCCTGCGACCTAAGTTTGAGCGTCTAATTCGGGTCGTTTCGAAACTGCATACGAAGGTACGGACGCCCCCCATCCTTCTCAGGCGGTGCTGCACGATATAGTCGGCATGTGCCGACTCCCGATGTGCTTCGCGCCGCCGTTCTTCGCCGGCTCCGCCGTTTGGAGCGCACAGATCGCGCCGTGATCCTGCGCGCCTCGGTGATCGGTCGGCGGTTCGATCTCCACGTGCTCACCGCAGTCGCCGCCGCGACCGAAGCGACGGTTCCGGCCTGCGCTCACGCAGGACATCATCTATGGCGAATTCCTCAATGGGCGAACGCGCCCGATCCATCGCCGAATTGCCCGCATCCTCGAACGGCGGCGAGCGTGCGGCGAGCCCGTGCTCGAAGAGCTGGCGCATCACGCGTGGGCTGCCGCCGATGTTCGACGAACGCTCCGCTCTAGCGAACTCGCCGGTGATCGTGCCTTTGCGATGCACGCCGATGACGACTCGCGCCGGCACGACACGCGTGCGCGAAGCGCCGCCGAAATCGGTTCACCGGGATACTCGCGATTGACGCAAAAGCTGCGACTGGCCGAAGGCGCGTAACTTGGCACACCGGTGCGCGCGCCGAAAGTCGGTCGTTGTGATTACGCGGCCCGTGTTATGCCGGCCGTTCATCGGCCGCTTACAGGAGCTCGCCTCAACTCTCGGCGACATCCACCTCGCCCGCGCCGAGCTTTTCAACGTTTCGCCCGCAAGTGAGAACGCGCGAGGAGGCGGGCGAACTTGAAGAGACGCTGGCACTATTTCGCCGCAACGGCGCCGTCTACGACGTGCGGCGTCTTGGCGGCGAGAGTTTTGACAAACGTGCCGTGCTCTCCGCACGCGAGCGCGAGATCGCCGGGTCGAAAAACATCTCGGGTCGGCCTATCACAAGCTCGGCATCTCCGCGCGGAGCGATCTCACGCGCTCGCTTGCTCCCCGCGCCGAGCTTTGACTCGCGGCCCCAGAGGCCAAGCAGACCAGGCGGCAGGCTGGCCCGCGCCCCGGCGACGAAGGGGGCGGTGGTTGCCCTTTATCTTCCCACCCAACCATTTGCTACGACAAAATAAAGGAGGCACATGCGAAGATCATCACGCGTTATCGCGTCGACGCTCGGAGCGACGCTAGCGCTCACCGCATGCGGAGGACAGAGCTCCTCAATACCCTGGACCAGTCCGAACCAAAGCGGCGGAACCACCGAGTCGGCCGCACGCGCGGCAAAGCCCGACCGGCCGCTAATTTCGATACCACAACTTTCCGGAGACCTCGCGTATACCGACACCGGCCGGCGTGCAGCCAATGCGCCGGTGCGAGTCTCTCTGACCCTTCGCTACAACAATCAAGCCGAACTCGATCGGTTCGTTGCGAGCATCAGTGACGCGCGCTCCGGCTTGACGCGCCACTATCTCACGCCGAAGCAGTTCAACAATCGCTACGCTCCCACCGAACTTCAAGAGGGACGCGTGGTGCGCGCGCTCGAACGCGGCGGCTTCAAAATCCTCACGCGCTTCCCGAACCGCACGGTGATCGACGCGGTGGCGCGTGCGTCCGACGTCGAACGCTTTTTTTCAACCGAAATCCATACCGTCCATCAAGGCAAGTACGGCGAACGCTATACGAACGTCCAGCCTGCGACGCTTCCGCGTGAGATCGCGTCGCTCGTGCGCGACGTCTCGCTCGACAATCTCGTCGTAGTCCGAACGGTCGCCGAGCAAGACGGCGCGGGGAACCAGCGCACCGCGCCGGTCGTCCAGCATGACTCGCTCGGAAGAGCTCGTATTCCGCTCAGTGGCATCGTGCCGTTCGATGCGAGGGGCAATCTGTCCAACGGCGGCTTTGAGAGCGGGGCGTTCAGTCCCGGATGGATCAACGAAAGCACGAAGAACAAATATGCGTCGGTCAGCACGGCGCGGGCGCATTCGGGCTCGTACTCGGGATTCACCGGGTCGCTGACGACACCCGAGATCAACGGTTGGGGCGCAGTCGCCCAAATCGTGAAGGTGCCTGCAAACGGCGTCCTGTCATTCTGGGTCTACCAAGGTACGAACGAAACCGGCATCACCTACGCATACCAAGCCGGATACCTGCTCACCGAGAGTGGCACAATTCTCGATACTTTCTACCAGACCGCGAACAACACGAACGGTTGGGTGAACTATCAAGTAAACCTCAGCGCGTACGCCGGGCAGACCGATTACATCTATTTCGGCTGTTACGGCGACGGCTACAGTGGAACGTACATCTATCAATACCTCGACGACGTAGCCTGGGCGGGATCGACGCCGTCACCGTCACCCTCACCGACGGCAACGCCGACGGCGAAACCAACGGCCACGCCCACGGCAAATCCAACGCCGACGCCGACAACGCAACCGACGGCCACGCCCACGGCAAATCCGACGCCGACGCCGACGGCAACGCCCGGCAGCGGCTGTAACGGGTCGGCGCCCGATAACGGCCCGCTCACCAACTCGTCGGGAACCCTTGCAACGGGTGTCGCCAAACCGTTTGACTTCCCGGTTCAGCACGGGTGCAACGGGGCCGGCTACACCGCGGCAATCGCTATCGACGATCCGGTAAACACGAGCTACCTCAAGACCTACTTAACGGCCGCAGGCGTCACGCAGACCGGCACCGTGACCAATGAAAAAGTCGGCAGCGGCGGTAGCGGCGACGAACCCGAGACCGACCTCGACGTGCAAACGATCGCGGGTTTGGCACCGGGCGCGAACATCATCGTCTACGACATGGGCTCGCTCACCGATCAGGCCATCGAGAACACCTATAATCAGGTGCTCAGCGATGGTAAAGCGACTGCGGTGAACTCGTCGTTCGGCGGTTGTGAATCGAGCGACGTTTCGTTCGCCGACTCCACGAACTCGATCGCGCAACAAGGCGCGGCCGAAGGCGTTGAGTTCTCGGCCTCGAGCGGCGACTCGGGCAGCAACGAATGCAGCGGCAAGAAGGGAGTCAGCGCGCCCGCGGGCGGGCCGTACTTCTCCTCGATCGGCGGCATCGACTTCACCGATACGAGCCAAGGCGTTCTCGAAACCGTGGTCATGGGGAACGTCGACGGCGACTCGGGCGGCGGCGGTGTCTCGACCGTCTTTGCACTGCCCAGCTACCAGAGCGGCATCACGGGAATGATCACGACGGGACGTAATCAACCCGACTTCTCGTTGCCGTTCTTCCCGGTCGCGGTCTACACGGGCGGCAGTTGGGGTGAGTATTTGGGAACTTCGTGGTCGTCGCCGGCTTCGGTGGCGCTGATTCTCGAAGCGAACCAACTCCACTCCACGAAGCTCGGGTGGATCGACCCGACCATCTATAGTCTGTTCAAGTCGACCGGCTATAGCACGTACTACACTCCGTGCACCTCCGGCAACAACGGAGCGTACTCGTGTAACGCTTCGCAATATAATCAGGCTGCCGGAATCGGAGCTCCGAAGGGCTGGGCCTTAGCCAACGCCCTCTAGAGCTCAAGACAAGAGCGGGGCGCGCGCGGCGCGCCCCGCTTCTTATTTTTCACGAGTCTCTTCCGACCACTCCGGGCGCGAGATCGCGTACACGTAGATCGGGCGTCCGAGCCGGTTTGACTCGAGGCGGCGCAGCCGCGTCATTCCATTGCGCCGCGCCACCGCTATCGACGGCTCGTTGTTGACGTCGATCAACGAAACGACGCGATCGAAGCCGAGATTCGCAAACGCCCAATCACGACAGGCCCGCGCCGCCTCGGTCGCATAGCCCATCCCCCAGAATTGGGGCCGCAGCAAGTACGCAACCTCGACATCTTCACGTGCGTCAACGTCGTCCCAGTGCAGCAACCCGACCTGACCGAGAAACTCGCCGTCGGTCTTGGCTTCAACGGCAAACATCGAGTAACCGCGCTCTCGATATGAGACCAGCATCCGGTCGAGCATCGCCCGGCACTCGTCGACGCCATACGTGCGGGGGTAATAGCGCATCACGAGCGGATCGCTCATGAGGCTATGCACGAGCTCGACCTCGTCTTCCCGATAACGCCGCAGCCTCAAGCGCGGCGTTTCGATCAGCACTTTCGCGTGAGGCTGTATCCGCCGCCCGTCAGATGCTTGCCGTCCGCGGAGAGCGTCATCGTGTGGTTTCCGTAATACGTAAGCGTCACGGTCGTGCCTTTGATGCCCCAGTTGCCCGAAACGCCTTCGTTATCGGTGAGATCGCCGTTGAGCTCCATCGTAAACGTGAGCTTGGAGTCGCCATTCGAGGTCCAGGTTCCGACCAGATTGGTCGTCGCACAGCCGGTGGGTACGGGCGTCGGCGACGGCATCGCCGCGAGCGCGGTAATCGCACCACCGTAAAACTTATGTGCGACGTTCTTGCAGAGTTCGTCCGAGCTGTACGGATTGTCGGGCAACTGCACCGCGCACGTAAACGTCACGACGTAACCCTTCGGTAGCGCGTAGCAGCGGATGACCGCCGTGGCCGTCGGCGTGCCGGTAATGCCGTTCTGCGCATGCGCAACCCAATCGCCGCTTCCGGTGCTCGTCTCAGCGGCATCCTGCAAGAATGCGTCGAGCGAAGCCTTTGCCTTCGCGCTGCAGTCGGTCAAGGAGCCGTCCGGGCTGACATGCCTGATTCCGACCGAGATATCGACGGCTGCGGGCGCCCCCGAACTGCACCAGACGACTCCGGCGAGCAGCGCAACGGCCGTCAGAACGAAGCGTCGCGTAACGGCTCTCACGGTTGACCTCCGAACGCTGCCGAGAGCTTCGAACAGATGATGCTCGCGGATTCGGTAGCCGGCGGCGTTTGCGAGGCGCAGGTGAAGGTGACGAGATAGCCGCTGATGTCGTCGAGCGGCCAACAATGAATCGCGGCCGCCGCAAACGAGTTACCCGAGCCATCCGTCGCGCCGAAGCCTTCCCACTCGCCGGTGTCGCCGATTTCGGCCGGTTTGCCGAGTACCGCGGCCAAGGCGGATTGTGCTTTGGAGTTACAGCTGCTCAACGGTTGATTCTTGACGACGTTCCGGTCGCCGACCACCACGTCGAGCGCAGCCGATGCGCCGGTCCGCGCTACACCGAATGCGAGCAGCAGGCCGATGCCGAATGAAGCGACGCGAGTTCCAGACGGTATTTTCAAGGCGCCCTCCTCAAGAGCGAGATGCCTTAGACGGGTATGTACCCCTCCCCTATGGGAGGCATGCGTTCTTCCTGCCGGAAGTTTCGCCTCATGAGACGTATCGCTGCCTGCATTACCTTCGTTGCGCTGCTCGGCGCCGTGTCCGCGACCGACCAGTTCTTGTGGCTCGAGAACGTGAATGGTGCCCGTGCCATGGCGTGGGTGAAAGCCCAAGACGCCCGGACGCTGAGGGTGCTCAAGAACGATCCGAACTTCGCGGGCCTCTACGCCGATGCGCTCACGATCGTCGAGGCCAAGGATCGAATTCCGAATCCCGAGTTTATCGCGCACGACGTCTACAATTTTTGGCAGGACGCGGGTCACGTGCGCGGGATTTGGCGGCGAACGACCCCGGCGCAGTTCGCGAACGATGCGCCGGAGTGGACGACGATCCTGGATTTGGACGCGCTCGCGACGAGCGAAGGGGCCAACTGGGTTTGGAAAGGCTCGGATTGCGATTGGCCGAGCGAGAGCCGCTGCATGCTCTTTCTCTCCGACGGCGGCGAGGACGCAATCACCGAGCGCGAATACGACCTGAATACAAAGCAGTTCGTTCCGGGCGGCTTCACGCTGCCCAAGGCCAAACAAAGAACCTCTTGGGAGAGTGAGGATTCACTGCTCGTCGCGCGCGAGTGGTCTGCCGGCGAACTGACGACATCCGGCTATCCGTTCGTCGTCAAACGTTTGCGCCGCGGTCAAGCCCTCTCCGACGCCGTCGAAGTCTTTCGCGGTTCGAAATCTGACGGAGGCTACGGCGTCACGCCGATCGCCCTGCACGACGCGGCAGGTCACCAGGCGACCATCATCGCGCGGCCCCTCACGACGTTTAATGCCGAATACTATCTGCTGACGACGAGCGGTCCGCAGAGACTCGGCGTACCGCTACAGTCGCAGCCGGTCGCGCTGGTGGCCGGACGGCTGCTCTTCACGGTGCAAGAAGATTGGAATGTGAATGGGTCGAGCTTTACGCAGGGTTCCCTCGTCTCACTCGACCTGGGCGAAGCAACGGCCGATCCGGCGCACTTAAAGCCGAAGCTCGTCTACACGCCCGGACCGCGCGAGACACTCGACTCCGTCGGACAGACGAGTTCGAAGTTACTCGTGACGACCTATGAAAACGTCCGCGGACGCGCGTGGGTCTACACGCCGATCGCGGGCGGTGAATGGACGAAGCAGCGTCTCGATCTCCCCGACAACTCCACCATCGCCGTCAACGATACCGATCAGCAGGGCGATGGCGCGTATCTCACGACCACCAGCTTCCTGACGCCGCCGTCGCTCTGGCAACTCGACGTCGCGACCGGAGACCTGCACGTCGTGAAAGAATCGCCGCCGCGTTTTGACGCATCGAAGGACGTCGTCGAGCAGCGTGAGGCGACGTCGAAAGACGGAACGCAGATTCCATATTTCATCGTCCATCCCAAGAACATGCGGCTCGATGGATCGAATCCGACGATTCTTTACGCATACGGGGGATTTGAAGTCTCGGAGACTCCGAACTACAGCGGAATCTTCGGCAAGCTCTGGCTGGAGCGCGGCGGCGTCTACGTGCTGGCGAATATTCGTGGCGGCGGCGAGTTCGGACCGGCATGGCACAGCGCTGGGTTAACGATTCACCGCCAGCGCATATACGACGACTTCGCGGCCGTCGCCAAAAACCTCATCGCTACGAAGGTAACGAGTCCGCGCAGGCTGGGAATCCAAGGCGGCTCGAACGGTGGGCTGCTGATGGGCGTCGAGTTCACGCAGCATCCCGAGCTTTGGCACGCGGTCGATATCCAAGTTCCGCTGCTCGACATGCTGCGATTCGAACAGATCGAAGCCGGTGCGTCGTGGACGGGCGAATATGGCAGCGTCTCCAACCCTCAACAGCGCGCCTTTCTCGCATCGATCTCACCCTATAATAACCTCAAGCCCGGCGTTCACTATCCCGAACCGCTCATCTGGACGACGACGAAGGACGATCGCGTCGGGCCGCAGCACGCGCGAAAGTTTGCCGCGAAACTGGCGGCGATGAACGACCCATATCTCTTTTACGAGGTAACCGAAGGCGGCCACGGTTCCGGCGCCAACCTGCAGGAGCGCGCGTTTACGAGCGCACTCGAGATGACCTACTTCATCCGAAAGCTCATGAACTAGCCTTTGAGCGGATCGTGTTAGTCGCTGTCGGGGGGAATGTAGGACGGCCGCTCGCTGGTAAAGGTCGATTTCGGATAACGGGCGCGGATCGGGGAGAAGACGCGGGGACTCTGCGTGAAATCGAAGACGTCGAGCATATCGGTCGCGCGTGTGTCGGTGAACCCGCGCGAGGGTGGCCCGATGCGCGGCAAGCCATCGATCTCCTCGACGGTTTTTAATATACTGCCGTACTCGTATTGGGTGTGCGAGACGTAGCCATGTTTCGCATATGGCGAGATGACGATGCACGGCACCCGGATACCGAGTCCACGAAAGTCGAGCTGCGGCGGGACGGCGTCGTCGTACCAGCCGCCCCAATCGTCCCACAAAACAAAGATCGCCGTCGAATTCCAGTACGGACTCTCGCCGATCGCGTTGACGATCGAGGCGACCCATGACGGCCCGCGGTTATAACCGCTGCCGGTGTGATCGGAGTCGACCCAGTCGGGTGTCACCCACGAAACCGTCGCGAGCCTGCCATCCGCGATATCGCGGAGAACCCGCGTCTGGGGCGAGATCACATTCTGCCAATCGGCACCGTAACGCACCGAGCGAATCGCCGAGAACTCCGACCAGACCTTGCCGCCGATGTGACTGAGCGGTGAGGCGTAATACTTCCACGAGACCCCCGCCGCATCGAGTATGTCGGCGAGGGTCGGAAAGTCTCCGAAACACGGAAACGGCCCGTTGAATCGCTCGACGCGCTGCGCGTCGAGCGTAAAGCTTCGGGTGCCCGGCGGAGCCTCGCATCCCCACTTCAGCGTGTCGGGCGCATCCACTTCGGCGATCGGGCCGGGATCGATCGTCGTATTGCCCGCGATCAGGCTCAAGTGCGCCGTGAAGCTCGGACCGAACTCGGTGGGAAACATCCGATCGGCAAGCACGAAGCGCTTGGCCATCGTCCAATACGGCGCCGATTCATCGCGCGGCACGTACGCGTACGCATAATCGCGCGGACCACCGTAGAAGTGCTCGCGTTCAAATCCGTTCATCTTGCCGCCGTTCCAGCCGCCGATTGCGTCGCGCCAGTTGTTTTCGATATCTCCCGGATCTTCGAGCGCGGTCGGGTGGAGCGCGATGCGCTGCGTTCCGGCGTAGCCGAACGTCGGAGCGTCGGCCCCGGGAAATCCGCTAAAAAGATTGTCGAAGCTGCGATTCTCTTGAATCACGATGACGACGTGTTTGATGGAGCGACTCGAATCCACGCCGGCTGGCATCGCGCCGGCCGGGGTCGTGCCACCGCAGCCGGCGTTCCAAACGGCGCTCGATATGAAGAGGGCTCGCAGGGCGAGCCTCCGCGCTTGCACGGCGACTGGTTCAGCGAGCTGCAAAGGTCGCCCTTGCATGCTGACAACTTCGGCAGCTCCGCCGCACTCCGGATTATCCGTCGATAGCGACGAGCTTGCCCGGTTAGTTAGCCTACCTCGAAGCGTGGGTACGCTTCTTTGTGGGAAAAAGGGCTTCATGAAGCGCGGGCAACAGCGCCGGATTTGGAGCGCTGCGATAATTATTATGCTCTGCGTCGCCGCGCTTGCGTGGTGGCAGCGGCAAGCAGTGGCCCGGCTTATCGTGATTGCCGAGGTCGAAGCCGTCGCGCATGTGCGCGTCTCCTTCGAACACTCGACGGTCGCCGCGAATCGCGCCGAGTTCGACAACATTGCGGTAACATCGTTTCGCGGCGAGCCGATCGCCGATATCTCGCGATTGGAGCTCGCCTACGATCTGCGCGATCTGCTGCCCGGCGGAAAGCGGCGTTTCGGATTGGAGAACGTCGCGGTCGACTCTCCACGCGTCACCGTCATTCGGCACCCGGACGGAAGCTATAACGTTCCGTTGCCGCAGCTGACTTCGGCGAAGCCCGGCCATGAGGCGCCGCTGAATCTGCACGCGAGCGTACGTGACGGATCGATCACGATCCTCAACGAGAGCCCGGCTGCGCTAGCGAATCAGCGCCGCCTCTACGTCAAAGATCTCGTCGCCGATGCGACACTCTCAACTGCCGCGCGATCGAGTTACACGGTAACGCTGCGATACGGCGAGAGCGCGGGGCAGCTCTTTCCGATTCTGGGCCACGGGACGATCGACGCCGTCAACGGATATGCCGACCAGCGATGGAGGGCGCCCGAACTTCCGATCGCGGCAGCGGTGAATTTTATGACGAACGACCGGACGATGCGCCTGCAATCGGGCCGGCTCGAGAACCTCGACGCCCGCGTCTTCGCTATTCGCAGCGCCACGGGTGCGTTCGAAGCCCATCTCGCCGCAACCGCGGGGCTGACCGACGGACGCATTGCCGTCGCCGGCCTCGCGCGTCCGATCGAAAACCTGCACGGTGGAATTGACGCATACGACGACGGTCTCCTGACAAACGGACTCGATGCGAACCTCGCCGGGATTCCGGTACGGGTCACCGGTGGTCTTTACGGGTTGCGTTCGCCGCGGCTGCGAGTGGCCGTGCGTGGTGCCGGTAGCCTGGCGCAACTGCGCACCGCCTTCGTGCAGGCACAGCGCCTGCCGATGCGCGGGCATCTCGACTTTGCGCTGCTCGTTCAAGGAAGCGCAACCAAACCCGTGACGTGGATCGCGCTCCGTTCGCCCCAGGTTCGCTATGCGGCGACCTCGGTCGATCGCCTGCGCGGCCTCGTTGCGTTCGACGGTCGTGAAGCCGACGTCGTCGATCTCGACGCGGGCTACGGTTCGGTCGAATTGCGGGGACGCGGACGCGTCGCACTGACGAAGGCGCCGAATGCCGTCGAGATGCTGCTCGGCGCGAGTTCGCCGGCCGGCGCTGTGCCGTATGCGAGCCGGCTGCTCCCATCGCTGCCGCTGCGCGCCGCCGTGCTCGCGACGGCCGACGATCCGAAGCTGATCGCGCTACGCGGCCTTCTCTGGGGAGAGAACGGAGCGCAGCACCTCGACGGAATCTTCGACGTCGATAGCCGCGGAGCCGGGTCGATCGGACCGCTCGATATCCAGACGAAGGCGGGCTCGCTCTATGCCCGCATCGCGCTCGATCGACCGCACGGCAGCGTGCTCGGCATCGTCGACGCGCGCAACTTCGAGATCGCGCCGATCGGCGCGCGACTCGATGCAACGCTCTTTGGCGCACAAGCGAAGACGACTATTACTGCGGTCGGCGACGTGCGCCTCGCATCCGCGCTGGGTGCCGGACGCGCGCACGCGATGGTTGCGCTGCGTAACGGTGCGCTGCACGGCACGATCGCGGGGGATCTCGGCGATGCATCGAGCTTTGGTGCGATCGTCGGCGGTACGCCCGGTGCGCCTCGTATCGTGGGAACGGTCGTCGTCGCCGGCGTGCGCTATCGCGACTTCGACGTGAACGGGAACGCCGGACTCGTCTTTGACCGCAACGTGCTGCACGTGAACGACGCGCAGCTGGCCTTGGGGCCGCTCTTTCTCGGAGTCGCCGGAAAAATCGGCGGCCTCACGCCGGGCAGGTTGACTCCACGGTACGACCTCAACGCACGGGTTCACACCTCTGACCTGAGCGCGCTCGTCGCGCGGGTGCAGCCGCAAACCGCGAGCCTGGTGCAAGGAAGCATCGACGCCAACCTTCACGTCCAGGGTTCCGGCCCCGCGCCCGCGGTCAGCGGGAACCTCGACGCGCCCGAAGGTTCGGTCAACGGCTTGAGCTTCCGCGATCTGCAAGGCGCGGTCGCCGGCGATGCGGCGGCATTCTCTTTGAGCGATGGGCGTGTCGTCGTCGGCGGCTCGGCGATCGCGCTCAGCGCTGCCGCGACGCGCACGGACGCGCAGTTCGCGGTGAACGCACCGCATCTCGATCTCACCGATCTCAACGATTTCTTCGACCAAGGCGATACGTTCGCTGGAACCGGATCGCTCGCATTGCGCGCGCACGTCATCGGTCGGCAGATCGTTTCGACCGACGGTAACGCGAGCTTCTCGGGTACGCGCGTACGCCGCCTTGCACTCGGGAGCCTCACCGCGCACTGGACCAGCTCCGGAGAGACTATCGTCAGCGCGCTGCAGGTCGCGGGGCCGGCCGGAGAGCTCGCAGTAACGGGCAGCGTCGCGCCGATCGCCGAGCGCGTCGATCTGCACGCAAACCTGCACGCGCTCGACCTCGCTTCCTGGCTGCCGATGCTCGGGCTCAACGTTCCGGTGACCGGCCGGCTCGACGCGCAAACGGACCTGACGGGAACCTATCCCGACATCGCGATGCGCTTGCACGCCGACATGTTTGGGGGCACCGCCGGGCCGCTGGCGATCGAACGATTCGAGCTGCGCGCCACGGCTTCGCATGGCCGCGGCACGATCGAGTCGGCGGAGCTCGACCTTCCATCGCTCGCAACCACCGGATCGGGAACGTTCGGCTTGCGTCCGCGGGATTCGCTCGCGCTCGTGCTGCGCAGTGCGAGTCCCGATATCGGAGCTTTTCTCAAGGGCGCCGGCGCAAAGAATCTCACGGTCGCCGGAAGCTTCGACTCCACCCTGCGGATCGACGGAACGCTCGAGCAGCCGCGTTTGAGCGACGACGTCGCGTTGCAGTCGTTCCGTTACGGAAATCTTATGCTGCCGCGCATCGCCGCGCAAATCGATGGCGATCGGCAACGCCTCACTCTGCGCAACGGCGAGATCGATCTCGCACGCGGGCGAGCACTCCTCACTGCCGCGGCTCCGATTCGGATCGCGCGAACGGGCGCCGGGCTCGCACCCGGCCCGATCTCCGCCTCGCTCACCGCCGACGACGTGGAGCTATCGAACTTTGCAGATCTGCTGCCAAAGGGAACGCAACTCGCCGGGCGCGTCGACGGAACGATCGACGTGAGCGGCAGTGCACGCGCACCTCAATTCGGTGGAGGGCTCGCGCTGCGCGACGGGACGTTCAGCGGGCCGGTCGAGCGATCGCCGATAACCGGGATCGGCGCACAAATCGGGCTGCACGGGCAAACAATGAGCCTGCAATCGCACGCTTCGGTCGGAACCGGTTCGGTTACCGCGAGCGCCCTCGCGACGCTGCCGGACCTGCACAGGCCATACGACACCGCCTTCACGCTCGAGGGCCGCGTCGAGAACGCACGACTCGATCTCCCCTCGTACTTTCAAGGAACGCTCAACGGCAACGTGACGCTGGCGCGCAGCGGCCGCCGGCTCCCGGCTCTGAGCGGAGATCTCTCCGTGCTCGACGCGCGCATTCCGCTCACGGCGCTCCTCAACCAAAAACAGGGTACCGGCGCCGGACCCGGCTTGCCCGACGTCGCCTTCGACGGCGTGCATATCGCCGTGGGACGCAACGTTCGCGTGCAGAGCGCAAACGTTGACATCGGCGCGACGGGCGCGGTCAATCTCGGCGGGACGCTCAATGCGCCCACACTCGCGGGCGTCTTTCACTCGACCGGCGGCTCGCTGAGTTTCTACCGAAGCTTCAACCTCGAAAGCGGCGACGTTACCTTCGAACCGTCGAGCGGCGTTATCCCCGACGTCAATGCGGTCGCGACTACCTTCGTAGCCAATCCGGCAACGGCGATTCGACTGCACGTCACCGGCTCCGTCACCGACATGAACCTCGCGCTCGACTCCGATCCTGCCTACAGCCGCGAGCAGATCTTGGGATTACTGGTTGGCGCGCAGCAATTCGGGGCGGTTCGCGGCGTCCAGTCGACGGGAGGCGCAAACGTTTCGGCCGGGTCGGCCGCGCAGAGCCTCGCCTTCGGCCAACTCAACACCGTCTTCACGCGCAATCTGCTCGAACCGCTCTCGGCGTCGCTCGGAGGCGCGCTCGGTTTCACCGAAGTCCAGATCACCAGCGACATTCAAACGGGCCTCGGCGTAAATGCGGTCAAGGCCTTCGGAAAGAACGTCAACGCAATCTTCGCGCAGAGCTTTGGCTACCCGAGAACGCAGAGTATTGCGTTCGAAGCCCGTCCCGATATCGGTAGCGGCCTGCGCCTGACGGCGTACAGCTCGACCGGTCCGACCCTCTTCGCACTCCAGCAACAACCGCAGCCGATCGCGTTCGGCGTTCTCAATCTCAATCCGCTCACCGCGTATACGCCGATGTCCGGCACGAACGGCGTTTCGTTCGCCTACGAGAGGAAGTTTCCATAATGAACCAGCGCCCGTTCGCACTGATGCTGGCGATAACTCTTATTGCGGCAGCTCCGCCGCAGAAGGCGGCTGGATTCGTCGACCTCGCGCAGCTGGTTGCAATCCATCCATTGCATAACGTGCTGCTCGCGTACGATCGCGAGATCGCCGCACTGCAAAGTACGCAGCATCTGGGAGGCCTCTCGCCCGCGACGGCGGCCGAGCGTGCGTCGGCGGCGGTCCGCCGCGACGCATCGGCGGCGCAAACGCGTACCGGAGAGATCGCATCGCGAGACCAGCAGGCCGATCGTTCGCGCGAGCGAGCCGCGGTCGCAACGATCCTTTCGTCGCAGCGCACCGGCGATCGTGACATGGGCCGCTATGCCGCCAGCCTGACGCGTGAAACGAACGCAAACTTTACGAACTACGGGGCTTCGATTGCAGAGCGCAACGACCGCGCGTACGCGGCACGCGAGCAGCAGCTGCGCGAGAAGGAAAATACGCTCGCCTTCGATCTCGCGCGGCGGGACGCCGCGAAGCGATTGAGTCTACGCTTGAAGCTCGGGGATCTGCATCTCACGCACCCGGCACGCGCACGCTATGCGGCCGAGCTCAGGGCACTCGACGACGAAGAGCTTCGCGCCATCTCGGCGCTGCGCCGCAGCGACGCCGCCGTCCTCGCCGCGTACGGGCGGGGACTTGCGAGCAGCGGGAACGCGGACCAGGGCGCGATGGCGGTGCAGCTCCGCGGAGCGGCCGTCGCCAACTTGGCGATTCGCCGGCGCGTCGCGCAAGCGGGTGCGCAGACGACGGCAACCTCGCCGGGCCTGCGAGCCGCGGCGGCGTCGTTCGCACCGAGTTACCGGCTCGATGCCGAAGCGCAGAACGTGACCCGCGGATTTCATGCCGCCGGCGACGAGCTTTCGCACCGCTTCGCGCAGCTCGCCGATTCGGCGAACCAATCGCAGCGCGAGACGGCTGCTGCAATCGGACGCCTCGAAGCAACGCGCGCGCAGCTCTATCGCTCGATCGTCGCGCAGATCGTGAACGAAGCGCGGCTCGTTGCACGCCGGCGCGGCCTCGACAACGTTGAGGTTGGCCGTTCGCGTCCCGCCGGCAGCGTTGATTTGACGCGCGCGGTTCGCGCCGGCCTCGCTACTCGCTAGGGGGAACTTGGTTGGGGCTGCCGGCGTTGCGCGGTGGCGATTCGGAGATGCCGGAGGCCGTACGGATCGCGCCGACGTCGGTGACGAGCGCGTCGCCGAGCGCGTCCTTCGGCGGACACGCCAGATCCGGCGAGGTCCATCCCTGCCACGTGATATGAAGCGAGCTTCCGAACGACGCGCTCTTCATGCACGGAACCGTCGCAGCGTTACCTTTCCGTGCTGCGGCGAGGTCGGAGAAGAAACGGGCGGTCGTTGCCGCTGAGATCGTAAATGGCTTCGGCGTACCCGCCGCGGCGCCGCCGCGTTCTTGCAGCGTGACCGTCGCGCGGCCGTCGGATGAGACGTGAATCGAGTAGCCGTATGCGTTCGTCGATCCCGAGTTCACGATGACGGCCGAATCGACCGGCGATGCTGCCACGCAGCATGCAATCGTCAGCAGAGCAAAAAGAGTTGCACGAATTCGCATCGATCAAAAGCCTCCGGTTCCGTTGGGCGTTCCCCACCCTGCTGCTCCGTCGTACCCCGATTTCGCATCGCCGACTCGGCGGTACGAGCCGTACGCGCCGTGGCGCCAAATCCACTCTGGCGCGTTCGTTCGGGCTGCGGGGGGACCGAGCGCGAAGAGCGCGGCAACAATCGCCGAGCCGATGCCGGTTCCGCCCATTTGCTGCCAACCGCCGGGAGATTCGTAAACCGCAACGCCGGTCGCGGGATCGGCGACCGCGGAAAGATCCGGAATGGCGCGTGTCTTGCAACGACTGCCGCGCTGCCACGACGGCTTGGCGACGATCGCGCTGCAGCCACTCGCAGCATCGCGCCATATTCGTTCGCTCCATCCCCTGGCCGACGAAGTCGGGGCAAGTGAGGTACCGCCGACGCAAATGACGGCAGCGTAGCTGCAGGGCGCGCGCAGACCGGCGCCACCGCTGCCGGCGCTCGCAACGATCGCGCGTCCCGATCGGCGATAGGCCGCATCGGAGGCGCCCTTCTCCTTGCCGCCGTACGCGTTAACGATTGCGACCGCGCCGAGTCCGCCGGCCGCAGTTACCGATGCTGCGAGGTCGGCGCTCTTATCGCTGTTTGCCTGCACCAGCACGATTCGGCAGTTCGGACAGATCGCTGAGACGATATCGAGGTCGAGCGCTTCTTCCGCCTGCCAGTCGTCGCCGGTGGCTGCGTTGGATTTCGGTAACGGATTCGCGCGCCCGCGCTGGTTAACGATCCGCAGACATCCGTTCGAGATCGCGCAGCCCGGTAATCCCATCTGCTTGCGATAGGCTGTGAGATCGGTCGCCGCGGCCGCATAACCATACGCATCTACGATCCCGACGACGACGCCCTTCCCGCCGTCTCTCGCCGCTTGCGAGAGACCGTACGCCGCCTGCAGATCCGACGCGCAGTACGGAACGCTTCGATTGCACCCTCCCGCATTGCGCTGCGGGGCAGGCGCTTGCACGATCGCATCGCAGGCGCGGCGATCCGCGGCTGCGGGTTGCCGGCACGCATAACGTACGCCCGAAGGAGCAGCCGACGATTTCTGTGACGGAGCCGCGCTCGGCGCATGCGTTCCTGAAATGGGCGCCGCGTCGTCGGAGGAATCGTCACCGGTCGTATCCGGCGCCTCGGAGGCGTCGGTCTGCGACGCGTGCGACGCCGGTGCCGGTGCGGCCGTCTCCGGCTCGGCCGGTAGCGGCGTCTGCTCGAGCGAGCTGCCCATACAGCCGGCCATCGCCACGATCGCGACGAGCGCGAAGGCTCTTAGAATGCGGTGACTCCTTTTGGCGTTCCCAATCCGGTCGGACCGTCGAAGCCGGCTTGCGCGTAGCAGATATAATGCACCGACGATGCGCACGTGACGCCGATGGCCGCATCGATGTTATTCCCCATCGTAACGTCCCAAACGTGGTCCTTGTGGTGTTTCCAAAGGTAGGTTGCGCCTTGTTGGCTCGCCGCGTTACCGGCAAGCGCATACACACCGATGATAATCTGCGTTGACGCGCTCGTGCCTCCGTAGAGCCAGAAGCATTGCGGCGGAGTGCAGCCCTCCTCCGAGTTATAGACGATCACGGGCGAGCGCAGCGACGCGGTCGCCGAGGTATCGGCAGCCGACCGCGAATGGCAGCCGCTATCGGTCTGCCACGGCGGCTTGGCGATCTTGGTGCTGCAGGCGCTCCCGGTCGCGCCGCAGGGGCCGCCGCAATAATCGAAGTTCCAATCGTTCCACGCCGTCTCGCTCCAGCCGCGCGCGTTGTGCGCGCGAACGAGATGCGTTCCGCCGACGCAGACCACATAGGTATACGTGCACGGTTGAATCGGACCGCCGCCGTATTTGTGACCACCGCCGTTGTCGCCGGCCGCAGCCGCGATCACGACGCCGGCTTGATGAAAGATCGGGTTGTCCGAGCCTTCCGGACCATTGCCCCAGGAGGCGCCGATATATTTTGCGCCGAGCGCCCCGGCCGTTTTGACGCCCGTGTAGAGGTTGCTGATGAGATTATTATTCGTCTGGATGAGAATGATTTTGCAGCTCGGGCAGACGGCCGACACCATGTCGAGATCGAGCGATTCTTCGCCCTTCCAGTCGTCGCTCGGCGGCGGCTCCGCCGGAAGCGGCGACGTCTTCCCCTCTTGATTGAGAATACGAAGACACTTCGACGCGACGGTGCAGGGTTTGAGTCCCATCGTCTTTCGATACGTGCTGAGATCCGCTGCGGCGCGATGGTAACCATACGCGTCGACGATTGCGACAGTCTTACCGCTGCCGGCTTTCAGCGACGGCAATCCATAGGCGTCCTGGATATCGCCGGCACAATAGCCCACGGTGAAGGGGCACGAGCCGGCATCGCCGCCAACATCGGGATTCATCTGAAGCGTTGGGCGCACGTCGGTGCGCACCATCGACAGGCACTCCATCTCGGTGGGGTCGCTCGGCGCCGCGCAAAGACGGTGAACCGGATCGGCCGTCATGAACGGCACCTCTCCGCTCGCGGCCCCGTTCAGCGCATCGGCCGGCAGTGCGGCACTCTGCTGTGCTTGCACTGCGTTCTGCGGAAGCAGCGATTGGTTCGTCGCGCCGTTCGAGCATGCCGTAAGCACGGCGACGGCAAATATTGTTAGACCTTGAGCAATTGTGCGGTTCACAGAAACCTCCCAACCGGTAACGCGACAGCCGCGCCGGTCGTTTCGTAGGGCTGGGGGATTTCGCTTGTCGGGGGCGGCGGCACCTATCCAATCACGCGTTCCGACGCCATTCGGACGCGATTTGTTGATTATAGGCAACGGTGAAGCGATATTTTCGAGTGATTTCGTGCCGGCGGCCCGGACTCGCGCACGCAAACCGAGCGACGCATTGCTCGCCGAGGCGTGGACGCAAGTCGAGGCCTATTTTGCCTGCCGGCTGGCGTGCTTCGACCTTCCGCTTGCGCTGCGCGGAACGGACTTTCAGGTCGCGGCGTGGCGCGCCGTCGCGTCCCTGTGCTTTGGCGAATTCGTCTCGTATGCCGACGTCGCACGCGCGATCGGCAAGCCGCTCGCGCATCGCGCGGTGGCCGCCGCGATGTCGCAGACGAAGATCAATCTCTTCGTTCCGGCCCATCGCGTGGTGGGCGCCGACGGGAGAATCAAAGGGGCCGCTCCGCGGTCGATGCGAATTCGTCTCGCCGAGTTCGAACTTCCCCGTTCGCCGGCGCGTGCGCGTAAGCCGCGTGCTCGAGCGTCTCCTCCAAGAACCGTTTTTGATACGCAATGATATCGTCGACAAACGGAAACTGCGGATGGCGCCGCTGCGCAGCCGCGCGATAGCCGCCGGCGTCGCGTTGGAGAATTCCCCACGTCACCATCAGCCGCAGCGCCGCGTTCACCATCGTTCGCGGCTTTCGGCGCAGCTCCGGATCGACGAATAGGGCGTTCGGCAGCGCCATCAGCGCGGATTCGACTGCCGCCGCCGCTTGGTCGAGCGTAAATGCTTCCGTTCGTCCGTCGAGCCACGCACCGAGCAGCTGGCTCGTCGTGACGGGACGAATAGCGGCGAGCACGCGCTTCATCCGCGTCAGCCGAGGTTCGGGACCATCCTCCAAACGCTCGATGCGGTAGAGCATCGAGAGCCGCTTGGAAACGAACGGATCGTAGCTGACGCCGACGCAATAGATCGTCGCGAGCGGGGCGAGACGTTCGATCACGCCGCGCATCGGCAGCAAACGCCCGTCGATCGTGTAGTGACCTTCCGGCGTGAGATAGAAGGTGCCGCCACGGCGGAGGATATCTTCCATGTGCGCGAGATCGCCGTCGACGTAAGCGCGCGTCTCGTCGAGAATCTCGCGCCGGTAGGGTTCGCGCACCGTCGTGACCTTCACGGCGTTGTGGGCTTCGGCGAACAGGTCGCGTCGCCAAAGGTCAGTGGTCGTCGCATTGGGAGGGAACCGCTGCGCCACGCGGTCGTCGAAGATTTCAGAGAGCGGCATCGGCCCATGGCGCTTCTGCACCGAATATGCGAAGGCCGTGATCGCGCGCGAGGTCAACTCGTTCTCGAGCGGCAGCATCCCGAGTGAAACGAAGAACTGCCCCGCGTTGACGCGGCGCAGCAGGAACCTCAGCCACGCTATTCGCTCGCCAAGGAATCCCGGCTCGTACATTCGACGCGAGCTCGCGGTAAAGATCGGATGGCGCCATGAACCGGACTCCACCGTCGTGCTCGAGACGATCGCGGGCGATTCGAAGTCGTGCTGATGGTTTGCAACGATAAGCGCCGGACCCCGACGGCGCGGAATCGATCCCCAGCGGCGCACGCGATAGGCCGTGTGATCCCAGAGGTAGTTCGCGAGGACCGCTGCGGCGCGAAAGGGCGTCGCCCAGAGCGACGAGATCGGGCGGCGCCCGACGCGCAGCACCGTGAGCGAAGCCAGTGCGAAGCTGAAGCCGGCAAGGCCGAATACCGCTTGATAGCCAGCGCGCGTGCCGTGGAAGATTCCGATCAGCCAGCCGCCGATCAATGGCGCAACGACGTTGGGCAGCAGCGTCGCAATGCCCCATAGGCCGAGGTCGCGCGCCACATCGCGCAACTTCGGAATCGCATCCATCGCAAGCGCCCAGCCGCTGGAGATCACGCCGCCGAAACCGATGCCGAAGAGCACCGCAAAGGGCAACATCCACTTGAGTTCGGGAGCGAGCGCAAACCCGATCGTTGCGATGGCCATACACGCGCCCGCAAGCGCGGTGATGAACTTTCGCGACATGCGGTCTGAGAGCAAGCCGAGATAGATGCTCGACCCGACCGCACCGATGACGGTCGCGAACGCGTAGATGGCGGTCCCGGCCGAAGGGTTTCCAATCCGCTGGACGTCGCGAAAGAAAAAGAGCACGAACGTCTGCAGCATGACCAGCCCAAAGAAGACGAGCGTGCGCGCCGCGAAGACCACCGAAAAATCGTGCCAATCGCGCACGTGCGCCTGCTCTTCGCTATCGTAAACTCCGTCGCCGATTCCGAAGAGGGAAAGGGCGCCGACCGCCATCACCGCGGCGGCGGCCAGAAAGGTGATGCTCGGATTCGGCATCGAGCCCGCGATCCCGAATCCGAGCACCGTCCCAGCGAGCGTCGTCGCGCCGCGGACGCCGGAGACGGCGCCCCAGTTTCGTCGCGGCACCGATTCCGGCAAGAGCGCCTGATAGGCACAGAGCGCGAGATTCGCGCCGACGCTCGAGACGATCAGCGCGAGCGCGAATCCGATGAGCGTATGCGCGTACGCAAGCGCGATCAAAGCGCCGACGTTGATGAAGATGCCGCCGGCAACGAACGTTCGGCGCGATCCGCCGCGCCGGCGCAGCGTGTCGGAGAGCCAACCGCCCAGCGGCGGCACGACCATCGCGGCGAGCGCCGAAATGCTCGCGAGCACCGAGAGTACCATCACGTGGTTACCCGGCGCGAGCGAGAGGGTCGCCGCGGGCACCGCGATCGTCATGAGTGCCGTGTCTTGAAACGTCAGCGGCAGCCAGAGGAAGTTGAGTATCGTCCAGCTGCCGATTTGGCGCGCGTGGGAGGGGCCGTTACCCATTACAGAGTGCCGTTTATGGAGTGCCGCTATTGTTTGACGGCGTCGATCAGCACGATCCCGCGTCCGCCGAAATCGCGTAACTGATCGAGCGCCGCGACCGCCGCGCCGATCGGCGTATCGGGATTCGTCGCTTCGGTAATCGAGAATCCGGTCTGCTTCCTCGCTTGCGCGTCGATCGGGTCGCGTAAGACGCTCGGCATGTTCTTGAACCTGCCGATGAGACCGAGCATCGGGCCGGCCTTTTCGTCGAGCGTCTGCGGATCGACGACCATCACGACCACGCCATGACGTTTCCCGCCATCGGTTCCCTCGAACGCCACGAAATCGATGCCGAGCGCACGCGTATGCGTGCGAACAGCATCGACGCCGTTTCCAGTCACTGCGAGTTGGTAGCCGGCCGGCGGATGCGCGCTCAGATCGCCAAGCCACGCCTCGAGCGCAGCCATGTACGCCGGCGTTCCCGCGACCACGTCGTGCCCGTCGTAGGTACCGGCGCCTTGCGAAAGGACCGCGCTATCGGCCATTCCGGGGCGAGCCCGCACCGTCGTCTGCCATCCGCGCGTCGAGAGAATTTCGGCGCCGTCGAAGAGCGGAAACGTAATCGGATTCGTTGCTTGCGGAGAGGCACCGGCCGCCGTGCCGTGATTGCCGCTCGCACACGCCGCCAAGAGCGCGGCGGCGGCGGCAAGCGCCGCGAAGGATGAACGCGTCACGGCCAAGCGCATTCGAGGAGAACCCCGATACCCCCCGTAAGCTCGCCGGGTGGCGCTCTCATATGGTTCCTATCTCAAGGTAGAGGAGCTTCTCGGTCTTCAGCAGCCGCTCTCTCGTCCCGCCCATCACGACGAGATGCTCTTCATCGTGATTCACCAGGTCTACGAGCTGTGGTTCAAACAGCTCTTGCACGAGGTCGACGCCACCATGGGTGCGCTCGACCGCGACGACCTGCTGCGGGTCGCGAAGCATTTTCGGCGCATTCACGCAATTCAACGGCTGCTCGAACAGCAAGTTGACATTCTCGAGACGATGACGCCGCAAGAGTTCAATCAATTTCGCGACAACCTCAATCCGGCGAGCGGCTTTCAGTCGGCGCAGTTTCGCGAGTTGGAATTCGCATGCGGTCTTCGACGCGACGAACTTTTGAAATGGATCGAGCTCGACGACGGCCAGCGAAAACGGCTCGAGCGCCGTTCGAAGGAGCCGTCGCTTTACGACCGCGTCAAAGGGCTCTTGCGCCGGCGCGGGTTCGCGACCGATTCGAGTGCCGACCTCGTCGAGAGCTACCGGCGCATTTACACCAACGAAGCCGAGTACTACGATCTCTATCTCCTGCTCGAGGATTTGATCGAGTTCGACGAACGCTTTTTGCTGTGGCGCGGGCGCCACGTTCGCATGGTCGAGCGTATGATCGGTCAGAAACACGGCACCGGAGGTTCTCCCGGCGCGCGTTACCTCGAGGGAACGCTCGCGCATCGTTTCTTTCCGGAACTCTGGGACGTTCGCACCTATCTGGGTGAAGGGAGCTATGCATGAGCGAAACGCTAACGAGGTTCACCGACGAGCTTTCGGCTCGGCGCGAGCAATTTCCGATTCTCGCAAGCTCGACCTATTTGGTGAGTCACTCGATGGGCGCCGCGCCGATGCGTGCGCGCGATGCGCTCGAAACCTACTGGAAGGAATGGGCCGCGGACGGCCCCGAGGCGTGGGAGCGCTGGCTGCCGCGCATCGCCGAGATCGCCGATGGGATCGGCGCAATCATCGGCGCGCCCTCGGGAACCTGTTTCCTCGGCCCAAACGTCTCCGTGCTCCAGGCGGCAATCGCAACCTGCATAGACTTCCGCGGAGCCCGTAACGAGATCGTCTACGAGGCGCTGCAGTTTCCCTCGCTGACGTACGTCTGGCGCGAATGGGAGCGTTTCGGTGCGGTCCCGCGAATCGTCGGGTCGGACGACGGCCGAACGATCCCGACCGAGCGAATCATCAAAGCCATCACCGAGCGGACCGCGATCGCGGTGCTCTCACACGCGTATTACGTTTCGGGTGCGATCGCCGACGTGCGGGCGATCCAGGCACACTGCCGCAGCGTCGGCGCGCTGCTCTGCGTCGATGCCTATCAAACGACCGGGATCTATCCCTATGACGTCGCGGAGTGGGACCTCGACCTCGTGACCGGGGGATCGCACAAGTGGCTCTGCGGCGGACCGGGCTGCGGCTGGATCTATCTCAAGCCATCCCTGCTCGAGCGATTTCGCCCCGCCGTTACCGGTTGGATGGCGCATGCGCGTCCCTTCGCATTTGAACCCGCACCGATCGCGCACGCACCCACGATGTATCGCTTTGGCAACGGCACGCCGACGATTCCGGGATATATGGTCGCCCAACCGGGCCATCAAATCATCGCCGAGGTCGGCGTGGCGCGCATCCGGGAACGCAACGTGCGTCTCACCGAGAAGATCGCCGCAATGGCGCTCGAGCGTGGGCTGCGCGTCAACTCACCACTCGAGCCTGCGCGCCGCACGGGCTGGATCGGAATCGACTTCGAAGATTCCGAGCGAGTGCACCGGCGCCTGATCGAACGACGCGTCTTCATCGATTACCGGCCGGGTTGCGGGATTCGAATCGGCCCGCACTTTTATACGGCCGAAGATGAGATCGACGAATTCTTCAAGGCGCTCGAATCCGTCCGCCACTTGTCATCCTGAGCGTTGGTGCGAAGCATAGGAGTCGGATGACGCCATAAGACATGGACGCGACCTCGATGATCGTCGACCACACCCGAATTGGCGCCGCGTTCCGGCGCCTTTCGATTCCCGTTGCCGTTCAGATGCTCGGCGACCAGTTGCTCGGAACGGTCGACACGATCGCGATCGGCAGCTTGGGCGCGGTCGCGCTCGCCGGCGCGACCGCCGCTCTGACGATTTTCATTGCCATCGCATTCGTCGCGTACGGCTTCATGAGCGGAGTCGCGCTCGTCGCGGCGCAACGCATCGGTGCCGGCGATGTCGAGGGCTTCGCTCGCACCGTACGAGCAGGTGCCGTGGTGCCATTGCTCTTCGCCATCATCGCCTTTGCTGCAAGTCTCGCCGGCGCAAATCCCGCGATTCACGCGCTCGTCGGCGCACTTCCGAGTGCACGCGCGAGCGCGACCTATCTCGTTTTGCGCTGCGCGGCGCTCGTTCCAATGGTGATCTCCGGCACGCTCATCGTCGGCCTGGGCGCCGCCGGTAATCGCCAAGTCGGAGTCCTCGTGCTCGTCGTCGTCAACGTCGTTCACATCCCGCTGCTCATGATGCTCGGTCTGGGTTGGTGGACGCACCATCCATTTGGAATCGTCGGCGCGGGCGTATCGTCGCTGATCTCGGAAAGCATCGCGGCGTGTTACGCGATTTTTTACGTTGCGCGCCGTCCGGCCTATCGCGTCTTCTCGCACAGCCAACTTTCGTGGAGGCTCGCGCTCCGCTGCGCGATGCTCGGCCTCCCCGAAGCAATCTTTTTGTTGGGCGTTACCGCACCCGACATTTTCATCGTCGCGTTGCTGGCGCCGCTCGGAGCGATTGCGATTGCGGCCTTCCGAGCGCTCAACGTCGTCTCCGATCTCACGTTCGTGGTGCCGAGTCCTTTGCAGAGCGCGGCGCAGGTTGTGATCGGGCAACGACTCGGAGCGCGCGACCCGGCCGGCGCGCGGTCGTTCTTCGAGCGCGCACTGCGGTTCTCGCTTGTCGTCACGACGCTGACCGGCGCCGTGGTTGCGATTCTGGCGTGGCCGCTCGCCTACATTTTTACCCTCGATGCGGCAATCGCGTCGATCGCTGCGTTGCCGCTGGCGCTGCACATGGTCACGATGCCGATTAAGGGTTGGGCGATGCTCGCGCTCGCGCCGATTCGCGCCTCGGGCGATACGCGTTTTTCAATGACCGTCGGCCTCTTTTGCAGCGCGCTCGTCATCCCGCTCGTCTGGATCGGCATCGAGCGGCTGCATCTCGGCCTCTACAGCGTCGCCCTCGGCTGGATCGCCGCATGGACGGTCCGGGCACTCCTCACGCAGTGGAAGCTGCGCGACGGGGCATGGATGCGGCGGGCTCCGCTTGCCGCCTAAAGAATAGAACGGATCTATGGCCTTCACCGAGGGGTTCATCTCGGAACTGGTCGGCAGACGTGCGACGATCGACGATCTGCCGATCGGCAAGGTCGCCGATTTCTTGGTCGGTAAACCCGACGCGGTCTTCCCGCAAGTCGATGGCCTGATCATCAAGACGACGCAGGGACTGCGCTTTGCTCCGATCGAGACCGTTGCGGACGTCGATCGTGACGGGAGCGTCGCACTCACGACCACGCCCAAAGAGAGCGCACCCTCCGAACGCGAGGAGCTCTATCTCGTCGCCGATCTGCTCGATAAGCAAATCGTCGACGTCGACGGCCGCAAGGTCGTGCGCATCAACGATATCGAGGTTGCGAACGCCGGCGGCCGCCTGCGGGTCGTCGCCGCCGACGTCGGACTCGCCGGGCTGTTGCGCCGCCTCGGTCTGCGCTCGTTCGGGCGGCGCTGGCTCTCGCGCATTCATAGCGTCCCCCGTTCGATGATCGCGTGGGATTCGGTCGCACCGATTCGCGAGGTCAATCCCTCGCACGTTCAGCTTTCGGTCAAGCAGAGTCGTCTCGCGCGGCTTCATCCGTCGGAGCTCGCCGAGATCATCGGCGATCTCTCGTCGCGCGAAGCGCTCGCCGTCGTCGGGCAGCTCGATGACGAGACCGCGGCCGATGCCTTCGAACATCTCGATTCGGAGACGCGCAAGAGCCTGATCGATGAGATCGGTACCGAACGCGCTGCCGACATCATCGAAGAGATGGACGCCGACGACGCGGCAGATCTGCTCGCGGACCTTCCAGAAGAGCAGCAGACGGAACTGCTCGCCGAGATGAACGCCTACACGGCCGGCGAGCTTCGCGAGCTCGTCAAATACGACGAAGATACCGCCGGCGGTATGATGACGACCGATTACGTCTGGATCTATCCGCACCGAACCACCGAGGCGACGATCCGCAAGATTCGCGAGATCGCGCCGGCCTCGGAGTTCATCTACTACCTGTACGTGCTCGACAAGGAAGATCGTCTGCTCGGCGCGCTTTCGCTACGCGCGCTCCTGCTCGCGCTGCCGACGGCGTTCATCGACCGAATCATGGAGACGGATCTGGTTACCGTCGCTCCCGACGAGCCGGCAGTCGACGTCGCATCGACGATTGCAAAGTACGATCTGCTCGCGGTCCCGGTCGTCGACGACGCCGGAAAGCTGCTCGGTATCGTGACGGTCGACGACGCCATCGATGCAATTATGCCCGACGACGTCGCAAAGAAACTCCCGCGGGTGCGCCGCCATCGTTCGCGACACGCCCCGACGTGAAGCCCGAAGAGGTCGTCGAGTTCAGCGAGGCGCTCGCCCGCATCGCCGCGAGCGGGGGCGGAGCGAAAGCGCTCGCCGCGCATCTCGCGAAGTTCGCCGGCGGGGGCGTGCTGCTCGAGGACGCCCACTGGCGCGCGCTTGCGACGGCCGGAGCGGGAGAAATTCCGGCGAGTGCGCGCGGAATCGTCGAGTCCACAAGCCCGGGACGGGCGCAGCGAGTCACCGCCGGAGACTCGAATCTCGGATGGCTCTCGCTCGCCGGCGACGCGCCGAACGCCGATCTGCTCTTGCGCCTTACCGCCGCAGCGATCGGCCTCGAACTCAGTCGCAACGGTGCAATGACACGCGAACGCAAGGGGGGCTTCTGGGAGGCCTTGCTCGACGGGGCATTTCACGATGCCAGCGCCGTCCGCGATGAAGCCTCCGCGCGCGGCATCGCGCTCGCCGCGCAGTACCTCGCTGTCGCGCTCGAAAGCGACGATTTTTCTGGGCTGCGCGCGCTCGCGACGCAGGCATTTCCGGCGGCTGGAACCGATCTCGGGCTCGTCGAACGCGGGCCGCTGCTGCTGCTCTTCGTTCCGGCGGCCCGAGCGCTCGACGCGAGCAACGCGAAGACCGCCGCGAGCCTACTTCCGAAAAGCGCCTCACGACGCAAACCTCCGCTGCGCATCTCCGGCGGCATCGGCACGACCGAAACGCCGCTGGCGATACGAACCAGCGTGGAGAGCGCCGAGGCGGCGCTGGCGATCGGGCGGCGCATCTACGGCGGGGGACACGTCGCGGCCTATGAAGAGCTCGGCGCCTACCGGCTGCTCTACGAAGGGGCCGACCCGGATCGGCTACGGCACTTCGCCTCGGAGACGCTCGCGCCGCTGCGCAGTTACGACGAGAAACACCAGACGGAGTTGGAGCGAACGCTCAAACGCTACTTTCAGTCGGGACAAAACGTGAAGACGGCCGCCGCCGAGCTCAGCGTCCATCGCCACACCGTCTTCTATCGGCTGCGGCAGATCGGCGAGATCTCGGCACGCTCGTTCGATAGCCCGCACGATCAACTCACTCTTCGCTTGGCGGTTGCAATTGATGAACTCTACAACTCGAAGTGAATCGCGGCGTCCCTCGACGAAACGCGACGTCGTGCGGCTGGCACGCGAGCGCGACGTGCGCTTCGTACGCCTGGTCTTCGCCGACATCTTCGGCGTGAGCAAGAACGTTTCGATTCCGATCGACGAGCTCGAGCCCGCACTCGACGGGCGGGTCACCTTCGACGGCGGCTCGATCGACGGCTTCGTGCGCGGTGAAGAACTCGACATGCTTTTGCGGCCCGATCCTTCCACCTTTGCGATCTATCCGTGGCGCGCGGCCGGCGACGCCTGTGAAGGTCGCTTGATTTGCGACATCGCGATGCCCGACGGCTCGCCGTTCGAGGGATGTCCGCGCACGACGCTGCGCCGCGCGATCGAAACCGCCGCTGCGCTCGACGGGCAGCGGATCGCGCTCGAAGTTGAGTTCTATCTTTTCGAACGCACGGATGGCGCCGCGGCATCGACCGCGACGTCGGACGTCGGCTCGTACTTCGACTTTTCGGCGAACGACCGGGGCGAGGAGGCGCGCAACGCGATGGTCGCCGCGCTCCGCGCAATGGGCGTACCGATCGCATCCGCGCACCACGAACATGGGGCCGGACAGCACGAGATCGATATCGCACACGACGATCCGCTCGCCGCCGCCGATCACGCGCTCACCCTGCGGACGATTGCCAAGCACGTCGCCGCCGACTACGGTCTCGAAGCAACCTTCATGCCCAAACCGCTCGCCGAGTGCGCCGGGAGCGGCCTGCATGCCGATTTTCGCCTCCCTGAATCGAGCGACGAGGAGAGCGCGCTCTACGTCGTCGGGGGATTGCTCGCGCACGCGCAGGCGACGACCGCCATCTGTAATCCGACCGTCAATTCGTATAAGCGATTGGTCGCCGCGTGGGATGCCCCAATCTACGCGGTCTGGTCTGAGCGCAGTGCAAATGCGCTCGTACGCGTTCCTCCGGGACAACAACCGGCGCGCGTTGAGATGCGCAGCCCCGACCCGGCCTGCAATCCCTATCTCGCGCTCGCGGTCCTCATCGGTGCAGCCGGCGACGGGATCGCGCAGCGGTTACTGCCGGGATCCCCTCTCGTCGGAACGACCTACGATCTGACCGAAAAGGAACGCCGCGAGCGAGGGATTCGCACGCTACCGAAATCGCTGCGCCAAGCGATTACGGAGCTCGACGCCGATGGCGTCGTTCGGGCGTCGCTCGGCGATCATCTCTATCACGCCTTCCGTGACGCTAAGCTCGAAGAGTACGAGCGCTACCGCCGCGCGGTGCATCCGTGGGAGCGCGATCAGTATCTGCGGCTTTATTAAGGTGCCCGTCGAGCCGCGATGAAAAGCCGAGCGCTCCTACCCATCGCCGTCTTTATCGTGACGGTCGGGCTCGCCGGGCTCGCAATGCGACTCTTCGCGCCCGACTGGCTGCCGCGAGAAGTGCGCGTGGTCGCGTGTTACGACGCCGGACTGATCGCGATGATGGTCTGGTATTGGCGAACCATTCTACAGACGAAGGCCGATCGGGCCAAGCTCTGGGCCGCTTCGCAAGATCCGGGGCGCGACGCGGTCTTCGTGCTGACGCTGATGGCCGTCGTCTTCGGGTTCATCGCCGCGCTCGCAATTTTGGGCCGCGGGCCGCGCGACAGTATCGTCGAGCATACGGCGATCGGCGACGCCATCGGGTTCGGCGCCGTCGTCTTGGGGTGGCTGCTCATCCATACGGTCTATTCGTTCCGCTACGCGCATCTCTACTATCGCGACAGCGATCGGGATAAGGAGAGCGACCAGGGATTATTCTTCCCGGGAAAAGAGGATCCGGATCACATGGATTTTGCCTATTTCTCGTTCGTTATCGGCATGACGTTCCAAGTCTCCGACGTGCAAATCACCTCAAAGGGCATTCGGCGACAGGTCTTGGGGCACGGACTGATCTCGTTCGCCTACAACACGGCAATTCTCGCGCTCGTCGTCAACGTCGTCTCTGGGCTGCTGCACTAAACCGTTTGCTAGCGTGCGACGCTTACCGTCGCTCCGAACGGATAGGAGAATCCTTTGAGCGTTTTGAACGGCGCGCCACCTCCGGGGTAGTGCCAGAAACCAACCGTTCCGGGGCTTTGCGCGTTCGGTCCGATCAGCGTTCCGCCGCCTATCCAAAACTGCTCGACGTTCGTACCGTTCTTTAAGGTAACGGTATGCGCGACGTGCCCCGTCGCGCCCATGCGATAGATCACGCCATCGCCCCGATTTCCGATCGCAACGTACGCTCCGTCCCACATCGCGCCCCCGGGATTGGCGAACTTCGGCGCAAGTTTGTATTTCTGCAGCGCCTTACCACTCTTGGGCAGCTCGACCAGAATCAGGTTTCCGAAGCTGTCCCATGCATCGGCAAAGAGGTCTCCCTTACCGTCATACCCGCAGAACCAGGTTGCATCGATCTGTTTGTCGCGATAGATCGCGGGCTTTCCCTTCGCCTTTGGATAAACGGCGATCGCCCCGTCGGAGTACGACGAGAGCTGCGTGAGGGCCAAATTCCCGGTCACCGGATCGACGGAACATCCATAAGGGGCACCGGTGGTCGTTAGTTTTCGCAACGGGGTCGTGCCCCCGTGCGCGTAGACGACGATCGGGCCGGCTTCGTCGACGACGAAGACCTCTCCGGCTTTATCGGAGCAAAGACCGGCAACCGATCCGAATCCTGTGAGCGATCCAACCGAAGTGCCCTGCGGATAGGTGTAAATGTCCACGGCGTTTGCGCCGAGATCGGAGATGTAGAGCAAACTCGTCGACTTCGCAGGAAAGGCCCACGATCGAGCGCTCTGCGGATTGGAAACGGATGGCGCCGGCGTCAACGCTCCGCCGCAGGCGGCGAGAAGCGCCGCCCAAACGCAAAGCGTGAGGCGGCATATAGCCGGGGTCCTCATGCGGGCATTTTATCACGCGCGCTGCTTTTCGGCAAACCGCCTGCAGTGTTGGTGGGAGAATCGCAGAAAGGTTTGCGCATGACGCAAGAACGCACGGCTTCGCGCTACGGCGCGGTCCTCATCGTCTGCGCGATCGTCGCCGTGATCGCAGTGCTCCCCGAACGCTATCAAATCTTGCCCGATTGGTTCGGCTACGTCGAAGCGGTCGTTCTGATCGTTCCGATGACGCTCGTTTCGCTCACGCACGGACGTCCTTTTTGGCGGAAGACGGAGCGCCTCGTCGAGTTCGTCGCCGTCGGAGCCGCGCTCGTCTTTAACGCGACGAACCTGCTGATGGCCGCCTACGACCTCGTCGAGGTACCCGGAAAACTCGAGCCGGTAACGCTCTTTTACACGTCGATCGGAATCTGGACCGGTAACGTTCTGATCTTCACGTTGGTCTATTGGCTCGTCGATGGGGGCGGCCCCGATGCCCGCCTTAACCACAAGAAGAGCTATCCGGATTTCGAGTTTCCGGCGATGGACGACAACGCGTACATCGCGCCCAACTGGCTGCCCGGAATGACCGACTATCTCTTCCTGGCCTTCACCACGTCGACGGCATTCAGTCCAACCGAGGCGATGCCGCTCACGGCGCGCGCAAAAATTCTGGTCATGATTCAGAGCAGTATTTCGCTGATCACGATCGCCATCGTCGCCGCCCGTACGATCAATATCCTCAAGTAGCGCACCGCACAACCCGTTAACGATGGGCTGAGATACGACCGGCGATGCAGTATGGCAGCGTGAGCGCTGGGCGAGTCCTTAGACGCGGTGCTTCGTTGCCTCGTTTCGGAGAATCTCCCACGCCGCCTCGACGTCGCGTCGCTGCGTGCGCAGGTTACCGATCGCGAGCCGAATAGCGTACCGGCCGTCGACCTTCGTGTGCGAGATAAAGATCTCGCCGGTGGCGTTGGCTGCATGCATGATCGCCGCATTGAGTTTTTCGAGCGCGGCTTCATCGAGGCCCGGCGGCGCGTAGCGAAAACAGACCACCGAGAACGGATGCGGCGCGAGCGCCTCCCATTGCGGCTCGCTCCGCACCCAGGATGCAAACTCTTGGGCGAGCGCGATATGACCGCGCAGCTTCTTCCGAATTCCCTCGGCGCCGAAGCGACGCAGCACGAACCAGAGCTTGAGCGCGCGAAAACGCCGCCCCAACTGCAGCCCGTAATCCATGTAGTTGACCGCGTCGGATTCCGGCGTCGTCAAATATTCGGGGACCAAGCTGAAGGCACGGCGTACGGTCGATTCGTCTTTCAAAAAGAGCACCGAGAGGTCCATCGGGACGAACATCCATTTGTGCGGGTTGACCACGACCGAATCGGCGAGCTCGACGCCGTCGAAGAGGGCGCGGTACTCGGGAACGATCGCCGCGATGCCGGCATACGCCGCATCGACGTGAAGCCAGACGCCGGACTCGCGCGCGATTGCCGCGATCTCCCGCACCGGATCGACCGACGTCGTCGAGGTCGTACCGACCGTCGCGACGATTGCCATCGGCACCATACCCCTGCGACGGTCGCTTTCAATCGCCGCGCGCAGCGCATCGGCACGCATGCGAAAGCGGTCGTCGCACCCGATTCGGACGACGTTCTCGCGTCCGACGCCAAGCGCGATCGCTGCTTTCTCGACGTGCGAATGCGTCTCGCCGGTAATGTAGACGCGCAACGCCGGCAGCGAGCGCCCGGTCATGCCGAGCTCGCGAATCTGCAGGCCAAGCGCCTCGCGGGCGGCGGCGAGTGCGGTAAAGCCGGCGATCGAAGCGGTGTCGTAAATGATGCCGGTCCATTCCGACGGCAGGCCGAGCAGTCGCCCAAGCCAGCGCATCGTCACTTCCTCGAGCTCGGTCGCGGCCGGCGACGTGCGCCAGAGCATCGCTTTGACGTCGAGGGTAGCGGCTAACGCCTCGGCAGCAACGGCCACCGGCGCGGCGCTCGTCGCGAAATAGGCAAAGAAGCGGGGATGGTTCCAGTGCGTGGTAGCCGGGACGACGATGCGTTCGAAATCGTCGAGAATGGTTTCGAACGGTTCGCCATCTTCGGGCGCCTCGGCCGGGAGTGCCGCCGCGACCTCGCCGGGCCGCACCTGCGGCATGACGCGGTATGCCTCGGGGTGCTCAAAGTACCGCTCGATCCACGCGCCGACACGAGCGAATTCGTCATGCGTCAGCCGCTCTGAGTCCATGCGATTGGGAGTTGGCGACCCGGACGGAGAAGGCCCGCGCATGAAGTACCGCACGTATCCCGCCGGCAACGTCACCGTCAGCGAGGTCGGCTTCGGCCTTTGGACGACGTCGACGGGCTGGTGGGGCGAGAAGAGCGACGACGAGGCGGTCGCAATGCTCCACGCCGCACACGATCTCGGGATCACGTTCTACGATGCCGCCGACACGTATGGCAACGGACGCAGCGAAGAACAGCTCGCCAAGGCGTTCGGTGGCCGGCGCGATCGCGTCGTCTATGCGACAAAATTTGGATATGATTTTGCGAGCGCGGATGCGACGCTGCGCCGCGGGCAATCCGAGCTTCCGCACAATTTCTCGCCCGCATACGTCCGGTCGGCGCTCGAAGCGTCGCTGCGCCGTCTGCAGACCGATTACGTCGACATCTATCAGATGCATAACGCGCGCATGGCGCAGATCGAAGACGACGCGCTCTGGGAGCTGCTCGAGTCGCTCAAGCGCGAAGGTAAGATCCGAATGTACGGGGTCGCGCTCGGCCCGGCGATCGGCTGGCTCTACGAAGGCGTCGATGCCGTGCGCGAACGCGACGTCGCGAGTCTGCAGATTATCTGGAACATTCTCGAGCAGTATCCGGGCGACGAGCAGATTCGCGCGGCCTACGAAAGCGGCGCCCAGACCGGATATATGATTCGGGTCCCGCATTCGAGCGGTATGCTCGAAGGTCACTACACCGCAGAGACGACCTTTCCGAAGAACGACCACCGGCGCCACCGTCCGCGCGAATGGCTGATCAACGGGATCGAAAAAGTGCGCCGGCTGCGTTTCCTCGAACGCCCCGACCGCACCCTCGGCCAAGCCGCAATTGCGTGGCTGCTCCACGAGCCGCGCGTCATGACGGTGCTTCCGAATATCTACGATCGCGAGCAGCTCGCCGAATTTGCGGCGGCACCCGAAGCGCCGGCGCTGACCGCCGAGGAGCTCGCGCGTATCGAGGAGCTCTACCGCGCGAACTTCGGCATCGAGGAACCGCCGATGGCGTTCAAAGGGACGATGACGCGCGAACGATCCGCCCCCGCGCTGAGCGGAGCGCAAGGATGAAGCCGGAGCATATTGCCACGCCGCACGCGCCGCAACCAATCGGTCCGTACAGCCAAGCCGTTCAGTGGGGCAGCGAGCTCTTCTGCAGCGGTCAGATTCCGCTCGATCCGCAGACCGGGGAGATGATCGAGGGCGACGTCGCCGCACAGGCCGAACGCGTTATTGAAAACCTCGGTGCGGTTCTTTGCGCAGCGGGATGCCACTACGCCGACGTCGTGAAGACGACGGTCTTTCTCATTGACATGAACGACTTTCCGGCAGTCAACGCCGTCTACGAAAAATACTTCGATGCGACGAAGCCGGCTCGCTCGACCGTCGCCGTCGCCGCTCTACCGAAGGGCGCTCGGATCGAAATCGACTGTATCGCGAGAACGTAAGGCGCGTTACTGCGGTGACGTTGCCGGGGATTGCGTCGTTAACCGCTGCGACTCTTCCTTGGCGATTTCGGCGACGTCGGGGTCGAAGGACGACGCCGCGGCCTTGAGCTGGGCGAGCGCGAGCGCGCGCTGCCCCTGCGCCGCGTAGGCTCGCGCGAGCAGATAGCGCACGCGTCCGTCGTACGGCGCGGCTGCGACACCCTTGAGCAATGCGGAGAGTGCGAGCGAATAGAGACCGTTGTGCTCGTAATCGATTCCGAGGTTCACGTACGACTCGGGAACGTACGGATTGACCGAAATCGCCTGCACGTAGTATGCGACTGCGCGCTTCCAATCGCCGTGCATATCCTCGAGGTAGCCGAAGTTGACGATCGCTTCGGGACGCTCGGGTTCGAGATCGTAGGCTTTCTTGAACCACGTGCGAGCGGCGTCGTCGCGACCGGCCTGAGTCTCCGCGACGCCCAAATTATCTAAGCACGCGTAGTTGACCGGATCGACGTTGAGACAGTCGTACAGATACTGCTCGGCCGTCGCGAACTCGTGGAGGTCCAAATAGGCCATTCCGAGCCGATTGAGCGCCGCGATCGATCGTCCGTCGCTATCGAGTGCGCGCCGCAGGTAGAGAATCGCCGAGTTGGGCTGGTGGAGCGTCTCGTAGACTTCCCCCAGCTCCTCTTGAATGTTGGCGTCATTGGGATTGTCGCGCGCGGCCCGCATCATCTCGGCTTCATATTGCGGAAGATCGCCCTTACGAAGATGGAGAAACACGAGGTCGCGAATCGAGTCGGTGCCGGGGAGTGCATCTTGAAACTCGACGATCGCGGTATCGATGTTGTTCTGCGTCGCATAGACGACGCCGAGGCGATTATGCGTCTCCTTATCGTGGGGGTTGCGCGCGAGAATGCTGCGATAGACGGCCTCGGCCTGATCGAAACGCCCCTGGCGGTAGTAGAGGTCGCCCAGAAAGCGCGCCGCTTCGTCCGCGTCGGAATGCGTCGCCACGAACTGTTGCAGGCCCAAGATGGCACGGTCCATGTCACCGGCGGCGATGAGCTCGCGCGCATAGGTGATGGCCGCCTCCTGGTCGGCCAGCCGATGTGCCTCGGGCGTGATAATCCTTTCCTGGGCCGCAGCCCCGGCCGACACGGCAAGCATCGCCGCGGGCAGCAGAGCGACCAAGGTCAGTACGCGAAGAGTCCGTCGAATCATGGCTGGTACCTCAACCCTACTATAGCGCACCGCCCAAGCGCGGCGTGACGGCCGCCCGCCCGGCTATCGTACCAGCGGAAGAACGTTGCTCGGCGTGATCGGATAGAACGCCATGGCGATCACGAGCACGGCGCAGATCGCCGCGCTCGCCCATGCGAGCGGTACGAATGGGCGAATCTCCCGCGTTTCACCGGCTTCGCGCTCGTACATCGCGCGAATAAACTTGGCGTACGCGTAGAGCGAGATCGCGGTTCCCGCGATCAGCAGTCCGGCGAGCCAGACGTATCCGCTCGCGACGCTGGTCGAGAGAATCAAAATTTTTCCGAGAAATCCGGCCGTCGGCGGCAATCCCGCGAGCGCGAGCAGAAAAATCGTCATCGCAGCGGCCAACCACGGGCGGCGATACCCCAAGCCGCGATAACTCCCGAGGTCCGCGCCCTCTTCGCCATCGTCGGAGATCGCGGCGGCAACCGCGAACGCACCGAGATTCATGAACGCATATGCGGTGAGATAGTAGAGCGCGTATCGCAGACCCAGCGGCGTTCCTCCGGCGAGTGCCGCGAGAATGTAACCGATCTGCGCGACGCCGGAATACCCGAGCAACCGTTTGAGATCGTGCTGCGCCAGCATGCCCACGTTGCCGGCAATCATCGAGATGCCCGCGACGATCCACACCGGTATGAGGAGTTTTTCGGCGACGCCGGCCGGCAGCGCGGCGTAGATGAAACGCGCGAAGACGGCGAGCGTTCCCGCTTTGGTAACGACGCTCATGAAGGCGGTAACGGGCAGCGGGGCGCCTTGAAAAACGTCGGGCGTCCACGTGTGGAACGGCACCAGACTGAGTTTGAAGACGATACCGATCAGAAACATGCCCGCCCCGATCCAGAAGAGCGGATTCGCGATGAGCGCCGGATTGACGAAATCGGCGAGTCGAACGCTCCCCGTCGCGCCGAAGAGCAACGCAAAACCGAAGATCAAAAACGCTGTCGCCGTCGAGCTGAGGATCAAGTACTTCAACGCCGACTCGCGTGCGATCTTGCGATCGACGGCGCCGCAGAGCGCATAAAGCCCGAGCGAGAGCAGCTCGAGTCCGAGGAAGATCATCATGAGATTTGCGGCGCCGGCCATGAGCATCGCGCCGCAGGCGCTCCAGAGCATGATCGCGGTCATTCCGGCGACGCGCCTCCCAGGTCCGATCGCGCCGTAGAGAATCACCGAACCCGCCGTTGCGATCAGTATGACTTCCTGGAAGACCGTTGCGAAACCGCCGACCATAAAGCCGCCGAAGAACGCGTCGTAATGGTGCCCGTATTGGCGCGCCGCGAGCACCGCCGCGGCAAAGGTTCCCGCCAGAGCGATTCCGATCGAAAGATACCGCTGGTCTTGCCGGGGCGAGAAAAGATCGGCGACGAGCACGACGAGCGCTGCGATCGCCACCGCGCTCACCGGATAGATTGCGTGCCAGTCGGCGGCGGTAAAAGGAACCGTCATAGGCGCAGCAGCGGCGCCGGATCGACGCCCAGAGCGATCAGCGCCACGAGCAGAGGTGCGACCGAGAGTCCTTCGAGCCACGTGAGATCGGCGCGTATCGGCACGTCTTCGACCTCCGGTCCGTTCATCAGATCCTGATAGAGCCGGATCATGTAGGCCGAGGCGATCACGATCGCGATGAGCGCGACGATGACGGGCCAGACGTATCCGGCTTGGTAGACGCCGATGAGAATCACGAGCTCGCCCGCGAACCCTGCCAGGCCCGGTAATCCGAGCGCGGCGAGTGCGGCGATGCAGAGCGCACCGGCGAGCCGCGGATTCTTCCATCCCAATCCGCCCAGACGCAGCAACGAGCGCGTATCTTCGCGCTCTTCCAGATACCCGAGCAAGAGAAAGAGCGCGGCCGAAAAGAGTCCGTGCGCGACGATATAGACGAGCGCGCCCTTGAGCGCCAGCGCATTGCCCGAAGCGATCGCGATCGCGATGAGACCCAAGTGCGAGAGCGACGAGTACGCGACGATGCGTTTCGCATCGTTTTGCACCAGCGCGATCACGGCGCCGTAGATCAATGAAATCGCTGCCAGCACGATCAACGGCGTCGCGTACGCGTGTACGTACTGCGGCAGCAGTGCGAGCGCGATCGCGATGAATCCATAGAGGCCGGCCTTCGACTGGACCGCGGAAACGACCGCGACCATTGGCGCGGGCATTCCGCTATAGGTCGGCGGCATCCACGTGTGCAGCGGCCAGACCGGCGTCTTGACTAGAAACGCGAAGGCAAATCCCGCATAAATCCAGGGCGCCCACGCCCCGACCAGCGGGGTTACGCTGCGCCCGATTACGTCGGTCGATCCGTAGATCACGCCGAAGGCGGCGGTCGCGAGCAGCAGCGTCAAGCCGCCGGCAAAGTTGTAGATGAAGTAGCGCCATGCCGTCGCCGGATGCTCGCCCCAGCCGAGCAGTCCAAAGAAGACCGGAACGAGCATGAGATCCCAAAAGAGCGCGAAGACGAGCAGATCGCGCGCCAGGAAGAGACCCAGCATCGTCCCTTCGAGCATCAGGAGGAGCGCGACGAAATCGCGCGAGCGCGCGACGCGCGTCGTCGGTATCGCGCACGCGGTGCAGACCGCGAGCAGCAACGCCAGCCAGAACGAGACCGGCGTCGCGCCGAAATGGAAGGCAGCGGTGAACGGACGCGAGAGCCAATGCACGCTCCACTCGCGATGTCCCGACGCGACGAGCATTACGAAGGTCGCGATCGCGACCAGGGTTCCGATCGCTCGCGAAAGCGCGCGGTCGCTTCGCGGCAGCGCAAAGAGCAGCGCACCGGCAACGATCGGCAAGAGAATCGTCATCGGAAGCAGAACCATCAGCGCATCATTCCTCCAGCCGCGATGGCATAATAGACGATAAAGCAGGCCGCGCCGAAGACCAGAATCAGTGCGTACGCGCGCACCAATCCGGTCTGAAAGGAGCGCACGACGGCCCCGAGCCAACCCGCCCAAAAGGCAAGCTCGCGCACGGCACCGTCGATCACATGCGGGTCGAGGAACCGCCCGAAGAAGAGCCCGATCCGTTGCGCCGGCCGTACGACGAGCAGCTCGATCGCCTCGTCAACGTAAAACCGATTCGCTAAAATCGCGGGCATATGTTCTGCTTCACCACTCAGCCGCGCAACCGCATTGCGCCGAGCATCCGCGCTCGCGTAGCGCCACCACGCAATCGCGAAGCCGGCAATCACGAGCAAAAAGACCAGCACCGAGGTCATTCCCTCGGAGATCGGCGGTGCGAGCGTCGTCGCTTGCGCCGCCATTTGCTGCCCGAAGAGCGGAGCAAAGAACCGCGCCCACGGCGAGTTCTCGCCCCCGAAGAGCAGTGCGCCGCCGATCGCGACGGTCGGGACGACCAAAATGCCGACGGGGAGATTCATGATCCATCCCGGCAGGTGGAGATGATCGGTGTCGAGCTTGCCGCGATACTCACCCAAGAACGCGATGAAGAGCAACCGGAACATGTAATACGCCGTGATGCCTGCGGTAAGGACGCCGGCGGCATAGAGCCAGGGATGACCGTGAAGCAACGTGCCGTAGATCACTTGGTCCTTGGAGAAGAATCCGCTGAACCCCGGAACACCGCAGATCGAGAGCACGCCGGTGAGCATCGCCCAGAAGGCAAACGGCATCTTCTTCCACAGGCCGCCCATCTGCCGAACGTCTTGTTCGTTGGCCAGCGCGTGAATCACGAGTCCGCTCGTGAGAAAGAGCTGGGCTTTGAAAAACGCGTGCGTAAAGAAGTGAGCGACGCCGCCTTCGTAGGCGCCGACGCCGACCCCCATGATCATATATCCGATCTGCGACATCGTCGAATAGGCCAAGATCCGCTTGATATCCCACTGCGCCGTGCCGAGAATCGCTCCGGCGAGCGCCGTGACGCCGCCGATCGTGCCGACTAAGAGCTGTGCCTCCGGACTGCGGCTCCAGAGCGGCGCGCATCGCGCGACGAGATAGACACCCGCCGTAACCATCGTCGCGGCGTGGATGAGCGCCGAGACCGGCGTCGGACCTTCCATCGCATCGGGCAGCCAGGTGTGAAGCGGAACCTGTGCGGACTTCGCTGCGGCCCCGATGAAGAGCGCGACGCAGATTGCGAGAATCAGCGGTGCGCCCCACGATGAAGCGGCCGCAAACGCATCCCCGAACGAGATCGAATGAACGTTGGCAACGATCAAAAAGATCGCGAACATCATACCGGCGTCGCCAACGACGTTGATCACGAACGCCTTGCGCGCGGCTGCTACCGCCGACGGGCGCTCGAACCAGAATCCGATCAGGAAGTACGAAGCGAGGCCGACCAGACCCCAACCGACGAGCAGTCCGGCGAAGTTGTCCGAGAGCACCAGCGTCAGCATCGCAAAAACGAAGAAACTCATGTAGGCGAAGAATCGCGCATACGCGCGATCGCCTTCCATGTAGCCGACGGAGTAGAGGACGATGAGGAAGCCGACGCCGGTGATGATGAAGGTCCAGAGGAGTGAGAGCGGATCGAGCAGCAGCCCGAAATCGAAGCCCGGCAACCAGGTGACGAGCGCCTGACGTGCGCCGAGCGCCGTACCGGCTTGCTGCGTTCCGGCGCTCCACGAAAGTGCCGTCAAGACGAACGACGCGCCGACGATCCCCGAAACGAGCCAGCCCGCCAACGTTCGCAGCGCGGGCCCGAAGGCCCAGCAGATCGCCGCACCCGCGAGCGGCAGCAACCAGAGTGCGACGAGCAGCGGATACGAGCCGCTCACCCCCAGCGCGTGCGTCATCCCTTCAGCGTCCGCACATCGTCGACGTCGACGTACTTCTCCGGACGGAAGGTCGTGACGATGATCGCAAGTCCGATCGCGGCCTCCGCCGCGGCGACGGTGATCACCAAAAAGGCAAAGATCTGTCCGACGTTCTGCAGCCAAGAGCGCGCGAACGCGATGAAGAGGAGGTTCGCCGAGTTGAACATCAGCTCGATACTCATGAGCATCACCAGCGGATTGCGGCGAACGATGACGCCGGCGACGCCGATGAAGAACATGACGGCGGCGAGCCCGATATAGTTGGACAGCGGCGCGGCCATTACTCGCCGCCCTCTCGCAAGATGGCCTCGCGCATCGACCGCTCCACCTTTGCTTCTTCGCGGCGCGCGTCGGCGTCGCGCATCTGTTCACCGCCCAGTGTAATGACCCCGATCACCGCAACCATGAGAATCAGCGCCGTTACTTCGAACGGGAGCAAATGCACGGTGAAGAGCGCGGTACCGAAGTCGCCGACGCTGCCGAATGCATTGGCGGCTCCAACGGGGCCCTTCGGAGCACGCGGCGGCAAGAACGCGGCCTGCGAGACGGCGTAGGTCAGAAAGCCGAACGCGACCACGATGACGATCGCCGCCGGCGCCCAAACCTTCGGTAAGCGGTTCGGCCCCATTGCAAAGGGCGCGACGCCGCTGCTCAGCAGGGCGATCACGAAGACGAAGAGCACCAGAATCGCCCCGGAGTAGACGATGATTTGGATGACCGCCAAGAACTCGGCCGAGAGCGTGACATACGTTACGGCAAGCGCCGCGAAGTTGAGCAAGAGCGCGACGACGCTGTAAACCGGCTTCGACGCCGCGACCGTCCAGACGGCGCTCGCGATGATCACGATCGCCAATACCCAAAATCCGATCATGCCTCTTCACCAGGTTGCGCGTCGGGCTGCGCCTTCTCACCCTGAATCCGCGGACGAAGCTCGCCCGGAGGTTTGATCAGCGCGAGACCCTTGCGTTGGGTGAGCAGCACGTCACCGCGCCATGTCGCCGGATAGCCGCGCTCGACGTCGGTCGTCGACTTGATCGCTGCAACGCGGCCGAGATCGCCGGGAATGCCGCCCGGTCGATCGTCCGGCGCCGTTCCGACGCCGGCGTCGGGCGGAACGATCAGCCGGTCTTTATCGTAGACGAACGACCCGCGGCGATAATCGGACATTTCGAACCGCGGCGTCAGTACGATCGCATCGGTGGGGCACGCCTCTTCGCACATGCCGCAGAATATGCATCGCAACTCGTCGATCTCGTAACGCGCCGCATACCGCTCGCCCGGCGATTGCCGCTGCTCGGGCGAGTTCTCCGCTCCGATGACGGTGATCGCGTTCGCCGGGCAGACGCTCGAGCAGAGTTCGCAGCCGATGCAGCGCTCTTTGCCGTCGCTGTAGCGACGCAGTTCGTGGAGTCCGTGAAAGCGCGGCGCGTGTTGCTTCTTGACGGATGGATACTGAATCGTCGGCCGCCGGCGGAACATGAAGCCGAAGGTGATCGAGAGCCCCCGCAGGATCGCTCCGACGTTCAAAAGATGCTTGCGCGTCGACACGTGAGCCTTCATCCTCGGTACGCGACCACGATCGCGGTCACGACCAGATTGAGCGTAGCCACGGGGAGCAGCACCTTCCAACCGAAGGCCATGAGCCGATCGTAGCGCAGGCGCGGCAGCGTCGCTCGGATCCACATGTAGAAGAACATGAAGCACGCTACTTTGATGACGAACCATGCGATACTCGGAATCGCCGTCCAACCGAACGGCGCGTTCCAACCGCCGAAGAAGAGCAGCGTCGCCAGGCACGAGACGGTCAGCATGTTGACGTACTCGGCGATGAAAAAGAGGCCGAAGCGCAGGCCGGAGTATTCGGTGTGGAAGCCCCCGACGAGCTCCGTTTCGGCTTCAACGAGATCGAACGGCGTACGATTCGTCTCGGCGACCGCGGTAATCACGTAGATGATGCAACCGACGAACTGCGGTAGAACGAACCACCACCGCGCCTGTGCGTTGACGATTCCATCGAGCGAGGTCGTTCCCGCGAGGATCAGCACGCCGATGAGCGAGAGCGACATCGCCAGCTCGTAGCTAATCATCTGCGCGGTCGAGCGAACGCTGCCCAGCAGTGGATACTTCGAGCCCGATGCCCAGCCGCCCAGACAAATCCCATAGACGCCCAGCGACGTGATCGCAAGGATCAAGAGAATTCCCGCGTTGACGTTGCCGATCGCCCAGGCCGCGCCCGAATGCGAAGCGCCGAACGGGATGATCGCGTAAACCGAAAACGCCGTTAGCAGCGAGATAAACGGCGCAAGCTTATAGAGCAGCGGATCGGCGGTCTCCGGCGTCAGATCTTCCTTGAGCATCAGTTTCGCGGCATCGGCCGCCGGCTGCAGCATTCCCCACGGGCCAACGCGGTTCGGCCCCGGACGCAGCTGCATCCACCCTAGGATTTTGCGCTCGACGAGCATCGCGTACGCAAACGACGTCACGACCACGAAGAGCAGAATCGCCGACTTGATGAGGACGAGAATCCACCACGGCATCGCGTTACGACCTCAACGCTGCGAGCGTCGGATCATGCTCCCACGTCCCGCCGCCGGAGAGAATCGGTGCCGTATCACCCCGAGCCGGTCGAAGAGCGACACGGCTCTCAAAGCGCTCGTCGCCGAGCGTGAAATCGGGCGCCGCCTTCGCCACGTGTCCAACGATCAGACGATGCAGCTCTTCCGGTGGAAGGACCGGCACGCCGAGCTGATCGGCGAGACCGATCAGCATCTCGTGATCCGACCGCACCGATTCGGGCGCCGCAAGCGACGCGTTGACCGGAAGCAGGTCGCCGCCCAGGGCGAGTGTCGTGCCGCTCTTCTCGAACGCGCCCTTGGCAGGAAGCACGAGCGTCGCGCGCTGCGCGGTCTCGGTCATGAAGAGCTCGCTCACCGCGAGAAACGGCACCTGCTCGAGCGCTCTCGCCGCACTGACCGGATCGATAGCGCTTCGAGCCGGATTCGCGCCAAAGATCGAAAGCACGGCGAGATTACCGGCACGTGCGGCGTCGAGCATCGCATATCCATCGAGTCCCGGCTCGACCGAAGCATAGCCGGGGCCGCTCAAAGGCAGCATCCCCATTGCTTCGGCTCCGCGCGCGTTGCCCTGTTCGCCGGCAATATAGATCGCGAGATCCGAAACACCGGCGAAGGCCTCCGCGTAGCCGCGCCCTTCCGCAAGATCGGCACCGTCCCAAATCAATGCGACCGGCGCGGCATCGCCGGCGGCCTCACGCGCCGCTCGCGCGCTCGCCGCCTGCACGATCTTCGCACCGCGCAGCGCCGCCTTGCGAACGCGCAGCCAGAGCACGGGCGCAAGCTCTCGCGGCGATTGACCGGCGATGACGACAACCTTGGCACGATCGATCTCGTCGAGCGATGCACCGTCTTTCCCCGGCGTCGCCTGGCGTTGCCGCCCGGCACGCCAATCGAGATTCCGCGCACCGGCGTTGCGAAAGACGTCCTGCAGAACGAAGGCTTCTTCATTCGTCAGCCGGCCGCCGCCGATCGCACCGACGCTCGCCGGACCACGCGCCGCGATCGCCTCGCGAATCGCTTTCGCCCAGAGAATGTAGGCATCGTCCCAGCCGATTTGCACGAAACCGCCATCGCGCCGGTAGAGCGGCTGCGTCAACCGGTCGGGCGACTCATAGAATCCGATGTTATATCGTCCGCGGTCGCAGAGCCAACCGTCGGAGATCGCGTCGTCGTCCTCGACCGACATCGTTCGAAGTAACGTTCCGTGCCGCACGTCGGCGAACTGCTGGCATCCGACCGCGCACTGCGTGCACGTCGTCTGCGTGCGGTTCAGATCCCACGGGCGCGACTTGAAGCGATAGGTCTTTGACGTCAGCGCGCCGACCGGACAGAGCTCGGTAACGTTGCCGGTGAAGTTGTGCCGGTACGGATGACCGGTTGCCGTTGCGATAATATCGTGTGCGCCGCGATCTTTGACGACGAGCTGCTGCTCGTCGGCGATGACGTCGTCGAAACGCACGCAACGCTGGCAGACGATGCACCGCTCTTCGTCGAGCACGATCGTCGGACCTAAGTCAACCGCCTTCGGTTTCGAGAGCTTCGGATCGGCGACGTCGGAGCTGCCGCGGGCATAGGCCATCGAGTAATCTTGCAGATCGCACTCACCGCCTTTGTCGCAGATCGGGCAATCCAGCGGATGGTTCACCAGGAAGAGTTCGAGAACCAGCGCTCGCGCCGCGTCGACTTTCTCGCCGCGCGTCCGCACCACCATCCCATCGGTAGCGGTGGTATTGCACGCGATCTGCAGCTTCGGCATTCCTTCGATCTCGACCATGCAGATGCGGCAGAGTCCGGCCGGCCCCAGCTTCGTGTGATAGCAGTAAATCGGGATCTGCTGCTTCACCAGCTTCGCCGCCTCGACCAGCAACGTGCCTTTCGGCACCGTTACCGGCACGCCGTCGAATGTGACCGTCACCATCTCGGTGCTTGGAGCGAGCAACGGCGTCGTCATACCGGCTGCGGCGCCTCCGCGCCGACGATTCGCGATTTGAAGGCATCGGGAAAGCGCTGCATCACCGATTTGAGGAAGGGTTCGATCGAGTCGCCGAGGGCACAGAGATTCAAACCGGTAACCGTCCCGGAAACGCGCGCCAGCATTTCGTAGTCGCCCGGAACGCCGCGATGGTGGACGAGGCGTTCGAGGACCCGTTCCAGCCAACTGCTGCCTTCACGACAGGGCGTGCACTGTCCGCACGACTCGTGGGCGAAGAATCGCGCGAGATTATGCGCCGCCTTCACGAAATCGGTGGTATCGTCGAAAACGACGAAGGCGCCGGAGCCGAGCATCGAACCGGCCTTCGCCATGCTTTCATAATCGTATGGCGAGTCGAGATGCTCCTCGAAGATGCACGCCGACGAACCGCCGCCGGGCTGAACTGCCGCGAACGTCCGCCCGGGACGCAAGCCGCCGGCCAAATCGATGATCTCGCGCACGGTGGTTCCGAGCGGTACTTCGTAGTTGCCGGGATTTCGTACGTGCCCGGAGACCGAAACGATCTTGTAACCTTTACTACGCTCGGTGCCGACGGCGGCGAACCACTCAGCGCCGCGCTCCAGAATCGGAACGAGATAGGCGAGCGTTTCGACGTTGTTGACGACGGTCGGCATGCCGTAAAGACCCGCAATTGCGGGGAACGGCGGCTTGAGCCGCGGCTCTCCGCGCTTGCCCTCGAGCGAGTTGAGCAATCCGGTCTCTTCGCCGCAGATATACGCCCCGGCGCCGCGATGAACGGTGACTTCGAGATCGTAACCGCTCCCGAGGATATTCTTCCCAACGTAACCCGCCTTGCGCGCCTCGTCGAGCGCCGCACAGAAGATCTCGTAACCGCGTCTGAACTCACCGCGGATATAAATGAATGCGTGATGCGAGGCAATGCCATAGGTGCCGATCAGCATGCCTTCGAGAATCAAATGCGGCACGTTCTCCAAGAGCATGTGATCTTTGAACGTGCCGGGCTCGGCCTCGTCGCAGTTGCAGACCAAATACCGAACCTGCTTGTCGGCCGGCAGAAACGACCATTTGCGCCCGGTCGGGAAACCGGCGCCGCCGCGACCGCGCAACCCCGATTTTTCGGCGAGATTCAACACGTCGACCGGCTTGAGGTCGCGTACGGTACGCTCCCATTGCTTGTAGCCGCCGCGCTTTCGGTAGGCATCGATGCCGCACATATCGACTTCGCCGATCCCGTCGGTAAGCACCTTAGTGACCGGCACGCGCACCCTCTTCTTCTTCGACGCTCTCGACCACCGCGCGCGAGTCGACGATGGCGCGCTCCATCGTGCCCGTGAACCGATAGACGTTGCGATTGATGATGTTGTCGAGCATGATGATGCCGCTCGCATCGCCGACGCCGCCTGCATTGTTCGGACGTGTGACGCCGACGGCGCCACGCGACTTCTTGCCGTCGGCGACCTGCGCGTCTTGCGGTATCGCCCAGGTATCGGCGGGAGCATCCGTCTGCGCCATCGGGGCCACGTCGTAGCTGCCCGAACGCATCGCATCGAGCATCGCATCGATCTTCTGCGGCGTTACGTCGTAGACGAAGTCGAGGTTGACCTGCATGCACGTCGCGCGATCGCAGGCCGCAAGACACTCGACTTCCTCATACGAAAAGAGTCCGTCGGTTGTCGTTTGTAGATGCCCGATTCCGAGCTTCTCGCGAAGGTACGCCATAACGTTGTCGGCGCCGTTGATCGCGCAGGCAAGTCCGCGGCAGACTTGCAGCATGTACTTCCCGACCGGGCGCCGGTAGAGCAGCGTATAGAACGAAACCGCGCCTTCGACCTCGGCCGGCGTTATCTCGAGCATCTCCGCCGTCGCGTGCATGGCCTGCGGACTCACGAAACCCTCGTGGCCTTGAAACAAGTGCATGATCGGCAAGAGCGCCGACCGACGCTCCTCATAGCGCGCGATGATCTCGTCGCACTCCGGTTTCAACCGTGCCAGCAGCGCCGGGAAGTTTCTCTCGCGCTCCGTCATGCGCTGCCGCCTCGAAGCGCCGAGCGTGCCGGTTCGGCGGTGTGAGAGTGCGCTGCGAAGCCACGGAAGGCGGGAGCAGCGCACGAACCAAGTGCAGCCAAGCGCTGGACGCGCGCGGCAAACGTCCGCAGAACCGGTGCGTTCGGGGCTGAGTACGTCATCGGTCGACCTCGCCGAAGACGGGATCGAGCGAACCGATCATCACCACGAGATCGGCGATCAAATTTCCGGGCGCGATCGCTTTGAGCGCCTGGAGATTGTACATGCTCGGCGGCCGCGTGCGGATGCGCCACGGACGATTTTCGCCGTTGCTCACCACGTAGTAGCCGAGCTCTCCGCGCGGCGACTCGATCGCCTGATAGACGTCGCCCGGCGGCACGCGAAAGCCTTCGCTGATGAGTTTGAAATGATGGATCAGCGCTTCCATCGAGAGCGCGATCGTCTCTTTCGGCGGGAGCGCGACCTTCGGATCGTCGATCATGACCGGACCCGGCGCGTCGAGACGGCGGCGCGCCTGTTCGACGATGCGAATCGACTGCTCCATCTCGTCGAGTCGAACGAGAAAGCGCGCGTACGCGTCACCCTCTTCGCGGGTGGGCACCTCGAAGTCGTAGGTCTCGTATCCGGTATACGGAAAGGCTTTGCGAACGTCGTAGGCGACGCCGCTGGCACGCAGCGCCGGTCCGGTGACGTTCCATTCGACCGCCACTTCGGGCCCGAGATAGCCGACATCGATGGTGCGGTCCTGAAAGATCGGGTTCGCCTGTAAGAGACCGCGCAGCTCGCGCATGCGCCCCGGAAACTTTTGGATCAACGCATCGAGTTTTTCGATGTAGCCCTGCGGAAGGTCGCCGTTGAGGCCCCCGACCCGCAAGTAGTTCGGATGCATGCGCGCGCCGCCCGCGGCCTCTTGCAGATCGAGAATGTTCTCGCGCAGATCGAAGCAGTAAAAAAAGACCGAGATCGCGCCGAGATCGATCCCGTGCGTCCCCAGCCAGACACAATGCGAGGCGATGCGCGTCAGCTCCATCTGCAGAACGCGGATGGTCTGCGCGCGTTCGGGGATGCGATCGGTGATGCCGAGGAGCTTCTCGACGGCGAGGGAGTAACAGAGCGCGTTCGATGACGGCGCCAGGTAATCCATGCGCTCGATCACGGTCTGCGCCTGCGTCCAAAAGAGGCCTTCAGCGGTCTTCTCGATACCGGTGTGCAGGTAACCGATCTCCGGCTCGGCCTTGACGACGTTCTCACTCTCGATCTCGAGCACGATTTGGAGCACGCCGTGCGTCGACGGGTGCTGAGGCCCCATCGAGAGCACCATCGTATTGCCGCTCTGGCTGACGACGTCGGGCGTAAGCGGCGTTGCCGAGATGGTCACGACTCGCGCGCTCGCTTCACTTCTTCTTGCAACGCTTCGAGCGTGCGCCCCGATGGCGGCGTTCCGGCGACGACGTTGCTCTTGTTCGCAAAACTCGGCCGCGGCGCGCGTTCACGCGCGGGACCACGCATCGGATAATCTTTGCGCAGCGGATGACCCTCCCAATCGTAGGGCATCTGAATGCGCCGCAGATTCGGGTGGCCTTCGAAGACGATTCCAAAGAGATCGAAGACTTCGCGCTCGGCCCAATCGGCCGACTTCCAGAGACCGACGGAAGATGGCAGCGGCTCGCCGTTCTCCACGCCGCAGCGAATTCGGATGCGCGACGGCGTTCCGACCTCCTTCACGCCGGCGCTCCGCGCCGGGAGTTTGAGGAGGTGGTAGACGACGTCAAAGCGCGGAGTGCGTTCCAAATAGTCGACCGCTCCGAGGTCGAGGAGCATCGCGTAGCCATCGGCTTTGAGCGCTTCGAGGCGCGTGCGAAGCTGTGCCGGCGCGACGCACTCGATCGACGCGTCGTCGATCGGCGGGCGCAGGCTCGGAGGATCGATCGCCGCACCGGAGATCGGCGGTGTTTGTGTACTAGGCAGGATGCACCCTCGAAGTTACAGAGTTAGGCTCGCGCCAGAATTCCGCCGCGACCGCCCTCGCGGATCTGCTGCTGAATGAGGTTGACCGCATAAAGCAGCCCGTCCGGCGTCGGCGGGCAGCCCGGAACGTAGACGTCGACCGGAATAATCGTGTCGACGCCTTGGATGATTGCGTAATTGTCGAAGATACCGCCGGAACTCGCGCACGCCCCCATCGAGATGACCCATTTGGGATCGGCCATTTGATCGTAGAGGCGTTTGACGACGGGACCCATCTTCTGCGCAACACGCCCCGAGACGATCATGAGATCGGCTTGGCGCGGGGAGCTGCGAAAGACTTCCGAGCCGAGCCGCGCGATATCGTACTCGGGCGCGGTGACGCTCATCATCTCGATCGCGCAGCAAGCGAGACCCATCGTGAGCGGCCAGACCGACGAACTCTGTGCCCAGCGCGCGACGTCGTCGAGCCGCGCGAGCATGAACTGCCCGGGACCTAGCGACATGAGCTCAACGCCATACAAAGCCGCCCTTTTTCCAAACGTAGGCATAGCCGATGGCGAGCACGACGATGAAGATCACCATCTCGAGCAGACCGAAGACGCGCAGCGCGTGCATCTTGACGGCCCATGGATAAAACGAGGCCGCTTCGACGTCGAAGACGACGAAGAGCATCGCGATGAGGTAGAAGCGCACTGGGAAACGCCCCGCAACCGGCGATGTCGGCTCGACGCCGCACTCGTACGCCTCTCGTTTGTGACGATTCGGACGGGCTCGAGCGAGAAGGCCCGGGAGGACGGTGAAGAGCACGGCCGCCGCGAACGCGACGCAGAGGTAGATTGCGACCGGACCGTACGGATTCATCGCTTGTGAAAGTTTTCACAAGCGTTGCTTCATACCTGGCGGACGCCGCCGTCTCGGCAGAAGGTTAGGCGAGCAAGGAAGAGCCCGAACCCGACGAAGGCTCTCCCATGACTGCTCGCATCCCTGCCGCGCAGGGATGTTCGGTTTCGGACCGACAACCCGATTTCCGCATCCGGCTCTTCGGTCACGTCGCCGTCGAGCTCGACGGCGCACCTTTTCGTCTTGCGACGCCGCGCAAGACGCTGCCGATCCTCGCCTACCTGCTCATGAATCGCGACGTGCCGGTCGCCCGCGACTTTCTCGCCTACGTCATGTGGCCCGACGAAGAGGAGGAGTCGGCGCGGAGCAAGCTGCGCATGAACCTCTACGAGCTCGGCCGAATCTTGCCGCCGTCGCTCGCCGGCAGCGCGCTGCTGGTGACGACCGACAGTGTCGGCGTCAGGCCCGACCTGCGCCTCTGGCTCGACGTTGAGGAGTTCGACCGGCTCGTCGCCGATCCGCAGCGCATCGAGGAGGCTGTCGCCCTCTATCGCGGCGACCTTCTTGCCTCACTCTACGACGAGTGGATTCTCCCCGAGCGCGAGCGCCGGCGGAATCTCTACCTCACCGCGCTCGCGCGTTTTGTCTCCGAGGCACGTCGCCGGCGTGACTTCCACGCCGGACTCGAGCGAGCGCAGCGGATTCTTTCCTTAGACCCTTGGCGCGAAGACATCGTGCGTCAAGTGATGGCGCTGCGCTCCGAGTCGGGCGACCGCGCCGGAGCGCTCGCCGAGTACGAACGCTTCGCGCAGTTGCTTCAGAGGGAACTCGGCGTCGATCCGATGCCTGAGACGATGACCGCGCGCGAGGCGATCGCGCGCGGCGAGCCCGTCGACGGGAACCCGGACGACGCGACGAACCCCGCGACGCTCTCGCGCGCCGCAACGCTCCCGTTCGTGGGGCGCCGCTCCGAGCTCGAGCGCCTTCTCGAAGCTTGGAGCCGCGTTGCTCGCGGACGCGGCGCGTCGGTCTTTATCGGGGGCGAAGCCGGTGTCGGGAAATCTCGCCTCGCGACGGAGCTCGCGCATGCCGTCGAAGAACGCGGCGGCCGCGTGATGATCGGCGCCACGGGATCGCCCGAAGCGACCCCGTACGAGAGCGTCGTCGACGCATTGCGCTCCGCATTGCCGCTACTCGCTTCGCTGAAATCGGCGATGCCGCTCGCCTGCGTGGCGGCGTTACTTCCCGAGATTCGTGCGCGCCTTCCATCACTGCCGAACCCGCCGCACATCGATGCCGAGAGCGAACGCATGCGATTGTTCGAATCGGTCTTTCGATGTCTGGCCGACCTCTCCACGTCGCGGCCGTTGCTGGTCGTGCTCGAGGATCTGCAGTGGGCACAAGCGGCATCGATTTCACTCTTGCAGTTCCTGCTGCGGCGCATTCCCGCCGCCCGAGTGATGATCGTCGTCACGTACCGCGACGACGACACGCCGCGGCCACATCCGCTCCATCGGCTCCGAAACGAAGCGCGCGCCGCCGGATCGGCACTGAGTCTCTCGCTCTCGCCGCTCTCGATCGGCGACCTCGAGCAGCTCGCCGGCGCGATGCACGAAATCCGCGCGATTCCGGCCACGACGCTGCTCGCCACCTCGGCCGGGAATCCCCTATTCGTTACCCAGCTCGTCGACGATTATCGAAAGGGCGACCGGACGTTCGCGCCCGAGAACCTCCACGCGCTCGTCGCGCGCCGCGTCGAGCAGCTCTCGCCCGACGCGCGTAGCGCTGCCGAAATCGCGGCGTACGTCGGAATGCAATTCTCGCGCGACGTCCTGCGTGAGGTCAGCGGGTGGGATGCGGGAACGCTCGGCCTCGCGCTCGACGAGTTGATCGACCGGCGAATTGCGCGCGAGACGAGTGGACGCGGTCTCTTTGAGTACGCATTCGCCCATCACGTGCTTCACGACGCCGTTCTTCGCGCCGCGCCGCCGGAGCGCGCGGCAGGTCGCCGCCATCGAATCGCACGCGTCCTCGAAGAGCTCTATCCCGATTCGGCCTCGGAGCTCTCGCCGGCGATCGCGCTTCACTACGAGCTTGCGGGCGACTCGGCAAACGCGATGCGGTGCTATCTCACCGCGGTTCGGCGCTCGATCGCGATCGGCGCGCTCGCCGAAGCACGATCGCAATGCGATCGCGCGGTCGCGCTCGCCGGCGATCCGCGGCAGCGGGCTGCGCTGCTGCTCGAAGGCGAGACGATCGAGTCGAGGTGCGGCGAACGCCGCGCTTGGCACGCAGCGCTCGTCGCTGCTGAAAGCGCGGTTCGCGAGCTCGACGACGCCGACTTGCAGCGCGTGGCGCTGATGCGCAGGATCGAGTTTGCGTTGAGCACCCACGACACGCCAACGCACGAGATTGCGATTCACGAATTAAAAGCGCGCGCGGAAGACGGCGATTCGAAATGGAAGGTCGCACTGAACGTCGCGGTGGCGAAGCTTGCATTCGCGCTCGGTCAGCTCGCCCAGTCGCACGATGCAGCCCAAGCCGCGCTCGCTGCCAGCCGTGACGCCAGCGACAATGCGGGAGCGGCCCAAGCCCTTCGATGTCTCGCGAGCGTCGAGGCCCACCGTGGTCGTCTTTCGGAGGCCGAAGCGCTGCTCTAAGAGGCGGGGCGGGCGGCCGCCGACGCCAGCGATCCGCTCCAGGAACGCGAGTTCTTTCATAGCGCGTGGATCATTGCGTACCAACGCCGCGACATGCCGCGGTGCATCGATTTGGGATCGCGGTGGCTCAAGCGGGCGGTCGAATTAGGCGATAAGTTCGGCGAAGCGACCGCCCATAGCCGGCTCGGCATTGTCTTCGCGGCGGGGGGCGGACGGGCGGCGGAGGCGCGCGGGCACTTCGCAACGGCGACCGCCATCTTTTCCGCGCACGGCAACGTCGCCGCGACCGCCGGCGAACTCCTGAATGAGGCAGTCCTGGAGACGCGGTTGGGATTCTTCGACCGCGCTCGGAGAACGACCGAGAAGGCCGTCGCACTCTTCGAGAAACTTCAAGATGCGCGCGGTCGGCTCACCGGATTGGCAAACCTCGCGCTGGTTCGAGGATGCGAGCGAGATCTCGAGGGCGCGCGGTTGGCTGCGAACGAGGCGCTGGAAGCGTCGCGCGAGTTGGGCTTTGGTTTGATCGAAGCCTCCGCCCTGGAGAACCTCGCTTTTGCAGAAGGCTTCGACGGCGACCTTACCAACGCGATCGCTCACGGCGAGGCCTCGCTCGAGGCGCGCGTCCGGTCGCAATCGGAGATCTGGTCGTCAAAGGTGCTCGCCGACTTGGCCGTATGGCACGCCGCGCTCGGCAATCTCGGGAAGGCGCGCGATTATGCGCAGCGGATGCTCGCCGGCGAAGAGAGCTTCGTACGAAGCACGGAATGGCCCGAGTATTGCTACTGGGCGGCCGCTCAAGTCTTTCGCCTACACGGCGATACTCAAGCGGCGGCGCGAATGCTCGAGCGGGCGCACCGGATCATGGAAACGACCGCCCAAGAGCTGGAGGGCGAAGATCGCGAGCGTTTTCTTTCAATCGCTTGGCATCGCGACATCGAAGCGGCGGCGCGCCGAAACCTCTGGCCCGACCCTGCCCGTTAGCTCGAACGATTTCGAACACCCCGCCTGCTACGATCCGCAATGTGATTTCATCGCGATCGAGCCGTCGCTCGTCGTGTCTTGGAGCGCTCCCCGGGGGGTGGGTCCGGGAGCCCGCCCCCCAAACATCCTTCTCGCCCGCGAGAGGCGGCGCGGGGAACTTCGCTGTGCCGAATCGTAGAAGTCGGCAATGCGTTACGCCGTACTTGGGACACTCTTGCTCTTCGCGTTGGGTGACTCGTGTTCGCCGCCGCCCAACGTGGTCGGCGTTCAAGATTACGGCCACGTCGTCGGGCGAGTCCTCGACGCGATGACCAACCGGCCGATCGCCAATGCGCTCGTATCGATCGGTTCCCTCTACACCACGCGCGCCGATATCGGGGGCGCCTTCAGCTTGCGTACGATTGCGGGAGACCAGACGGTTACCGCGCGAGCGGCGGGGTATACGACGGCGACTGCCGACACGACGATTCCGAAAGACGGCACCGTCTCGATCGGCTACATCCGGCTGGTACAGCTGACGGCGCCCATCGGGCAGCCAACCCTTATGCCGCCGCCGACGCCGACTCCGCGGAGCTCGCCGACGCCCGCACCGGCGTCCAGCACGTCGGCACCGCCATCGGCCGCCGCTCCTGCACCCGCCAGTTCCGGTCCTACTGCTACGGCCGCCCCCGCAGCGCCGAGCGCGACGCCGAGTCCCTAACTCAATCGGAGCGTCGCCAGGTCAAGGTCGTACTGAATCGAGCGATAGATGGCGTCGGGAATTTCACCCGCGCTGCGCATCGTCGAGATCGCGTGCCGCTCGGCCGCAAGAGCTTCTTTCTGCAGCGCTCGATCGATCCGGCTCTCCTTCACCTCGTCCGTCTCGTCTTTCTGCGCTTTCCCGCGCAGCAAGTCAATGCGCTGACGGTACTCATCGAGAATGCGGCCGACGATCTCGCGTTCGAGCGGCGTCCGGCGACGAGCCTCTTCTTCCTGGAGACGTACGACGCCGGCTTCGAGCGCTCGAACGCGCACGCTCGCCTCGCGTTTCATGCTGCGGCTCGTTTCGGTGACGCCAAGCCACTCGATCAACGGCCCGAGCGTCAGTCCCTGCAGCACGAGCGTCACGAAGATCACGCAAAACGTGAAGAAAATCGTCACGCCGCGTAACGGAAACGGCTCGCTGCCCAGCGTGTAGGGGAGCGCCAACGCGACGGCGAGCGAGAGAATGCCGCGCATTCCCGCCCAGGACAAGAGCGCGACTTGTTGCCACGGCGGACTCGGATCGCGCTCGCGCAACCGCCGGCTTACCAGACGCGGTAGATACGTCGCCGGAAAGACCCATGCGATCCGCACGACGATGACCGTTGCGCTGATCAATAATCCGTAGAGCGCGTAATCGCGAACGTGCGGCACGAGCGCTTCGACGATTGAGGGCAGCTGCAGGCCGATCAGCAAGAAAGCAAATGCGTTCAATACGAACGTCAGCAGCCGCCAAACGGAGCTTCCGAGCACGCGCGTCTCCGAGTCGATGAAGAACGTCGACCGCCAACTCAGCAGCATCCCGGCCGAGACGGCGGCGAGTACGCCGGAGACGTGGAGGGCTTCGGCAGGCAAGTACGCAGCGAAGGGCGCCAGGAGAAAGACGACGCTCGCAATCATCGCATCGGAGAAACCGTGTCCCGCGATGTAGCGAAGAATAGCTTCGAGAAGGAGCGCCGTGGCGATGCCGACGAGCGCGCCGCCGACGGCCACGACGACGAAGGCGACGCTCGCGCGCGTGAGTGAGAACGCTCCCGTTACCGCGGCGGCGAGCGCGAAGCGATACAGGACGAGCGCGGTCGCATCGTTGACCAGGCACTCACCGCTGACGATCGCCGCGATGCGCCGCGGAATTGCTATTCGTTCGAAGATCGCCTCCGCGGCAACGGCGTCGGGCGGCGCGACGATTGCGCCGAGCGTGAAGGCGAGCGGCCACGTAAACGCCCCAACCGTATAGTGCGCGACCGTCGCGACGACGGCCATCGTTACAATGACGAGCCCAACGGCGTGCAGGGTGATCGGCTGCGCCGCGCGTCTGAACTCCAGCCAGTCCGTCGACCAAGCCGCGCCGTAGAGCAGCGGCGGAATTACGAGCAGCATGATCAGATCGGGATCGATATGCGGCCGCGGGAGATGGCGGGCAAATGCCAGGAGAACGCCGCCGATGACGAAGGCGATCGGATAGGGAATCCGCAGCCGCTTTGCGAGCACGGCAAGCACCACGATCGCAGCGAGAAACGTAACGAGGACGAGGGCCTCACCCATCGCTATCGCACTCGATCGATTCGCCCATCGCACGCAGATCGAGCGCATAGCCGGCCACGACGAGATAGATGCGATCCGCGCGCTTCGCCAGGCGCTGCGTCATCCGCCCCATTGCATCGCGAAAGAGGCGCGCCGGCGCGGCAACCGGGACGACGTCCCAGCCGATCTGTTCGCTGACGGCGACGACGTCTGCCGGCGATGCGAGCATCGCGTCGACGAACTGCGCGGCTTCATGGTCGAGCTGCGACTCGAGCACCATATAGTCGATCTCCAGCAGGTCGATGTGGGCCGCGATGCGCGCCGAAAGCCACGTGCCCAGCGCGTCGACGACGAGACACGAGCCGGCCGGAGCTTCGCGAAAGAGCGCGAGCTGCGCTTCGCGAGTCATGGCAGCCGTCTCAACGGTCTTCCAGGCGGCGGGACGGTCGCGAACGTGACGCACGAGACGCGCTCGCCATTCGACGTCCTCGGGTGCGCCCGCCGCGGTCGCAACGTAGGTCACCGGAGAGCCGCTTTCAAGGGCGAGCCGAACGCCGAGAGCGCTCTTTCCCGAACGCACCGGCCCCGTAATGAAGATCACGGCCATCGCACCGCCCATTCGACTTCGAGCGGCCTGTCGCCCCGCCGCGACGAAAGCCCTAGGTGCCAGAACATGCTGCTAAACGTCTTGAGTATCGTAATCGGCCTCGTCGTCATCGCAGTGACGCTGAGCGACGTCTTTCAATCGGTCGTGATGCCGCGCGCAACGGGCCGGCGGTTTCGGATCAGCTTCTACGTGTGGCGCTCGATGTGGAAGATCTGGCCGCGAGCGGCGTGGCGTTTTTATGCCGACGATGCCGACGAGCGTGAGAATTTCCTCGCGGTCTTTGCTCCACTCATGCTCGTCTCGCTGATCGGATTCTGGGTAGCCCTATCGATTTTCGGATTCGCACTCGTGCTCTGGGGAATGCGCGGTGGGATCGCGCCCTCACATACGTCTTTCGCAACGATGCTCTATTTCGCCGGCACGTCGCTGCTGACGATCGGTTTCGGCGACATCGTCGGCCGCTCCGCACTTCCGCGCCTCGTCTCCGTTCTCGCGGCACTGGCGGGCCTCTCATTCCTCTCGATTCAAACCGCATTTCTCTTTGCGATCTTCGGCTCGTTCCAGCAGCGCGAAACGTTCGTCGTGATGGTTGCCGCTCGAGCCGGTGCGCCGCCGAGCGGGGTCAATCTGCTCGCGATCGCCGGCTACTCTCGGACGCACGACGATCTCCCGCCGCTGATGATCGACGCCCAGCGCTGGGCGGCCGCGGTGATGGAGAGCCACCTCGCCTATCCGTCGCTGGCGTTCTTCCGTTCGAGCCACGACGACCAGTCGTGGATCGGCACCCTCGGCACGCTGCTCGACGCCGCGACGCTCATGATGACGACGCTCCGGGACGTGCGCGACGGGCAGGCCCGTATTTTTTACAACGTCGGACGCCATGCAACGCGCGACCTCTCCCGGTACTTTCGCGCGGAGGTTACCGAAGAGAGCGTCGGTATCGAACGCTCCGAATTCGACCACGCCTGCGACCGTCTCGAAGCCGCGGCCTACGAGCTGAACCCGCGCGACGACGCCTGGCGCCGCTTTGCGAGCTTACGCTCCGGTTACGCCGCACGGCTCAACGTGCTCGCGCGTTTCTTCGAGATACCGCCGCTGCAGTGGATCGGCGACCGCTCGAGTATTCACGTCGCGGCGCATGGAGAGTTTAAGTATCCGCTTCCGGACGTTAAAACCCGTGAACCCGGTCGTAGCGATGGAGAAAACTCTTGACGTCCTCCACCGGCAACGCGAAGCCGATGCTTCGCTCTTCGTCGAAGCGCGAATCGGCGACGCCGACGACCTCGCCGGTGTTCGCAATAAATACCGGGGCGCCGCTCTCGCCTGGGACGATTGAGAGCGTGACCTCGAGTGCATCCTTGCGAATCGATGAGAGCCGGCCGGTATCCAGCGAGGTTGCCAATCCTAACCCTTCGTCGTCGAACTCATCGGGGACCGGGTAGCCGAGCAGTCCAACTTCGCGTCCGACATCGTCCTGCAGACGAGTTGACGAACCCAGAGTAATGGTGGGCAGGCGGCCGCGCGGCGTTCGGAGCAGCGCGAGATCGAGATCTTCGTTCGAAGCTATGACGCGCGCGGCGGCGCGCGTGCGGTTCCCAATCGTCAGATGGAGATTCCACGCACCGTCGATCGCGTGCTGCACCGTCAGAATGTCGCTTCCCCACGTTCCGGAGGCGACCACGAAGCCCGTGGCATAGGCGTCGTCGTAACGGTCTTTCTTGTGCTCGGGCGGGACGCGCATCGAAAGCATCACGACTGCCGGGCGCAAACGCCGCACCGACGCAACGAACGCATCGTCGCTGTCCCGCGTGCATCCCGCCGCGACAAGCAGAACGAGCACCGCAAATCTGCCCGCGACTCGCGCCTTCATGCGAGGCGATCGCTCACTGCGGACCGCAACGTGTCGAGGCCTGCTCCCGTCTTCGCACTGATATAGTAGGCCCCCGGATCGTCAGGAAGCTCCGATGGCGTGAGATCGCATTTATTAAAGACGTCGAGGCGCGCCGTCCGGTCGATCTCGAGCTCGTGCAGAATCGCCTCGACCGCGCCGCGTTGGCGAGGCCATTGCGGATTGCTCGCATCGAGTACGTGAAGCAGCAGGCTCGCTTCGCGCAACTCTTCGAGCGTCGCTCGAAACGCGGTGACGAGATCTTTCGGAAGGTCGGTGATAAAGCCGACCGTATCGGCGATTCGAGCGTATTTGCCGGGCGCGAGGTAGGCGCGCCGAATCGTGGGATCGAGCGTCGCGAACGGACGATCGGCGACGTATGCGTCGCTGCGGGCGAGCGCGTTGAGGAGCGACGACTTTCCGACGTTCGTATATCCGACCAGCGCGACGAGCGGCTCGTCGCGGGGCGACGATCGCCGAACGGCGCGTTGACGGCGAACGTCGGCGAGCAGCCGGTTGAGCACGGCGATCCGCTCGCCGATGCGACGGCGATCGACTTCGAGTTTCGTCTCACCCGGGCCGCGCGTGCCGATGCCGCCGCCCAGCCGGGAGAGATCGGCGCCGGAACCGATCAGATTTGCCTGACGGTACCGCAGCTGCGCCAGCTCGACCTGAAGCTTCCCTTCGCGGCTGCGCGCATGGCGCGCAAAGACGTCGAGAATCAGCATCGTGCGGTCGACGATCGGCAGCGGCACGATCTTCTCGAGGTTCTTTCGCTGGCGCGGCCGCAGATCGTTGAGCACCAGCAGCAAGTCGGCATCGAGCGCCTCGGCTTGCTCGGCGATTTCACGCGCCTTGCCGCTGCCGACCAGCGTTGCCGGATCGACGTTTTCACGGCGTTGAAGGACCCGCCCCAGAATTCGCGCGCCGGCCGCCTCTGCGAGCGCTTCGAACTCCGCCAGCTCCGGTTCGAGAACGTCGTGCAGCGCACGCGTCTCGACGGCGACGACGAGCGCGTTGCCGTTTACGGCGTCGCGATTGCGAGTGGCGTCAGACGTTCGACGAGCCATCGGATACCCTTATTGTATGCCGGTCCCGGGCGCTCGATGATTTTGGGATCGACGTCGTAAAGCCGTTTGAGACGCACGGCGTTCAAGCTTCGCCACGGCTCGCGGTCGAGCGCGCCGCCGAGATGGACCGCGGAGTCGGCGACGAGCATGTCGGGCTGCCGCCGCAAGAGCGCTTCCGCGCTGTAGACGCCGTACGCATTGCGCAGATCGTTTGCGGCGTTCGTGCCGCCGGCAAGTGCGATAAGTGTCGAGATATACGAGGCGGAGCCTGCCGTCCAGATCGGACCGCTGCCGAGCACGATAAAGACGCTCGGTTTACGTATGAAGACGCCGGTTCTCGCGTGGAGACGCGCGGTCTCGCGCCGCAAACGCGCGATCGTCGCTCGCGCTTCGCGCACGTGACCCGTAAGCTCGCCGATACGCTGCAAGTTTTCGAAGATCGATGCGTATGAATCGTCGGCGAGATAGACGACGTGCAAGCCCGCGCGCCGCAGCGGCTCGGTCAGGCGCTCTTGCGCGGGAATGCCGACGATCAGCGTCGGGCGTAATGCGACGATCGCTTCGTCGTCAACGCTGCTCGCGTCGGCAACTCGCGGAAGTTCTTTGGCCTGCGGTGCGTCGGTGAAGCCCGAGACGCCAACGAGCTGCGCCCCCGCCCCGATGGCATAGGCATCGTCGGCGAAGGAAGGCACAAGCGTCACGACCCGCGCTCCGCTTGCCGGCGTCTTCGGCGCACTCTCGCGCGCGGGCGTACGCGCGGCGCACGCCGTCAGCAGCGCAGCTGCGCAGCACGCAAGAACGATCCGCCTCATCGAGCGCACCCCGACCGAGTACGCAGGAAGGAGCGCGCCGACCTTTGCGCAATTCCGGTCGTACGTTTGCGCGGGAAGCCGGTGTGAGGCCGGCACGGTCGCGCCACTGTATGCGGGGAGCCGCTCGAGCCACTGTCCTTTGCGGATGGGAAGGCTCGAGCACCGGTGAGGATCCGCGAGTCAGGATATCGTCGCAAACGCTTTTCTGCATAATCCGCCTCGCGCCAAGGAAAGGATTGCGATGCTCTCGACGATCGTTGCGGCGATTTCGGTCGCTGCTGCCTCACCCTCGCCTTCACCATCTCCGAGCCCCGTGCCGCAGATCGCGCACGTGGTAACCAGCGACCGCGGGCTCGAATCGGCCGCCCGGACCGCCCGCACCACCTACGTGGTGACCGCGGCGCAAATTGCACGCGACGGCGACCGCACGGTCGCCGACGCGATCGAGGCAGTTCCAGGAGTCAATATCGTTCGTTACGGCGCCTTCGGTGCAGCTGCGACCGTCGGCATCCGCGGCAGCTCGGCGCAGCAAATCTTGATCCTCGTCGACGGCCTGCCGATGGCCGGCGGAGAGATCGACGACATCAACCTCGAACAATTCTCGGTGAGCGGCGTCGGTCGCATCGAAGTCGTCGAGGGTGGAGGTTCGACGCTCTACGGATCGGGATCGATGGGGGGCGTGATCAACATCATCACTGCCAACCCTACGGCGCAAACCGACGCGACCGTCGCAACGGGATCGTTTGACGAACAGACCTACTTGTTTCAAACGCCGTTTCTCACGTTCCAGCGCACGTATGCGACGAACGACTACTCGGTTGTGAACGCGCCGAATAGGCAAAACGCGCAGGCCGGTTTGACCAGCGTGACGGCTCGGTACGCGCACGCGGTTGGCCAGTTCAACTTCACCATCAGCGGCGATTTGGCCGACGCCAATTCGGGCGTTCCAGGTGAACTCGATTTTTTTTCGCCAACCAGCGAACAGAAGAACGTCAATCGTGACCTACGACTCAACGTCGAGCATAAGGGCGCGCGCTCCGCGACGACGCTCGACCTCGGCGATTCGTCGCAAGATCTCGCCTACACGTGCAACACGCCGGTCGATTACACGTGTCCGAACTCCTATCCGACGCCGGGCCCAGGCATGACGTCGAATCCACCCTTCGCGCAGGCGCTCTACGATCAGCACTGGATGGCGAGTCTTCGCAACGTCACCGGCGACGATCACCAGCGTTTGGTCTACGGCGTGGATCTCATGCGGGGCATCGCGCGCGTCGACGCGGGAACCGGCGGCGGGTCGGCCTTTGCCGCCGACAATGCACCGGTCTTCAATCCGTACGCACAGACCGCGGCGTACCTGCAGTCGCAATGGTTTGGCGAACGCGGCGAGCAGGTCTATGCGGGCCTGCGAGGGGAGCGTGACGGCGGGCTCGGCGGCGCGTACTCGCCGTCGCTCGGCGGCGTCGCTCCGCTCGGAAGTACGCTGCAATTCAAGATCAATGCAGCAACCGCGTTTCGCGCGCCGACCGCGGAAGAACTCTACTATCCCGGCTTCTCGAATCCGAATCTCGCACCGGAACGAACGCGCGTCGCCGACGCGACGCTCGTCGCGCCGACGATCGCCGGCGGTCTGAGTCTCGGCTGGTTTGCCATGAGCGGCTCGAACCTCATCGTTTCGCCGCCACCGTACTACATTCCGGAGAACGTCGGCCGCGCGTCGATCGCGGGCCTCTCGCTGCAAGCCTCGACGCCGCCATATCGGGGCTATAGCGCGACGCTCGGTGTGACGAATCTCTATCGGGCGCAAGATCTCGATACCGACACGCGTCTGCCCGGCCGAGGACCGGTCTTCGCGGCGAATCTCGGTCTGCGCTACGTCGCGCCCCCGCAGAGCCGCGTCGACGGCTTTAACGTCGTCATGCAAACGCAAGGTCCGCAGGAGAATGCCGATCCATACCTGTCCCCGATCTATTCGACCTATCAGCCTTCGACGTATACCCTCGTCAACGGCTACGCCGGCTATCGGTTCGGCTCGCATCTGATCCTGTCGCTCCGCGGCTACAACCTCGGCAACGATCGCTACGCAATCTACGCCGGGTATCCGATGCCGGGGCGTTCGTTCAGCCTCGAAATGCGTAGCCGTTGAAACGCATCACCGCGCTGGCGCTCGTGTTGCTGCTGCCGGCTGCCGGTGCGGTGAGTCTGCTCGTCGGCGGTACGCCGCTCTCCGCCGCGCAAATCGCGCACGAACTGCTCGATCCGCATCGATCCGGCGCGATCAACACGATCGTCTGGCAGCTTCGGCTTCCGCGCGTTTGCATCGCCGCCGCGGTCGGTGCATCGCTCGCGCTCTGCGGCGCGATGCTGCAAGGCATGCTTCGCAATCCACTCGCCGATCCGTACCTGACCGGCGTGAGCGCGGCGGCGGCGGCGGCGATAGCGATTGCGGTTCTCGCGGGTGCGGCGATCAGCACGCTGCCGGCAATCGGCTTCGTCGCCGGGCTCGGCGCGGCGCTGCTCGTCGCCGCGCTCGCGCGTCGAGGGAGTGGGATCGATCCCAATCGCCTCATCCTCGCCGGCGTCTCGCTCTCGACGCTCTTCGCCGCTATCGTCGCCCTCGCGGTGATCCGAGCGCAGTCGAGCGATTATGCGGGCACGATCCTTGCGTGGCTCGCCGGATCGATGGCCGGGCGCGGTTGGCACGATCTCGCCGTCGTCGCGCCGTACGCCGGCCTCGGCGTGCTGCTGACGTTCGTTTCCGCGCCGTCGCTCAACGCGCTGCGCGTCGGCGATTTACGGGCTCGCGCCGTCGGCCTCGACGTCGAACGCGCGCAATGGGTCATCCTTGCTGCATCGTCGCTGCTCGCGGCGACGAGCGTCGTTCTCGCGGGGCTCGTTGGATTCGTCGGATTGATCGTGCCGCACGTCGCGCGGCGCATCGTCGGCTCGGATGCTCGCCTGCTCTTGCCGGCGTGCGTTGCCATCGGCGGCGCGCTCTGCATGATCGCCGACGCGATCTGCCGCCGCATCGTCGCACCGGCCGAGCTTCCGATCGGCGTGCTCCTCGCCTTTATCGGCGTCCCCGCGTTTCTCTATCTCTACCTGCGGCCGGGCGCCGCCGCGAACCGGAGCGGCGGATGATCGAGCTTCGCGATCTCTCGCTTTGCATCGGCGGCCGTCCGTGGCTGACGCACGTCGAGGCGCGCATCGGAACCGGCGAGTTCGTCGCGCTGCTCGGCCCAAACGGCGTCGGCAAGACGACGCTGCTGCGCGCGATTGCCGGACTCCATCCCGCCGAGGAGGGCGAGATTCTGATCGATGGCGGACCGCTCGCACAACTTGGTCCACTCGAACGAGCGCGCCGTATTGCGTTCGTCACCGGTGACGAGCTGCTGCTCGACGCGCTCAGCGTTCGCGACGTCGTTGCGATCGGCCGATTCCCGCACCATCGCTGGTGGGAGTGGCAGACGCGCGGATCGGACGCCGTCGCAGTGGCGCGCGCTCTCGAGGCCGTCGGAATGGAAGGCTTCGCGCAGCGGCTCTTTTCGACGCTCAGCTCGGGCGAGCAGCAACGCGTTTGGATCGCGCTCGGACTCGCCCAGGAAACGCCGATTCTCTTGCTCGACGAACCGACGAGTCACCTCGACGTGCGAATATCCCACGAGATTCTCACGCTGCTGCACGCCTTTTCGCGCACGGGAAAGACCGTCGTTTGCGCCCTGCACGATCTCAACGAAGCGGCCGCCTACGCCGATCGCATCGGTCTGCTCGGCAACCGAACGCTGCTCGCGTTCGACGAGCCCGACGCACTACTCGGCGGCCCCCAGCTCGAGGCCGTTTACGGAATCGCGATGGAGTCGCTTCGTCTTCCGGGCGGAGGCTTACGCGTCTTCGCCCGGCCGCCGCAGGTTAATGGTGCTCGGGCGGAACGGGACGCACGTCGGAACCAAGCGCCCAACGCGTAGTGCCGCGTTGCGGGCCGCTCGAGATGGTAATGCCGATCGCGTCGTCGGGTGCGGCGAAGAGCGGCGACTCGACGTACGCCGGAACGCACGAGATGACGATTGCGCGCGTTCCGGGCGGTACCAGGAGCGCATGCGGCAGCATGGCTTGGGCTTCGTCGAAGGAGGCCGCGTGGTAAGCGCGCAGACGCGCACGCGAATCCCAGAGCAGCACCGAGGGATCGTCGGCCGTGCTGTAGAGAACCACGTGATCGCCTCGATGCACTTTGCAGTCCGCCAGCGCGATGCCGGAGGCCGCCAACCAAACGAACAAGAGCGCGACCCCGAATTTACGCACGTGGCGGCTCCATGTCCATCATCCGAATTGCGAGAATGGCCAAATCGTCGTGCAGACGGCTTCCGCTGCGCGCGCGAACCTGCGCGACGAGCTCGTCGGCGAGCTGCTGCGCGTGCGCACCGGAGCGGCCGATGAGTTCCATCGCACCGGCTTCGAGCAGCGGCTTTCCTTCACGATTGCGCACTTCCGTCAACCCGTCGGTTGCGAGCACGAGCATATCGCCGGGATTCAAGTCGATCGTTTTGGAGTAGAACGGCTCCTCCATGACGCCGAGGACCGGCCCGGTGATTTCGAGCTGTTCGACCTCCGAGCGGCGGCGAAGATAGGCGCAATCGTGCCCGGCACTTCCGTACTCGAGACGGAAAATGGTCGTATCGAGCACGCCGACGAACATCGAAACGAAGAGATAAGGGTTGCCGACCGCTTTTGAAAACGCGCTGTTGAACTCGGAGAGGATCGCGCCCGGCTCGCTCTGACGCAAGGCGATCGCACGAATCATGAACTTGATGAACGCGGTGAGCACCGCCGCGTCGACACCCTTCCCGCTAACGTCGGCGATCAAGACGAGCGCGCGATTTGCGGAGAGCCGAAAAACGTCGAAGACGTCTCCGCCGACCGCGAGATGGCTGGTTGCCGAGAGGTACGCGCTGCCGACCTCGCAGTGCGGGAGCGGGACCGACTCGCTACGGAAGGCTCGCTGCAAAATTTCGGTGATGGTGCGTTCGTGCTCGAGTTCGCGATTGAGACGAGATCGAAAGGCGTTGAAAAGAATGGCGAGCAATCCGAAGACGAGCACCCAGAAGGCGCGCATATAGGAGGAGCGATCGAGCTGTATCTGCGTGCTGCGCACCAAACCGTCATCGGTGGCGGCGAGCGCTTCGCGAATAGCCGCGACCGTTCGCGTCTCGTAATCGGAAAAGAGTTTGTTGCGCTTGTCGATCTCCACGAGCGGCCGGCGGGGATCGCGCAAAAGCGGATGCGCGACCTCGTCGCGCCACCGCGATTGCAGGTGTCCGTACGCACCGAGCAGCTGCACGGGTTCGGTCAAACGCTCTTCGGTCAGAATCTTTTGAATCGCCGCTTCTTTCGCGTCGTATCCGGCGGCGGCTTGCCGGTATTGCGCAATGTAGAACGGATCGCGTGTCAAGACGTAACCGCGCAGCAAGTTCTCTTCGTCGATCTGTAACCGCAGCAGCTCCTCGAGCGCGAGCTGCGCCTGCTGGATCTGCGCCTGCCGCGCGAAGGTGCTGGCGATCTGGGCACGCGTCTCGAACGTGCCTTCGATCGCGAAGCCGAGCGTCACGACCAGGAACGCGGTCAGCAGCAGCGTCGCGGTGAGGTTTGCGAGCGGTTCGTTCTTCACGAAGGCGTCACCGAAGCGCGGTCGAAGAAGCGCAGGCTGTGCGAGTCGACCCCACGATTTTTAAATCCTACGACGTCCGCGGGGTTTATCCATCCGAGCTGAGCGACGACGTCGCGTACGCGATCGGGCGCAGCTTCATACCGCTGCTCGAATCCGAGCGGGGTACCGGCAAAGCGCGAACGACGGTAGCCGTCGGCCGCGATATGCGTCCCTCGGGAGCAAAGCTCTGCGAGGCCTTCGCACGCGGCGCCACCGACGCGGGCACCGACGTCGTCGACATTGGAATGGTCTCCACCGATGCGCTCTATTTTGCGGTCGGAAAGTTTGAGTTCGACGGTGGCGTGATGATAACGGCTTCGCATAACCCGGCCCAATACAACGGAATGAAGTTCACCCGCTCGCAAGCCCAGCCGATTTCGCTCGACACAGGCTTGGCGACAATACGGGATCGGCTGCTTTCGGGAGAGCTGCCTCCCAAGAGCGGCGCCGGGGGGACCATTTCTCACCGTAACGTTCTCGACGACTTCGCAAAACACTGCCTCTCGTTCGTCGACCGCTCTAAGATCGCGCCGTTCCGGATTGCCGTCGATGCCGGGAACGGCATGGCCGGTGAGACGATACCGCACGTCTTCAAAAGCCTGCCGTGCGAGGTGATACCACTCTACTTTGAATTGGACGGCAGCTTTCCCAACCACCCAGCCAGCCCGATCGAACCCGAGAACATGATCGACCTGCAAGCCGAGGTGCGAAGGCACCGGTGCGATCTCGGCGTCGCGTTCGACGGCGATGCAGACCGGATGTTCATCGTCGACGAGAAGGCCGATCTGGTCGACGGGAGCACGGTCACCGCGCTGGTCGCGCTCAACACGCTCAAAAAGCACCCCGGCGCGAAGATTCTCTTCAATCTCATCTGCAGCCGGAGCGTGCCGGAGCTGATTCTGAAGGCCGGCGGCGTACCGATCCGATCGAAAGTCGGTCACTCGATTATTAAAGCCGTCATGCGCGAACAAGACGTCGTCTTCGGCGGCGAACACAGCGGTCATTTCTACTTTCGCGACAACTGGTATGCCGACTCCGGAATGATCGCGCTTCTGCAGTGCCTCGAGCTCTTCAGCGAAGCGGGCAAACCGGTCAGTGAAGTCATTGCTCCGATCGACACTCGCTTTCGGTCGGGTGAAGTCAACACGCACGTCGCCGACGCGGCCGCCACGCTGCAGGAGATCGAGGCGCATTATCCCGACGCCGAGATCGATCGCGTCGACGGTGTGACGATCTCCTATCCCGACTGGTGGATGAATGTGCGCCCATCAAATACCGAACCGCTGCTGCGGCTCAACGTGGAAGGCGATACCGAAGCGCTGATGGTGAAGCATCGCGACGAAGTTCTCGCCTCGATACGAAGTTGATCGTCTAGCATGTCGACGACACTGCTCGGCCCGGCTTTCATCGCCGTCGGCGACGGCACTTCGACCTACGGACGTCTCGCGGTCGAGAACGGACGGATTGCGAGCGTCCTCGCGGCCGACGGACCCTCGGACTTCCCGCTTCCGCCGGGAAGCAGCATCGCGCCAGGCTTGATCGATCTGCACACCAACGGCGCCGACGAGTACCTCTTCAACCGCGACCAAGGCAATGCGCTGGGCATCGCAGGGACGAGCTATGCAGCCAACGGTGCGACCGGTTTCGTCGCCAGCGTGATGACGGCGCCGTGGGAATCGATGCTCCACGCAGCCTCGGAACTGGTCGAAGCGGCAAATCAGCTCGAAGAGGAGCCCCCGAGCGGGGCGCGCTGTCTGGGCATTCATTTTGAAGGGCCGTTCCTCAATCCGAAGTTTCGGCGGATTCATCGGCACGAGTGGCTGTTGCCGGCAAGTGCTTCACACGCGCAAGAGATGGTGGACGCCTGCAAAGGCGCCTGTCTGCTCGTGACGATGGCGCCCGAGATCGAGGGGGCCGCCGACGCGCTGCGCGTCTTCTTGGAGAACGGCGTCGCCTGCTCCGCGGGCCATACCGGCGCACGCTATCGCGAAGGAATGCTCGCGATCGGTCTGGGCTTCCGCTCGCTCACCCACGCGTTCAACGGAATGCCGCCGCTCGATCACCGCGATCCGTCGATTCTGGCCGCTTTCATTCAGGACCGGCGAACCCTCGTTCAGGTTATCTGCGACGGCTTTCACGTCTCGCCGGTCATGATCGACATCCTGCACCGGACGCTCGGCGATCGCGTCGTGCTGGTCACGGATAATATGCCGGCCGCCGATCCCGGTTATCATATCGAAGGCGGCGTCATGCGTGCCGAGGATGGCACGATTGCCGGGAGCGCGCTGCGCATCGACGAAGCGCTGCGCAACTATATGTCGTACGCGCAAATTCCCTTCGCGCAAGCGATCGTCGCCGCAACGCACGCGCCGGCGCGGCTCATCCGCCACGACGGCGAGATGGGACGAATCGCACGCGGGGCGCGCGCCGATCTTTCCTTTTGGGATAAAGAGTATCGCGTCGTCGGCACGATGGTCGGCGGCCGTTTCGTCTACAACCACATCGAAGTCGCGGTCTAGGACGTTAGCCGAACGATTCGGGGGCCGCAACCGGCCGGCCGGAGGTTTCGGATGCACTTTCGCGCGCCGCGGAGCGCAGCATCGTGACGGCCGCGTAGATCACGACGATCACCACCAGCCAACGTACGGCAGAAATCGGCAAGTGGTAGACCATGTGCGCGGCGATCCACACGCCGGGAATTCCCCCAAGCGTTAATCCGAGCGCGGCGAGCATCGCAAACGCGTTGAAGCGGATGAATCGCAAGCTCGCAAACGGCATCAGAAAGGCGCACGAACCCATCATGATCGGGAAGGCTGCGATCGGATTCATCCCCAGCAGACTGACCAAGATCATACAGGGCGCATAGAAACCGATCCCAATCGTCATAAGGGCTCCGAGCAAGAAGCTGACCACGACGCCGATCCACAGACGAACGCCCTCGAGCCCAAGCGCGTTTCCGGTGAGACCGAACTGGCTACCCTTGAGATTCACCATGATGAAAAGCACCGCCGCGACGGCGAGGGCAGTCCCCATTCCGATCTGCACGAAGCGCCGCGGCAAGCGAGCGACGAAACCCGCGCCGAGCCACGCCCCGACGACCGCCGCAAGGATCAGCAAGATCAGCGTCTGCGGGGCGACCGCAATAATGCCGATGAAGATTGCCGCTTCGACGATCGTCGGCAAGGTGTGGCCGACGTTGAGCGTTCCCGGTATCCGCTCGTCGGGCACGAACCGGAGAAACTTGTACATCGACGTCGTCGTCGCGAACGAGCCGATTCCGAGCGTATCGAAGAAGTTCGCCACGAAACCGATGACGATCGCGATCGCCCAGTTGAGCGGGCTCTCGCCGAGCGGATGGGCGCGGACCGCCGCGCGGCCGAGTGCAATGACGACCATGACAGCGACGGCCGCTAAACCGACAAAGAGGATCGTGTGGACCGTCATAAAGTGAAACGGTACGCCCACAACCTGCCGCGGCCTGCTGCGAGCAGGAAAGAGCGTCTACGTCGAGGCGAGCTCTCGCGTCGCGGCGGCATTGAAATAGGCCGCCTGCGGATGATGCATGACGATTGCGGCGGTCGACTGCTCGGGAACGATCTGAAAGCCCTCGGTGAGGGTCACACCGATGTTGGCGCCGGCATCGAGCAGGCGGAAGACGATCTCGTGTTGCTCGAGATTCGGAGAGGCGCCATAGCCCCACGAGTAGCGCTTCCCGCGACCGCCGTCGAGCCCGAGCTCGTGCCGAATCCGGCGATGCGCGTACTCGGCGAGCGCCTCGGCGGCCTGCACCGAGAACCCGTGGAGAAAATACGACTCGCCGTACTCGCCGGCGGCCTGCAACGCATCGGTACGCCGCGTCGCGTTCGCGCCGACCGTGACGATTTGCAGTGCGACGACGTCGCTCGCGGCACCCTCTTTCGGATCGCGCAAGTAATCCGCGAGGCTCAAATGCTCGCCGCCGGCTTGGCGCGGAAAGCTCATCCGTGCGATTTCCCGACGCGCGTCGGCGGGATCGTAGAGAATCACCTCGTCACCGGTCGCCGCAGCGGGGAAATAACCATAGACCACCCGCGGTTCCAAGAGATCGCCCGCGAGCGCCTCGGCTTGATAGCGGTGCAATCGCGGCTCGAACTCATCGGCGACGAGGCGATCGAAGGCGGCGCCTTTGGTGTTTGCGCCACCCCACGATAGGCGGTAGAGGCTGCGCAGATCGAAACACGGCCAAACCTCGCGCAAATCGATCTCGCGCAAAACGCGGCGGCCCCAAAAGGGCGGAACCGGCACCTCAACGCGACGTTCTTTCACGGCGGAGCGCCCGGGAGCGCTCGCCGGCGTGGGCCGTTCGTCGCGCCGGCGGCGCTGCTCGAATGCCTCGCGCTTCGTCCGCTCGACGAGCTCTTCCCGGCGTTGCGAATCGCTCGTCAGCGCATCCATCAGATCCAGCCCTTCGAAGGCATCCCGCGCGTAAAAGAGGCCGGGTTCGAAGAAACGATTCCCGTCCTCGAGCAAGGCGATGCGACGACCGAAGTCGCGATTGATTGCCGCGCCCCCGACGATGACGGGAAAGCGCAATCCGCGCGCGTCCTGCTCCTCGATGCAGATCGGCATTTGTTTGCTCGTCGAAACGAGCAACGCCGAAAGGCCGATCGCATCGGCGCGCACTTCGACGGCCTTCTCCAAGATCACGTTGACGGGAACTTGCTTTCCCAGATCGTGGACGGTGTAGCCATTGTTTGCAAGGATCGTGTGAACGAGATTCTTGCCAATGTCGTGCACGTCGCCAAAGACCGTGGCGAGCACGACGGTGCCTTTCGTCGCTCCGTCCGTACGTTCGAGGAACTGCTCGAGATGGGCAACCGCCTTCTTCATCACCTCGGCCGACTGCAGCACGAAGGGTAGGATCAACTCGCCTCGGCCAAACCGGTCGCCGACGTCCTTCATCGCGGGCAAGAGGATTTGGTTGAGTGCTTCGACCGGCGAGTAGCGCTGCAGCGCCTCGTCGATCTTTGCTTCGATGCCGTCCTTGCGGCGATGGAGAATCGCCTGGTGGATGCGCTCCTCGATCGGACGCTCGTCGCCGGCGTCTGACTCGGCACGTTCTTCGCTCACGCCCGCGCCGTGCTCGAAGTGCTCGATCAGGCGCGTCAAGGCGTCGGGACGTCGGTTGAAGACGAGATCGTCGCAGAGCTCGCGAATCGCGCCGTCGATCTCGAAGTACGGAACGATCTCTTTGGGATGGACGAGGGCGCAGTCGAGACCGGCTTCGACGCAATGGTAGAGGAAAACCGAGTTGAGTGCCGCTCGCGCCGTCGGCTTCAAACCGAAGGAAACGTTCGAGACGCCGAGCGACGTGAGAACGCCGGGCAGCTCGCGTTTGATCGCGCGAATTCCCTCGATCGTCTCAACGGCCGACGATGCGAACTCAGCCTCCCCCGTCGCCAGCGTAAAGGTCAGGGCGTCGAAGATCAGCGCGCCCGGCGCAAGCCCGTATTCACCGACCGCGATCTCGTAAATTCGCTGCGCGGCCTCAACTTTGCGTGCCGCGGTCTTCGCCATCCCGCTCTCGTCAATCGTCAGCGCGACGACCGCGGCCCCGTGCTCGCGCGCGAGCGGCAAGACCGCGTCGACCTTCGCGCGACCTGATTCGAGATTGATGGAGTTGAGAATTGCGCGCCCGGGATAGTTCGCGAGCGCGGTTTCGAGGACTCTCGGTTCGGTTGAGTCAATCGACAGCGGCGCTTCGATCGATTGCGCGAGCCTGCGCACGAGCTCGCGCATCTGCTGCTCTTCATCTGCGCGCTCGGTCAGCGCGCAACAGACGTCGAGCACGTGCGCGCCTCCCTCGACTTGCTCGCGCGCGACGAGCACGATATCGTCGTAACGATCCTCGAGCAGAAGGCGCTTGATCTTGCGCGACCCTTGCGAGTTGATTCGCTCGCCGACGATCAGCGGCGCCGGCTCTTGTTCGAGCGCTACCGCCGTAATCGCGGAGGCCACCTCCTCACCACGCGCCCTTGCTGCCGGCCGCGGCTTGCGCGCGACCGCCTCGGTTGCCCGACGAAGCGCCACGATGTGCTCGGGCGTCGTTCCACAACATCCGCCGACGACGTTGACTCCGAAATCACGAATGAATGCGGCGAGCTCGGCCGCCAGTTCATCCGGTCCTTCGGGGTAGATCGTCTCCCCGTGCGCTCCCATCAGCGGCAATCCTGCATTGGGAATGACGCTTACGAAGGCGCGCGACTGCTCGCAGAGATAACGAATCGAATCGCGCATCTGCGCGGGACCCGTCGAGCAATTCAAACCGACGACCTCGACCTCGAGCGAGTCGAGCACCGCGCAAACCGCGCGGATGTCGGTGCCCAGCAGCATCCGTCCCTCGGTGATGAGCGTCGGCTGCGCCTGGATCGGCACGCGGCGCATGCCGCGCGCGAACTCTCGGCGAATTCCGGCGATTGCGGCCTTGAGTTCGAGCAGATCCTGCATGGTTTCGAGAATGAGCAGGTCGACGCCACCCTCGACAAGCGCCCGCGCCTGTTCGGCGTAGAGGTCGCGCAGTTGCTCGTAGGTGATTTTTGAGAGCGAAGGATCCGACGAAGAGACGAGCATTCCGGTCGGACCCATCGAGCCGGCGGCGAAACGCGGCTGCTCCGGCGTCGTGAACGCGTCGCACGCTTCGCGTGCCAGAACGGCCGCGCGCAGATTGATCTCGTGGGTGCGCTCGCCCAGTGAGTACTCGTCGAGCTTCAGCCTCGTGCCGGTGAACGTATCGGTCTCCACGACGTCCGCCCCCGCGGCGAGATATGATTCGTGAATCGCGCGGACGATCTCCGGGCGCGTGAGGACGAGTCCCTCGTTGCATCCGTGGTAGGCGGGACCGCCGAAATCGCCGGCAGTGAGTTCCAGCGCCATCAGCTGCGTGCCCATGGCGCCGTCAAAGACCAAGACCCGCTCCTGCAGCCGGTTTAGGTACTCAGACAATCGCTCGAACTTCTCCCACCGCTACTCCGGCCCGATTATACAGCGCGGGGCGTGCAAACCGTTCGAGCTCGGCGCACTGCCGCTCGTCGAGAACCCCAATACGGCGCAGTACGCCGACAGTCGACGGCCCGCGCCCGCGCGAGCCGCCATCGATCACTTTGGAGACGTATCCGTAGCCGAGCGCGATGGCGGCGACGCCGTGAACGCCTTCGGCGCCGGCTTTCGCGGCGATCCCGCCCCGCCCGGCACGCATCAGTTCGGTATCGAACTGTCCGGTGCCGGCGACGTATTCCGGGTACGCGACCATTGCGTCGCGCACGACGCGTAACGCCTCTGCGTCGCTATCGAGCATATTGCTGAGCGAAGCAAATCGCGCGAACGAGCGCGCCGCTCGGCGAAGTGTCGTTGCGTAGACGGGAATGCCGCAGCCGTCGACGGCGAGCGGCCACGTCTGTGAATCGTCGTCGGAAAGGCGAGCGCAGAGATCGAGAATGCACCGCTGCGCTGGATTCTGCGGGCTCAGGTAGGTCGTTGGATCGGCTCCGATACATTTGCAGAGTGCGAGAATACCGGCGTGCTTTCCGGAGCAATTATTATGCAGCACCGTTGGCGGCTCTCCCGCAAGCAGCAGCGCTCTCGCCGACGCTTCGTCATAGGGAGCGTGGGTGCCGCACTGGAGAGCCGAACCGTCCATGCCGATTTTGTGCAGAATCGAGCGCACCGCTTCCACGTGCATCGGCTCCCCGGAGTGCGAAGCAGCCATCACGGCGATCTCGCGTTGATCGAGACCGAAGGCTTCACGAGCGCCGGCTTCGATTGCAGCAGCGGCGATGAACGGCTTTGCGGTCGATCGAAGGTAGACCGGCATCTCGACGTTCCCGGCCGTGTAGATTTCGCGGCCGGCCGCATCGACCGCACATGCGGCGACGCGATGAAGCGACTCGACGATGTCACCCCGCGTTACCTCAACGACGATCGCGCTCTCTTCCGTCACCCTAGGCTTGTCGAAGGGCGGTTGCGGGATCAAACGAGCGCTGGTTCGACGATCGTCGCCTCTTGTTCGGCGAAGACCGGATTGCTGAGATAGCGTTCGCCGGTGTCGCAGCCGATCGTAACGATCGTCTTTCCTCGCAGCGCGGCGCGCGCGGCCACCTGCAACGCGGCCCAAACGTTCGCACCGGTCGAGATGCCGACGAGCATCCCTTCCTCACGCGCCAGGCGGCGCGTGGTTGCGATCGCGTCGGCGTCGGTGACGCGAATCACTTCGTCGTAGATTTTGGTGTTGAGCACCTTGGGCACGAAACCGGTGCCGGTGCCCTGGATTTTGTGCGGCCCCGGCTTGCCACCGGAGAGCACCGGCGACGCGTCGGGTTCGACTGCAATGACGGTCACACCGGCCTTGCGCGACTTGAGCACCTCGCCGACGCCGGTGATCGTTCCGCCCGTTCCGATCGCGGCGACAACCACATCAACGGCGCCATCGGTATCGCGCCAAATTTCTTCGGCAGTCGTGCGGCGATGGATTTCGGGGTTCGCGGGATTCTCGAACTGCTGCGGCATGAAATACTTCGACGGGTTTTCGGCGAGAATTTCGTTTGCGCGCGCAATCGCGCGTGGCATTCCCTCGGCACCGGGGGTCAAAACGACCTGTGCGCCATAGGCCTTGAGCAGATTCCGCCGCTCGATCGTCATCGTATCCGGCATGACTAAGATGACCGGGTAGCCTTTCGCGGCCGCGACGAAGGCGAGCGCGATGCCGGTATTACCGCTCGTCGGCTCGAGGATGGTCATGCCGGGACGCAGCCGGCCGTCGCGCTCGGCTGCTTCGATCATCGCTACGCCGATGCGATCCTTGACGGAACCGGCGGGATTGAACGACTCCATCTTCACCAAGAGCGTCGCCGGAAGATCTCGCGCCATCCGCGGGAGCTTCACCAGCGGCGTGTTGCCGAAGGTATCGGCGAGATTTTCGTAGATGCGTGCCATGGTACCGAGCTTAACCCCCACTAGGAATCGGCCGTTGCACTTGAGTATCAGCGGCCATGCGGCTAGCTTCCTTTATCATGCGCGCGGCGTGCGTCGCGCTCGCGCTCTCGTGGAGCGCGTTGCCCGGATCGGCAACGGCGGCCGATGCCCCGACGCTGGACGCGGCGCTCGCTGCGATTGCGGCGTACGCGCCCCAAGCGATGCGCGAGCAAGGCACGCCCGGACTCTCCATCGCGATCACGGATCGTACGAAGACCCTCGCGATCGTTACGCTCGGATACGCGAATCGCGATGCCGGCGCGCCGGTGACGCCGCAGACGCGCTTTGCGATCGGATCGATCACAAAATCGATGACCGCGCTCGCGTTGCTGCAGCTTCACGATGCGGGACGCCTCGATCTCGATGCTTCGGTGCGCCGCTATCTTCCGTGGTTTGCCATCGATAGCGGCGGAAAGGCAATCCTCGTCCACGAGCTGCTCTCCCATACCGCGGGGATCCCCGACGATTTTGCCACCGAGGAAGGCTACGGGTTCGATATCCTAGCGCTGCGTCACGCCAAGACGCTCTTCGCGCCCGGAACTTCGTGGTCGTATTCGAACGACGGTTACGCGACGGCGGGCGCGATTCTCGCGCGGCTCGATGGCCGATCGTGGCCCGACGCCGTGACGGCGCGCGTGTTCGACCCGATCGGGATGACCGGCAGTTCTGCTGTCTTTACGCCGGCCGCGATGAGCAACGCAGCGGTCGGATATCAGTTCCGCGACAACGACCGCCCCGCAACCCAGAATCCTCCGCTGGTTGCCTCGCCCCCGCTCGATTTCGCCGACCCGGCCGGTTCGGTGCTTTCGACCCCGGAAGACATGGCGCGCTACATGCGCTTCTATCTCAACGGCGGCCGAACTTCCGATGGAAGAGCGCTGCTCGCACCCGCGACGTTTGCAGCGATGACCCATCCCGATCGGCTGAATAATGGAAAGCCGGCCGGTTCGCCGGGAGCGGAGCTGCAAGAGTGGCCGGCCTTCTACCGGAGCTATGGATTCGGGCTCTCGGTCTTCGACGACGGCGGCGACCGGCTCATCGGCCATACCGGTGGGATCTCCGGTTACACCGCCTGCATGCAGATGAATCTCACCCGAGGCTTCGGCGTCATCGCGTTTGCCAATCTCGTCGAAGCTCCGCTTCACCCGTGCGCGATCGTGCGATATGCGATGAGCGCCCTTCGCGCGCAGAGTCTCGGAGCGGCACTTCCCGCGCCGCCCACGGCTCCCGATCCCGCGCGCGTCGCCAATTCGAACGAGTTCGTCGGCACGTATACGGGTGCGGACGGCTCGACGCTTCGCGTGGTAAGCGAAGGCGAACGCCTCCAGTTGGTCGACGGTTCGAAGAGGATCGCGCTCTATCCGCGCGGGCCGGACGTCTTCTGGGCCGACGATCCCAAGTACGCCCTCTTTCTGCTCGCCTTCGGACGCGATCGCAGCAAGGCCGTCGTTGAGATGACGTACGGTTCGCGGTGGTATCCGAACGAGCGGTACCGCGGCCAGCGAGCGTTTACGCATCCGCCGTCGTGGGACGCGCTGGTCGGTCGTTACGAGAACACGTTCTTCGGTTCGCCCGCGATCTCACGCGTGCTCATCGTCAAAGGCCGGCTAACGTTCGACGGAACCGACGAGCTCACGTCGCTGCCGAACGGCGATTTCTCGCTCGGAAGCTCAGTCGTGCGCTTCGACTCCTATGCCGGGAAAGAACCACAACGCGTTTGGATCGACGCGACGCCGCTCTACCGCGTCGAACTTCCCTAGCTGCCGATATCCCAGAGCAGGCCGAGGTCTTTCTTTGCCAGCGAGCGGAAAGCGATCAGCGTCTCGGTACTGAGGATTCCTTCGAGTGCGGCGACGCGTTCGGTCACCAGATCGTTGAGCTCTTCGTGCTGCCGAACGCGAGCGACGGCGATGAGATCGTAGGGGCCGGCGACGGAGTACACCTCGGCGATGCCGTCGATTGCGAGCAGGTCGTCGGCCAGCGTCCGCAAGCGAGGACGTTCGACATTCATCAGGATAAACGCGGTAACCATGTTAGGCGATCCCCGTAGGAGCCGCGAGCGTTCCGCCGCAGTTCGGACAGCGTCCGTTCATGGCGTCGGCGCACGCCGCACAGAAAGTGCATTCGTACGAGCAGATGCGAGCATCCGCATGGTTCGGCAGGGGCTTTTTGCAGCGCTCGCAGGAGCTTTTCATCGAAGAAGGTCTATATGCTTCCCATCTTGGCTACCCCTGGCGGCGGAGAAACGGAACGCATGAAAGCCATCGTGATCGAGCACCGCGGCGAAGCCGGTTCGCTCAAAGAAATTCCCGTTCCGAGCGCGGCATCGCACGACGTTCTCGTGCGCGTGACGGCGGCGGGCGTGAATCCGATCGACTGGAAACGGCGCGAACGCGACGATCGCCCATTCCCGTTCGTGCTCGGGCAGGATTTCGCGGGCGTCGTCAGCGCGACCGGCGATCGCGTCACGAAGTATCGCGAGGGCGAGCGTGTCTTCGGAATTTCGGCTCGCGGCGCGTTCGCGCAGTACACCCTCGTTCCGGAAGACGGCCCGAAACAGCCGATGGCAAAGATTCCCGATAGCGTCGGCGATGCGGATGCGGCAGCGTTGCCGACGGCGGGATTGACGGCGCTCGCCGGCGTCGAGGCGCTGCACGTCGCGAAGGGAACGACGTTACTCGTTCTCGGTGCGACCGGCGGCGTCGGCAGCTATGCCGTGCAAATCGCGCACGACCGCGGGGCGCGCGTCATCGGCAGCGCGCACTCCTCAAACGAGGAGCGGGCGCTTCGCCTTGGCGTCGACGAGTTCGTGGCCTACGATCGCGAGGACGTCGGCACGGCGGTGAAGGCGGCGCACCCCGAAGGAGTCGATGCAGTTCTCGATCTGGTCGACGATACCGGCGCGATCGAGGCCATGGCGCAGGTACTGCGCGACGGCGGCGCGATCGTCTCGACGATCGGGGCGGCCGACGAGCGTGGTTCGCGCAACGAAAGATTGCCGCGCAGAACCTCTATATGGCCGACACGCCGCAAGGCTCGCACGCCGGACTGCGAACGCTGCTGGAGCTGGTCGAACAAGGCCGCCTACGCGTCGACATCGCCGGCGAACGTCCCCTCTCCGAGGCCGTCGCGGCGTTGGAGGAGAGCAAACGAGGCGCCGTCAACGGCAAGCTGGTGATTACGGTGGATCCGTGAGAACTCCCAGCTTGAGCGCGCTGGCCGCAACGTGGATACTCGCCGTGCTCGTCGGTCACGTCACCGACCTGACGACGGGGCAGCCGCTCGCCAACGTTTCCATCGCGATCGGCTCGCAGCGCACGATCACCGACAAGCGCGGTGCCTACCGCCTCGACGGATTGACGCCCGGTCACTATACGCTTTCAGCGAGTTCGAAGGATGTGCCGCCGCAACATCGCAGCGTCGTCGTGAAGCACGGCACGCAGACCGTACTCGATCTGGTACTGTGCAGCACGACGCTCGATTATAGCTGCGCCGGAGCCGGCCCCGGCTAGCTGGCCGCCGTTTCTATTTATTCTTGAAGCGGGCGACGCGCTTTTCGTTGTATGCGGCGAGACCCTCTTTCGCATCCTCGCTCTTGAAGAGCAGCGACTGCAGCTCACGTTCGAGTGCGAGCGCGTCCTGCAGCGGGAGTTCGGCACCGGTCTGGACGCTGCGCTTGATGTGCCCGACGGCCATCGGCGCCTTGTTCGGCGAGCAAAACTGTTTGGCGTAATCGGTAATCTGCTCGCGAAACTCTTTCGCGGTGCCCTCGAAGAGGTCGTTGATCATGCCCCAGTCGAGCGCCTGTTCGTAGCTCACGGTCTTTCCGGTAATCATCATCTCGATCGCGCGCGATTTACCGACGAGTCGAGCGAGTCGCTGCGTTCCGCCGGTTCCCGGCAAGACGCCGAGCGCAACTTCCGGCAGACCGATCTTCCCGGCGTCCTTGCGCGCGATGCGCAGATCGGCGGCCATCGCGATCTCGAGGCCGCCGCCGACGCAGTGTCCGTTGAGCGCGGCGATGACGAGCTTCGGAGACTGCTCCAGGCGCAGCAGCGTCTCGTTGGCATGCAGGCAGAACATATACTTGAACTCGGGCGTCACCGCGTTGAGCATTCCGATGTTTGCACCGGCCGAGAAGAACTTCTCCCCTTTTCCCGTCAGCACGATCACTTCAACGTCGGAATCGAACCGCGCATCCAAGATCGCTTCGTCGAGTTGGCGCATCATCTCGTGCGTGTACGTATTCGCCGGCGGATCGTCCATCTCGACGAAGGCGACGTGTCCCTCTTTCCAATAGTTGATTACGCGTTTGCCGTCGAACTGACGCGTCTCGCGTCCGAATGGCGTCTGCGTTGCCCCGTTTACGGTCGTGCTCATGCAAGGTTCCCCTTTGGTGCGATCCAGTTCGGATCTTTGAAGTACTCTTTGAGTGTCGTTTCGTCGGCTTCGGACGGCAGTACGGTCGGGGCGTAGGCCGCCCACTCGGCTTCGGTCAGCTCGCGTCCATCGACCGCGTAACGTTTCGCCGAGTGATCGCCGATCTTCCGATTGAAGCGCATATCCGGCAAGTAGAGCTTCGTCTCGCTCGGATTCACTTCGTTGACGCGCGCAACCGTCGCGAGCGCTTCGTCGAAGAACTGCATACGCGCGCGCTCGTTCAGACGATCTTTGTCGGGCTGCTCGCCGGCCTTGTCTTCGTCGACGCGGCCTTTGATGCCCCACGTGTAGGCCCATTGGGCCGAACCGGAGTGATCGGTGCCGAAGAGATCGAGCGAACCCGAGAACCACTTGTTGTAATACTTCTGCTGGATCTCGACGGGGATGACGCCGGCCTTGGCGATGCGCCGAAGCCCGGTGATGCCGGTTCCCATGTGAAACGATTCCTCGCGCAGCATCGGACCCATCGAGGCCGCCAGCGGCGCGAAGCTCGAATGCGAGAGCATGGTCAGCTGAAACTTGCCGTCGCGATCCATGAAGTTGGTATAGGCAAAGAAGTCGAGCCAATGCGTCACGTCGTCGTTGAAAGCATTGAGGAGCCGGTTCTTCTTTCCGAAGGCGCGGCGTTCGAGCATCTTCTGCGCCTCGATCTTCCCTTCGCTCCCGAAATGCTCGACCATGAGATGACACATCTGATAGCCGTGACGCGTCTCCTCGACCATGATACGGACGAGCGCGGCCAGATCGTATTCGCTCGGGGCATTGTTGACCAGGAAGCGCTGCTGCTCGTTCGATGCAAACTCGGTATCGCCCTGATAGACGACCATGTTCAGCACTGCATCGCGCATGCGTTGATCGGGAATCTCGCGCACGCGATCCCAGCGCCGGTCACCCTTGAAGTCGCCAAAGTAGATCTCGCTGGTCGGCAACTCGCCGTATTTTGCTTCGAACTGATAGCCCGGCATGAACCGGTCCACGAGTTCGCGGTCGAGCCCGATATCGCGCCGCCACTCGTCGAGCATCGATATCCAGTCGTCAAAGGTTGAAATGCGGTTCATACGTGCCTTTCAGCATATAACGGATTTTCGTCGGTCGTCAGGAATACCGTCATACTAAGTCGCAAGAGGGGAGGTGTCAAGGGTGGCTGAGCGGCAGGTTGCGCGCCCCAATTCCTTTATCTTTACGCTCTACGGCGACATGGTGCACCGGCGTTCGGGCGACGGCTCCCTTTGGATCGGCGCGCTCATCCGTCTGATGTCCTCTTTTGGGGTCTCCGCGCCCGCCGTTCGTCAGGCGGTCTCACGAATGGCACGCCAGGGATGGCTGATCGCCCGGAGGGAGGGCAATCGGGCGTTCTATCGCGTCACCGATCGCGGACGGCGTCGAATCGAGGAGCTCAGCCCCCTGATCTACGGGCCGGTCATCGAGTGGGACGGGCGCTGGCGGCTGATGAGTTACGCGATCGGCGAGGCCCATCGCAAACGCCGCGAGCAGCTCCGCGTCGAGCTGAGCGCGCTGGGCTGGGCTCAGCTTTCCCCGACGACCTGGATCTCGCCATCCGACACGCTGACCGCAGCGCGCGAGGCCGCCGCCGCGACCCATACACTCGACGCCGTGAATCTCTTTACCAGCGAATACCGAGGGCCGCGCAGCGACCGGGAGCTGCTCGAGCGCTGCTGGGATATTGAGGCGATCGCCGCGGCCTATCGACAGTTCATCGCTCGCTACGAGCCGCGCTTGCGCGGGGAACGGGTGCGAAACGACCTGAGTGACGAGGCCGCATTCGTCGAGCGACTCTGGCTCGTCCACGATTATCGCAAGTTTGCCTATCTCGATCCGGGCTTGCCCAGCGAGTTGCTCCCGGCGCACTGGCCCGGAACGGCGGCCGCGGCGCTTTTTCGCGAGTTTTATGCGACACTCGAGAGAAAATCACAACGATACTTTCATCTTTGTACGAGTGCGTGAAACGGGTGCGCGCGGCGGGGCGTCGAAGCGAGCCGCCCATGCCCAAACGCTTGCTCCTTGCGCTCGTCGCAGCCGCACTCGTCGTCGCCGCCTGCAGCAGCGGCTCGACGTCCCCGAGTCCGACCATCACTCCGAGTTCGCCGATTCCCAATCCGTCCGTCAAGACGGCAACCGTCTTCGTCACGGTCGACGGCACGCCGGCCGCAAAGGTCCCGGTTGAGGAATCGACGCCGAAGAATACGGCGAGCCCGCGTCCCGGCACGCCCTTCGATACCGAGTATACCGGCAAGAAGGGACTCGCCCACTTCCACAACCTCAAGCCCAGTAAGCTTTACTGCTGGGTTGCGTTCATTTCGCCGAGCTTTAAATCGTCGGCGTGCGCGACGTGGGAAGTTTGGCAGAGCTCGACAATCAATTTAGGAACCTAAACGCCCTGATTTGGGCCAAATCGGCAAGTTTAACAGTTTCGGGTTCGAGCGTTTCTACGTGTCGTCGTCGTGCAGGTGAAGATGACAACCATCTTCAGCCTCCGAGAGAACGTCACGCGCCTCGGAAAGTACCGCGGTCGATAGCGGACGGCTCGGCGGCTCGATCGATCCCTGTTCGGCGAGAAATTCGACTTCGCTCCAATCTTCCCACGTTTCCAGCGGCTCCCCATCGGCCAGGGAGGGAAAGCGCACGCAGAAGCCTTGATCGAGGTGCAAGCCGACGACCGTGACTTCGGTGCCGCGCGGAAAGTACGTTCCATCTTTCCAGAGCGTCCCGTAGGTCGTGCTGTACTCCGTGCCGATCTTTAGTGGTTCGTCCATATGGCGAAAGACTATACCTTGTACGGGTCCATCGGCTTCTCGCCGATGAACGTCAGTAAGCTCTTGGTCTCCGTGTAGAGGCGCATCGTCTCCATTCCCTGTTCGCGACCGTAACCCGACGCTTTGTATCCCCCGAACGGCACGCCGGGAAAGAGCGCATAGGGTGTATTGATCACGACCGAGCCGCTGCGAATCGCGCGCGCAACGCGATTTGCACGTCCGAGATTCGTCGACCAAACGCTCGCCGCGAGGCCGTACTCGCTCGCATTTGCGAGCGCGATCGCCTCGGCCTCATCGGCGAATCGAACGAAGGTCGCGACCGGCCCGAAGATCTCTTCGCGCGCGATTCGGTGCGCGTGCTCAGCCTCGAATGCGGTCGGGCTCCAGAACAACCCGTCGGCGAACGAACCGTCGAGTTCGGCGGCCTCGCCGCCCAGGAGCACGTTCGCACCTTCGGCAACGCCGATCGCGCAGTAGTCGCGAATTTTTTGATACTGGTCGCGCAACGTGATTGCACCGATCTGCGTCGCGGGATCTTCGGGATCGCCGACGCGCAGGCGCTTCGCCTTCTCGACGAAGAGGCTGACGAACTCGTCGTAAACGCCGTTCTGCACCAGAATGCGCGAACGCGCTTCGCAACACTGACCGGCATTGTAGTAGACGCCGTAGAGCGCGCCGGCAACCGCGCCTTCGATATCGGCATCGTCAAAAACGACCGCCGGCGATTTGCCGCCGAGTTCGAGCGTGACGCGTTTGAGGGTTTGCGCGGCGGCCGCGGCGACGCTCTTGCCGGTTGCCGTCGATCCGGTAAAACTGATCTTATCGATTCCGGGATGCTCGACCATCCACGCGCCGACCGGATGCGTCGACCCCGTCACCACGTTGAGCACGCCCTCGGGCAAACCCGCCTCGATGCCGATCTTCCCCAACTCGAGTGCGGTGAGCGGCGTCGCCGAAGACGGCTTGAGAATGACGGTGCAACCCGCGGCGAGTGCCGGCGCGACTTTCCACGACGCCAGCACGAGCGGAAAGTTCCACGGCACGATCGCACCGACGACGCCGACCGGTTCGCGTATCGTGCTGGCCAAGTAGGTCGGCAACGGCGGCGGCATCGTCTCGCCGTAATTCTTCGTCGCCGCGCCGGCGTAGAACTCGAACGTATCGACGATCGCGCCCAGCTCGCCCTTAGCGGTCGCGATGCTCTTGCCGTTATCCCGCACTTCGAGCAACGCGATCTCGGATGCGCGCTCGGCAAGGAGCTGCGACATTTTATACACGATCTTCGCCCGTCGCGACGCCGCCATCGTCGGCCACTTTCCAGCGTCGAAGGCTTGCCGCGCAGCGGCGACCGCCGCGTCGACGTCCTCGCGTGTCGCGTCGGCGACGTCGGCAATCTTCGCGCCGGTCGCCGGATTGGAATCTGCGAAGACTCCGCCGTCTGCCGCATCGCGCCATTGCGAACCAATCAGCAGCTGGGTTTTCGTCGTCGCCATCGTGGTGGTCATGTTCCTGCCTTCAACTCGACGCGCTCGAATACCGTTGCAATCCCTTGGCCGACGCCGATGCACATCGTCGCCAAGCCATACCGGCCTTGGCGCCGCTGCAGTTCGTAGAGCAGCGTGGTGGCGATCCGAGCCCCGCTCGCACCGAGCGGATGGCCAAGCGCGATCGCACCGCCGTTGGGATTGGTGCGCTCCGGATCGAACTCGAGCTCGCGCATGCAGGCAATCGCTTGCGAGGCGAAGGCTTCGTTGAGTTCGATCGCGTCGAGCTGCGCAACCGTGATGCCGGCGCTCCGGAGCGTTTTGCGCGTTGCGGGAATTGGTCCGAGACCCATCACGTCGGGTGCGACGCCGGCCGATGCGCAGGCCACGAAGCGCGCCATGGGAGTGAGGCCGAAACGGCGCGCGGCCGCCGCCTCGCAGAGGAGCAGCGCCGAGGCACCGTCGTTAATCCCCGAGGAGTTGCCCGCCGTCACGGTACCCTTCTCTTGAAACGCCGGCATCAGTTTTGCGAGGGCGTCGAGCGACGTCTCCGGACGAGGATGCTCGTCGCGGGCGACGATTCGCTCAGAACCTCGAGCGTCACGAACCGCAACCGGCACGATCTCGGCGACGAAAGCGCCGCGTTCGGTCGCGGCCTTACATTTTAACTGCGACTCGAGCGCGAAGCGGTCTTGCTCCAGCCGCGTAATGCCGTAACGCTCCGCGACCTTCTCGGCAGTTTCGCCCAACGAGATCGTCCACTCCGCCGGCATCGCGGGGTTGACCATTCGCCATCCCAAGACGGTATCGAAAAGGTGTTGCTTGCGCCCGAACGCCGCGTCGCTCTTCGGCAGGACGTACGGCGCGCGCGTCATCGACTCGACCCCGCCGGCGATCATGAGGTCGCCTTCGCCGCACGCAATCGCCGCCGCGGCGGAGTTAATTGCCTGGAGGCTCGACCCGCAAAGCCGATTGACGGTCGCGCCGGGCACCTCGACCGGAAATCCCGCAAGCAGCGCCGCCATCCGCGCTACGTTGCGATTATCCTCACCGCTTTGATTGGCGGCACCGAGATAGACGTCGTCGATCGCCGCCGGCGGAACGCCGGTACGCTCGACGATAGCACGGAGCACGATCGCCGCCAGATCGTCGGGACGAATTCCCGCGAGCGCTCCGCCATAGCGCCCGATTGGAGTGCGGACCGCGTCGATCACCCAGACGTCGCGATTCACTGCGCCGCCTCGCCGGCAACGGGCTCTTCGGCAACGTCGAGCGTCCAGAGCGCGCGATGCGGTGCGAACTGCTCGCCCTGCTCGTCGGCGAGTCGTTTCAAGATTCGCCGGATGCGCGCACCGCCGATCTCACGTCCCCATTCGATCGGTCCGATCGGATAGTTCGCGCCGAGCCGCATCGCGGTGTCCACATCCTCCGGCGACGCAACCTCTTCGCTGACCGCAACGATGGCCTCGTTCACGATCGAGCCGACGGTACGACCGAGAAAGAGCCCCGCAGAGTCCTCCACCAAGACCGATCCCTTGCCGAGCTCGGCAAAGAACTCTTGTGCGAGCTCGAGCGCGTCGTCCGAGACCTCTTCGGAATCGACGATCTCGACGATGCGCTGCGCCTCGAAACTGCCGAGCACGCCATAGCCCACCAGTCGCTCGGGATGACGCAGCTGCCGTACGGACGCCGCGATGTCGGTTGCATAAGCATCCGCGAAGAAGACCGCTTCGACGCCGAGCGAGGAGTCCAGCGCGGCGATAACGTCGCTTCGGTCATCCCCGCCGCCGCCGGCATCCACGACGATCGTCGCATCGGTCCACAACTGGTCGAGCAAGTCATCGTTTTCAATTCGCTGCACGTGAACGTACCTGCTTGCGATGCGTTCGGCGAGCTCGTCGGCGCGGCCGCCGAAGCCGAGGATTGCGACGCGCTCGTCGGCGTTGCTCTCGCCGCTCGGTTCTGCGACGGCGGGATCGAAACGCTCTCTCTCGTGATCGGGATAGACGTAGAATCCGCGGCCGGTTTTGCGTCCCAGCAGACCCTGTGCAACCATCTGCTGCTGCAGTGCGACGGGCGCGAATCGCTCGGCTTGCGTTCGTTCGTAGATCGATTCGGTCGTGGCGAGATTGACGTCGAGTCCAATGAGGTCCATCAGCTCGAACGGTCCCATCCGAAAGCCGGCACCGCGCGCGAGCGCATCGAGTTCTTGCGCCGAGGCGAGGCCACGCTCGAGCGAGTGCAAGGCCTGAAGATAGAACGGGCGGGCGACGCGGTTGACGACGAATCCCGGCGTATCGCCGGCAAGCACCGCCGTCTTTCCCATCTTCTCCACGACATCGTACGCGCGCTCGAGCGCAGCGTCGCTCGTCTGCGCAGTGTAAACGACCTCCACCAACTGCATCCGCGCCGGCGGATTGAAGAAATGAAGACCGACGACGCGTTGCGGGCGATCTACAGCGCCGGCGAGTTCGTCCACGGAGAGCGACGACGTATTCGTTGCGATCAATGCATCCGGCGATAAGGCCACCGCAAGAGCGACGAAGACGTCGCGTTTGAGATCGAGGCGTTCGGGCACCGCTTCGATCGCGACTGCAGCCTCGCACCGACCGGGGATCGCATCGAGCCATGCGATGCGGTCGCGGAACGTTCGGTCGTCGCTACGCTGCGCTTCGCGGTCGAACAGGGCTTCGCCGCGCTCGCGCGCAGCGGCTTGGGGCTCGACGATATCGACGGCGTATCCGCCGCGGGCGGCGACAACGGCGATCCCGCAACCCATGGTTCCACCGCCGACGACGAGGAGACGTTCCATCGGTCCCGCTTTCGGCGAGAGGAGCTGCAAACGCTTCGACATAGATGAGTGCCATGGAAAAACCGCAATGGCGCCTGCGCGCGTCGCGTTACGTCATCGATTCGCCGTACATGCGCCTACGCATGGATGAGGTCGAGCTGCCGAACGGAACGATCGTTCCGAACTACTACGTCCGCGAGTCGCGCGGCTACTCCGTCGTTTTCGCGCTGACTCCCGACGATCAGGTCGTTCTCGTGCGGCAGTATCGCTATGGATCGGACGCTATCCACCTCGAGCTTCCGGCCGGATTGCTGAACGAAGGCGAAGACCCGCGCGAGTGCGCCCTGCGCGAGCTGGCGGAAGAGACTGGTTACGAGGTCGAGCGCTGCGATCCGGTCGGAGAGTTTCTGCACGAACCGGTTCGGTCGAATGCCCGCGCCTACGTCTATGCCGCCTCCGGTGCCCGAATCGCGGGCGCGCCGAATCTCGATCCGACCGAGCATCTCACCGTCGAGCTCGCGCCGCTCGCGCGATTCCGCGCGATGTTGGCGGACGGACGCATCGACGCCGGCGGATCGATCGCGGCAGGCTACCTCGCGCTCGACAAGCTCCGGGCGCTCTGAAACTTAGGCGACGAGCGGGCGGTATCGAAGGGTGCTATGAAAAACGTGACCGGGCCGAAGCTCAATCCGATGCTGGCGCTCTTTCTGAAGGTAACCGCCGCCGTCGCGATTGTGATCATAGCCCTGGTGCTTCTCTGGAACCTGGTGAAGGTCGTCCTGATCGCCGCGCTCATCGCGGCGGCCGGCGTCGGCAGCTTCTACCTCTATACTCTCTTTCGCCGGCGTTCGAAGCTTCCGGTCATTCGTTAAGCCAGCGTTCGAGCGCCTCGGTACAAGGCTTCGGCTCCTCCATCATCGGTAGGTGACCGCTCTCCTCGCAGACGGCGAGAAGCCCGTTCGGAAACGTCGCGACGATCGAACGGGCTTCTTCCATTCCGACGACTTCATCGTGGCCGCCCGTCACCAACAGCATCGGTGCCGTAAGATCTTCCGCAATATCTTCCGAGGGCGACCGCAGCGCCATCCCGCGTAACGTCGCGGCAACGCCGGACGGCGAATTCGTGCCGGCGATTTCGCGGGTTCGCTCGACGACTTCGCCGCGCTCCGCGACGGTGCGCGGCGCGAGTAGGTGCGGCAAATACGTCTCGATCGCCGGCTTTACGCTCTGCTCGCGCTCGACGCGATCGGCCATTGCCCGGCGCGCCGCCGCCTCGTCCGCCGTATCGGCGCGCAACCGGCTCGAGACCAGTGCGAGGCGCGAAACCCGCTCGGTAAACATCCGCGCAAAGGCGAGTGCAACGTATCCGCCCATCGAGTGACCGGCGATTGCAACGCGTTCGAGACCGAGCGCATCGAGCAGCGCCGCGATGTCGGCTGCGAGCCGCTCCATGAGATACGGGCCTTCCGGGGCACTCGATTTTCCCGCGCCGCGCAAGTCGGGACGAAGCACGTAGAAGCCGCTCGCGAGTGCGTCGGCTTGCGCGTCCCAAATCGCGCGCGTTAACGGGAATCCGTGGATGAGAACGAGCGCACGCGCGTCTTTGCTGCCGTCGACACGTACGTCGATACGCGCACCGTCATCGGCAAAAACTTGCATTGAAGCTCGTAATACTGTATAAGGTAGGCAACACCCCTGGTCGGTTGCCGACCAGAGAAAGGATGACTTGTACTAACGATGGCAGTTCGAAAGAAAGCGCGTAAAGCGGCCGTGAAAAAGGCGGTTGTTGGAGCGCTGGTTCGCAAGGCGGTTCGCAAGCGCGTGCGCCGTAAGGTCGCCCGCAAGGCGATCCGTCGTAAGATCGTTCGCAAGGCAGTCCGTCGTAAAGTAGCTCGCAAGGCGGTTCGCAAGAAGGTACGCCGGAAGGTCGCCCGCAAGGCGGTCCGCCGGAAAGTAGCCCGAAAAGCGGTTCGCAAGAAGGTCGCCCGCAAGGCGGTTCGCAAGCGAGTACGACGAAAGAAAGCCGGCTAGTTCGACGATCCAAAACTCCGCACGGTGTAGCACCGGCGGAGTTATTTAAGCGAGTCGCGGTCTTTCGCGGCTCGCTTTTTTCATACCGTCCGCACGATCGGGCGAAGCAACCAGATTCCGAGAAAGAGCACCACGCAAATCCCGCCGGCGAGCACGAACGTTTCTCGCAAGCCGATCGCGGTTGCAATCGCGCCGTCGCAGAGCGCGCCGAGTGGAACGACCCCGATCGCAATCATCGTGTAGATCGAGAGCGCGCGCCCACGAACGTCGTCGGGAGCGAGCATTTGAATCATCGTGTTCGTGACGCCCATCGACGCGAGCGTGCCAAGTCCGGCGACGAAGAGCATCGGCAGCGCGAATGCGAGCGTCGGAACGAAACCGAGCGCGAGGACTCCCACCGACATACATAATCCGGATTGGAGCCAGAGCTTTGCGCGGCGTTCGCGCTGCGCGAAATATGCGGTGACGAGCGCGCCGCCGAAACCGCCCAGACCGATTGCCGAGACTGCCCAGCCCAGCCCGCGCGCGCCGGCGTGTAAGAGGTTGACTGCGAGCGCGGGCACGAGCAGAGAGTAGGGACGTGCGATTAACGCGGAGACCAGCTGCGCCAGGAAGATCCAGCGCAGCACCGGGTGACGCACCACGAACGCGATACCATAGCGAACCGCTTCGAGCGCCGGCTGGCCCGAGGTCTGCGACGCCGGCGACGGCCGCATCATCACGACCGCAACCACGACGGCGAGCGTTGCCGCGGCGTTGAAGTAAAAGGCTCCCGCGACGCCGATCCAGACGATCAGACCTCCGGCGATCGCCGGCCCGATCACCGCGGGCGCGTTGAACGCGACCGAGTTGAGACCGACCGCGTTGCCGACATAGGCTCGATCGACGAGCATCGGCACCCAGCTCTGCCGCGTCGGCGAATCGAAGGCCATCGCGGCGGCGCTCAATCCCGAGAGAACCACCAGGCCGACCATGTCGAGCCGGTGGACCGTTGCGAGCAGCGCGAGCAGGAGCGCCGCCAGCGCCATCGTGGTATTCGTGACGAAGAGCACGCGCCGGCGGGGCAGGCGATCGGCGACGACGCCGGCCAGTGGCGAGAAGAGCAGCACGGGAATCGCGCGCGCGGCTCCGACGATGCCCAGGTCGAAGGCGGCGCGATGCGGTGACCCGGCCATCCGCGCGACGAAAAACCCCATTGCGGTAAACTGCATCCAGGTTCCGAGATTGGAGACCATCAGGCCGGCCCACAGTAAGCGGAAGTCGCGATAACGCAGCGCGGTGAGAATGGATGCGCCTTGGGTCAACTGCCGCGGGCTCGTATTGCCGCAGCGATCAGCGCCGCGCACCCCGATGCGTCGAACTGCGAGGCATCGATGCAGAGATCGTAGTTGCGCGGGTCGCCGAACTCCAGACCGTAGCACGCGCGAAGGTACGTCGAGCGCGCGCGATCGATGCGGTCGATTTCAGCCTCGGCGGTTTCGGGTCGCGTCCCGGTCGTCGCGGCGAGCCGTGCGATGCGCCATTCGCGCGACGCGTGCAGAAAGACGCGCACGACCTCGGGTCGAGCGCCTAAGATCGCCGAGGCTCCCCTTCCGACGATGACGACGTTGCCGTGTGAGGCGTATTCGCGCACGGCCTCTTGCACCGCGCGCAGCAGCTCCTCGTCGACGGACTCGGCAGAGGAGACCGCGAGCTCCGGAGTCGCCCGCTCGAGGACCGACAAGAAGCGCGCGCCGAGCGATCGTGGAGCCTCTTCTCCCGCTTCGGCAACTTCTCGCGTCACGCGAAGGCGCTTGGCGACGACGACCGGGAGCTGTTCGTCGACGTACTCGTAGCCGAGATCGGAGGCGACCCGTCGCGCGACCGCAAGGGCACCCGACCCGTACTCGTTTGAAACGGTTACTACCACCGGAGAAGGAGTATGGAGTGACGAACGCAGGTGTCCTGCCGATCGTAGCCACGCGCGATTTGCGCAAAGTCTTTCGCTCCCGCAAGCGCTCGGAGGGAACCCTCGGTGCGCTGCGCTCGTTTTTCTCCCGCCAGTACGAAGAGCGCGTCGCAGTCGACGGGGTCAGCTTCGCACTCGAGGCGGGCGAGCTGGTCGGATATATCGGTCCGAACGGCGCCGGCAAATCGACCACGATCAAGATGCTGACCGGAATCTTGGTCCCGACCTCGGGAGAGGTCCGCGTCGCCGGACTCGTACCCTGGAAAGAGCGTCGCGAGAACGGCCGCAACATCGGCGTGATCTTCGGTCAGCGCAGTCAGCTCTATTGGGATCTTCCGCTGATCGAGTCGTTCGAGCTCCTGCGGGCGATCTACGGCGTACCCCGCGATCAGTATCGTCGCAACCTCGACGAGTTTGTCGAGATTCTCGAGATGTCGAGCTTCCTGCGGACGCCCGTGCGCCAGCTCTCGCTCGGGCAACGAATGCGCGGCGATTTCGCAGCAGCGCTGCTTCACAGCCCGAAGATCGTCTATCTCGACGAGCCGACGATCGGCCTTGACGTCGTCGCCAAAGAGGCGATTCGCGAGTTCATCGCGCGCATCAACGTCGAGCGCGGCGCGACGATCGTCTTGACGACGCACGATCTCGCCGACGTCGAGCGGCTCTGCCGGCGCATCGTTTTGATCGATAAGGGCACGCTCATTTACGACGGCGATATCGATCGCATCAAAAGCGAGTACGGGCGATTTCGCACGCTGATCGTACGCTTCGGCGAACCGGTTGGGGATCCGCATCTCGAAGGCGCACAGCTCGCCGGCATCGAGGGTTCGAGTGCGCGCTTTCGCTTCGATCGCAACCTGCAACGCGCGGACTTGCTGGTGCGCCAAGCGAGCGAACGTTATCGCGTCGAAGACGTTAGCCTGGAAGAACCGGATCTCGAATCGATTATTCGGCGCATTTACGTTGAAGGATACGGCGGCCGGCCGGAGGAGGACGCGTCATGATTCTGTCGAGCGGCGCGAAGAAACCGAGGATCCACTCGAGCGCGTACGTGGCGGCCGGCGCGACGATCGGCGGCGACGTAACCATCGGCCCCGAATGCGCGATCCTGCACGGCGCCGTGATCACCGCCGAAGGAGCGCCGATCACGATCGGCGCGCAGACGGTCGTCATGGAACTAGCCGTGCTCAAGGCGAGCGGCGGCAGCGCGCTGCAGTTTCCGCTCTCGGTCGGCGATCGCTGCATCATCGGACCCCATGCGTACCTCGTCGGCGCGACGATCGGAAACGGATGTTTCGTCGCCGGGGGCGCCAAGATTTTTAACGGTGCGTCGCTCGGCGACGGCAGCGGCGTCGCGCTCGGAGCGATCGTCCACGTCAAGGCGCGATTGCCGGAGGCCGCCAGCGTACCGATGATGCACGTCGCGTACGGAGACCCGGCCACCATCGTGCCGCCCGAGCGGGCGCCGGAGGTCCATGCCGAGATCGACTTCTACGCCGACGTCTTCAACCTCGAGGCCGGAGATGACGTCCGCGCGCGAGCCGCGCAGACCTATGCCAAGTTCCTGCGAAAGGCTCACGCGCAGGATGCAGCGCTCGACGAACATCGCAACCTCAAGCCGCCGCCGCGACGACGCTCGGGCGAAGAGCCGCCGCCGACGCAGGCCACGCAGGTCGATAAGGTCGTCGACGTCATGATGCTCGAACTGGAAGAGATGGAACTGCGCAGGCAGCAGGCGATCAAACGCCAGAAGGGCGGCTGAGGTTCCCTGAGTACGAACTTCGAACCCTACGTCGAGTTCGCGAAGAAAGCATTCTCGCGCGAGGCGACGTACCGGATGGAGGTACTCACCGAGATCGGATCGCTCGTGCTGCGCGTCTATATTCTGCGCGCGCTCTGGACCGCGCTCTACGCACAGAACGCCGCGCCGGTCAATCTTCCGCTGCACAGCATGATCACCTACGCGACGATCGCAATGCTCATGTCGTTGATTCTCGAGGTCGACGGGACCCGTATGATTCGCGAACGGATTCGCGAGGGAACGATCGCGACCGATCTGATGAAGCCGATCAGCGTGCCGCTCTACTTCTTCAGCGACGGCGTCGGCCAGACGCTGCTTCACGCGCTGCTCGTCGTCCCGTCACTCTTGATCGCCCTGCTGCTCGTGCACGTCGACGTGCCGGCGCCGGCGACGTTCGCGGCTTTCGTTCTCGCTTTTTTCGTCGGCTATTTCGTGAACTTCTTCTTGAATTTTTTAATGAACTGCGTGGCCTTTTGGACGCTGGAAACGTTCGCCGCGCAGCTCATCGTGCGCTGGGTCTCCGACTTGCTCTCGGGACAGATCATTCCGCTGACGCTCTTTCCGGGAATCCTCGGCCGCATCGTCTTCGCGTTGCCCTTCGCGTCGATCTATTCGACGCCGCTGCTCATCTACGTCGGCGTCATCCCGCCGTCGCAGTGGGCGATCGCGATCGCCACCCAACTGGCGTGGCTCGTGCTCTTCGCGCTCCTTTCCTCGATCGTCTGGCGCGCCGCAGCCAATCGCGTCGTCATTCAGGGCGGTTAACGGGACCTCACGCCGCTTGCGTGTATGCGGCCCAGCAGCAAGTGATAGTAGAGCATCCCGCGCACGTCGCCAAGCTCTTCGAGCAGTGCGGTTTGATCGACGTGGGCGGCTCCGGCAACAAGCGTGAGCGAGCGCGCGACGCCCGAGTCGCGAAGTGGGAAGGTGTCGAGCCGGCCTAATCCACGCAGCAGCACGACCGAGGCGCTCCACGCGCCGATGCCTCGAATGGCGCAGAGCCTCGCCGCCGCCTCGGGGGTCGGCAGCGATTCGATCTCACGCTCGTCGATCGCGCCGCCGGCGAAGGCCGCCGCAGCGGAGCGCAAATGATCGATCTTGTTTCGAGAGATTCCGGCCTGTCGAAGATCGGCATCGGCGGCCGCGAGCCAGCGCCGCGCGTCGGGAAACGCGACGGAGCAAACGCCCGCGGCCGCAACCGGCTCGCCGAGCAGCTCGACGGCGCGGCGCATGATCGCAGCCGCGGCATGAATCGAAATCTGCTGAAAGAGGATGGCGTGCGCAAACGCCTCCCAAAGCGTCGGATAGCGCGGCGGTTTCAATCCGCGAAATCTCGCCGCTACCGGCCCCAGCCATGGGACCCGAGCACTCCGCTCGTACCACTGCGTCAGGTCAACCCGAGTTCCGAGCATTCGTCCCACGATTGGGAGCCAGCGCTCGCCGTCCCGGCCGGTCGCCCGTACTTCGATCGCGCGAGCACCGGCCGCACGAATGGCCAAGAGCTCGGTGCCGCGCGCGTCGGTAAGCGCTCGGTAGTAGGTGCCGTCGGGGGTTACCACGTCGACCACGTTGGAAGCGAGCCGTCGTAGCGCGTCGGAGGTATACTCCAGCCGGAAAGGCGCCCGCACGGGTAGGCGATGCGCCGCACCGAATCGTCTCACCGATGCTGCGAGCCTACGTGGAGTACTGGCGAATCAACCTGCTGACGCTCCTCGAGTATCGCGCGAACTTCATCATGTGGTTCGTTTTCACGATCGTCTACCACGGCGTGGCCCTCGGAGCGCTCTATGTGACCATGCGTCAGTTCCCGTCGATGAACGGCTGGAACTTTCGCGAAATGTTCTTCCTCTACGCGCTCTGGATGGCCGGACACGAGCTGCACAACACGCTCTTCTTCACGGTCGTCAGCGTTCCCGAGTACGTTCGCGAGGGCCGGTTCGATCGATTTCTGGTACGTCCCCTCGACACGCTCTTCCAAGTGCTCACGGTGCCGCAGCAGAGCTTCCCCGATGCGCTGATTCTCGGGATCGCTACGCTGGCCGCGGCGACCATCGCGGCGAACGTACGCGTCGATTGGATCTTCCTGGTCTTCGTTCCGCTGGTGGTTGCCGGCGGTGCGCTGATCGACCTCGGCATCTCGCTGGTCGTCGCGACGTGCTCGTTCTGGTTCGTTCGCGTCGACACGCTGCGCTGGGTCGTTATGTCGCTGGAGCAGGATTTCACACGATATCCGATCAGCATCTATACGCGCGGCGTCCGCATCGTACTCGCCTTCGTACTGCCTTTTGCCTTCATGAACTACTTCCCGGCAACGTACTTCCTGCAGAAAGCCGACACGGGGCTCCATCTCAATCCCGCGGTCGGTCTGCTCACCCCGGCGATCGGTGTGGCGTGGCTCGGCGCGGCATATGCATTCTGGCTCGTCGGACTGCGCCATTACCAGGGAACGGGCTCGTGAGGCGCGCTGCCTTCCTCGGTACGGCCGGCGCGCTGATCGTCGTATCCCACGCCCTTCGCAGCGACGCCGCGACGATCGGCGCGAAGGTTCACCGGATCGCCGGCGCAATGCCCGGGCGGCTCGGCGTCTATGCGAGAACGCTCGCTCCAGGCGCTCCGATCGTAGCCTATGAGGCCTCCCATCATTTTCCGACGGCGTCCATCATCAAAGTGCTCATCATGACGACCGCCTACGTCGCCGACGAGGCCGATCCCGGCGCGCTCTCCGCACCGATTACGTTCCATAGCGGCGACTTGATCGGCGGCTCGGATTTCATGAGTCACGCCGCGAATGGCGAGCGCTTTACGGTGCGCCAGCTCATCGTTCCGATGATTCAGCTCAGCGATAACACCGCCGCCAATCTTCTGATCGATCACTTCGGCGTCGCGGCGATCAATGCCGTCGGACGGCGCGCAGGACTGCTCCGAACGCATCTCGCTCGCAAGTTTATGGATTTCGCGGCGATCTACCATCATAACGACAACGTCTCGACGCCAGCGGATATGGGCCGTCTGCTCTATCTGATCGAACACGGCGCTCGCGAAGGAATCGGGACGATCGTTTCATCCCGCCACTGCCGAGCGATGGTGGCGATCATGCTCGGGCAGACCGACCGCGACGGGATTCCCGCGGCCCTGCCGCGGGGGACGCCGGTCGCGAACAAGACCGGCGCGGTCGAGGGGACGCTCAACGACATCGCCATCGTGGAGCCGTACGGCGACTCGCCCTACATCCTCGCGATCATGACGGCCGACGCCTACGATTATTCCGCGGCGTACTCCGCGATCCACGCCGTGACGCGTGCGACCTACGCGGTCGCCGCCCACTCCTACGAATAGCTCTCGCCTCTCGCCCGGTAGACCCGGCAGCCATACGCCTCGCCGCACCGCAGCGTCTCGAGCTTCGCGGCGCGCGAGAGCCGTTTGAAGCGCGCTTCGTGCGACCGCGCAACATTGAAACTCGTCGGATGCCACCAAGCAACGAGCGCCACGGGCAGCCGGGCGCGAGTATATTTTGCGCCCTTGCGGCGCCGGTGCGCGCGCAGGCGCCTCTCCAGATCGACGGTCGCGCCGGTATAGAGCGACCCGTCCCGGCAGCGCAGCACGTAGACCGAAGCCTTCACGCCGGCACGAGTTCGACGCGGACGTCAGGAGCTCCGATGCGTTTCGTACAAGTTGACCTCATGAAGATGCTCGTTCTCGGCGGCGCGCTGCTCCTCGGCGCGACCGGCGCGCAAGTCCCGCTCCCCACATTGACGCCCTACGCGCCGATCGCCGCGATGGTCGGCGCGGTGCAGGCCGATCGGCTGAAGAGCTCCGTGGACCGGCTCGTTGCCTTCGGTACGCGCAACGATTTCTCGGAAACAACGTCGACGAAAGAGCACGGCGTCTTCGGCGCGCGCGACTGGATCGCCGCGCAGTTCAACGCGCTCGCCGCCTCGTCGAAGGGACGGATGAGCGTGAAGCTCGACACCTACGTTCAGGCAAAGACGCCGCGCACACCGCGGGCGGTCCTCGAGTCCAGCGTGATCGCAACGCTGCAAGGCACGGCGCCCGGACGAATCTACATCATGTCGAGTCATTTCGACGACTGCGACGGCCGCTGCACCGATGGCGCCGGAACCGCTCCCGGCGCCGACGACAACGGATCGAGCGTGGCAGCGGTCTTGGAAGCGGCTCGCGTCATGGCGAACGCGCAGTTCCGAGGCACGATCGTCTTCGCATGCTTCGACGGCGAAGAACTCGGCCTGTGGGGTTCGAATCACTACGCACGCGAACTCGCCGCAGCCCACGCTCCCGTCTTGGCCGTCTTGAACAACGATATCATCGGTAACACCGTCGGCGGCGACGGCGCTTCGGAACCCAACGTCGTCCGAGTCTTTAGTCAGGGCCTTCCCACCGGCGCCGATCTCGAGCGCGTGAACTTGGTCGGATCGGAGAACGACTCGCCGTCGCGCGAGCTTTCGCGTTTCGTCGCCGAGGTCGTCCCCGTCTACGTCTCCGGATTCGACGTCCGCCAGATCTTCCGCGCCGACCGCTTTCTGCGCGGCGGCGATCAGGAATCGTTTCAAGATGCGGGATATCCCGCAGCGATACGCTTCGTCGAAGCGCACGAGAACTTCGTACACCAGCACCAGGACGTTCGCGTCGAAAACGGCCTACAGTATGGCGACCTTCCGCAGTATATCGACGCCCAGTATATCGCGCGCGTCACCCAAGCGAACGTCGCGGCGCTCGCAACGCTTGCGCTCGGGCCGGCCCCGCCCGCCGGCGCGCAGCTGGTTTTACGGAAGCTCGGATACGATTCGACGCTGCGATGGAAGCCGGCCGCCGATGCCGCTTCTTATGAGATTCTCTGGCGCACGACGGATGCTCCGCAGTGGGAGTACGCCCAAAACGTCGGCGCGGTCACGCAGGCAACGGTTCCGGTATCGAAAGACGATTACATACTCGGCGTGCGGAGCGTCGACGCCGACGGCTTGCGCAGCCCGGCCGTTTACCCCGTGGCGGCGCGCGAGTAGCGCAACTCGGTCTTCGCCCAAGAGTCCGAAGGGGCGTCGAAGCTGTAATGCGTGTCACAAGGCTCACTACCAAAGCGTTGCGCGCGCATGAGGCTCTCTGCGCGCGCAACCGCGGCGGCCGCGACGGTCGCCTTCGTCGCGGCGGGGGGCGCTCTCACCCAATCCGCGGCCCCGGCCTCGAATCAGATCCAGAGCTTCGAGGGCAACGCCGGGTGGCTCAACAGCGATCCGCTGACCCCCGCGCAGCTCCGAGGAAAGGTCGTCCTCGTCGACTTTTGGGAGTACACGTGCATCAACTGCTTACGAACGCTCCCCTACCTGCGCGAGTGGTATAAGCGCTATCGCGACAGAGGCTTCGTCATCGTCGGCGTCCATACGCCCGAGTTCGGCTTCTCCGGCGAGCGAGCGAACGTCGCCGCCGCGGCAAATCGGCTCGACGTCACCTGGCCGATCGTTCTCGATCCGAAGTTCGAGATCTGGAAGCGTTACGACAACTCGATCTGGCCGCACGAATATCTCTACAACCAAAACAGCGAGCTCGTCGAAAGCGTCTTGGGCGAAGGTGCGTACCCGCAGACCGAAGCGCGCATTCAGGCACTCCTGAAAGCGGCGAATCCCAAGGTCGTCCTCCCGCCGCTCATGGCGCTGCTGCCGCAGGATAGTTACGACAAGCCGGGCGCCGTCTGCTATCCGATGACGGCGGAGATCCTCGTCGGACATCAAGGAATCGCCAACCCGGTCTCGGGCGACCCGGCTGCAAATGCAAACTACGTCGCAGCGAGCGATCTTAAAGACGGCCAGGTCTATCTTCAAGGCTACTGGCGCCTGACGCGTCAAGCCGCCGTCTCGGGTGAGAGTAACGGTTCGCTAACGCTACGGTATCATGCGATCCAGCTCACCGCCGTTATGAAGCCCGAAAGCGGCGGCTCGACTCGCGTCGAGGTTATGCAGAACGGCCATCCGGTCGCCAAGAACGACGCCGGTAAAGATATTCGGTATGACGACCACGGTTCGTCGTACGTCATCGTCGACGCGCCGCGAGCCTACGATCTCATCATGAACGCGCATTTCGGAACGAACACGCTCCAGCTCTCGCCGAAGGGCGGCGGCATCGGTTTCTACGATTTTGCCTTCGAGTCGTGCGAAGTCCCGGGAAGCAAAGGCTGAACTTCGTCTAGCGACGCGGCGATCGCGTCGAGCGTCTCCTCCACGTCGCGCTCGCGATGAGCGGTCGAAAGAAACATCACCTCGTTCTGCGAGGGCGGGAGGAGCACGCCGCGCGCGAGCATGGCGCGATAGTACGCCGCATAGGCCCGTACGTCGGCGCGGCGCGCGTCGTCGTAGTTGGCGTTCGCCCTCCCCGGGCGGAACTTGAAATCGACGATCGATTCCGCTTGCACGACCGCGTAGGGTAGTGCTCGCTCGGCGAGGATCGAGCCGATCCCGCCGGCGAGCCGCTTCGCATTGCGCTCCATCGCCTCGTAATACTCGGGATGCGCCTCGAGCAGATCCAGCACGCGGTGGGCCATCGCGACGCAGAACGGATTGCCGCCGTGAGTACCGCCGGTAAAGGTTTCACCATCGGGAGCGAGCACCGCCATCACGTCTTCGCGCCCGCCGAAGGCCGCCATCGGAGTACCGCCGCCCATGATCTTACCCAACGCCGTGAGATCCGGCGTGATGCCGGTGCGTCCTTGCGCCCCACATAGACCGAATCGCAGCCAGGTAATGACCTCATCGAAGATCAGCAGCGCACCCCACCGTCGCGCGCGTTCGAAAAGGCCCTCGAGGAAGCCGGCGGCCGGCGGCACGAAGCCCATATTCGCGCAGATCGGTTCGACGACGATCGCCGCGAGATTGCCGGCGAACTCTCTCGATTGCTCGTCGACCGACGCAAGGTCGTTATAGCGCGCGACCGCGACGTCGCGACGCGTACCCTCCGGTATCCCGCTGCGACCCGCACCCGCCGAAGCGCCCGCGTCGAGCAGCGCGAGGTCGAAATGACCGTGATAGTTCCCGGCAAATTTCAAGATCCCGGAGCGTTTGGTAAAGGCTCGCGCGACGCGGACCGCGCTCATCATCGCTTCGGTACCGCTCGTGACGAAGCGCATCCGCTCCATCGACGCAAGCCGATCGCGAATACGTTCGGCGAGCCGAATTTCTTCGGCGTGCGTGTTCCCCCAGACGAACCCGTTCTCCGCGAGTGCGTCCAGCCCGGTCGTCAACGCCGGATGGGTATGGCCGAAAAGCAGCGGTCCGTACGCCATGATATAGTCGATGTAGCGGCGCCCCTCTTCGTCGTAGACGTGCGCCTCGCTCGCCGCGGCTTGAACGAACATCGGGGCCGACACGCCCCAGCCCGAGCGTACGGGCGAGTCGCAACCGCCCGCGAGGACGCTTCTGGCCCGCTCGACAAGGTGCATACGGACGCGCGATTCGAAGGTACGTAACCGAAGCCATGCCCACCGTTGAAATCGAGATTTCCCCACAGACGAACATCGAGCAGCTCGTCGCGCACTCCCCAATTGCGGCCGCGGTCATGAGCGCGTTCGGACTGGGCTGCACCGGTTGCAGCGTCAGTAAATACGAAACGATCGAGCAGGGGGCACGCGCACACGGGTTGCGCATCGAACCGATCGTCGCGGCGTTGGAAGCGGCCCGCCGCACGGGGAGCATGCCCCCAATACGCGATGAGGACCGGCAGCCCGCACGGCGGGCCCCCGGCAGTTTCAGCGGGCGCGCGCGGATTGCGCACGTCGTTCCGGTCATGTCGGGAAAGGGCGGCGTCGGAAAATCGCTGGTCACCGCCCTCCTCGCGATTGGGCTGCGCCGGCGGCATCTGCGCGTCGGAATTCTCGATGCCGACATCACCGGTCCGTCGATTCCCAAGCTCTTCGGGCTGCGCGAAGCGCTCTCGATTACCGCCGATCCGGTCAAGAAGACGCCCCAGGGGGCGCCGCAACCGCTCATCGCCCCGGCGATTTCGCGCAGCGCGATCGAGATCGTCAGCTCCAATCTCCTCTCCGAGAACGAAGATACCGCGATGATCTGGCGAGGGCCGATCGTCGCCGGCGTCATCCGTCAGTTTTACGAGCAGGTGACGTGGAGCGATCTGGACTTCTTGCTCGTCGATCTGCCGCCGGGAACCTCCGATGCGCCGCTCACGGTCCTACAGTCGTTGTCGATCGACGGCGTCGTGCTCGTGACGATGCCGCAAGCGCTCGCCACGATGGTCGTGCGAAAGGCGGCGAATCTCGTCCATCAACTCAAAAAACCGATTCTCGGCATCGTCGAAAACATGTCGTATTTCCAAGCGCCCGATACCGGCGCGCGGTACGAGATCTTTGGCCCTTCGTACGCGCAACGGGTCGCAGAACTTGCTGGAGCACCCGTCCTCGCACGCATCCCGATCGATCCGCTCAAGGCGCTCCTCGCCGACGAGGGGCGCATCGAAGAACTCGACGATCCGATCTGCGACTCGCTCAGCGAGCAGCTGCTCGGCGCGATCGAAGCGCGCCCCAAGCCCAAAGAAACGATTTCGATCGTTTGAGCGGATGCGGATGAAATTCCGACACGCCCTGCTCGGCGTCGGGAGCGGGATCGTTATGGGCTACGCGGTGCTGCGCACGATCCAGGCCGCGCGCGAATGGCGAACGCCATCACCATTGCTCCAACAAAACGCGGCGGCCTATGCCGGAATTCGGCGAAAGCTTCAGGTCGCCGAAACGGCACGCGCGACGATCGGCTTTCTCACCTTCGCGTACGGCCCGCTCGCCCGGGCGCTCGATCGTGCGACGGTCGCCGCGCCGGCATGGCTGCGACCCGCGCTCTTCTTCACACCGCTCTCCCTGGCCGCGGCGGTCGCCGACCTCCCTGCCTCGTTCGTAACGGAGTACACACTCGAACGGCGCTTCGACTTGAGCGAGGAGAGCCGGCGCGATTGGCTGGGCGAGTACGCCAAGAGCTCGCTGTTGAGCACCGCCCTCAGCGCATTTCTCGCAACCTTGCTCGGTGCGGCGGTGCGCCGCGCGCCGCGCCGCTGGCCGTGGCTTGCGGGCCTCGGCACGCTCCCGCTCTTCATCGCGAGCAACGTCATCGTGCCGCTCTACGTGATGCCGCTCTTCAACAAGTTCGAGCCGGTGACGGGATCGCTCGAGGCGCGTCTGCGAAGGCTCGCGACTCGCTTTGGCGTCGGGAACGCGGCGATTCTGCGAATGGACATGAGCCGGCAAACGCGCAAAGCGAATGCCTTCGTCACCGGGATTGGCCGAACGCATCGCATCGTTCTCGGCGATACGCTCATCGAAGCATTCTCCGAAGACGAAACCGAGTTCGTGGTCGCGCACGAGCTCGGCCATTACGTCAACAAGGATACGTGGCGGCTTATCGGGCTCGGCGAAGTACTCGCGGTAACGCTCTTTTTCGTCGCGAACGCCGCCGCATCGAAGCGAGAGCGTGACGAGTTGCGCGACCGGCCCCTGTTGATTTCCCGCATGTATGCAACCATGCTCGTCGCGACGCAAATCTTGCGGCCGATGCTCTTTGCCTTCTCCCGCTCGCGCGAGTGGGCGGCCGACCGTTTCGCGCTCGCCGCCACGCGTGACGCACCGGCGGGCGCTGCGGCTTTTCGCCGTCTGCGCGACCAGAATCTCGCCGACGAAGATCCGCCGGGATGGTACGAGTTCTTCTTCGCATCGCATCCGTCGCTGCGAGCGCGCATCGATGCGCTCGAGGAGCCCGCGCCTTAGACGAGCACGGCCGACGGCCGGGTTCGCAGCCAAGCGGCGAGGTCGGTTCGACTCTCCGTCGACCCGGTTCGAAGCTCCTCGCGCAACTCGCCGAAGAGCCCGAACCCTTCGGCAAAAGCGTCGTGCTTGTGAATCGATTCCTCGTTCACTTGGCTAGCAAAGACGAACGTTTCGTCGCCAAGATCGGCATACATATCGAGTGCCCGAGCAAGAATGCCCCGCACGACGTCCTCGACGAATCGTGGGTTGTGGTGCGCCTTGTTGACGACGAAGAACTCGTCGGGCCGTTTCAGCAGATCGTACGTTTCGCTCGACATCGAGTTTTCGACGATCTCGACGAGATCTTCGGCACGGATCGCATCGGCGCGAGCGTCGTCGACGCCCAAAAGAATCGCGCCGCGTCCGCGTTGATTGTGGGTCGCAACGGGAAGCGCGTCGAGGGCGCGCTCGGCATCGGCCGCGCTAAACCCGGCTTCGAGCAACTCCGCGAACGCGTGCTCGCGGACCATCGCCTGCGCGCACGGGCACGCCGTCATGCCCTCCGCCTCGACTCCGACGACCCGGCGCGTCCCCGAAGCGTCGGCGTGGGCGATTCCGACGAGCGTGTACGTCTCCTCGCCGCGCTTGCCGCTCACCGGCGTCCAACGCTCCAAACCGAACTCCGCTCGTAAGCGTACGTCGGCACGCACCGCACGCTGGCTGTGCACGATCTCGCGCGCGATCGCTTCGACGAGCCGCTCGATGCGTGCCGGGCGTTCGTCACGCGCGAGCACGTCGAGCGTCGCCTCTTCCAATATCTCTGCGAAACGCGACATGTGCAGACCGGACTTATCGGCCGCCAAATCGGCGACCATCGTGAGCTCGCCGTTATAGACGCGCGCGCGTCCGTCGACTTCGAGGTGGACGACGCGCCGAACCCGCGAGACGCCGGCGCGATTGAGCGCGAGCCGAATCTCGGGCGCCTCCGATTGGCGATCGGTGTCGAACCGCAATCCGCGTTCGCGCCGCCGCACTCCGCCGTCGACCGGCACGGTCACGAAATGCGGCGCAATCTCCGCGAGCGGCGCGAGATTGTAGTGACGCAACTCGAGCTGCGGCTGCACGACCAGACCGTCGAAGAGGAGCAAATCGAGGTCGATCGGACGCGGCTGTAGTTTGCCGCTCGAGCGCGAACGACCGACGGCAAGCTCGACGTCGCGCGCGAAGCGCCGGAACTCCTCGAGGTCGAGCTCGGAATGCAGCGCCGCCGCGACGTTCAGATAGTCGGGACCCCCGGCACCACCGGCGGCGGCCGATTCGTAAAACGACGAGACCGCCGAAATCTGCGCGCGGGATCGCAAACGCTGCAGTGCGGCAAGAATGTTCGCTTGCCGATCGCCGAGGTTCGAACCGATGCCGACGTAGAGCTCGTGCACGCCGCTCCCTTCGCGCAGCGTGGCCGGAATTCCGCACCGGCCCCGCGTATCGTAGCCAACCAGTGAAAAGCACCATTTATCCCTACGTTCTCGACCCGAAGCTCACCACGCAAGTCTGGGGCGGCGACGAACTCGTTCGCATCTACGGCAAAAACGGCGATCCGACGGCGCGCCTCGGCGAATCCTGGGAGTGCTGGGACGCCGATCCCGTCACGAACGGCGCGCTGGCGGGCTCGACCGTCGCGGACCTACGCGCGAAGCTCGGTCCGCAGCTGCTCGGGAATATCGACCCGGCGCGCATCTTTCCGGTCCTGACGAAGATCATCACCGCGCACGATTGGCTCTCGGTACAAGTGCATCCCGACGACGCCTACGCCCAGCGTGTCGAGCATCAACCGTTTGGAAAGACGGAATGCTGGTACGTCCTCGATGCGGCGCCGAATGCCGAGATCGTCTACGGCTGGACGCGCGACACCTCGCGCGCGGAGTACGAGCGGCGCGTTGCCGACGGCACACTCGGCGAGATTCTCCGTCACATTCAGCTGAAGACGGGCGACACGGTCTACATCCCCCACGGGATGGTTCACGCAATTGGTCCCGGATTGACGGTCTTTGAAACTCAGCAGGCCTCGGACCTCACCTACCGCATGTTCGATTACAACCGCGTTGGGCTCGACGGCAAGCCCCGCGAGCTCCACGTTGCCAAGGCTGCGGACGTTCTCAACTATCGCGCCACGAGCACCGGAACGCTCGCGCAGATTGCCTATCGATTCGAGGGTCTCGAACGAACGGCGCTCATCGCCGACGCGCATTTCGTGGTGGAACGAATCGTTGCGGTCAGCGAGCCCGCGACCATGGCAACGCAAGGACGCCCGCTCATCCTCATGTCGCTCAACGCGCAGCTCGAGGTGACCGCCGACGACTCGACCGTCACGCTTGCGCGCTATCAAACGACGTTGATCCCCGCCGCTTCGACGTGGTGCACCGTGCGTGCACCGGCCGGCGACTCGGCGCCCTTTATGTTCGTCACGCCGCCCGAGGATGGCGACGAGCTTGCGGACAGGCTCCTCGCCGCGGGTGTCGAGCAAGCGCAGATCGACGCCTTCATGGAGCAGTTTCGCGAATGAATCCGCCCGAGGGCGCCGGGCGTTATGAAGATGTATGACCACGCACACCGCAACCTTCGCCGCCGGCTGCTTCTGGGGCGTTGAAGATGCCTTCCGGCGCATTCCCGGCGTTCTCGACGCCGTCTCGGGATATACGGGCGGCAATCTGGAGAATCCGACCTACCGTCAAGTCTGCAGTCACGGCACGGGGCACGCCGAAGCCGTTGAGGTAACCTTCGATCCGCAGCGTGTCAGCTACGACGAATTGCTCGACGTCTTTTGGCAAATTCACGACCCGACCCAGCAGAATCGTCAAGGCCCCGACATCGGCGATCAATACCGCTCGGCGATCTTTACGCACGGGGAGGAGCAGCAGCGGCTCGCAGTTGCATCGCGCGACCGCGAGCAGCTCAATCAGAAGCGCCCAATCGTCACGCAGATTCTTCCCGCGCCACACTTCTGGCCGGCCGAAGAGTACCACCAGCGATACTTCGAAAAGAACGGCGGCGGCGCGTGTCACATCGCGCCCGGAGCTGCACGATGAAACGCGCGGAATTCGCAGCAGCGGTTGCGGGGATCGCGATCTTCGGGCTCGCGGCCCGGCGCTCGGGCGCGTCTGAAGGCTACCAAGTAACCCACAGCGACGCGCAGTGGCGCACCATCCTTGGCCCGAATCGCTACGAGATTCTACGCCAGGGCGGAACCGAGCCGGCTTTCTCGAGTGCGCTCATTACCGAGACGCGCGAAGGCACGTACCGTTGCGCGGGCTGCTCTCTCGCGCTCTTCTCCTCGAAAACCAAGTACGACAGCGGCGACGGTTGGCCGTCGTTCTGGACCGTGCTGACGAACGCAACGCGCACGCAGTCCGACTACGCGCTCCTCGACGAGCGCACGGAGGTCCATTGCCGGCGCTGCGGCGGTCATCTCGGCCACATCTTCGACGACGGTCCGGCGCCGACGCACTTGCGTTACTGCATCGACGGACTCGCGCTCCGCTTCGTTCCGGGCGCCGCGTAAGTCTCGTTGCGAATTCTCATCACCAACGACGACGGAATCGACTCACCGGGCATCCAGGCACTCGTTGATTCACTCGCGAGCGATCACGAGATCGTCGTCGTGGCACCGTCGGGAAATCGCAGCGGCGTTTCCCACGCGATCACTGCCGACGAAGCGATCACCATCGAGCGTCGGCACGATTCCGGCGTCGTCTCCTACGCATGCTCGGGAACACCCGCCGATTGCGTCTTTCTGGGATCGACCGAGCTCGCGATGCGGCCGGAACTGGTGATCAGCGGGATCAACCACGGCCCGAATCTCGCCGACGACGTCAACTACTCCGGAACGGTCGCTGCTGCCGTCGAAGCCTCACTCCTTGGGATTCCGGCACTCGCGGTCTCGCTCGCGTCGAATCACGACGACCCTGCCGGTCGCCGCTACTGGGAGAGCGCCGCGGAAATCGTCCGGCGCTGCGTCGCGAAGGCCTACGCGCATCTCTGCGACGTCGCCTGTTACTGGAATCTCAACGTGCCGAATCTTCCCCTCGACGCCATCTCCGGTGTTGCCGTGACGCGGCTGGGACGCAAACGCATCTGCGGTCGCATCGTCGGCGAAGAGCACGGCGGCGAAACGCGCTACTATCGCGCCTGGGAGTCGCCGTTCGAAACGGACCGCGAGACGCTCGGCACCGATATCGGCGCCGTGCACGCCGGCTACGCCAGCTTGACGCCGCTCTTACTCGATCGGACCGCAGAGTCGGGGTTGGACGCGTTGCCGGAGCTCACCACTCGGTAACGCTTCGGTAAGCGCCGCCCGGCGAGTTCGGCAATCGGCGCAAGGCGCTGCATCAGCTCTTCGAACTGCGCACAATTCAGCGATTGGGCGCCATCCGAAAGCGCGTTTGCCGGATCGGGATGGACTTCGATCAGCAGTCCGTGTGCGCCGGCGGCGAGACTCGCGACCGCGATCGGCGGAACGAGGCGCGCGATTCCCACGGCGTGTGACGGATCGACGATCACCGGCAGATGCGTCATCTCTTCGAGCAGCGGCACGACCGAGATGTCGAGCACGTTCCGCGTGACGACGTCAAAGGAGCGCACGCCGCGTTCGCAGAGTACGACGTCCTCATTTCCGCCGAGCAAGATATATTCGGCGGCGAGCAGCCACTCTTGCACCGTCGCGGAGAGGCCGCGTTTGAGCAGCACCGGCATCCTCATAGCGCCGACCTCGCGCAGAAGCGGATAGTTCTGCATGTTACGCGCGCCGATTTGCAACATGTCTGCGTAGCGCGCGACGAGCTCGACGTCGCGCGGATCCATGACTTCGGTCACGACACCGAGTGCGTGGCGTTCGCCGGCGTCGCGCAAGAGCTTGAGCGCCTCTTCGCCGAGGCCTTGAAAGGAGTACGGCGACGTTCGCGGTTTGAACGCGCCGCCGCGCAAGACGTTCGCCCCGGCCGCCGCGACCGCACGCGCCGCTGCTTCGAGCTGCTCGGCCGATTCGACGCCGCACGGTCCCGCACAAATAGCGATCTCGTCGCCGCCGAACGCCGCGCCGCTGCGCAGCCGTACGACGCTCCGCTCGCCCCGCGCGTCGCGACGGACTAGGCGATACGATTGCGGGAGGTTGACGCCTCGCTCCATTCGCCCCGCTTCGACGCTGTAGAAGGGCTTCATCCTCCGGCGTGCGGCAGGCGGAGAACACCGCCGCTGCATGAATGAGAACGGAGATGGAGCACGTTGCCGTCACGGGGCTGGGGGTCGTTTCGCCGATCGGCAGCACCAGCGAATCGTTTTGGCAGCACTTGCTCGAAGGGCGGCGTGCGATCGCACCGTTAGCCGCCGCGCAAAACCTCACGGGAAACACCTTTTGGGCCGCCGTCGGCGACGATTTTCTTGCGTCGACTTCGCTCCCGCGCGGTGCGTTGCGAAACACCGATCGTTTTACCCAGTACGCGATGATCGCAACGAACGAGGCCTTGGCCCACGCGGCGCTCGATCCGCCAAACGACATCACGGGCGTCATCCTCGGCAACACGATGGGCGGATTTCCGTTCGTCGCCGAATCGCAAACGCGCTTTCTCGACGGAGCGCGCAACGTGACGCCGAAGCTGATGGCGCTCGTCATACCGAACATGGCGAGCGCGCGCATCGCGATGCACTGGGGTCTGCACGGGCCGCAACTCGCAATCAGCACCGCATGCGCGTCGTCGATCGACGCAATCGGCCTCGCGGCAGGAATGATCGAGCGCGGGGAGATCGACGCGGCAATCGCGGGCGGAAGCGAGACGCTCCTCAGTCCGATCGTCTACGAGAGCCTCGTGCGCGCGGGCGCGCTCTCGCGCAACCCCGATCCCGAACTCGCGTCGCGCCCATTCGACGTCGAACGCGACGGCTTCGTGATGGGCGACGGTGCCGGCATTCTCGTTCTCGAGCGGACCGAGCGCGCAAAGGAGCGCAACGCTCCGATTCTCGCGCGCATTCGCGGGTACGGTTCGCGCGCCGATGCCTACCACATTACCTCGCCCGAACCATCCGCTCGCTACGAAGTCAGGGCGATGCGCGATGCGCTCGAGCGTTCCGGAGAGGCCGGTTCGGAGTGCCGCGTCGTCTACGCGCATGCGACCGGTACCGTCGTCGGCGACGCGGCTGAGTCGAAGGCCATCGACGCCGTTTACGCCGAGAACCCCGCGACCGTCACGTCGATCAAAGGTCACATCGGACACAGTATGGCGAGCGCCGGCGCGATGTGCGCGATCGCCGGTATCATGGGGATGCACGACGGCCGAATTCCGCAGACGATGGGAACGCGACGGGTCGACGCCCAGGCGCGTTTCGATCTCGTCATGGAGCGGCCGCGCGCGCGCTCCTATTCATCTTTTCAAGTCAACGCCTTCGGTTTCGGCGGACAGAACGCATCGCTGGTGTTCTCACGATGAGAAGGGCGCGTTGCGCCGCGTTCGGAAGATTCGCAACGGTTTCTACCGAGATGCAACGCGGATGAGTCTCCTCGTCAAGGGTACGAGCGGACCGCTCACCGGTGAGGTGCAGGTCCCCAACTCCAAGTATCACGCACATCGTGCGTTGATCTTGGCATCGCTCGCACCCGGAACGAGCCGAATTCGCGGTTGCTCGGAGGCGCGGCACGTACGCTACACGATCGACGTGCTCCGCGCGCTCGGCACGAAAATCGAGATCGACGGTACAACGATGCTCGTGACCGGCGGCCCCTATCGCGTGAAGCGAAGGCTCGTTTCGGTCGGCAGCTCCGGATCGACGCTCTACTTCATGATCGGTTTGGCATCGCTCGCCGACGCGCCGGTCACGCTGACCGCGCAGAAATACTTCCGGCGGCGCCCAGTCGGTCCGTTGCTCGAAGCGCTCGCGGGGATGGGCGTGCGCTTCGAATCGGCGAACGGTTGCCCGCCGATCGCGATCGAACCGGGACGCCCCCGCGGCGGCAAGATTCTCATCGCGGGCACGCTCTCGCAGTGGATTTCCGGCCTGCTGCTGCTCGCTCCGTTTGCGAACGAATCGACCGTCATCGATGTCGAGGGCGAGCTCAACGAACGCCCGTACGTCGCACTGACGATCGCGATGATGCGCGCCTTCAACCTGCACGTGCGCGTGGCGCCGAATTGGCGACGATTCGATATCGAGCCGGGGCAGCAGCCGAGGCCGGCAAACGTCGAGCTCCCGCCCGACATCGGTTCGGCCGCGTTCGGACTCGCCGCCAGCGCGATCCACCCGTCGAACGTGCTCTTTCGCGGCTTGCAGCGGATCCCGGGCGAACTGCCCGACCACCCCGAAGGGGCATTTCTTGAAATCGTGCGCGAAATGGGCTTGCCGATGACCTACGATGCGCGTGAAGGCGCCGTGCGGGTCCAGCATGACGGCATCGAACTGCGCGCGCTTCGGATCGACTGCCGAGATATTCCGGATATGCTGCCGATCCTCGCGACCCTCGGGACGTTCGCGCGCGGCGAAACGATTTTGGAGAACATCGCTCACGTGCGCTTGAAAGAATCGGACCGCGTCGCCGCGATGCTGCAGCTCAACCGCATGGGCGGTAGCCTGGAGCTGCACGACGACCGGCTCGTCGCGCGCGGCGTTTCGAATCTCTTCGGCACGCAGCTCTCCTCCTTCAACGATCACCGCATTCTCATGTCGCTCGCAATCGCTGCGTCGCGCGCGGAAGGTGCCAGCTCGCTCACCTATCCACATGCCTACCGCATCTCCTATCCGGGTTTTCTCGCGGCGATGCGCGGCATCGGCCTTCAAATGTCGATCTCGAGTGCGCCGGCGAACGGCCACCTCTCCGTGGAAAAGCCGAATCGTCCGATGCTCGAACCGGATCGTGCCGCGCAGCTGACGCTCGACGAACTGCTGCGCCGGCACGCGCGCGAACGTCCGCGCGAGCTCGCGATCGTCGAAACGCGCGAGGCCGGCGATGTGGCACTGACGTGGGAGGAGCTCCTCGACCGCGTCGAGCGCACGGCGACGCTCTTGCTCGACCTTGGCGTGCGTCCCGGCGAGCGCGTCGCCTATCAGCTTCCCAACTCTATCGAGTTCGTCGCGATCTCGCTGGCAACGCTTCGCATCGGCGCAATCTGCTGCCCGCTCATGCCGATCTTCCGCGAACGCGAAATCGCCTTCTCCCTGCGACGCTCCGCAGCACGCGTGCTCTTCATACCCGACGAGGCACGCGGTCGTCACCCGGCCGGCGAAATTACATCACTCTTGAGCGAGGCTTCGATCTTCAGCGGCGATCTGCCGTTGCGCCTCGAGCACGTGATCGTCTCGGCGAGCGAACGGCGTGCACATCCGCTGCCGGCGGGCGATTACGCGAACGGCTCGGTGAACTGGATTCGCCTCGAAGAGGCGCTCAAAGCCGTGCACGTGGATGCCGCCGCCCTCGACGCGCGGGGTGGCAAACCGGATGCCCTCGCGCAGCTGCTCTTCACCTCGGGAACCTCAGGCGAGCCCAAGGGCGTGCTCCATCGCAACGACGTGCTCATGCGCGCCGCCGCGCTGGAGGTCGAGCACTTGGACCTGGACGCTCGCGATCGCATCTTCGTCCCCTCGCCACTCGCCCACCAAACCGGCTTTCTCTACGGAATGTGGCTTGCAATCGTCATGGGCGTTCCGCAGATCGTCCAGCCGATTTGGAACGCGCAGCGCGGGCTGCGCGCGCTCAACGATTGGGACGGAACGTTCGTGCAAGCCGCGACGCCGTTTCTTGCCGACATCGTGAAAGCCGTCGAGGAGGGCGCGCGGCCGCCCGCGGCGCTGCGCATCTTCGTCGCGACGGGCGCGGCGGTGCCGCGCAGGCTCGCCGAGCGCGCGACGCGCATTCTCGGCACGGCCGTCTGCGGCGCGTGGGGCACGACCGAATCCTGCCTCGGCTCGCTCGCGGCGCCGGGCGACGAGCCGGCAAAGGTCTGGGGAACCGATGGACGCGCGCTGCGCGCGATTCGTCTGCGCATTACCGATTCGCATGGCCGCATCGTACCGGCGGGCGAGGAAGGCCACTTCGAAGTGCAGTCGCCGACGATGTTCGAGGGATACGCCGACCGGCCGGAGTGGACGGCAGCTGCGTATACGCCCGACGGCTGGTTTCGCACCGGCGATCTCGGCGTGATGGATGAATCGGGATACATCCGCATCACCGGCCGCGTGCGCGACGTCATCAATCGCGGCGGCGAGAAGATTCCCGTCGCCGAGGTCGAGCAGCTGCTCAGCGATCATCCGGCAGTCGCTGAGATCGCTATCGTTGCGATGTCCGATCAGCGCTTGGGCGAGCGCGCCTGCGCCTTCGTCGTGCTGCAGCGAGGAATGAAGCTTGACTTCGGACGGATGCAGCATTACCTCGATGCCTGCCAAGTTGCCAAACAGTACTGGCCCGAGCGACTCGAGATCGTCGACGAGTTGCCGAGAACGCCCTCGGGCAAGGTCCAGAAATACGTCTTGCGCGAGCGCGCCCGCGAGCTGCGACCGCAGGTACGCGTACGAGAAGCGATTTCGTGACGCAACTCGACGGCGCCGTCGCCGCCGGCACGTCCTTCGAGCTATTGAAGAACGAGATCGCGGCCTACGTCGCCGGTCCCGGCGAAGAGTGGTCGCGCCGGATCGAGCGCGAGCGGCGCGTGCCGGCCGAGCTCTGGGAAGACGTGCGCGCGCGTGGATATCTCTCACTCACCGCCCCGCCGGCCTATGGCGGACGCGGAATCCCGTTCGCGCAGTATCTCGAGCTGATCGAGCTCTTCTCGATGTCGCACGCGTCGATTCGCATGATCGTCCACGTCGTCAACGGGACGTGGCGAGCGATGGATCGATTTGCGAACGAGGAGCAGCGCCAAAAATTCGTTCTTCCCTCCGTGCAAGGCACGATCAAGATCGCGTTCACGCTCACCGAACCGACCGCCGGCACCGGCGCGGACCTGCGCTGCAGCGCCGCGCGCGAGGGCGATACATACTACGTGAGCGGCGAGAAACATCTCATCACGTTCGGAACGATCTGCGACTACTGGCTGCTCTTCGCTCGGCTGGCGGGCACGCGCGGCGCCGACGGAACCGTCGCCCTGCTCGTCGACCGCCGCTCGCCGGGCACGACGGTCGTTGAAATGGACGAGCCGATGGGCGTTCGCGGAACCGACCACGCACGCTTGCGTTTCGATCGCACGCCGGTTCCGATCGCGAATCGGCTCGGCAACGAGGGGCAGGGCCTCGAGATCGCGCTCGGCGGTTTCTTGACGCCCAGCCGCATCTCCGTTGCGATGAGCTGCGTCGGCTTGGCGCGCCGCGCGCACGAGCTCGCGATCGAGTACGCGCGCAAACGCGAAACGTTCGGAAAGAGACTCGAGCAGCGTCAGGCCATCCGCTTCATGATCGCCGAGAATGCGACCGATATTGAGGCTGCGCGCCGGCTCGTGCTCCACGCGGCGCACGAATGGGAAGCCGACAGTCCCGGCGCGCCGATGCTCTCCTCGATGTCGAAGCTTCAAGCCGTCGATATGCTGACACGCGTCACCGATAAGGCGCTGCAGATCCACGGCGGCACCGGATTCTGGCAACCCAACGCGATCGAGCGCGTTTACCGCGACGCGCGGGCCCAGCGATTCGAAGAGGGGACGAACGAAATCCAAAAAACGATCATCGCGCGCGCACTGCTCGGGAACGCGGGAGGGAGTGTATGAGCCGGCGTTTTGAGAAGAAGGTTTCGCTGATCACCGGAAGCTCGCGTGGGATCGGCCGCGCGCTCGCGCTCACGCTCGCGCGAGAAGGCGCTGCGGTCGTGGTTAATTACGTTCGCAATACCGAACTGGCCGCCGCGACCGTGCGCGAAATCGAACGCCTTGGATCCAGCGCCATCGCCGTACAGGCGAATATGGAGAACGTCGAAGAGATCGACGCGCTCTTCGACGCCGTCGAGAAAAAATTCGGACGACTCGACCATTTCGTCTCGAACGCGGCTGCGAGCTCGTTCAAGAAGATCGTCGATCTCAAGGCGCATAACCTCGACCGTTCCTTCGATCTCAACGTTCGCGCCTTCGTCCTGGGCGCGCAGCGTGCCGTTCAACTGATGAAGGAAGGCGGACGGATCGCGGTGCTCTCGAGCTACGGAAGCATCCGCGCCTACCCGACCTACGCGAATCTCGGCTCGAACAAGGCGGCCGTCGAAGCCTTCGTGCGCTACATGGCGGTCGAATTCGCGCCGCGCGGAATTAACGTCAACGCCGTCAACGGCGGCCTCATCGACACCGAATCGTGCGCGTACTTCTACGAGCGCGTTGTGGGCATGGCGTCCATGGCATCGGTGCTCTCGAAGATTCCCAAAGGGCGCATGGGCACCGTGCAGGAGGTCGCCGATACCATCGCGTTCCTGCTGGCGCCCGAATCGGAGTACATCACCGGGCAGACGATTTGCGTCGACGGCGGCCTCAGCGTGATCGCGCCGCCGTTTTACTCCGATACCTCACCGCCGCTCTCACTTTCGTAACCGGGGCGTGTTCGAACACGCGCTCGCGCCGGCTACGATCGGCACGCTGCACCTTCCCAATCGGATCGTGATGGGCTCGATGCATTTGGGCATCGAGAGCGACGGCGAAGCGCTCGCGGCGTTCTATGCCGAACGTGCGCGCGGCGGCGCCGGCTTGATCGTCACCGGCGGATCCGCAGTAAACCGCACCGGTGCCGGGGGCCGGAACTACAGCTTTATCAACGATCCGAAGGGTTGCTCCGCGCTGCGACGAGCCGCGGAGGCAGTGCACCAGGCGGAAGGCCGGATCGCGCTGCAGCTCTTTCACGCGGGGCGTTACGCGCTCGTCTCGTCGTTCGGATTGCAGCCGGCCGCGCCATCGGCGATTCCGTCGCGTTTCTCGCCCGATCCGCCGCACGCGCTGACCGACGGTGAGATTCGCGAAACGATCGGCGATTTCGCACGCGGCGCGGTGCGCGCGCGGGAGATCGGCTTCGACGCCGTCGAGGTGATGGCATCCGAGGGCTACCTCATCAACGAGTTTCTCTCACCGCTTACGAACCGGCGCGGCGACGAATGGGGCGGCGATTTGGAGCGTCGCATGCGGTTTGCGCGAGAGATTCTGCGTGCAATTCGCGAGCGCGCCGGACTCGATTTTCCCGTGATCTTCCGAATCTCCGGTGCCGACTTGATGCCCGGCTCGACGACTGCACCGCAGACGCTGGTCTTCGCGGGCGCGCTCGCACAGGACGGTGTCGACGCCCTCAATGTGGGGATCGGGTGGCACGAATCATCGATTCCCACCGTGCAGCATCTCGTGCCCAGCGGCATCTGGGTGGCGTACGCGGCCGCGGTGAAGAGCGCGGCGGGCAGCGTGCCGGTGATCGCGAGCAACCGCATCAACTCGCTCGCCGCCGCTGAGGAGGTGCTCGCCGCCGGCAGCGTCGATTTCATTTCGATGGCGCGGCCCTTTCTCGCCGATGCACGAATCGTCGCCAAGGCCGCGCTCAATCAATCCGAACTCGTCGATACCTGCATCGCGTGCAATCAGGCATGCATCGATTTGTCGCTGCGCGACGTGCCGGTTTCGTGCATGGTCAATCCTCGCGCCGGCCGCGAGCGCGAGTTCCCTGAAGACGACGCAAGGCCGCGACGCCCCCGCCGCTTTGCAGTGATCGGCGGCGGCCCTGCCGGCATGGAGAGCGCGCGCGCCTTCGCCGCGCTGGGCCATCGCGTCGAGCTTTTCGAAGCCGAACGCGAACTCGGCGGCCAGTTTCGGATGGCGCGGCGAATCCCCGGCAAACGCGATTTCGACGAGACGATTCGCTACTTTACCAACGAACTCGCGCGGCTCGGCGTCGTCGTGCACTTCGGTCGCCGTCTCGAAGATGCGAGCGAGGTACGCGGTTTCGACGGCGTCGTGATCGCAACGGGCGTCGTTCCGCGGCGCGCCGGTCTCGCGGGTAGCGACCTTCCCCACGTTCTTTCATACGCCGACGTCTTGCTGCGTCATGACGATCCGGGCGAACGCGTTGCCATCGTCGGCGCGGGCGGAATCGGGGTCGACGTCGCGCATTTCTTGAGTTTCGGTCAGGCGAACGTCGACGAGAGCACGCGCTTTCTCTACGAGCAAGGCTTGGCAGCGCCCGACGACGGCGCGCTGATCGTCAGCGGGCGCAAGAGTGTCGCGCTCATGCGCCGCGGTGCGACGATCGGCGAAGGGATCGGCAAGACGACGCGCTGGGCCGTCCTGCGCGCGCTGCGCGCCGCGGGGGTCGACGCGTTAGCGAACGTCGAATACGAAGCGATCGTTCCCGGCGGCATCCGGATCCGCACCGTCGACGGCTCGGCGCGTACGATCGAGGCGCAGACGGTCGTGATCGCCGCGGGTCAGGAGTCCAACGACGGATTGCTCGCGCCGATTCGCGCGCTGGGGATTCCCTATCGCGTCGCCGGCGGCGCCAAAGAGGCGAAGGAACTCAACGCGGTTCGCGCGTTTGAAGAAGGCCTGCGCGCCGCCCACGAGCTTGCGAAGGCAGTACCCTAGGCATACCGCTTTCGCTCGTCGCGCCGATAGCCGATCGTCGCAATAACGGCGAAGATCGCGGTATAGAGCCCTAAACCGGCGAGCGCGCGCAGCGCGTGGCCGTCGCCGATGACGCTCCACAAGAGATCGCCGAACTGCCGAGTCGGCAGATACGGGGAAATTCGCTGGACGAACGTGGGGAGCTCCTCCGGCGGCATCCAGAGCCCGCCGGCGTAGGCGAGGAGCAGATTCGCTGCCGTCGCGATCGGTACGGCGGCCCGCGCCGACGTCCAATAACCGATCGAGATGCCGATGAGAACGAACGGCACGCCGCCGAGGAACGCAAAGACCGCGACACGCAGCCATTGTCCGGCATTGAGATCGATCGGCGTAAAGGCCCGCGCCACGATGACGACGACGAGCGCCGTCAGCATGCCGAAGAGAACCGCAGTGAGGATCCGCGCGGCGAAGCGCACGCCGGCCGAAGCCGGAAGCGTGCGCAAATAGCGCTCCCACGGACGTCCGCGCTCTTGCGCGATGCCAACGCCGAACTGATAGAGCGTCACGCCGACGATCGCGAAAACGACGAAGGCCAGCGTCGTGAAGTTCGCCAGATCGGCGCTGCGCCCGGCAAACGGCAGATCGAAGAGCGCGAAGAACATCGCCGGAAAGACGAGCGTCGGCACGACGTAACCCGGCCAGCGCGCCAAATCGAGGAATCCAATGCGCGTGTGTGCGCGCACGAGTGCCAGAGCGTTCATCGATTGCCTCCAGTGAGCGAGAGAAAGGCTTCTTCGAGCGAGGGGCGCACGATTTCGAGTTCTGAGAATGCGACGCCGCCGGCGACCATTGTGCGCACGTATTGGTCCGCGTCGTTCGTCGTCACGGCAACCGGCCCGTCGCTGCCGACGTAGGTCAGGCGCCTTCCGCCGACGCGCTCGCGCAACGACTGCGGCATCCCGTCGAAGAGCATCCGCCCGCGATCGATGACGATGATGCGCGTCGCGAGTTCCTGCGCCTCTTCGAGATAGTGGGTGGTGAAAAGGATCGAACGGCCCGCGCCGAGATCGCGCACGGCGCTCCAAAGCCGTCGCCGCGATTCAACGTCGAGGCCGGTTGTCGGCTCGTCGAGAACGACGAGCTCCGGGTTGCCCACAAAGGCCAACGCGAGCGCGAGCCGGCGCGACTCGCCGCCGGAGAGCGTTCCGGCGCGGCGCTTCGCGAGCGTTTCAAGTCCGAATCGCGCAAGCGTCTCGCGGATTGGTGCGGGTTTCGAATAGTGCGAGGCAACGAAAGCGAGAATCTCTTCGACGCGCAGCATATCCGGAAAACCGCTCTCTTGCGGCGTCACCCCGAGCCGGCGGCGGATTGCGACGTTGCGCGCGGAGCCGCCGATGAGTACGGCTGCACCGGCATCGGGGCCGCGCAAGCCGAGCGCAATCTCGATCGTCGTCGTTTTCCCGGCGCCGTTTGGACCGAGCAGCGCGACGATCTCATCGCGACAGACGCGAAACGATAGTTCGTCGAGCGCGCGACCTTCGCCGTACGATTTCGTCACGCGATCGAATGTGAGAAGTGCCGATTCCATGATTACTTTGCTTCCTTGAGCAGCGATTGCAGTTGGGTGACGTGCGCCGAAAAGGCGTCGCGTCCGCGTCTGGTCAGGCGGTAGCGCGTGAGGGGACGGCGGTTAACGAAGCTCTTCTCTTCCTCGACATAACCGGCATCGAGGAGCTTGCTCACGTGCGCACCCAGATTACCGTTGCTCACGTCGAGCGAACGCGCGAGTTCCGAGAACGCGACCCAGTCGAAGTTCAAGAGCTCGGCCACGATGCCGAGCCGAACTTTCGAGAGCAGCAGTTCGTCCACGCGTTGGGTGCCTTATTCGCGAGCGAGCAGTTCGCTCACGCCGAAGCCGCCATAACCCGCGAGCATGCCGGCGGCAAGGATGTAGGCTTCCATGCCGGCCTGTGCAAAATTTGCGGCGACCAGCGAGACGATGACGAGCGCCCCGGCGACTTGTGCGCGACGATTGCCGTGCATGCCGATGTAGAGCAAGACGATGGCCTGCGCGACGCTCCAAATCGCCGATGCCGCGATGCCCCCAAAGATTCGATAGACGGCGAGGTTGCAGATAAAGGCAAGTCCGATCGTCAACCAGAGCACGTTGAAAAACTCGCGCTGCAAGAGCGAGGCGCGGCCCGGCATATAGCGCGTTTTCCGACCACGCAAGATCGAGAAGAGGATTGCGCCCGCGAGAACCAGCGGGGTCGACCAGAGCGCAAGAACGGGGACGAGCCCGCGATCGGCGAGATGGACGAGCACGGTGATATACGCCGCAGCGATTCCCCAAACGACGAAATACTCGCCGCCCGAACAGAGCCGCGGCTGCGCCTCGGCCAGAATGCGCTCGACCATTTCGATATGGTCGCGGGCTCGGGCAGCGTCGATTCGCTCCACGTCACACCTCCAAGAGGGGCTTAGATTTCAGAATAGTCTGTTTCATAGACTATTCTGTTTTAGCATAACTTGAGGAGTGCGTCAAGATTTGCTATCGTACCGGGGTTATGTACGCGATCATCGAGTCGGGCGGCAAGCAGTATAGAGTCGCTGAGGGCGACGTCATCCGCTGCGATCTGGTCGCAAGCGAGGTGGGCGCCGACGTTACGTTCGACCGGGTCGTCCTGGCCGGCAGCGGCGACGCGATTAAGGTCGGCTCGCCGATACTCGACGGCGCGAGCGTCTCGGGGACCGTCCTCCGGCAGGCCAAGGACAAGAAAATCCTGGTTTTCCGCTATAAGCCCAAGAAGCGGGTCCGAAAGCTCAACGGCCACCGCCAGCCCTACGCCGAAGTCAAGATCACCAAGATCACGCTGCCGTAACGGCCCCCGTCAATGCTCGAGGTAACGTTCTTCCGCGACGAAACCGATCGCGTCTCGGGTTTTTCGGCGCGCGGACACGCGGATTACGAGCAGCACGGCAAAGACATCGTCTGCGCGGCGGTCTCCGCCGTTCTTCAGGCGGCGCACCTCGGTTTGAGTTCCTACGCGAAGGCAAAGGTGAGCGCGGAACAGGCTCCCGGCGAACTTCGCCTGGCGTGGCCGAAGCGTGAAAGCGATCGGGAGAGCGTTCGAGCCATCATCGCAACGGCCGAGCTGGCGGTCGAAGCGATCGCCCGGCGCTTCCCAAAGAACGTCCGGCTCAAATGCATTCGGGCGCGACGCGTACCGGGAGGCAAGACCCCGCGGCGGGTAACACTTCTAGCAGACCGAAGGAGAAATCACGATGTCTGAGAGTTTCCGCACGACGCCGCCCGACCAGCCCTGGTCGGCCGCACCGAATACCGGCAACGGCTACCATGGCGATCGAGCGCCGGATCCCACCGACGCCGGGGAGGCCGGCAAGGTATTGTTGGTCGGCATCCTCGGGGGCCTGGTCTCGGCTGCCGGATATCTCGTCTACCGGCGTCTGCCCGAAGAACAGAAACAGCGGATCAACGCGCAAGTCCGATCGGCGGTTGCGCAGCGCATAACCGAAATTCGCCAAAACTTCAACATCTAGCGCGCCTCTTCGATTTTTGGAGCGGGCTCCGCGATTGTTGGAGGGGCCTCGGTAACCCGTTCCCCCAGCGGCAGTTCGGGCTGCTCGTCGGAGAGCGAGTTTTCGCGCCACGGCGGCTCGTCGCTTCCCGATTCCCGCCACGGCGGTACCGACGCAGGCGGAGGTTCGTGCGTGTCGGCGGCGCGCTCCATCTCGGCAATGAAGGATTGTGACGTGTTTTGAACGTCGCGCATGAAGCGGCCGGCCTGCCGCATGACCTTCGGAAGCCGGTCCGGGCCGAAAAGCAAGAGCCCAAGAACGCCGATCACGAGGATATCGGGGACGGAAAACATAGGCTTGAAGGGCTTACCTGCGTAGCCGTGCAAGCATCAGGACCCGCCCGTGAAGATCATTTATACGCGCGGCAACCGCACGGAGACGCTGGCCTCGCTCGCGACGCTGCGGAAGATCCTGAACCGGTTTGTCGCGCACCGCGTCTTCTACGAGATCTCGAGCCGCAGTAAACGCGGGCACGAGTTCTTTTCCACCAAGAACGTCTTCGTGGTCGGGCTCATCGAAGTCACGAACTTCGAACATCTCAAGATTCTCTTCTTCGACGCGAAGAGTCAGGCACATTCGATCGAGATTTTGAACCCGCAGACGATGCGCATCTACGACGAAATGCCGGGACGCGGTTTCGCCGTTTCGTTCATGAGCGGTGACGCCGAGGCGGTGGAAACGCGCTGCTACATCCGCGACGAAGGTGAAGACGGCGATGCGATTCACGAACGAACGGCGCTCGAGAAGATCACGCTGCCGCAACTCTTTGAATACCTCGAGGAGATCACCGGCGCCGAGCCGGTCTCCAAGCCCTCGAAGCGTTAGCTCGCTGTTCGAGCCGCTGCGCCTGGCGCAGCGCGCGTATGCCGTCATCGATGCGGCCGGCACGCTTGTAAGCAATGCCGAGATTGAGATACGCGACGGCGTACTCGCCGTCCGACGCGATTGCGCGCTCGTACTGAGCGATCGCCGCATCCACCTCTCCCTCTTCGAGCAGTAGATTCCCGAGATTCATCAATGCGGGCGCGTACCCGGGCCGCGCCGCAAGGGCCGCGATGAAGTCGGCACGCGCCGGCTCGCGCTGCGCCAAGCCGACCCGCGCGACGCCGCGTTTGTTGAGCAGAAACGCGCGCTCGCCCACGGCGAGATTCTCCGATTGCAGCAGCTCGTCGAATGCGGCTACCGCGCGATCGAACTGGCGGCGATCGAGCGCTTGGAGCGCGCAAGCAAATCGAGGTTCATCCCGAAACACGGAAGCTCCATGTTCACGATCGACGTCGTCACGCTTTTTCCCGAGCTCTTCGCGCCGTTCGTGGGACTCTCGATCGTGGGCCGTGCCGTCGAGAGCGGCGCGGTCGCCGTGCGTTACCATCACTTGCTCGACGAGCTCGCCGCGGGCGAGCGGGCAGACGACGCGCCCTTCGGCGGCGGCCCAGGGATGGTGCTTCGGATCGAGCCAATCGCGCGAACGCTCGACCGCATTGCCCGCGACGCGTCCCCGGACGAGCGCCGGATCATCGTCGTTCCGATGCCGAGCGGCGAGCGATTTTCGCATGCGGACGCGGAGCGATGGGCAAAGCTCGACCGGCTCGTCGTGGTCTGCGGTCACTACGAAGGCATCGACGACCGGCTCGCCCGCCTCTATGCGGTCGAAGAGCGTTCGCTGGGAGATTTCGTCCTCACCGGCGGGGAGATTCCGGCGCTCGCCTTTATGGACGCCACCGTCCGCCTGCTGACCGGCACGCTCCGGCCCGAATCGCTGGCGAGCGAGTCGTTCGCGGCCGGCCTGCTCGATTACCCGAGCTTCACGCGGCCTGCGACCTTTCGCGGCGTCGACGTGCCGGCGGTCCTTCTCTCCGGAGATCATGCGAAGATCGCGCAGTGGCGCCGGGAGCAGTCGCGCAGCCGTACGGCCGCACGCCGGCGCGACCTGCTGGACGACCCCGCCTTGCAGGGCCCCGAAGCCCCATGATAGTATGCGGTGGTTCTGCCGGGCTCCCCGCCCGGCTATTCCTTGCGCCTTCGCCCCTTCGCATCGCTGCGCGATGCTCGACTAGCATGACAGCACTCAGGATGACAGCAGAATGAACGTTATCGACGTACTGAACCGCGAACAGCTCAAAGAGAGCATTCCGCAATTTCGCTCCGGTGACACCGTCAAGGTCTACTCCAAGGTGCTGGAGGGAGGCAAAGAGCGCACCCAAATGTTTGAGGGCGTCGTGATCGTGCGCAAGGGCGGCAGCTCCGGCGAGTCGATCACCGTTCGCCGTATCGCCCACGGCGTCGGCGTCGAGAAGACTTTTCTCCTTCAGAGCCCGCGAGTGGAACGCATCGAGGTCGGCAAGCGCGGGGTCGTTTCGCGAAGCCGCCTTTACTACTTGAGCGAAAAGGTCGGCAAAGCCGCGCGCATCAAGGAAAAGAAAGTCAAAGGAAGCTGACCCGCGACACCGCTGCAGCTCGTCGCTCTCATCGCCGTTTTGGCGATCGGGCGAGTCGCAATTTCAATCGGACCCCTGGCACGCCGCTTCGGCGTCGCCCGTCTCGCTCTCGACGTTTCGATCGTTGCGGGTCTGGTCGCACTCTTCTTGGTTACGTTCGTCACCCGAACGTTCTACATTCCGTCGGTCTCGATGGTGCCGACGCTGCAGGTCGGCGACGTTTTGCTGGTCGACGAAGTCGCGTACCGTTTTCGCCCGCCCGGTGAGGGGGACGTCGCAGTTTTTACACCCCCGATCGGCTCCGGCGGCAGCGACTTCGTCAAGCGAGTGATCGGCACGCCCGGCGATACCATCGCCATCTCGAATGGCGTCGTCTCTCGGAACGGCACGCCTCTGCGCGAACCGTACGAGAACCAACCTCCGACCTACGATCTCGCGATTGCGAAGTACGGCATTTACGTGAACGGCGATCCGCTGGATCCGCGCGTTGCCAACGTCCCACCACCCGCTCTCTGGCAAGCTCCAAATCGCATTCCGGCCGGATTCTACTTCGTGCTCGGCGACAATCGCAATTACTCCGACGATTCGCACGTATGGGGGTTCGTACGGCGCCCGTCGTTCGTCGGTCGCGCCTTCTTGATTCTGTGGCCGCTGGACCGGCTGCACGCTTTGGAGAAATAGCAGCCGCGTGACTCCCTACGAGCTTCTAACGATCGTCGCGATCATCGCGGTCGCCCGGGTCATCCTCTCCCTGCGCCCGGTCGTCGCCGGGTCATCGGGACGGAGCACCGCTATCGCACGCGAGTTTCTCGACCCGTTCATCATCGCGGGGATTGCGGCGTGGATTCTCATCACGTTCGTCGCGCGCACGTACTATATTCCCTCAGGATCGATGCTGCCGACGCTCCAAATCCACGACGTCCTGCTCGTGGACAAGTTCGAATATCGATTTCATCGCCCCAACGAGGGCGACATCGTCGTCTTCCCGCCGCCCGTTCCGACGCCCGACGACTTCATCAAGCGCGTCATCGGCCGTCCGGGCGAGCGGCTGCGAGTAGCGGGCGGAACGGTCTATGTCGACGGGCGCGCGTTGACCGAGCCCTACGTCGCGGAGCGCCCCTCGTACACCCTCGAGATCCGCAACTATGGAATCTACGTCAGCTATGGCGCCGGGTGGCAGCGCCTCGACTCGACCGACGCGAACGTCCCCCCCGCCGCTGCCTGGGCGGCGCCGGATCGGATTCCGCCGCACTGTTACATCATGTTCGGCGATAACCGCAACGATTCCGAAGATTCCCACATCTGGGGTTTCGCGCAGGACGGCGGACGTTTTGCGAGCGGTCCGCGCGCCGGCACCGGCGCCGGCTTCACGGGCCGCGCGTTTCTCATCTTCTGGCCGCCGTCGCAAGCCAAGATTCTCTAGCACGCGAAGCGAAGTCGAAGCGACGTGGTCCGCTTCGTCCACTGGCGACCGGTTGCGAACCTCGCCCTGCAACTCGCGGTGCTCGCTGCGCTCATCGCGGCCTTCTTCGTCCGTCTGCCGCAGGTCTCTGGCCTTTCGATGGAGCCGCACATACGCTCGGGCGAGTACGTCGTGATCAACACCATGGCGTACCGGCTCGGCGTCCCGCGACGAGGCGACATCGTCGCCTTTCGTCACGACGGCGATTCCCGCGCGATTTTCATCAAGCGCACGATCGGCGTTCCGGGCGACCGGATTCGGATCGACCGCGGAATCGTCTACGTGAACGGCACGAAGCTCGACGAGCCGTACGTGCGCCACGCCGACACCCGATCGTTCGGGACGGTCGCCATCCCGCCCGGCTCGGTCTACGTTTTAGGCGACAACCGAGCGGAAAGCGAGGATTCCCGTTTCTTCGGACCGGTGAGCGACTCGCAGCTCGTCGGCCGCGCCGTGGCGGGGGTCTGGCCGCCGCGAATGCTCGGCGGGAATTAGAAGCTACGTTGGAGCGGCAGGTCGCGTGGTATCCCGGCCATATGGCGAAAGCGTCGCGGCGCATTCGCGAGTACCTGCGTTCGATCGACATTGTCGTCGAAGTCGTCGACGCCCGCATCGCGCGCAGCGGGCGCAATCCTCTCCTCGACGAGCTCGGCGCGCGGCGCACGCGCGTAGTGGCGCTCAACCGTCAGGACTTGGCCGATCCGGTCACGACAAAGCGATGGCTGCGATATTTCACCGATCGCGATACGAATGCGGTTGCGGTCGACGGACGCTCGCAGAGCAGCGTCGGGCGCGTCGCAGCCGCGATCGCGTCGTCCTCTCCACAACACCGCAGCGGCATCTCGCGCGCCATGATCGTCGGCGTACCCAACTCGGGCAAATCCTCAATCGTCAACGGATTGCTCCGCCGGTCGGCTGCAAAGACCGAAGACCGCGCGGGGATTACGCGTAACACGCAGTGGTTTCGGCTCTCGCCGGGGATCGAGCTGATGGATACGCCCGGACTCCTTCCGCCAAAACTAGCGACCCGCGAGGCGCAGTGGAAGCTCGCGCTCTGCGGAGCCGTACCCCGCGATCTCTACGATCCCGCCGAGGTCGCCGCGGCCTTTCATCACTGGCTGCTCGCGCGCAACGCAAGGACCGAGGTTCCCGACCTCGACGCGTTCGCGGCCCGTCGCGGTTTCATGCGGCAGCGTGGCGAGATCGATTACCACAACGCCGCACAATCGTATATTCGCGCCTTCAACGAGGGCGCGTTCGGACGAATCTCATTGGAGGCTCCCGATGACCCCGAAGCAGCGTAAGGCGCGCAACGCCTACGAACGCGAGCGGCGGCGGCTCCATCGCCTCCATTGCTTCGAGTACGCCGTGCGCGAGCGCGGCTTCACGCTCGTCGGCGGCGTCGACGAAGTCGGGCGCGGACCGCTCGCGGGACCGGTCGTCGCTGCCTGCGTCGTCGCCGCGCAACCGCTGATGATCAAGGGTTTGAACGATTCCAAACAAGTGCGTCCGGAGACGCGCGTAGCGATCGCCGAGATCGTCAAGGCGCAGGCGATCGCCTGGGCGGTGGGAAGCGCCTCCGTTCACGAGATCGACCGGCTGAATATTTACTGGGCGAGCATTCTCGCGATGGAACGTGCGATCGGTTCGCTGAGCGCCGCACCCGAGTACTTGATCACCGACGCCGTGCGGATTCGATCGTACGCCGGCCCTCAGGAGCCGGTGATCCACGGCGATGCCCGGTGTGCGGTCGTCGCCGCCGCCTCGATTCTCGCCAAGGTTCACCGCGACGCACTCATGGTGGAGCTCGATCGAGAGGATTCGCGGTACGGATTCGCGCTGCATAAGGGTTACTCGACGCCGCATCATATCGCGGCCCTTCGGACGCACGGACCGAGCGTTCATCATCGAGCGAACTGGTGGCGCGTACGCGACGCACAGCTCGCGCTCGGATTGGATACGCTGGAAGTCTTCGAGAGCGTTGCCGAGTAACAGCGCGAAGGGACGAACCGGTGAGGACCGCGCGAGCAGCTTTTTGCGCGCCCGCGGCTACCGCGTTCTCGCTCGCAACGTACGATTACCGGGGGGCGAAATCGACGCCGTCTGTCTGGATGGGCCGACGCTCGTCATCGTCGAAGTGAAGCGCCGTGACTCGAAAACGTTCGGATCGGCGTTGCGTGCCGTCGACGCTCGTAAGCGCGCCACGCTCCGCCGGATCGCCGCCGATTACGCGCAGATCGTCGCGCCCGCCGCGACGATTCGATTCGACATCGTCACGCTGGATGGCCGGGAGCTAACCCTGCACCGAAACGCCTTTTAATGGCAGCGAAGAAAGCCGGCCCCGAACCGGAGCTGCGCCGAAGCGTCACCCCTTGGGGTTCGTTCGCCTGGGGATATTCGGACGTCGGTGCGGACATTTTCGTCGGCCTCGGGCTCGTGCTCGCGTGGGCGGCCGGCGCTTCGAACGTCGCGTTTCTTTTCGCCGGCGTCGTCTACGTCTGCATCGGTCTTGCGTACACCGAGCTCGCCGCGACCTATCCCGTCGCCGGTGGGGGCCAATACTTCGTCATGCGCGGACTCGGCGATATCTTCGGATTCATCGCCGGCTGGGCAGTACTTCTCGACTTCACGATCGACGTAACGCTCTTTGCCTGGAGCTCGGTCGACTACACCAGCCAGCTCGCCCCGGCGCTCGTCAACTCCGTCCATCCCTGGTTGCATTTCGTCGTCGTGCTCGGGCTCGTCGTCGGACTCTGCCTGCTCAACGTGGTCGGCGTCCGCGAGAGCACGGCGTTCAACGGCGTTGTTTCAGCGCTCGACGTTCTCAGCGAAACCCTGATTCTCTGCCTCGGCTTTCTCTTCGCGTTCCAGCCGCAGCTCTTGCTCCACGCCATGCACTTCAACTGGCCGACGCCGTATCAGCTGATGCTCGGCACGTCGCTCGCCATCGTCTCGTTCGTCGGGCTCGAGTCGATCTCGCAAGCCGCGCAGGAGACCCAACGTCCCGCCTCAATCATTCCGCGCACCTCGGTGGCGCTGATTCTAACGATTTTGATCTTCGCGCTCGCGTACTCGAATCTCGCGCTCGGACTCCACCCGTGGCACCCGATCCTCGATGCTTCCGGCCATCCGATACAGTTTTGGCAGATCTTCCCGCATAACGCCGACAATCAAGGAAAGGCGGTCGCGCTGCTCGCCGCGCAAATACCGTATTACGGGGCATTTGCGGCGCTCTACGTTCCGGTTCTCGGCGCCGTACTGCTCTTGATTTCGTCAAACTCCGGCGTCTTCGGCAGTTCGCGCATCGCGTATGCAATGAGTCGCACCGATCTGCTCCCTTCGATCTTCCAGCGCGTCCACGCGACCTTCCGAACCCCGGTGATCTCGATCGCCTTCTTCTCCACGATCGCGCTGGTGGAGTTGCTCTTCGCCGCCGCGCCGGGTCTCTTTCCGGCGTTGGGATCGCTCTACGCACGCTTCTTCCACGGGGAGAATGGTCTCGAGTTCCTCGCCGACCTCTACGCTTTCGGTGCCGCGACGAGTTACTCGTTCGTCTTTCTCGGGCTGATCGCACTGCGCCTGAGCGATCCGTTGAGCCCGCGAAAGTTTAAGATTCCGTTCAACATAAATATGAGGTTTCGCGGCGAACGGGTCGAGCTGCCCGTCATCGCCGTGATCGGATTCCTCGGCATCTTCTCGATTCTGCTCTTCACGCTCCGGACGCACGCACTCGGCCGAATTTTCGGGCCGAGCTGGCTGCTGTTGGGACTCATTCTCTACCTCGTCTATCGCAAGCATCGGCGCTTGCCGCTGCTGCGCTCGCAGCCCCGCAACTGGCGCGCCGACCAGATCAACATCTTGCGCCGCGCCGGCGAGCTCGAGCTCATGGACCAATATCTTGCAAACCTGAAGGCGAGCGACGCGCGACGCTCGGGAGAGCAGACGTAAGCATGCTCTACGTTCGTGGGGTGCTGGCCGTCGTGATGATCGCTTTGGGCCTGGTCATTCTTGCGCGCATGCTCGTGGTCGCAAGCGCCGGCTTTGCCATCGTGCCCGGCCTCGTACTCGGTGCGGCAATGATCGCGCTCGGGTTTCACCGCCTCTCGCTGATCTTGCGAAATCGCAGGATGACGTGATCGCCCAAAGCATCGTTCACGTGACCGTCGCCGGCGCGGTCATCGCGATCATCGTTGCGGGCACGATCGTATCGACGCTCTGGTGGATGCTGCATCCGGCCCAGTCCTACGTTCAAAAGATCGCGAAGAAAGCCGAGAGCGAGCTCGAGCGAATGGTCGGGAGTCTGATCGTCGCCTTCTCGCCCGAGATCGATTCGTCGCATATGATGGCTTTGGCGGCGAAACTCGCACGCGGCGAGCGTTCGGAATTGCTCGCGCTCTACGTCGTCGAGGTTCCGTATACGCTCCCTCCCGATGCCGAGATGCCGTTTGAGGAACGCAGCGCGCTCGACGCGCTCGGCGCCGCCGAAACGATTGCCAACAAAAGCAACGTCGCGATTCGAACCGAGATCGTGAAGGCGCGCTCCACCAAACAGGCGGTGCTCGATGTCGCGAAGCGCGAGAAGGCGAATCTGATCATTCTCGGATCCTTCCGTGAAGGCAAATATAGCGGCGCACCGCTTGGCCGCACGATCGAAGAGATCGCCGCCGATGCAAAATGCGATGTACTCATCGGCGTCGAAGGAAAGCACGGTACGCTTCTGATCGACGAGAGCGTGCAATCCAGCTCGCAGCCGGCTTAAATTTCGAGGAGAAAAGTTGTGAACTCTCGGCGTTCATCCGTTTTCGTTCGCGCCATTGTAGCGGTCGCGGCCGCAGCGCTCTTGCCGTCCGGCGCACTGCGCGCCGCCAACTCGGCGCCGGCGATTGCGGATTTTGACAAGGCCTTTGCGGCGGCGAACGATTACACGGCCATCTTGCACGTCCACGAAGCGAAGGGTACGCAGACGCAGGATCGTGTCTATCAGTACGACTTCATGAAACCCCACAACGTCAAGACGCTCATCCTCGACGGCGCGGACAAGGGCTCCGGCGGAGTCTGGGTGGGAGGCGATCAAGTCAGCGGCCATCAAGGCGGGTTCCTCTCGGGCTTTCACCGCAAGATTTCGGTCAACGATCCGCGCGCGATCTCGCTGCGCGGCGCAACGATTCCCGATGGTTTACTGCAGCGCGTCGTCGAGAATTACACCACGATTCCCGGAAAGCTCGCGCAGACCGACGGCGGAAAGATCGGCGGCGTTGCGACCGACCGTCTCGACCTCAAAGTTACGGAGCCGTCTTCGGACGGCGGGGTTACCGAGCAAATTCTCTATCTCTCCAAAGAGACGCATTGGCCGGTTCGCCAAATCATGTACGAGGGCTCGCAGATCGTGGTCGACGAAACCGTCAGCGATCTCAAAACCAACACCGGCCTGACGCAAGCCGACTTCCCGTTCTAAGGCGCTCTCTCCGCTAGCATGTAGAAGGACGAGCGTACTGCTAGCGCGACAGGTACCGTTTGCGGAGTTCGTCGAGGACAACCGCGAGCAGAATGACCGCGCCGAGCAAGACCTTCTGCAGATACGAGTCGACGTTGAGCAGATTCATGGCGTTGTAGAGCACGCCGATCAGCAATGCGCCGAAGAACGTTCCGATGACGCTGCCGCGGCCGCCCATCAGACTGGTGCCGCCGACGACGACGGCCGCAATCGACTCGAGCAGCTGGTCTCCGGTCCCGGTCTGAGGCGATCCCGACGAGAAGAGCGCCATGTACAGGAAGCCGACGATCGCCGCGCACGCGCCGCTGATCACGTAGACCGTCGTCTTGACGCGGACCACGTTGATACCCGCAAGGCGCGCCGCCTCTTCGTTTCCGCCGATCGCGAACACATAGCGACCGAAGCGCGTGCGCGTCAGGAGCACCGATGCGACGACGATGACGGCGAGCATCCAGATGACCGGAACGGGGAGGCTGGGCACGTGCAGCGCCTGCGTGACGCCGCCCAGAAACGAGCCGATGCCGGTATTTTGAAAATCGGCACTCTGAAGAGCGACGGGACGGCCGTGCGAGAGAATGAACGCCGCCCCGACCGCCATCTCCAGCATCGCGAGCGTCGTGATAAACGGCGGCAGGTTGAGCTTGACGACAGGCAGGGCATTGATCCAGCCGGCGATGCAGCCGACCGCCACCGCGACGACGAGCGTCGCCGCGATCAGCGGGAACCCGCTCAAATGCATCGAGTTGGCGAAGAGCGCGGCGACGACGCCCGTCAGCGCCACCAGCGATCCGACCGAGAGATCGATCCCACCGGTAATGATCACGAACGTCTGGCCGACGCCGAGAATGCAGTTATAGGTGATCTGGCGCAGCACGCGCACGATGTTGCTCGGTTCTAGGAACGAGCCCCGCGATGCGACGTCGACGACCGCGACGAGCAGAATGAAGAGCGCCGCGGCACCGGCGATCCGCAGCCAGTAGACGAGACGTGTGCGGTCGCTCACGCCGCGGCTCCGGTTGCAACCGCGATCACGCGGTCGGGCGTTGCGTCGGCTCGCGAGAACTCGGCCGCAATCCGGCCGCCGCGCACGACGAGAATCCGGTGCGACATTCCGAGCACTTCCGGCAGATCGCTCGAGACCATGACGATGGCCGCGCCGCGTCCGGCGAGCTCGACCATGAGCTTATAGATCTCGGTCTTCGCTCCAACATCGATCCCCCGCGTCGGCTCGTCGAAGAGCAAGACGCGCGCGTCGCCGAGCAGCCATTTGGCGAGCACGACCTTCTGCTGCGTGCCACCGGAGAGATTGCGCGCAAGCTGCTCGGTGCCCGGCGTGCGGATCTGCAGTTCGTCGATCATGCGTGCGGTCGCGGCACGTTCGCGCGCGACATCGACGAGCTGGTCGCGATCGACGAAATTGGCGAGATGGGCGAGGGTGACGTTCTCTCGAACGGTCATGCCGAGCACCAAGCCCTGCGCTTTGCGATCTTCGGGAATCAAGACGATGCCGCGAGCGATCGCCTCGCCGATGCGGCCGCTGCGAACGAGCTTGGCATCGATAAGCACCTCGCCCCCGTCGATCGCATCGGCACCCGCGATCGCGCGCACGATCTCCGTGCGACCGGCACCGATGAGCCCAGCGAGCCCAACGATCTCGCCGGCGCGCACCGAGAAGCTTACCCCCGCAAGGATCTCCTCGCGCCGCAATCCGCGGACGTCGAGACGAACCGCGGCGTCGCTCGCCGGCGGAGGGAGCTCCGGAAAATGCGCCGTCAGGCGGCGCCCCACCATTGCCGCGATAATCTCATCGGACGAAAAGCCGCGCGCATCACGGGTTGCGACGACCTTGCCGTCGCGCAGCACGGCGATGCGATCGGCGATTCGCGGCAGCTCCTCCATGCGATGCGAGATGTAGATGATACCGACGCCCGACGCGCGCAACCGGCGAATGATCTCGAAGAGCCGCTCGATCTCGCGGTCGGCGAGCGCCGCCGTCGGTTCGTCCATCACGAGGATGCGCGCCGACGTCGCGAGCGCTTTGGCGATTTCGACGAGCTGCTGCTGGCCGACCGAAAGCTGCGAAACCGGCACATCGAATGGCAGCTCTAAGCCTAGATCATCTACAACGCGATGCGCCCGCGCACGCACTGCAGCAACGTCGATGAGCCCCGCACGCGTCGGCTCGACCCCGAGGCTGACGTTCGATGGAACGTCCAACTGCGGGACGAGCGTGAACTCTTGATAGATCATGCCGATCCCCAAACGCTGCGCTTCCTGGGGACCGGCGATGCGCGCGGGCGCACCGTCGATCAAAATCTCGCCTTCGTCGGCCGAGGTCGCGCCGGCAAGGATGCGCATGAGGGTCGATTTTCCGGCCCCGTTCTCTCCGACGAGTACGAGCACTTCGCCGGCGAAGAGTTCGAGCGAAACGTCGGAGAGCGCGCGAACTCCGGGAAAGCTCTTCCCGATGCCGCGCATCTCGAGCAGCGGCGTCACGAAGTTACGGCGATGATTGGGCGTTGGCTCGCGTGAAGGTACCGACATTGATCTTCACGATCGGCGGCGGCGTCTTCCCGCCAAAATACCCGTCGATGACGTCGATCGTCGTCGCACCGATTTTTGCGGGATATTGAATCGCATCGCCGTACATATCGCCGCGCGCAATCGCAGCGCGCGCTTCAGAGGTCGCATCGTACCCGACGATCGCAATCTTGCCGTTCATTCCCGCGGCCTTCACCGCCGCCATCGCGCCGAGCGCCGAATCGTCGTTGATGCCGAAGATGCCCTTGAGATCGCGGTGCGCTTGCAGGATGTCGCCGGTATCGCTGCTCGCCTTGTCGCGCGTGCCGCCGGAATCGACGTCGGCGACGATGGTCACACCGGGGCATCGCTGCGCGAGCGCCTCTTTGAATCCCTTGACGCGGTCCTGCACGCTGGTGACTTCCGGCTCGTCGACGATCGCGACGCTGCCTTTCGAACCGACGGCTTGACAGATCAGCGTTCCGGCTTCGAAGCCGCCCTGCACGTTATCGCTGGCAACGTGCGCGATAACGTGGCCCTCACGACTCGTGCTTGCAATATCGGCGGTAAAGACGGGGATCTTGGCGTTGTTCGCCTCGGCGATCGCGCTGCCGATCGCTTGTGAATCGTACGGCGTCAATACGATCGCATCGACGCGTTTTGAGATGAAATCCTCGACTTGGCTCTGCTGTTTTGCGTTATCGCGGCTCGCGTCGACGACGAGCAGCGTAAAGCCGTGCTTGGCGGCCTCGTCGCGCATGCCCGATTCCATGTCTTGATAGAACTGCGCCTCGCGGTTTTGAATCGAGACGCCGATCGTTTTATTCGACCCGGGTGATGCGCCGGTCGCACTCGATGAGGTCGCCGAGGCGGTCGACTGTGAGGAGCCGTGCGAGCAAGCGGTAATTCCGGCGATAACAACGAGCAGGCAAGCAGTTCGAGCGGGCGCTCTTTTCAAATCCCTCTCCTTCGTAGATCCAACGTCGCTGCCGTCCTTTGGGCGCTCACTTCGGCCGCGCCTCTGCGGACTGTCCACAGGCTGTGACATTCATCTTGTGCAATCTGTGGAGAACCCAGCGCTCGTTTAGCCTTCGGCGGCTTCGCGTCGATCGACGTCGCGCCAGCGATCCGGCAGAGGCGTGCGCGTGAATTTGCGCGGAAAAATGCCGGATGGGTGGCGCCTGAGCCATTCGGCCGCCCGCATCGCGAGGTACTCGAAATCGTGATATTGCGCGTCGCCGCGGGTGCGCCGCATAATCGCGATCGCCGGCGAGACGACCCGCCAGCAATGGACGATGAGGCGAGCGAAGAGATCCATGAAGGTATCTTCAGAGACCAAATCCCGCTTGAGAAGCGTGCCCATCTCGTTGAGCCAGTTGCATGCAACCATCTCCGGGTGGGCCATCGGATCGACGAATCCGATCCGTTCGAGCTCGCGGCGGTAGGCGGGATCCTCCAGCCGGACCGGGAGCTGCTCCTGAATATAGGCGAGGGCTGCTTGCAGTTCGGGAGCACGGAAATCGCGCTCGAGCGAGAGCAGTGCTTGCAGCTGATTGCCGGTCTGAATATGGCGAAGTTGGATGACCGCAGCAACGACGCTGATCAAAATCACGATGAGCGTTCCGGATTCCGCTATCGCGCTCAACTCGGCTGCAGTCGTTGCGTTCATTGCCGCCGTGATTCTCAGAGGCGCGCCGCGGAGCCTGTCCTTCCCCTAGACACCGCTGCGCGAGCGCGCAGAGGAGCGCAGATGCTCTCCCTCGCCTTCTCAGCAGCGATGCTCGGCATCGAGGGCTACGTCGTGCGCGTGGAGGCCGATAGTGCTGCCGGATCGCCGTACATCGTCATCATCGGGCTTCCGGATCGCGCACTCGGTGAGGCCAAGGAACGCGTGCGCGCCGCGATCCTCAACTCCGGCTTCGCCTATCCCGCTGGACGGCTGCTCGTCAACCTCTCTCCCGCCGACGTTCGCAAAGCGGGGCCGGCCTTCGACCTCGCGATCGCGCTTGCACTGATCGGGATCGACGAACAAGTGGAACGCAACGCGCTGCACGAGTTCATCGCGCTCGGCGAGCTGGCGTTGGACGGCAAACTGCAGCCGGTCAGCGGGATCCTACCGATGGTTATCGGCGCGCGTAACGCTGGCTTCAAAAAGCTCATCGTTCCCGCGGTAAACGCCGACGAGGCCGCGCTCGTTACCGGCATCGAGCTCTACGCGGTCGATTCGCTGCGCGCGGCCGTTGCGGTGCTCGCCGGGCACGGCGCGAAGTGGCGGCGCCGCACCATCGCGCCGGCGCTCGTGCTGGAGGATGTCTTTCCGCAGGGCGATCTTGCCGACGTGCGCGGGCAGATTGCGCCAAAACGGGCACTCGAGATCGCCGCGGCGGGCGGCCACAATCTCTTGCTCGTCGGGCCGCCGGGCTGCGGAAAAACCATGCTCGCGCGACGGCTGCCGTCAGTTCTTCCGGCGATGTCGGCCAACGAAGCGCTCGAAGTAACGAAGATTTACAGCGTTGCGGGCTTGCTCGTCGGACGCGCCGGCATCGTCAAAGCGCGCCCCTTTCGATTTCCGCACCACACGATCAGCCAAACGGCGCTCGTCGGCGGCGGCGGCTCGCTGGTCAAGCCGGGTGAGATATCGCTCGCACACCATGGCGTGCTCTTTCTCGACGAGCTGCCGGAGTTTACTCGCAGCGCAATCGAGGCGATGCGTCAACCCCTGGAAGAAGGAACCGTAACGGTCTCGCGGGCTGCCGGAACGTTTACGTATCCCGCGCGTTTTCAGCTCGTCGCGTCGATGAATCCCTGCCCGTGCGGCTATCGCGGCACGCGCAGCGTCGAATGCCGCTGCGACGACGCAATGGTCGCCAAATACGTGAGCAAACTCTCAGGCCCGCTGCTCGACCGCATCGACCTGCAGATCGAGGTTGCGCGAGTGCCCTTCGACGATATGGTGCGGTACGAGGGCGCGGAGGGTTCGTCGGCGATCCGCGAGCGCGTGGTCGCCGCACGCGAGCGTCAGCGCGAGCGATTCTCCGGCACCGTCGTTGCCTCGAACGCCGAGATTCCGGGCAATGCAATGCGCCGTTACTGCGCCCTCGACGACGCGGCGATGCGGCTGCTCGCACATGCGAGCGCGAAGCGGCAGTTTTCGGCGCGCGCGCTCGACCGAATTGCACGAGTTGCCCGCACGATCGCCGATTTGGGCGGCGTCGAATCGATCTGTGCCGAGCACGTCGCCGAGGCACTGCGCTACCGCAGTTTGGAAAGGCTCGGAGCGGCCGCATAACGTAAAGAAGCGCTCCATGCGACGTGCCGTGCTACTGCTCGCCGTGTGCATGGCGTGCGTTCCCGCTTGGGCCGCGGCCGCGACGTCGCGCGCGCCGACGACGCTGGTCGACACCTTTGTGGGAACGTCGGGGACGCCGGCGGGCGGCCCGATCGATACGTTTCCCGGAGCCGACGTACCGTTCGGGATGGTGCAATGGAGTCCCGACACGCCCTCGCAGAATGCCGGGGGCGGTTACGAGTATACCGACCACGAGATCACCGGATTCAGCCTTACACACCTCAGCGGGCCGGGATGCAACGTCTTCGGCGACTTCGGCGTCCTGCCGCTCGCCGGAACGATTCCGGCCAACCCCGCCGCCGCACGACAACCTTTCTCGCACGCCGGCGAGGCGAGCGCTCCGGGATGGTACGCGGTATCGCTCGGCGACCCGGCGATTCGGACGGAGCTCACCGTGACCGCGCGCAGCGGTCTCGCGCGATTCACCTTTCCGGCGTCGGCGCAGGCGAATCTGCTCTTCAATGCGGCGTCGAATCAGGCCGGCGTCACCGATGCCCAGATCCGCATCGATTCGCCGACCGAGATCTCGGGTTCGGCCTCGAGCGGGTTCTTCTGCGGCATGCCCGATCGGTATACGGTGAACTTCGTCGCTCGTTTCAACCGACCGTTTCGCGCGTACGGTACCTGGAGCGGCAAGCAACTCTCGAATGGCTCGAGTGCCTCGCGGGGTCCGCAGAGCGGCGCTTGGGTGAGTTTCGATACGACGAGCTCGCACAGCGTGCTCGTCAAAGTCGGGCTCTCGTTCGTCGATCTCGCCGGTGCGAGCGCAAATCTGAGTGCCGAATCTCCAGGCTGGGATATGATTGCGATGCGCAACCGCGCGACGGAGGAATGGAACGGCATGCTGCGGCGCGTCGCCGTCGCCGGCGGTACATCGGAAGAGCAGCGCACCTTTTATTCGGCGCTCTATCACACGCTGTTGCATCCCAACGTCATCAGCGACGTCACCGGCCTCTATCGCGGCTTCGACGACCGCGTGCACCGCGTTCGCGCCGGCCGCACGGAGTACGCGAACTACTCCGATTGGGACATCTATCGAACCGAGGCACCGCTGCTCGGCCTCATCGCGCCCGGCGAAGCGAGCGACATGATGCAATCGCTCGTCGACGCCGCGCGCCAGGAGAACGGGTGGCTTCCGCGCTGGGCGCTCGTCAACGGCCCGACGAGCGTGATGGGCGGGGATTCGATCGACCCGGTCATCGGCGGCGCCTACGCGTTCGGCGCGCACGACTTCGATGCGAGCGCGGCGCTCGCCGCAATGGTGAAAGGCGCATCCACGATCGCCGGTACGCCGGGGCAAGGCTGGTATATTCCGCGCTGGGAACTCGACGACGACTATTTGCGTCGCGGCTACGTTGTCAACACGCACACGACGTCGGTTTCGCCCGGTCCCAACGGTGCGTCGGAGACGCTGGAATACGCACTCGACGATTTCTCGATTGCGCGCGTCGCCTCCGCATTGCACGATTCGCAGACGTACGCCGAGTTCATGCGGCGATCGGCAAACTGGATGATGCTCTTCGATAGCGCCACCGGCACCATTGCTCCGCGCGATCCGCAGGGTGCATTCACGCAGACGGCGATCGCCGAGAATGGGCAGAGCGGATTTCAAGAAGGCAACGCCGCGCAGTATACCTGGATGGTTCCGCACGACCTGCGCGACCTCGTAGCAGCGATGGGCGGCCCCTCGGCGACCGTTGCGAGACTCGACGACTTCTTCTCGCAGCTCGATGCCGGACAGGATAAGCCGTACGCATGGCTGGGAAACGAGCCGAGCCTCGGATCGCCGTGGGTCTATCTGACCGCGGGCAGACCTTGGCGCGCGCAGACGATCGTCCGGCAAGCGCTGACGACGCTCTACGGCGACCGCCCCGACGGGCTTCCCGGCAACGACGATCTCGGCACCATGAGCGCATGGTACGTGTGGTGTGCAATCGGACTCTATCCGCAGAATCCGGCGGTGCGCTATCTCGATATCGGAACGCCGCTCTTTACCTCAGTGACGCTCCGGGCGCCCGGCGGTCCGACGATCGAGATATCCTCGCCGCGCAGCACCGACGCAAACGCCTACGTCGATTCGCTGCGCGTGAACGATCGTGCGGGCAATCAGAGCTGGCTCGCGCTTCCGCAGCGCGGCCTCGTTCGCCTCGACGTTTCGGCCGGGTCGCAGCCGAACGAGCGGTGGGCGAGCGGCCCCGCGGCAGCGCCGCCATCATTCGCAACGATGCCGCTCTCGCTGCCCCCAGCGACGGCGGCCGCATTCGATCCCAGACTCGTAAATGTGGGCGTCGCAGCCGGCGGCAGCGCGCCGTTGCGTTTCGAGATCTCGAATCGCACCGGAAAGGCGAGCGCAAACGTTTCCTGGCACGCGATGCTCCCAGATCGTTTTCACCTCGACGTCGTTCGCGGCAACGCCGATCTCGACGCCGGAGCAATCGAGAGCGTCAACCTGCATCTCTCCGCCGATGCCTCACTCGCCGCGGGATACTACAACCTGCCGGTCGAGGCCGTCGCCGCGAACGGCGCGTCTCTCGCGCACCTTCGGGTCATCGTGCGCGTCAGTCGCGGCTCCGATCGGCCGCAGCTGGCATACGCGGAGAACCTCTTCGGCAACAGCGTCACGCCGATCGATCTCGCGACCGGTGCGACGGCTCCCGAGATCCGTGTGGGCGAAGAGCCTCGTGACGCCGCGCTGAACGCGGACGGAACGCGGCTCTACGTTGCCAACGTCGGCAGCGGCTCGATCAGCATCGTCGATACCGTCGCCGAACGAACCATCGCAAACGTCAAGGTCGGCGCCTCGCCGGGCGGACTCGCGCTCACCCACGACGGTAAGACGCTCTGGGTCGCCAACGGCGACGACGGAACGATCGTGTCGATTGAGACGAGCTCGATGAAGGTGGGAGCGCCGATCGCCGTCGGGCTCAGTCCGCGTGTCATTGCCATCGCGCCCGACGACTCCGCGCTCTACGTGACCAATCAAGGTTCGAACACCGTCACGCCGCTCGACTTGCATTCGCGAACGGTGCACGATGCGATTGCGGTCGGTCAACGGCCCAACGGTATCGCGGTGACGCCGGACGGCAAACGGCTCTACGTCGTCGACAGCGCCGATAACGACGTCCGATCGATCGATCTTCGCGACGACCGGACGCTCGCGCGGATTCCGACCGGCATCGATCCGATGCGCATCGCCATCACGCCCGATAGTAGAGTTGGCTACGTTACCAACTACGCCAATTCGACGATCACACCGATCGACGTGCGGACGGATATCGCGGCACCCGCGATTGAGGTCGGTGGAGCGCCCTACGGCATTGCGATCGGGTCGGGCGGGCGCGTCGCAGCGATCGTGTCGCATCGGGACAACTCGTGCGTTCTGCTCGACCTCGAGACCGGACGCGCCGGCCGTCCGATTCCGCTCGGGATCGGACCCTACACGATCGCGGTGCCCTAAAGAGTCGCTACGACTCTGCGGCTTCCGGTGTATCGAGCTGCGGAATCGCGTCGCCGTCGAGGAAGACGCGTAACTCGCGCGGTGAGAACTGGAGGCCGGCCCAAAACTCGCCGAAGTCGCCATATCGCGCGCTCGCTTCGTCGAAGCGCATTTCGTAGACCAGCTTCTTGAAGACGAGCGGATCGTCGGCATAAAGATCGACACCCCATTCGAAATCGTCGAAACCGATCGAGCCCGAAATGACCTGCGTGACGCGGCCGTGATAGGAACGTCCGACGACGCCGTGCGCGCTCATCATCTTCGCGCGCGCCTCAAAGCCGAGAATATACCAGTTCTGCACTTCACCACGCCGCTTGCTCATCGGATAGAAGCATTGGTACCGGCGTGGCGGGATCTTCGCCCAAAGGCGCGGCCCGATGTACGGGCTCTCTGCTTGCTTACGCACGAGCTCGTCGAAGGCGGCGATCCACTCGGGCGACTGCGGTGCGAGTCCGCGCTGGCTCAGTTCCGCATGGATTTTACCGGTTGCATCGTAGAGGCCCAGCTCTAAGACCGAAACGTACGATCCCTGCGGAACCAGAAATTCGCGCAGTTCGAGCTTGTCGACGAGCGTCTGCGCGTAGGCGAGGCCGTCGAACGTTCGCGCATAGTGGGTGAGCATCAGATCGCCTTTGTGACCGACGATCTGCGTGAGGCCGACGTCGCCGTCATCGCTGCCTTTGAGATGATCGACGAGGTCGGCGGCGTGTCCGGCATACTTGTCGCGCCGTTTCTCGGGGAGCCCATCCCAGGCGCGGCGGTTCAACGCGAAAATTCGATGAAGAATCCACCAGCCTTCGAGGGATTCCGGAACGTTCGGGTCGCGCATAACCTCCGATGTTTGTAACGGCTTGCAGCTGCTTTAACGCGCCAACACTCTCACGCGTTTCACCTCAGCAGCGACTTCGGCCTCCAGCCGATCGGGATGCTCGCGATACTTCGCCCAGAGCGGCGGCGTGTGTGCGATGTCGTCGAGCACCCGCGCGTAGACGGCGTTGACCGGCGTCGGCACGCGGAGTTCGAGGCCGGCGGCGGCGACGGCCCCGTTGAGAACGTCGACTTCCGTCTGCGGTTTCGCCCGGCGCAGGTCGAGGAGCAACGAGGGCGGCTTCGTGCCGCGCGCGCCGGCGATACTATGTGCGAGCAACGTGCGCGAGAGAGGGCTCGGCAGCGTGGCGACGCCGAAGAGCGCGCGCACCGGATAACGTGGAAGGTCGATCGGCACGAGACGCATCGCCTGCATCACCGCACGCACTTCTCGAATCATCCGAATCTCGAGCGTGAAGATCTTGTCGAAATGCACGAATCGGTTCGGGAGCACGTTGAGGATCGCGCAGCTCGCATTGGCTACCACATTGAGCGCGAGCTTGCTCCATTTGAGGGCGCGCCAGTCCTCGACAACCTTTACCGTCAAGCCGGTGCCCGCAAACGTTGCCGCCAGCCAGTTGTATGCATTCGCACCGATCGGAGCAAGGGCCAATCCGCCATCCTTGGCGGCCCGCGCATTCCCGTCGCGATCGCGATCGATCGGCGTCGTCAGCGCGGCTGCGACGACGTTGTCGGCACCGAAAGCGGCCGCCAGACGCTCTTCGTTGCCGACGCCGTTCTGCGGCGAAACGAAAACGCACTTCTCGGGATACGTAATCGCCTTGCGAAGCGTTTCGATCGCACCCTCGGTGTCGTATGCCTTCGTCGCAACGATCGCGACGTCGGCATCGTACGGGCGTACATCTTCGATCGCCCGCGGCGCGTAGGCGACCTCCACCCCGATATCGCGCATCACGTCGCCGAAGTAGGTGCCGACGGCACCCTTCCCAACGATATAGACGTTCACGACGAAATGCCCGTCGAACCGAAACCGCCGTCGCCTCGATCCGTCGGCGGCAGCTCGGCAACGCCGTCGAACGCGGCGCGCACGACGGGAGCGACGACGATCTGCGCGATGCGATCTCCACGCCGAATCACGAACGGCTCGCTACCGAAGTTCGCGAGAACGACTCGCACCTCGCCGCGATAGTCGGCGTCGATCGTGCCCGGCGAGTTCAGGCACGTGACGCCGTTGCGGATTGCCAGTCCGCTGCGCGGACGAACTTGCGCTTCGTATCCGGGAGGAAGCGCGATCGAAAAACCGGTCGGCACGAGCGCGCGAGCGCCGGGCAAGAGCGTCAATTCTTCGTGCACGGCCGCGCAGAGATCGGCGCCCGCGGCATGTGCGCTCATGTAACCGGGAGCCGGCAATCCTTCACCTTGCGGCAGGCGCTGGAGCGCGACGCGCACATTTTCCATTGCGTAAAGAGGATACTAGAGCTGCGCCAGCTCTTCCCGGAAACTCTCGATATCTCGAAACGAACGATAGACGCTCGCAAACCGAATGTACGCCACCGGATCGAGCGCGCGCAGCGCTTCCATGAGCTTCTCCCCGACGAGCGTCGAGGCGACTTCACTCTCGCCTCGAGCAAAAAGCTCGCGCTCGAGGTCGGCCGCGACCGCCTCCATTCGCCCTTCGGAGATCGGCCGTTTCTCGCACGCCTTCCGAAGGCCGGCCAAGATTTTCTCGCGGCTATACTGCTCGCGACGCCCATCTTTCTTGACGACGAAGAGCCGCGGAACTTCCATCCGCTCGTAGGTCGTGAAACGATGCTTGCAGCGCGGATCCAAACACTCGCGGCGACGGCGGACGACGGTCTCGTCGTCGCGTGAATCTACGACTCGCGTCTCACTCTTGCGGCAGGTCGGGCAAGTCAGCTGGAATCCTCTTCCCACGGCATATCTTGTGGGTGCCCGTATTATACGTCACTACGGGTGGGGAACGCAAAAAGCCCCGCGATTGTATACTTGACGCCACAAGGCTAGGCTGTTATACTTAGCGTATGGCCAAGCGTAAGGTAGCTGATGGGAAGATGGCGACGCACTTTCAGAACGAGGAAGCGGCGCGTCTTTTCCTTGAGGGCATCCGTTGGCCGAACGGCCCGATCTGCCCAAAGTGCGGCTCCGCCAGGAAGCCCTACGCGACCCACAAGGGCAAGTATCGTTGCTCTGACAAGGACTGCCGCTCCGACTTCACGGTTCGGGTCGGAACGGTCTTTGAATCCTCCCACGTCGCGCTCCACAAGTGGCTTATGGCCGCTTACCTGCTTTGCTCCTCCAAGAAGGGCATTAGCAGTCACCAGATTCACCGGACGCTCGGCGTGACGTATAAGACCGCCTGGTTTATGACCCACCGCATTCGCGAGGCCATGAAGGACGGGAGTCTCGTTCCTATGGGTGGCCCCGGCAATGCGGTCGAGGTTGACGAGACTTTTATCGGACGCGACAAGACGAAGAAATTCCGCTCTGGCTACGCGCACAAATATAAGGTTCTTTCGCTAGTAGATCGCAAGACGAAGCGCGCCAAGAGCGTCGTCGTTGACGACCTGAAGATGCGGACCTTGCGCCCCATTCTTCTCGCCAACATCCACCCGGATTCTTCGGTTATGACGGACGAGGCCGGGCAGTATCGTCGCCTCGGCTGGCACTTCGCTAGGCATGATTTTGTAAGCCACAAGGCCGACGAATACGTTCGCTACGAGAAGGGCCGCGTTATAACCACCAACACCGTGGAAGGGTTCTTCTCGATCTTCAAGCGCGGCATGAAGGGCATCTATCAGCATTGCTCCGAGCGGCACTTGCAACGCTACCTAGCCGAGTTTGATTTCCGCTACAACGAGCGCGGTGTAACCGATTCCGAACGCACTGAGGTTGCATTGCGGGGGAGCATCGGCAAGAGGCTTAAATACCGGGACTCATCCAGAACGGTGTAGCCCGTCGCGACAAGAAAGGGGGTGGCGTTGTGCCGATTCACAAGGATCGTATCCGCTCGGATGTGACGCTTGAGTTAGATGACCCCTCGATTGCGATGAATGAGTTCGGCAAAGCCGTTGACCATTTTCTTGGCCTCGTTAAGGATATTTCGCGCGTCACCGCTCCGGCCAAAGACCCGAGCGCGTGGGATATTGAAATCTATGAAGGGAGCGCGGGCATTGGCCTTCGCCACGTTTCCGGTGCCTATTCGTTCGATGAGGTACAGCGGATTAGCGCGACGTTCGTGGATGGCATTCGTACGATCGCCAGCGGCGTTAGGCCCCCGTCCTTCACCGACGCGGCGGTAAATCATAGCAGGGCGCTCGCGAGCCTCGTTAACCGCCGACAAGAGCAAATGGCGGTTCGGATTTGGGTTGGCAGCGAAAACGTCGTGTCGCTCAATAAAGAGGTTGCGGTAAAGGCAGAGCGCCTTCTCGCGCCCGCTTATGAGGATGACGGTTCGGTAGATGGCGTCCTGGAAAAGGCGAACGGCCATGACCGCCGCGAGTTTGTCGTATTCGACACGCTGACGAATCGCGGTATAACCTGTTCCGTTGACGAGGCGTTAATGCATGAGGCTGTGCGCTATTTCTTTAAACGCGTAGAGGTGCTAGGGAAGGTGCGTTATCGCACGGATGGACAGCCGGTCAGCGTTCGCGCCACGAACATCGTACCGTTTCCCGAACCCGAGGAAATCCCGACCCTAGAAGAAATGCGCGCCCTGTTGAAGGGCGCATAGTTGACAGACAAGCCGAAGCGCATCGTCTATTGGGATTCGGATGCGTTTCTCGGTTTAATCAATGGCGAAGCAGACAAGATTAACGAGTGCGACGAGGTTTGGCGCGAAGCCCAGCAGAGCAGGTTCCAGATCGTCACTTCGACGCTGACCATTGCCGAGGTGATCTTTATGAAGGGCGTCCCAAAACTCGACCCCGCCAAGCGCCCCATTGTAACCGCCTTCTTTCGGTCAGGGTGGATAGTGATGCGGCCCGTGACCAGGAGCATCGCGGAGTTGGCTCGGGACGTTGTATGGGACAACGCTATTAAGCCGAAGGATGCGATTCACATTGCGAGCGCAGCGGCGGACAAGATCGCAGAAATGCACAGTTTCGACGGCGACCTGATAAACAAGAGTCCCGTGAACGTCGCCGGGTTCTCTGTCGCGATCACGCGCCCATGCGGGACCGGCGAGATTCCGCTGCCGCTCGCACCATGAAGCGCAAGCAGGGCGCGATTGACACGCGCATTATTTATTGTGGCGACTGCCTCGATCAATTACCCAAGCTGCCAGATGCCTCCGTGGACCTTGTTTATATTGACCCGCCGTTCAACTCAAATCGTGACTATGAGATATTCTGGGGAGAAACCAAGGAAAGGCGGGCATTTGATGACCGCCACGCTTCAACCAAGGCTTACATAGACTTCATGCGCCCGCGCTGCGTGGAGTTGGCCCGCGTTTTGAAGCCAACCGGAGCGTTCTTTTATCATTGCGACTGGCACGCAAGTCACTATGTCAAGGTAATGCTCGATCAAATCCTTGGCGCAAACCTGTTTCGTAGCGAGATTGTATGGCGTAGGACCAACGCAAAGGGCCTGGCATCCAGAGGCTTCCCCAACAATCACGATACCATCCTGTACTATACGGGCGGCAAGGATTTTACGTTCAACCCGCAGTTCGGCGAGTTGGACGCAAAGTACGTTGACCAGTTCTATCGCTTTAAAGACGCGGATGGAAGGCGCTACCGCCTAAGCGATCTCACGAACCCCAACCGAAACCGGCCAAATCTGACCTATGAGTGGAAAGGCCACAAGCGCGTTTGGCGTTGGACGAAAGACCGCATGAAGCAGGCAGACAAGGATGGCCTTGTTCACTATTCCTCAACGGGCCTGGCTTCGCAAAAGCGCTTTCTTGATGAGATGCGCGGACGGGCCATTGACACGCTGTGGGATGACATACCGCCCGTTCAAGCGCAGGCCATTGAACGCCTAGGCTATCCCACGCAGAAGCCCTTACCGCTGCTTGAACGCATTATCTCTGCCTGTAGCGACGAGGGCGATATTGTCCTTGACGCTTTCTGTGGATGCGGCACGGCCCTTCACGCAGCGGAGATTCTTAAACGCCAATGGGTAGGAATTGACATATCGCCTACGGCTTGCCGCGTTATGGCGAAACGCTTGCGCGACGAGTGTGGACTACAGGAAGGCGAGAAAGCCTGGAAGGCTGGGCGCGGTTTCATTGTGCGCGATCTGCCCTGGACAACGGAGAAGCTACGGAAGATTCCGCCGTTTGAGTTCGAGAATTGGGCAGTCATTGCGCTAGGCGGATTGCCGAACAAGGCCAAGGTCGGAGATATGGGAGTTGACGGGCGCATCTATCCTGTCTCGGCAACACCGCCCAAAAAAGGCGACAAAACCCCCGAGTTTGATTTTATGGATGCCTGGTATCCGATTCAGGTCAAGCAAAAAGATAAGGTTGGGCGGCCAGACATTGACGCCTTCGAGGCCATGATGATTCGAGAAGAACGCACAAAGGGGTTCTTTGTATCGTTCGATTACAGCTCAGATGCTCTAACCGAAATCGACCGCTTCTTCCGTAAATCCGGCAAAGTAATCGTGCCGTTCACCGTCAAGGAAATTCTTGACGAACAGATCGCGCACAAGCTGGCTTAAGCGAGGTAGAATAATGACCGTGAAGCCCAAGGCCCGACCGCAGATCGAGCTACCGCCCGAGGACGTGCCTTTTGAGGACGTTGTTCGCAAACTACTCGCAACTCCACCGTCCCACGAACCGCGCCGATCTAAGGCTCAGACCGAGCCCAAGCCGGGAACAACGAAGAAGCGACCCCGCTCGTAGCTTCACACCCCACGGGCGAGGTCGCCTTGCTAACCTAGATCACTAAAAATGGGCTTGTGGCCCAAAGTATATAATCGCCAAAAGCCCCAACGCGTTTGCAGCGTTGGGACCCTGCGCCGAATCAGCCGAGCTCGCGCTTAGGCTGCGCCGATTTTGAACATCTTGGTGCCGCAGACGGGGCACTTGCCCTCGACTGCAGGCCGACCGTTCTTCATCTGAATCTGGACTGCGTCTTTGATCTCGCGCTTGGCCTTGCACTTGACGCAATACGCTTCTGCTGCCAAATCTGGTACCTCCGGGGCCTGCCTATTCCGTGGCGCTCACCATTCCCCCCGCCTAGCGCCTCGAGCAGGTGCGAGTGATGGAGGGCGGATGCGGGAGCCGGCCTACCTGACCCGGGAGCAGATCGCGGCCGCCCGGGAGGGGCGGGGCTTCGAAGCGGCCGCAGCGGGCCTCTGGTGTTGCGGGGATCTCGGGGCCCTCGGGCGAGCCTGCGTCGCGATCGTCGGCACCCGAGCGGCCACCCCGTACGGCCGGCGCCTCGCCCATCGCTTCGCGGCCGATCTCGGGCGCGCCGGCTGCTGCGTGATCTCAGGGCTGGCGCTTGGGATCGATGGAGCGGCCCACGAGGGGGCGCTGAGCACCCGAGCACCAACGGTCGGAGTCATCGGCGGCGGCCACCGGAACTTCTTCCCGCCGCGAAACCGTCCGCTCGCAGAGCGGATGCTGGCCGAAGGTGGCGCCGTGATTTCCCCCTATCCGCCGGATCATCCGGCCCTCCCGCACCAGTTCCTCGCTCGTAAGGGGGTCGTTGCGGCGCTCGCCGATGCGGTGCTCGTCATCGAAGCCCCGGCACGCAGCGGAGCCCTCAATACGGCAAGCTGGGCCGCCGGCCGAGTTCCGGTGCTCGCGGTGCCCGGCGACGTCGACCGCAAACACGTGCAAGGCTGCCTCGCGCTTATCCGCGACGGGGCGACGCTCGCCCGATCGGCAGAGGACGTCCTGGAGGCGCTAGGGCGGCTCAACCTTCAGCCGCAAGCCGTGGGAACCGCCGAGTACCCCCGCGACGCCGCCGCGCGGGCGGTGCTCGCCGCGCTCGATGCGGGCGCATGTGAATTCGACGAGCTCGTCGCGGCGGCCGGGCTCGCCGCGCCCGCGGCGCTCGCTGCGTTGACGGTGCTCGAGCTCGACGGATGCGTCGAAACGCGCGGCGCGACGGCGTACGCGCGGGTCGCGGCTGCATCGCGCGGCGAAGGACATGCCGGATGAATGCACGCGCGATCGATGCGGCACCGCCGCCCGACGTTGCACTCCGCGATTTTGCCGACGCCGCGGCACGGGCCGCGGCGGAAAAGTATTCGGTGCCGCCCCCGAGCGTCGCGTTCGAGGCGCCGCGCAGGCCGGAGTTCGGCGACTTCGCTACTAACGTCGCCTTCTCGCTCGCGAAGCGCGCGCGCCGGTCGCCGCAGCAGATCGCCGAGGATCTCGTCGCGGAGTTGAGTAGCCGCGCGCCGGAACTCGCGCGCACTTTTAGTCAGGTAGAAGCCGTCGCCGGCTTCATCAACGTGCGGTTGGCGCCCGCGGTATGGCAAGCCGTCGTCGCGCGCATTCTGCGCGAAGGCGAACGTTTTGGCGAAGCGCCGCAAAACGGCGAGCGCATATCGCTCGAGTTCGGCAGTGCAAATCCGACCGGACCGCTCGTCGTCGTGCAAGGACGTTCGATGTCGATCGGCACGGCGCTCGCAAATGCGATGCGCTTGCGAGGCTACGAAGTCTTCGTCGAATGGATCATCAACGACGCCGGCGGACAGCTCGACGCGCTCGGCCGCTCGATCTACGCACGCTACCGCAAAATCTTCGGCGATGATTATCCGTTCCCGCAAGATGGATATCCGGGTGAATATCTCATCCCGATCGCGCAGCGCATCGCCGATCGCGACGGCGAGCGATGGGTCGCCCTGGAAGAATCCGAGTGGCTGCCACACTTTACCAAGTTCGGCCGAGACGAAATCGTCGCCGAGCAGCAGCAGACCGCGCGCCGATTCGGCGTCGTCTACGATCGTTGGCAGAGCGAACAGGAGCTGCACGCAACCGGGCGCGTTCGCGAGGGCGTCGAGCATCTTCGCGAACTCGGTCTGACCTACGAAAGCGAAGGCGCGCTCTTCTTTCGCGCGACGCAGTTCGGCGACGACAAGGATCGCGTGCTCTTGCGCAGCGACGGACGGCCGACGTATTTTTGCATGGACGTCGCCTATCATTACCAGAAACTCAAAGGCAGCGACCGCGTCGTCGACATTCTTGGTCCCGATCACCACGGGTATATCGAACGCCTCAAAGGCATGGCCTCGGCGCTCGGATACCCCGGAAAGCTCGACGTTGCGATCGTCCAGCAAATCACGCTGATGCGCGGAAGCGAACAAGTGAGCATGAGCAAGCGCGCCGGCGAGATCGTTCCTCTCGACGAGATCGTCGACGAAGTCGGCGTCGATGCTGCACGCTTCTTCTTCATCATGCTTGCAATGGAATCGCCGCTCACGTTCGATTTGAAACTTGCCGTCGAAAAAGAGAGCGAGAATCCGGTCTATTACGTGCAGTATGGCCACGCGCGGATCGCATCGGTGCTGCGCCGCGCGCTCGCGGAGGACGTTGAGTCGGCGCGTTTGATTCCACTCGCATCGTTAATCCATCCAACGGAGCTGGCGCTGGCGCGCCGGCTCGCCGAGTTTCCGAACGTCGTTGCCGGCGTCGTGACGCATTTGGCTCCCCACCGCCTCGCGCGCTACGCGCGAGACGTCGCAGCCGATTTTCATCAATTCTACACGGAGTGCAAGATTCTGACGGAAGATCGTGACGTGCGGTTAGCGCGCCTTGCGCTCTGCATGGCGGCGAAGACCGTGCTGGAACGCACGCTCGCGCTCGTTGGCGTCGGCGCACCCGACTCCATGTAGCCTCGACGGTGGCAGGTTTGCTCGCGGCGACTTGGCTGCTCGGTCTCTTTGCCGCCGCCCCCGCGCTGCGCACCGGCCCGCGGTACGAACTTCCCGACCGGCTCCGCGACGCGCTCATTGTGGGCGTTACGATTCCCTTCGCGCTCGGACTCGTGCACGCGCTCTATCCCGCCGCGTGCTGGTCCTTGCTGGCGATCTGCATCGCGGTCGCGTACGCGCGCGGTTTCGCCGTCCGCAGCCGGCCATTACGCGATGGCGCGGCGCGAATTCCCTATGTCACGATTGCGGCACTCGCCGCGGTCGCATGGCCACAACTGATGCGCCCGCTGCTCGACGGTGACTCGCTCTCGTACCATCTACCGAACGCCGCGGCGTGGGCCCAATCGCACACGATCTGGAGCGCCGCGACTCGTTACTGGTGGTATCCTCCCGCATCGGAGCTCTTCGCAACGGCGCTCTACGCCGTGAGCGGCCCCTTCGCGCTGCCGTGGAGCGGGTTGGGAGCGCTCGCGCTCTTAGGTTTGCGCATCGCCGCATGGGCGCGCGAGGCCTCCGCAGCGCCGTTCCTTGCCGATGCGCTCGCGGCCGCGACCGTGACGGCATATCCACTCGCGATTCAGGGCGGTACGCTGCAGAACGACGTCTGGCTTGCGGCCTTTTGGATCGAGAGTCTCTGGTCGCTGCGCTCGAAGACCTGGGGCACCGCGGCGATGCGCACGCTCCCCGTCACCGCGCTGATCAAGCCGCAGGGCTGGATTCTCGCAGCAATCGCACTGGTTGCCGGCAAGGCGCGGCGCAGAATCTGGCTCGCGACCGCGGCGGCACTCGCGCTCTGGATTCTCCACGACGCAATCGTTTCGCGTTGGACGAACATTCCGCCGGCGAGCAGCGCGCAGGGGGGCATTTTCGCGTCGACGATTCTCGCGCACGGTCTGCCCGCGCTGGTCTTGCTCGTGCGCGTCGGCGCCATCCTCTCCCCGTTTGCGCTCGTGGCGCTCGTTGCGGCTCTCTTTGCGCCGCTCATCGCACGACGGGAACCGCGTCTGGGATGGGCGGCCTGCGCGTCGGCGCTGCTCTTTTTCGCACTGCCGTTTGGATATGCGACGTCGGTCGCACAACTCGCGACGGGCGCTTCGCTGCGATTCGCCGCGCCGGCGCTCGCCGCGGGCGCGGTCGTGCTCGCGCGTCCGGCCCGGCGCGCCGGCATCATTGCAACGCTGCTCTTGCTGGCGTCGACGCTCTTCGGCGTCACGTATCTCCTTTGGATCTTCTGGAACGACGGCGGAACCCACGTCGCCCTCGTCGTCGCGGCACTGGCAGCGGCGACCGCGGCAATCGCGGGTCTCACGCGCCGCGGGTGGGTGAGTGCAATTGCCTTCGCGGCGGCAGTCGTGGTCTCGACGCACCTCGCAGCACGCCATCCGCTCGATTATTATACCGACGCTCTGCGCGTCGGCGTTACCCCGCCGGGCGTCTACCGTTGGATCGCAACGACCCACCCAACCGCGATTGGCGGCTGGGGATTGCGCGTCGGCGTGGTCAACGTGCTCTCCCCGCAGACGCGCACGCTCGATCTCCCCGATATCGGCGCGTGCACGCAAGCGCACCGGGAAGCGGTTCTGCTCGTGGCCGTCGCTCAGAGCGATCGATCGGATGCGGAGAACGCGCAACGCCTTCGCGCGGCGCGCGCCTGCGGCGAGATCGTTTTCGCCGACGCGACCGGCGTTGCGGCACGCCCCTGAGAACCGCGCTACGATTTCTCGAGCTGTGTGGTAATCCACGGCGCCATGAAGTAGCGCCAGAGAATCTTGATGAGCGCCGCGGCCGGAATTCCCAAGATCAAGCCGGGAATCCCAAAGAGCTCGCCGCCCGCGAAGACGGCGAACATCGCCGCAATCGGCGAGATGCCGACCGATTGGCCCATAATCTTCGGAACGAGGACGTTGTCGCTGATGCGCGCCATTCCGAACATGATGATCTGCACGAAGATAATCATCCCGAGGCCCTGCGGCGCGCACATCGGAACCGCGATGAGCTCGGCGCCCAGCATCCCGATGATTGGAATGGCGTACGCGACGGCCGATATGATTCCGATGATGAGCGAAAACTTAAAGCCGATGATCGCACAGGCAATTGCGATGACCGCCCCGGTGATTGCGCTCACGACGACCTGCCCGGAGATGTAATTGCTGAAAAGCTCGGTGACCTCGGCCGCCAGCTTGCGGGCCGTGTCGCGCCGCTTGGGGGGAAACATCGAGGCGAAAGCCTCAGCGATCTGCGTATCGTTGAGCAGAAACAAGACCGAGAGAATGATCGCCGAGAAGGCAATGAAGAACCCGGTCGCGGTGTTGAGCGCGATCGCTCCGATCGACGAGAGGGCGGTGCTTACGAAGCCTGAGATCTGCGTGCCGCCGATCTTTCCGACGTTGAATCCGGAGCTTGGAATCTTCAGCATCGGAAAATGCTGATCGAGCGAGAGCTCGACCGAGAGCAACCAATTCTGGGCGGCGGTCGCGAAACCCGGAATGTTCGTTACCAACAGCTGCGTCTGGCTAATCGTTAGCGGAACGACGATGACCAAAAAGATCGCAATGACGACCAAGAGTCCGAAGAAGACGATCGAGATCGCGAGCGGCTTGGGCATTCGACGTTCCAACCGTGCGGCGATCGGGCGGACCCCGAACGCAATGAAGGCCGCGATGACGAAAATCGATATCGTGCGCGGAATGTGACGTGCGATCCAGAAAAGCACCACCGCGAGCGCAACGGCGCCCGCAATGGCGACGACGCGCCGCAGAAGATCGGCGGCTACAGGGGTTTGCACAGCAAACGCCGCTCGGTCCGGTAGCCGTCGCGCTCGTAGAGACGCCGCGCCGCTTCGTTCTCCTCGGTGACCATCAGAGCTATATACGGTAGCTGACGCCTTCTTGCCTCATTTTCGGCTGCAGCGAGCAGCGCGGCGCCGACGCCTTGGCCGCGGGCTCCCGGCTCGACCGCCATGTACGCGACGAATGCCTGGGGCAGGAGCGTCACCTCGTCGGGCAGATCGTCGAGCAGGAGGAGAAAGCCGGCCGGTTCCCCGCCGCGGGTCGCTATCAGGGTGACGTGCGATTGGCCGTCGACGACCTCGCAGAGCCGGTCGAATGCCGTTCGGGCATTCGTCTCGCTCGCGGGACGCAGCGATGCCACGCTCGACATCACGCACCGGCGGCCGAGCGCTTTGACGAAGGCTCGGTCCTGCGCCGCGCGTGCGCCGTCGCTTGCACCATGCCGTACCTCGATCGTCACGAGCGGCGCGAACCAGGATCCGCAAGCGGCTCGCCGGCGCCGCACTTCGGGCAGACCGATTCGTCGTAGGATTGCAGCGGCAGATCGAGCAGCGCAAACGCCGGTCCGGCGATATCGCGCGTGAGGTTCCCATCGCTCAAGATGGCAGGGTCGCGTGCGATGATCACGCCGAGCCCGACGATCTGCGCACCTCGGGCCCGCACAACCGCGATCGTTTCACGGGTCGAGAGCCCGGTCGTCATGACGTCTTCGACGATCAGCACTCGGTCCGCGGACGTGAGCGTGAATCCGCGGCGCAAGAGCGGCACGCCCTCTTCTTTCTCGACGAAGATCGCTTTGGTGCCAAGCTGTCGCGCGACTTCGTAGGCAAGAAGAATCCCGCCGACGGCCGCCCCGACGACGATCGTCGGCTCGAGCGAGCGAGATCGATCGGCGATTGCTTTTGCGACCGGTTCGAGCAAAACCGGATCTTCGAGGATGCGGAACTTCTGCACGAAGCGGTCGCTGTGGCGACCGGAGCTCAGGCGAAAGTGTCCTTCGAGCAGAGCGCCGCGCGCCGCGAGTGCGCTGCGCAGATCGGTCTCGCCGTCATTCATGCGTGGACGGACATTTCCTCAAGAATTGCTTGTGCGGCGGCGAACGGGTCGTCCGCCTCGACGATCGGCCGGCCCACGACGAGATAATCGGCACCGGCCTCCACGGCCTGCGCCGGGGTCGTCACGCGCTTTTGGTCACCGTGGGCGCTTCCGGAGGGACGGATGCCCGGCGTCAACGTGAGAAAATCATCGCCGAAGAAGCGCTTGAGATCGCGAACCTCGTGCGCGCTGCAGACGACGCCGCTGCAGCCGGCGTCGCGCGCGAGCGCGGCCAGACGGATCGCGTTCTCGCCGGGGCCTCCTTGAAATCCAAGCTCGTTGAGATCCTCCGCGGCGATGCTCGTCAAGAGCGTGACCGCAAAGACGTTCGGCGCGGTGACTCCGAGCTCGGCCGCGCGGGATTCGGCCGACTCGACCGCGGCCCGCATCATCTCGAGACCGCCGATGGCGTGGACGTTGACGATGTGCACGTTCGGACGCACGATCTGCGCCATCGCCGCGCCGACCGTTCGGGGAATGTCGTGCAGCTTGGCATCGACGAACGTTCGCACGTCGCGCCCTTCGCAGTACGAAAGTATTCGCTGCGGGTACCCGTAGAGCGCTTCGAGTCCGATTTTGACGATGACGTCGAGCTCGTAGAGTCGATCGACGAGCGCTTCGGCGCGCTCCGCCTCCGGCACGTCGAGCGCAACGATCAACTGGGCCATCGGGGAACCTCCGAGCTCAACCTTCGTCTCCTTCGTACTGATGGGGTGTCGCGAACCCGACGTTTGCCTTGCCGACGATCTCGTCGATGCGGGCGAGGCCGCGGCGGGCGAGATAGGCGTGCAGTTCTGCGGCGATGCGCTCGGGAACCCGCGGATCGATAAAGTTCGCCGTTCCGATCGAGATCGCAGTCGCGCCGGCCAAGAAGAACTCGAGTGCGTCGGTGATCGACTCGATGCCTCCCTGACCGATGATTGGAATCCTCACTGCCTGGGCGACCTCGTAGACCGCCAAAACCGCGATTGGCCGAATCGCGGGACCCGAAAGACCGCCGGAGACGTTCCCCAAGCGCGGACGCCACGACTCGACGTCGACGGCCATGCCGCGCACGGTATTGATGACCGCGAGGGCATCGGCACCGGCCGCTTCGGCGGCACGCGCAACGGAGCAAATGTCGGTCACGTTCGGTGAGAGCTTCACGATCAGCGTCTTATCGGTCGTCGAGCGCGCGGCTTCGACGACCTTCGACGTCAAACCGGCATCGCACCCAAACGTCTCGCCTTCGCTGGCAACGTTCGGGCACGACACGTTCAGCTCGATCGCCGCGATCTCCGAGCGCGCGGCGAGGCGTTCGCAGACGTACGCATAGTCATCGATGGAGAAACCGGCGACGCTGCCAATGACCGTGCAGGGACGCTCGGCGTACTTGTGCACGTCGTGCTCGAGGTACCAATCGAGGCCCGGATTTTGCAGCCCGATCGCGTTGAGCATCCCCGCCGGCGTATGAACGATGCGCGGCACGGGGTTGCCCAACCGCGGGAGCCGCGTGACGCTCTTGAGAACGATCGCACCGATCTTCGAAAGATCGGCGAAGGGGGCGAACTCCTCTCCGGTTCCGTAGCAGCCGCTGCCCATCAGCGTCGGGTAGGCGAGCTCGATGCCTCCGAGCTTCGTCACGAGACTCGGAACGGTCACCATCGCAACTCGTCGGCCCAAAAAACCGGACCTTCACGACAGATACGCGCGTAAACGACGTCGCTGCCGCCTTCCTCCGCCGGCGGGAAGCTCGGCGCTTGCGCGCTCGTCCGAACGAGCGGTACGACGCAGCCCCAGCAACCGCCGATTCCGCATCCGAACGTCTCTTCGAGCGAGAGCTGCGCGCGAACTCCAAACGCGGCGGCGACACGAGCAACCGCGCGGAGCATCGGCGACGGTCCGCATGCATAGATCAGATCGGGCTTGCGAGCGCGCGCGAGCGCGTCGGTGACGAATCCTCGTTCGCCGGCGCTCCCATCGTCGGTCGTCAAGATCAACTCGCACCCCGCATCGGCGAATCGCTGCGTTTCGACCAGCAGCTCGGCGGTGCGCGCTCCGTAGAAAAGCCTCACTCGCGCGCCCGCGTGCGAGAGCGTCTGCGCGCAGAGCAGCAGCGAAGCGATGCCCACACCTCCGGCGACGATGGCGACGTCGCGCGCCTCACCCGAGCAATCGAAGCCGTTGCCGAGCGGTCCCACCACATCGAGCCGATCGCCGGGCTGCAGCTCGGCGAGCTCCTGCGTGCGCTTGCCCGTAATAAAGAAGAGAAGGCTCGCGCGCTTGCCTTCGGCTTCGTAGATAGCCAGCGCCGTTGCAGCCGTTTCTGCGCTTGGCGCGATCGCCATCACGTACTGGCCGGGGCGCGTCGTGCACGCCAGCTCCGGCGCATCGAGCGCAAGCGCGACGACGTTATCGGCGAGTACGCGTCGCTCCGCGACCGTGGTCGCGTGCACGCCGGTGTTTAGGTCGATCGTCGGCATTCTTTCGGTATTTTCAACAAATTCTTACGAAAATCTCCGGAAATGGGTGCACACCCTTGCCGTTTGGCCCGTTATACTGTATAGAGAGCGTAAATAATAAGGGAAAGGAGGGGTCCGCAATGGCAGGTCTTATCGTCTTCAAATCACTAGCCGACGCACTCAGAGCGGGCTATCAGGTTTACGATCGGACTGCGGACGGATATCTGGTCAGGACTCGCACGGCCGCGGGTTGGGCCATGGCCTTGGTTTCCTGCAAGTAATATCGTCTTTATTCGATACGTAATGCCGCCGGTCAAGCGACCGGCGGCATTTCTGTATTCGGACTCAAGCCTTGTCATCCTGAGCGTTAGGTGCGGAGCACCGGAGTCGAAGGGCGAGCGCTCGGTCAGCCGCGGTAATCCGGTGGAGAAGCGGGCTTTTCGATTTCCGGTGTCGGGCCCGGACGCCATCCGCCGTACGCGGGCCCAGGCATGGCGCTTCCGGCCTCGCGGGTCGGACCGGCGCTCGTCGGAGCTCCGGGACCGGGCCCAAACTGCTGATGGGTGACGGACGGGCCGAAGGAGGCGCCCGCGAGCACCGCGCTGATGATCTGCGCGAGTCCGACGAAGAGCGGGATCAAGCCGCCGAGCAGCCATGGACCGTAGACGTACGTCCCGTCACCGCGGTACCCGATGAATCCCAGGCCGATAAGCAACGCCAACCCCACGAACGCCACCTGCATTCCACGCCGCAACTGGTACTGCGGGTGGTAGTCGGGCGGATACCCTTCGTGCGTCGGCATGCCGGCCGGCATCGCATTCGGCGTCCAACCGTACTTCATGGCGCGGCGCATGTCGCGCGCGTTCGGCGGCGGCGTGATACCCCGGCGCAGCATCTCCATGCGTTCTTGATGCGCGAGCACCCGCGTGATGATGAATGCGGCGATCGGTGCTCCGAAGATGAAGATGATCGCAATCGCTGGTACGAAATCGCTAGGATCCATAACTGTGGGGTTCTCCGTTGGTTGAAATGTGTATCGATCCGTCGGCGGAGGCGAGTTTTATGTGGCCGGTACCGGCGCCGACGCGGATCGTGCGCTGCGCGGCATCGTCACTGTCGTTCGAGTTTCCGTCGAGGTAAATGTGTCCGTCGCGGGTTGAGGCGTCGATCGTGACGTCGGCGCTCGGAGCGAGGCCGATGCGCACCGGACCGTCCTCGGTTTGAAGCGTGGCGTCGCCGGTCACGTTCAGATCGCCCGCTTCGATGCGTCCGTCGCTCGTCGTCGCCGAGAGGGAGGTGACCGCAACGTTTTCGAGCGTGAGATGACCGTCGCGCGAATCCATCGCGAGCCGGTCGCCGCGTACGTTCGTAGCCTTGAGATAGCCGTCGTCACTGCGCGCGTCGACCGCGCCCTGCAGATCGTTCAGCGTGATATGTCCGTCGACGGAGTGAACGCTGACGCCGCCGGAGATACCGTCGACATCGGCCCCGGCGCACCGGGCGATTTCCAGGTGCGCACCGACAGGTACGTCGACCTCGATCTCCTGATTGCTGAAACCGAAGATCGCGATCGAGAGGTCCGCCGCTTGCGGCCGTTCGATATTGACGCCGTCTGCCGTTCGCGTCACGTGCAGCTGCGGATACTTCGCGCTTGAGAAGAAGGCGCCGCGAATCTGCGTGAGATCGCGGACGTGGACGAGCGCGTCGGTCGAGACGCCGACTCGGACGCGCGAGTTCGCATCGTCGACGATGACGTGCGGGCTCTCTCCGGCCGCAAGCGGTGCGATCTGCGCCGCCGCGAAATCAACGTGATGCATGCCCGCCGCAAACGACGCGCCGTGGCCGCCGATTGCGTAGATCGCCATTCCGACGATCACGATCTCTGCGGCGACGAGCATCGCGACGATTGACGCTCTCGACATTTAGAGCCGAGGCCCCCAGCCGTCAAAGGTGGGGCGCAGCGATTGCGCGGAGTTCCGGTCTTCGCTGGGCAGCCCGGGCAGCGTGCGATCTTGACGGGCGCCGCCGGGAAGGGTTTTGTTGGGAATCGTGGTCATCTGCGAGTTGAGCCTCCGTGAAAGTTCCTGCCCTAGCTACGCCCAGTCCATCGGGATGTTTCGAATCCCGGATCCCCACCTGAAGCGAAACAATCGCCCTTCTACACGCGTACGACGAGCGTGTCGGCACTCTTGGCGGAGGCTCCGCGACCTCGGATGAGGCCGGAGCCGCCGGACGGCGATTTGGTTGCGCTGACGCTCCGAGGCCACTCGGAGGCCTTCGCTACGCTCGTCGAGCGATACGACCGAGCCGTCTATCACTTGGCGTATCGCACGCTGCACGACGTAGAGGAGGCAAGGGACGTGACGCAAGAGGCATTTTTCAAGGCATTTCGCAGTCTGCGGACCTTCAAAGCCGGCGCCAAATTTTCGACCTGGATTTTTGCCATCACCTACCATGCCTGCTGCGACCGGCTGAGCCGGCGCAAGCACTACAGCGGCGACGAACTCCCCGAGCGCGCCGACGCCGGTCCGGGCCCCGAGCAGCGGGTGATCGCCCTCGACGAAGCCTCGCGACTGCGGGCCGCCATCGACGCGTTGCCCGAAAAGTATCGTACCGTCGTCACGCTCTTCCATCTCCAGGGGAAACAATATGAGGAGATCGCGACGGTTCTCGGGCTGCCGATGGGTACGGTAAAGACACATTTGTTTCGCGCGAAGGAGCAGCTCCGCAGGCTTCTGAGCGGAATGGAGGTAACGGAATAATGAACATGGATGAGCTCGAACGCGCAATTTTCGCGCTTCCGCTCGAGGAGCCGCCCGAGGGGCTGCGTGCCTCCATCTTGCTTGCGACCGCCTACCACCGCCCGGCACCGGCATTCTCATTTGCCGAGCTCGCCGTACTTGGGGCGTTGGGAGCCGTCGCGCTCTGGCTCGTCGTACTGCTCGTTCTTGGAGGCGGGGCGCTCTTCGTCCACACGCTTGCGACGATCGGCTCGGTGCTCTCGCGCGCTTTCTCCAACAATGCCTTCGTCGCGTGGCTTGCAGCCGGCGGTGCGACCGCGTTCTGGCTGACGCTTTTCACCGGATCCCAACCCCTTCTGTCGCCTTCGCACAGGTCCGAACGGAGTGCCGGACGATAATGTACCTGCATGGAGAAACACGTACCGCAGGAGCGACGTTCCTATAGGGTCCTCGTCATCGAGGATGACGCGGCGATCAGCCGCGTGCTGCAACTCGAACTAGAGCACGAGCGCTACGACGTCGAGGTTGCGCGCGACGGGTTGTCGGGCCTCGAAAAGGCTCTCAAAGAACCCGATCTCGTGATCCTGGACCTGATGATTCCGCGGATGGACGGTCTCGAGGTCTGCCGGCGGATTCGCGCCAAGAGCCGCGTTCCGATCATCATGCTCACCGCCAAGGATCGGGTTCCCGATCGCGTCGCCGGTCTCGACGTCGGCGCCGACGACTACGTGACCAAGCCCTTCGCAACCGAAGAACTCCTTGCACGCGTTCGAGCGCGACTGCGGGAACGCGTTCCGCAAGGCAACGTTATCGAGTATCGCGACGTCGTCATGGATCGCGACCGTCACGAGGTGCATCGGGACGGTAAGCCAATCGCGCTCACGGCGAAAGAGTATGCGCTTCTGGAGTATCTGTTGCTTCATCGCAACAAAGTCCACACGCGCGACGAGCTCTTTAACGGCGTCTGGGGAAGCGATTTTCTCGGCGATTCCAACCTGATCGACGTCTACATCCGCTATTTGCGCGGCAAAATCGACGACGGATTTGAGGATAAGCTCATCACAACCGTCCGCGGCGTCGGGTATACGATCAAGGACTAGCGGACCCGCCTGATGGCTCTTTCGCTTCGGCACGTGGGGCTCGAAGACGCTCGTCGCGCCATCTCCATGTGGCGCTCCTTCTGCACCACTTTTTCGGGAGAGCAAAGCTTTGAAACGGCCTTCCGGGCCGGCCCGAAAAAGTTGGAGCCTTCTCGCCCCACGCACCGATCGCTCGCAGCCAATGGCGTTGTTGCGGCTAACGCACTCCATTTTGCGCGAGGCGGCTGAGATGAGCCTGAAATGGAGGCTTGCGGTAGGGTATTCGGTGCTGCTGATCGTCGCGATTACGGCGATGAGCGGCATCATCACCTGGCGGTTTCAGCAGATCTTGTACGATCAAGCGCAGAACAGCGTCAATGCCACGATGCGCGGAATCGTGCAGTTCGCACAGCAGTCCGCAACGCCGTTCTCGCTCGAAGACTCGTCGCTGGGAACGCTGCAGCTGCTCTTCAATAGCGCGAACCTCGCCACGTGGAACTCAACGAACAGCTACGTGCAAGTCGATTCGGGCGAAGGATATCCGCTCGCGAAGACGGCGAATCTCGGCGCGGTGACGATTCCGCCGAATCCGAAGCTTTCGGCCCTGCGCGACGTCGCATTTCGTGAAGAGACGATCGACGGGCGCCCGTTCTTGATCGAGGACCGTTTCGTCAAGGAGGGCCGGAATTCGGCGATCATTCACGTCGCCGAGCCGCTCGACGCGCTGCAGCGCACCTTCGCGCGAGCGCGTGAAGCGATTCTGATCGTGCTCGGCACGACCGCCGCAGCCGTCATTCTCTTCTCGATCGTCTTCGCGTCGCAAGCGACCACGCCGATCAATCAGCTCTCGCGCGAGATGCGGGAGATCAGCTCCGACCGTCTTGCGCTGGCCGCGGGAACGTTTGATGGCCGCCGCAGCGGCCCGGAGCTCGACCGCCGGCGCGATGAGATCGGACGGCTCGCAACGAGCTTCAACGACCTGCTGGCACGCCTGGCGGAGGCCTTCGCACGCGAACGGCAGTTTATCTCCGACGCGTCGCACGAGCTCAAGACGCCGCTCACTTCGATCAACGCCAACGCGCAGCTGCTCCTTCGCTGGGGCGACAGCGACGAAACGGTACGCCGGGAGAGCCTTGAAACGATCGCGCACGAGAGTGCCGATCTCGCCGCAATGGTCAACGGCATGTTGACCCTCGCAAAGGCCGATCGCGGCGACGAAATCCCGAAAGAACCGCTCTCGCTCGCGCAAATCGCGAGCGAAGTCACACAGAACGCTGCCCCGCGTGCGGCCGAAAAGCAGATCGCGCTCACGTTCGGGTACGCTGCGAAGCCGATCGTCTACGGCGACCCGCACCTGCTGCGCCAGCTGATCGGAAATCTCGTAGATAATGCGATCAAGTTTACCGAGCGCGGGAGCGTCGACGTCCGCGTGGGCGAGACTCACGATAGCGCCTGGGTCGAGGTCAAAGATAGTGGGCCGGGCATCGCCGAAAGGGAGCGCGCGCACATCTTCGAGCGTTTCTACCGGAGCGATAAGGCGCGCTCGCGGAGCGTGCCGGGCACGGGCCTCGGGCTCGCGATCGTCCGTTCCATCGCCAGGGTCCACGGCGGCGAGGCGACGGCGGCCCAAGCGAGCGGCGGCGGGGCCCTTCTTCGAGTCGTTTTACCTCGTCTACGGCCTCCGTTCACCGACTTTTCATGATGACCGTGCGGCCGGACCGATACAATACACTGGTGCGTTCTGGATTGGGGCGAGGAGCACTCGTAGCGCTCGTCGCCTCGCTCTCTTCTCTGGCCTTCGCGGCCCCCGCCCGTGCCGACGAGCAGTTCGACGTCGGCCCGTCGCCGATCGTCAACCTCCACGTCAGCCGCGGGCAGGTCACGATACAAACATGGGATCGCCCGCAAGTGCTGATCATCTCCGAACGGCCTCTCGACGCTCATCGTCTGGCGCCCTCGGAGGTCGACTCGCAGATTCCCAAGCAGCTCCAAATAGCCTCAGACCAGGTCCAGACCGAGCACGGCCCCGTCACGCTTCCCGCCGAGTCGTTCGTCGTTCCCGAGCTTTCAGGCGGCGCGCACGATGCAGTCGTCGCGCACGGGAGCGGCAAGATGACGGTGCTCATTCCGCGGAGTACGGCGATGGTGATGGCCCAGCAGCGCGGCGGTCATCTGACGATTGAAAACTATCACGGCTTCTTCGTCGCCCACGCGCGGGCGGCCGGGGTGTCGCTCAACAACGTCAGCGGAACCGGCTTCGTCGAATCGCTGCGCGGCTACATCGTCGCAACCGATTCCACCTTCGACCGGCTGCGGGTTCGCACGGCGACCGGCGACATGCTCTTCAAGGGTTGCACCTCGCAGCAAATTCAAGCGACGAGCGCGTACGGTTCGATCGTGTACGACGACGGCGTCTTTCAACCCGGACTCGCGCGTTTCGAATCGGAACACGGCAACGTGGCGCTCGGCGTACGCGGCAATGCAGAGATCGGCGCGCATAGCGGTTCGGGTCACGTTGAATCGAGTTTCGATGACGACGCCTCGGTGCACGGCGATCCGGCGACGAAACAGGCGACGGTCGGCAATGGCGGACCCGTCGTCACCGCGACGTCGAAGAATGGTTCGGTCTACATCTACAGCGGTTCGATGAGCGAGCACCCGCAGGTGCGTCAAGCGCTCAGCGGCAGCGCGCGCCTCCCGATTCAAATGCCGGCGCATCCGCCCCCGCCTCGCGACGAGCGTCCGCCGCCGCCTTAGCCGGCCGCTGCCGCGATCTCCGTCTCGAGATCCAAAACGAGCCCATCGTAGGCTGCGATAACGCGTAACCCGAGTTCGTCTTCGAGTTCGGCGGCGAGCCGCGGCGGCCCGGCTTCGAGCATCTTCGTTCCAAAATGTTGAAAGACGGCCACCTTCGGGCGCACCTCGTCGACGACGCGGCGCGCGTCGGACCAGGCGAAGTGGTCGACTTGCAGGTCGTCGCGGTGGCGCAGCACGTTGACGATCAAGACGTCCGGGCGATGCTTCGCGTAGTCGGCAGCGAGTGCGTCGAAGTAGCGGCCGCATGGAAGGTATGCGACGCGGAGCGCGCCGTGCACGAAGTGCAGACCGTGCGTCGCAACCGCGTGCGCGTGCAGCATCGACGTGTAGAGCTCGACCTCACCGATGCCGTACGGACCGCTGCTGGGAGCGAGGCGCTCCACGCGATCGACGAAACGGCGCGCGTAGGGAAGCACGACCGGTTCTTCGTCGAACGCATCGGCGGGCGCGAGAACCGCGCCGCGCCGGCGAAATCCGCCGGACGTCATCGCCTCGATCAGCACGTTGACGTCGCCCGAATGATCCAAGTGCTTGTGCGAGAGTACGATCGCGTCGAGTTCGCGGGGATTGCAGGGCGGAACGTGTGAGAGCGCGCGTACCAGCGCACCGGGCCCCGGATCGACGTGAATCTGCGTCTCGCCGAACCGCATCCACATCCCGCCCGAGGCACGCAGTTGGCGCGCAACGACAAAGCGCGCACCTCCGCTTCCAAGGAAGAGAATCGACGCCGGCACTCAGCCGAGAACCGGAAGCTGCCGAAATTCGCCGTTGAGCACTCCGGCCGCGGGACGTCCGAGCCAGCGTTCGAGCACGGTTGCGTAGATGCTGCGAAAATCGACCGTGAAGCGCACGTTGCCCATATTCGTCGCGGTTAGGTCGGGTGCCGCTCCGTACAGCCCGCCCTTCACGCCGCCACCGATCAGGAAGAGCGGCGACGCTTCGCCGTGATCGGTGCCACGATTGCCGTTCTCCTCAATGCGCCGGCCGAACTCACTAAAGGTCACGATCAAAACGCGCCGTTCATCCCCGTGCGCGGCCAGGTCTTGGTAGAAGGCCGCGATCGCGTCGGAGAACTGCGACAGGAGGGCGTTCTGCGTCTTCGCTTGACTGACGTGGGTGTCGAAGGAGCCGTGCTCGACGTAGATCACCTTCGTGCCAAGATTACTGCCGACGATCTGCGCGGCGAGCGCGAGGCTGCGGCCGAGCCCCGTTGCCGGATACGACGCCTTGGGCGTATATCCGGAAATAAGGCGCGGCAACTCCTCGGAGCTGCGCTGCGCGTCGGCTTCAATCTCCATGATGTGCGCCAAGTATGGTGAGGCAAACGGAAGGCTGCGGTCGCGCGCCTGATGCGAAAAAGCCTGACGCGCCGCCGCGTCGCGATCGGCCATCAGCGAATAGGCGCCCAATCCGGGTATCGCGGGAATATCGGTGCGGTTGGAAACGAGCACTTCGGGCAAAACCCGCGAGACGGCGACGCCATTGAAGAGGTTATCGCGCGGTAGACCCGCGTCGTCAAAGTAGCGACCAAGCCAGCCGGTGTGCTCGTAGCGCTCCGGTTCGGCGGTCTGCCAGATCTCCGTCGAGCGAAAGTGCGAATGGTCGGGATTTGGATAGCCGACGCCTTGAACGATCGCAACCATTCCCTTGTCGTAGAGCGTCTTCAGCGATCGCATCCCGGGATTCAAGCCGACTCGCGAGTCGATCGCGATCACGTCGTTGCGATCGATCGCGAGGTTCGGCCGCACGCGGTAATAGCGATCGTCGCCGTGCGGCACGACGCAGTTCAAACCATCGTTGCCGCCGTACAGGTTGATGAGAACGAGAGACCGATTCGCGCTAGCCGGCAACCCGGGGAGCGATGTTTGCGAGAGCGCTCGCGCAAAGACGTGATCGGTGCTCGCGACCACCGCGAGCCCCGAAGCCGTTGCCAATAGAAACCTACGTCGCTGCATTAGTTCAACTGATAGGCGGGCGTCGCCATCGCAAGATAGGCGGCGCCTCGGATGCGTTGGTCGTAATTCTCCGCCGAGAGCGAGGCGAGGGCCGCGCTGCCGCTGCCGCTCAAATACCCGTCGAGTTCCGCGAGCGACGCCGGCGCGACGTCGTCTTGCAGAATGCTCCGCGCCAGCGACGCCGCCGCGTTCTTCGGCGCGACGGGCAATCCGCGCAGCCACGACGACGCGTTCAGCGTCTCCGAGCCGAGCAGACGTGTCAAGAAATTCTGCCGCGCGATCATCGTGCCGCTCGTCAGCCAGTTCGCGCCCCCGGGCCATCCGGCGACGCTGGGCGGAAAAAAGAGCCGTTGGCCCATTTGCTGCAGCGCGACCAGCGCGGTTTCGTCGATGACGCGAAGCCCGAGCGCCTTGTAGGTTCCGACGACGAACTCGACGGGACTCTTCACGAGCGCGCGATAGGCGCGTGGACTAAAGAAGACGTTGCTCGCCAAGATCGTTTCGAGCACCGGCGCCAGCTCGTAGTTGCGTGCACGCAGCAGATCGGCGACGCGATCGACGAGTTCGGGCTCGGGGTCGTTATAGACGAACCAGTTCAGCAGGCCCGCGGCGAAGAAGCGCGCGCACTGCGGCCGATCGAAGATAATGTCGACGATGTCGTCGCCGGTGAAGTAGCCGGTGCGCCCCAAGAACGTTTTGCGGCCGTTGTCGTGCCGGGCCGGATCGAAATCAACCGTATCGGTCTTGCGGACGACGCGCCATCCGGTCCAAGCTCGTGCCGACTCGCGGACGTCTTCTTCGGTATAGTTGTCGACGCCGAGGGTAAAGAGTTCCATGAGCTCGCGCGCGTAGTTTTCGTTCGGATGTTCCGCGACGTTGCTCGCGCCGTTGAGATAGACGAGCATTGCGGCATCTTTTGAGACGGCTTTGGTAAGGTCGCGGACGTTACCGGTCGCGTACGCTCTGAAGAGCGCGTTCTGGTTATACGTGATGCTCGGAAAGCGCGGTGTCGCGCGCGATGTGAAATGCCCGTGAAAGTACAGGGTCATCTTCTCTTGGAGCGGCGCCGGCGTGGTCAGCATCCGGTTAAGCCACCACAGCTGCAGCGTGACGACCGAAGCGTGTCCTTCGCGCTTGCCGAGGACGCCGTCCACTCCGATCTCGGGCGGCGGTGAGATCGATCGAGCAGAGGGGATGGCAAAAAGCGCGGCGACGGCGTCATTTGCGCGCATTGCGGCGAACCGGCGCACCTCCTCGGGCGTACCGCCGAATCCGGCGCGCCGCAACAGATGCGCCGCGGCGCGTTCGCCGAGCATGTCGCGGTAGGGTTGCAACGCGGTCGAATCGTTGAGGCTTCCCTGCGGACGCTGAATCCCGCCGACGTCGACCTGAGCCTGCGCGGCCATGGGCACTTGCTACGAGTCCGCCGCGCCCGCACCCTGGGCTTTTTCGGCAGGTCTAACCGGGCTCTAAGCGCGAGGTGCCGAAGGCGGCGGCGATGGCAGTGCTCGAATCGCGTCTCGACCGGCGTTCGGAGAATTTTGGCGCAAACGCGCAGCGGATGGAGCGGTTAGTCGCGGAGCTGCGCGAGCGGCTCGTGGCGGTACGCGCCGGCGGCGGTGAGCAGGCAGTTGAAAAGCACCGCCGCCGCAAGAAGCTCACGGCACGCGAACGCGTCGAACGTCTGATAGACTCCGGTTCGGATTTTCTCGAACTCTCCGCGCTTGCCGCCTTCGATATGTATGGAAACGATTCTCCTGCGGCGGGAATGGTGACGGGAATCGGAATCGTCGAAGGGCAGCATTGCGTCGTCGTTGCCAACGACGCGACCGTCAAAGGCGGTACCTACTACCCGATGACGGTGAAAAAGCATCTGCGCGCGCAGGAGATCGCCGAGCAGAACCACCTTCCGTGCATCTATCTCGTCGATTCGGGCGGCGCGTTCTTGCCGTTGCAGGACGAAGTCTTCCCCGACCGCGACCATTTCGGACGCATTTTTTACAATCAGGCACGCATGTCGGGCAAGCGCATCGCGCAGATCGCCGCGGTGATGGGATCCTGTACCGCCGGGGGCGCGTACGTTCCCGCGATGAGCGACGAGACCGTGATCGTGAAAGGGCAAGGAACGATCTTCTTGGGCGGCCCACCGCTCGTGAAGGCGGCGACGGGCGAGGAGGTGACCGCCGAAGAACTCGGCGGCGCCGACGTGCACACGCGCATCTCCGGCGTCGCCGATCACTTCGCCAACGACGATCCGCAGGCGTTGGCCATCGTTCGGGAGATCGTGCGCAACCTGCACCTCGAGCTGCCGCGACAGTGGGATCGGCTCGAGCCGCAGCCGCCGAAGTACGATCCGCGCGATATCTACGGCGTCATTCCCGCCGATAGCCGGGTGGGATACGACGTGCGCGAGGTCGTCGCGCGACTCGTCGACGCGTCGGAGTTCCACGAGTTCAAGTCGCGTTACGGCACGACGCTCGTCTGCGGATTCGCACGCATCGAAGGCCATCCCATCGGGATTCTCGCCAACAACGGAATCTTGTTCAGCGAGAGCGCGCTCAAAGGCGCGCACTTCATCGAGCTCTGCGCGCAGCGCGGAACGCCGCTGCTCTTCTTGCAGAATATCACCGGCTTCATGGTCGGCAAGGAGTACGAGAATCGAGGCATCGCCAAAGACGGCGCGAAGCTCGTCACCGCCGTCGCCTGCGCCGAGGTTCCCAAGTTTACGGTCGTGATCGGCGGCAGCTTTGGTGCGGGAAACTATGGAATGTGTGGACGCGCCTACGCGCCGCGACAGCTCTGGATGTGGCCAAACGCACGCATCAGCGTCATGGGCGGACCCCAGGCCGCAAGCGTGCTCTCGACGGTCAAAGGCGCGCTGACGCCCGAGGAAAAAGCGGCATTTGAAGCGCCGATTCTCGAAAAATACGAACGCGAAGGCAACCCGTATTACTCGACCGCACGCCTTTGGGACGACGGCATCATCGATCCGCTCGACACGCGCCGCGCCATCGCGATGGGCCTCGACGCAGCCGCCCATGCGCCGCAGCCGCGCACGCACTTCGGCGTCTTCAGAATGTAGCTATTCGAACTTGAAGTAGTTTGGGGACTCGCTCCACTTGCCGTCGCGATAGCGCAGCGTCGCGGTGACATTGGCCTTCGTCGGACAGCAGAGCGCGGCGTTTGCAGCGTAGTAGGGGCCCGTCAGTTCAATCGAACCGCCGCCGGCGGCAATTTTTGCGCGCAGATCGCAGTAGTTTCCGATTGTGACGGCAGGTCCGGCGCTATCGCCCGGCTTCGAACTGAAGATGGTTACGGCTGCCGACCCGCAATCGGCGGCCATCTCGTGCGATTGAACGACGAGCTGTTGGGCGCCGGGGCGCATCAGCTGCGCCGTGCCGACGATGCGGATATCGGCGATTGGAAACCACATCTTCGCGCCGTGCGCCTGCTCGACGTGCGAGAGAGGTCCGCCCGCCTTGGGCGACTGATACCGCAAACGGTAGGCGCCCTGGCGCGGGACGTAGATCGAGAGATACCATTGATAGAAACGCTGGCCGTTTCCGGATCCGACGAGCTGCTTGCTGATGATTGCGCGCCACTGCGAAGCGGCACTCTCGCCGTTGAACGCGACGGGGCTCTGCTGCACGATCGTTCCCGGTACGGGCGGCATCCACGTCACCTTCGACGATTGCGCGGCGACCGCAGCCGCGCCGAACGAAAGGGCGCCGATTGCGACGAGCGCGCGGGTGAATTTGCTCATCTCGGCTCTTTCGGCAGGCGCTTGCCGCACGCCTCATCGGCGCATTTTAGGGAGGCCTGCCGTTCGACGACGTCTCCGCGGGCAACGCGAGCTTGCCAAAGGAGGGGGGCGGCGCGCGCATGATGCCGCGCAGCATGTCGTTCCACGACTGCGTTAGGATCGGCATCAAGCTCGAAAGGCGATGGTTCCCACCTAGCTGCGAATAGAACGAGACGTCAAATCCGGCGGCGATCAGGAAGGCCGCCGTCGAGGTTGGGTACTGGGTCGGGATGGTCTCGTCGGCGCTTCCGGTGAGAATGTAGAACGGCGTGTGCGCCATCCGCGCGATCACGCGCTCGGAATCCGATCCCAAGATCGAGCCGGCGATGCACATGACGGCGTCCCAAGACTCCGGGTGGTCCGGCGCAACCTCGAAGACGGAAAAGCCGCCCATCGAGTATCCCGCTAAGAATCGCTTTTGAGGATCGATCGTAAAGGCGCGTTGTGCTTCGTGCAGCGCGTCGTAGACGTCGGATGCCGAACCGCGAAAATCGTGATACCCCCGTCCCCACGGAGCGACGACGATCGCGCCGGTCTGATCGGCGAGCGTTGCGAGATACGGCGCCCCGAGCAGCTGCGTCTCGGATTGCGGATCGCCGTGGAGCAGCACGATCAGCGGCGCCGGCCGGCCGGGAACGTAACCGGACGGTACGTAGACGGCGGCGGGCTGCATCGTTCCGTCGCGCGATGAGCGCACCAAAATCTCCGCCAGTCCGCGCACCGAGGCCATCGAGCGATACGAGCGATGGATCAGCTGCGTCGCAAGGTCGAGGTCGAGATTAGCCGTTCGCGTGACGGTTTGCGACCACTGTTCGGGCGCGTATCCTTGCGGAACGGCCGAATCGAGCTCGACGAGATCCTCGTTAAGCCGTTCGTAATAATCAAACGTCGTTTCGTGACCGGCAACGGGCGCGATCGCCGCGATGTCTGCAAGATACGCGCCGGCGGTCGTTCTCAGGGAAACGCGCAGGTCGCTCGCGGAACTCCCCAAGAGGAGAGCGACAGTTGCGATGCCGACCAGCGCGCCCCCGGTCATGACAACTCGTTAACGTTCGAAGCTTGCCGGCCGTGACCGAACCTCGCTCTAAATGCCCGCGTACCATTCGTATCCCTGATCTTCCCAGTAACCGCCGTTTCCTGAATAAATCGTTGCGAAGCTGCCGACGACTTCGATTCGAGCGATCCATTTCGCGCTCTTGTACCCGAGCTGAGTCGGCACTCTCAATCGCACCGGAGCGCCGTGGTCGGGATCGAGCGGCGCGTCGTTCAAGCGCATGGCGAGCAGAGCCTGTGGGTGGCGCGCCTGATGGAGATCGAGGCTTTCGTAATAAAGATTCCCCGCGCCGTCGTTATCCATGCATCGAAAGACGACGTATCGTGCGTCCTGCCGTGGGGCAACGGCATCGAGCAGCGCGGCCAACGGCACGCCGCTCCACTTCCCGATCGCACTCCAACCTTCGACGCAGTCGTGGCGTGTGATCTGCGTCTGCTGCGGCATTGCCGAGAGCTCGGCGAGGCTCAATGCGCGAGGCCGTTCGACGGCGCCGTCAACGATCAACCGATACGCCGCGAAGTTGCCGGCGACGAGCGACGTGTAGCTCGAATCGGAGGGCGTCGCGAAGCCGTTCACGCGAAAATGACGGTCGACGTCGCGGTCGCGATACTCGCGGGCGAGGCCGCGAGTTCCGATCAGCCGGTGATTCAAGCTTTCGGCCGAGGCGAGCACTCGCTGCACGCCGCGATTCTGACTCAGCGCCGCGCTGATCGGGCCGCAACCGGCGAGCGTCGAAAGGCTGGAGGCGATGAAGATACGCCGCTTCATTGGGGCTGATACCATCCGGTGATCATCGAGCGCATCTGATTGACGATCCCTTGCGTCGCCACTTGAAAGACGTGGATCGCGAAGAACCCGAGCAGCGCGAACATGCCGGCAAAGTGCCAGAGCCGCGCGAACTGACGTCCGCCAAGAATTGCCGTGAGTGGATTCGCGATGGCGTCGATCCCCGGCGAGAGCGCGAGGCCCGTCAGCACGACGAAGGGTGCGATCACGAAGAGCACGGCGGTGTAGGCGGCTCTCTGCAGCGGATTGTAAATCCCGTGCGGCGGCGGCTCCTTGCGAAGTTTGAAATAGTACGCCTGCATCGGCCAGAGCTTGGGCAGATCGCTCGGCCGAAGAATCATTTCGCGCAGATTGCCGTTGATGGCGCTCGAGATCAGCCACGCCAGCCAGCAAACCGTCGCAATCCAGGCAAAGAAGAGATGCCAACGGCGTCCACCCGCAAGGTCTTGGTATCCTGGAATCGTCAACGACGCGCCGAAGGCGTGCGCCCCGCGCGAGCCCATACCGTCGCCGGTCCAGCCCAGCCATCCGGTCGTCACGAGCGTACGTCCGAAGATCGTCGTCGTTCCGACGCCGTCGGCCGGGGAGCCGATCGCCAGCACGCGCCGCGCCGGGTCGCTCTTGTCGGACGCATCCAGGTTCGGTGAGGCGTTGAAGATCTGCAGACCGCTGCCGACGAGCACGAAGAACGCGACGAACCAAACCCAGTGACTCGCCCGTGTGAGCAATGCATAGCGATAGACGGCCGGTCGTGCTGCGTCTTTCATCCCGCAAGTATAACGCGCGCGAGGCCCGCCCGGATGAGGGCGCGAACCGGGGCGCATGGCCGAGAGCGTTCACCTGACCGTCACCGGCGGCGTTGCCCGAGTCACGCTTGCGCGTCCCGAGGTCCGCAACGCCTTCAACGCCGAGGTCATCGCCCAGCTCCACGAGATCTTCACGCGAATCGCCGCGGCCGGCGACGTCCGCGCGGTGGTGCTGGCGGGCGAAGGCAAGGTCTTCTGCGGCGGCGCGGACATCAAGTGGATGCGCGCCTCGCTCGATCTTTCGTTCGAGTCGAACGTCGCCGATGCGGAGCGAATGAGCGACATGTTTCGGGCAATCGACCGTTGCCCGAAACCCGTGGTGGCACGAATTCACGGGGCCGCCCTCGGCGGCGGCGCCGGTCTTGCGGCGGTCTGCGATATCGTCATTGCCGCTGATGATGCCATCTTCGGCTTTACCGAGGTGAAGCTCGGCATCATCCCGGCGGTCATTTCGCCCTTCGCTCTCGCGAAGATTGGCGTGTCGCACGCCCGCGCGCTCTTTCTTACCGGCGAGCGCTTCGACGCGCGGCATGCTCAAACGATCGGCCTCGTGCACGAGGTCGTTTCCTCAGATCAGCTCGATGACGCGGTCGAACGGCGGATTACCGAACTCCACACAGCCGGCCCGGAGGCGATCGGCGCGGCAAAAGTGCTCGTTGCGAGCGTGCTCGAGGCCACGTACGACGAGTCGCGTGCGATCACGACGGAAGCGATCGCCAAGCAGCGCGTCAGCCCCGAAGGTCAGGAGGGCCTGCACGCCTTTCTCGAGCGCCGTCCAGCCAGTTTCTGCGAACCAAATGTCTGATCCTGAGCGTAGGTGCGAGGCACCGGAGTCGAAGGAGCCGGCTTGATCAGCATGTGTCATCCTGAGCGTAGGTGCGAAGCACCGGAGTCGAAGGAGCCGGCTTGATCAACATGTGTCATCCTGAGCGTAGGTGCGAAGTACCGGAGTCGAAGGAGCCGGCTTGATCAAACGCCTGCTGATCGCCAATCGCGGCGAGATCGCGGTGCGCGTTGCACGAGCGGCGCGCGAAATGGGTGTCGTACCGCTCGGCATCTACTCGGACGCCGACGCACACGCCTACCATCTAGAGTTCATGGACGACGCACGACGCGTGGGGGGTGCCGCTGCTTCGGAATCCTATCTCAACGCCGATGCAATCGTAGCAGCGGCGCTCGCGATGAAGGCCGATGCGCTCCATCCGGGTTACGGTTTTCTCTCCGAGCGCGCGCACTTTGCCGGCGCGGTGCGGGAGGCGGGGCTAATCTTCGTCGGGCCAACGCCCGAGGCAATGGCGGCGATGGGGAGCAAGATCGAAGCGAAGCGGCGCGTGCGTGCCTTCGACGTACCAACGGTCCCGGGATACGACGGCGACGATCAGTCGGCGAAGGCATTAGCGACACACGCGAGCCGCGTCGGCTTTCCGCTCTTGATCAAAGCGAGCGCGGGCGGCGGCGGCAGAGGAATGCGCGTCGTCGAGTCGATCGGCGACTTCGCTGAGGCGCTCGAAAGCGCCAAGCGCGAGGCGCTCGCCGCCTTCGGCGACGACACCGTTCTGCTCGAGCGCTATCTTCGCGATCCGCGTCACATCGAGTTTCAAATTCTCGCCGACGCACACGGACACGTCATCCATCTTGGCGAGCGCGAGTGCTCCATCCAGCGGCGCCATCAGAAGATCGTCGAAGAGGCGCCCTCCGTCGCGCTCACGCCGGAGCTGCGTGCCGAAATGGGCGGCGCCGCCGTTCGCGCTGCCGAATCGGTCGGTTACACCAACGCCGGCACCTGTGAGTTCATGCTCGACCGCGACCACGCGTATTACTTTCTCGAGATGAACGCGCGACTGCAGGTCGAGCACCCGGTCACCGAGCTCGCATATGGTATCGACCTGGTGCAGTGGCAACTGCGCATCGCCGCCGGCGAACCCCTCACGATTTCGCAAACCGACGTTCAACCGCGCGGCTGGGCCATCGAAGCGCGCATCTATGCCGAGGATCCAGCCAACGATATGCTTCCGTCGACTGGAACGATCGCCGAGTGGTCGCCGCCGGAAGGCCCGGGAATCCGCGTCGACGCCGGCGTCGAGGCCGGAAGCGTCGTAAGCCATTATTACGACCCAATGCTCGCCAAGTTGATCGTCAACGGCAGCGATCGCACCGCGGCCGTCACGCGTTTGCAGCGCTCGCTCGCCGACTTCACGGTCGACGGCGTTCGCACGAACATTCCGCTCTTGCGCTGGATCGCGCGCGACGAGGCCTTCGTAGCCGGCGAAACGACCACGAGCTTTCTCGCGGCGCGGCTCGACGAGTCGATCTTCAAAGAGCAAGCCCCGCCGCAGGAAGCGGCCCTGCTCTGCGCGGCGGCGCTCCTCGCCGACGGTCGCGCGCCGTGGCGAATCGGCGACGTGAGCGTACCGCTCGCCTTGCAGCACCGTGGAAGTACCGTCACGCTGCTCGCAGATGCTACGCGCGAGCCGGGCGTTTGGCGAATCTCCGGCGATCATAGCGGCACGCTCTACGCGCAGCGCCGCGGCCGCGTCGTGCGCGCCGAACTCGGAGAGACGGCGTTTGCGGGAGCCGTCACCTATGACGGCGCGCTCTTCAACGTGCATTTCGACGGAGGTGTGTGGCCGTTTACGTTCGCGGCGCCGCCGTCGACCGATGGAGCCGCAGCGAGTCAGGGAGCGGTCGAAGGCGCGCATGTTGCCGCACCGATGCCGGGGCGAATCGTTAAGGTCGCAGTTCGCGACGGGGATCGCGTTGAGGAGCACGCGCTGCTCGTCGTGCTCGAAGCGATGAAGATGGAGCACCGGATCGAAGCGCCGGCGGTCGCGACCGTCACATCGGTACTCGTCAAGGAGGGCCAAATCGTCGCCGGCGGCACCCCGCTCGTGGAGTTGGGGTCATAGCGCTTATGGGCAACGTGCCGCGCCGGGTCACCCTCTTCGAAATGGGCGCTCGCGATGGGCTGCAGAACGAGAGCGCCCTCATCGCCACCGATGACAAGGTCCGTTACATCGATCTGCTCTCCGCAACGGGATTGCGGTGGATCGAAGCGACGTCGTTCGTCAGCCCGAAGGCGATCCCGCAGCTCGCGGACGCAGCCGAGGTCTTTCGACGGATTCAGAAGGCGCCCGGCGTGCGCTACCCCGTGCTGGTGCCGAATCTCAAGGGTTACGAGCGCGCCCGCGCCGCCGGTGCGGATGCGATCGCCGTTTTCACCGCAGCATCGGAGCGCTTCACCAAGCGCAACATCAACATGACGATCGACGAATCGCTCGAAACGTTTCGCGACGTGGTGCGCGCCGCAAAAACCGACGGTTGTTGGGTGCGCGGCTACGTCTCGACCGCGTTCGGTTCGCCCTTCGGCGACGAGGTGAGACCGGAAATGGTGCTCGACGTGAGCTTAAAGCTGATGGAAATGGGTTGCGACGAACTTTCGATCGGCGACACGATCGGCGTCGGCGTCCCGAGCCAAGTCGACGCGCTCATCCCGCTGCTCGCGAAGCACGTCGCGCTCGATTCGATCGCGATGCACTTTCACGACACGCGCGGAACGGCGCTTGCAAACCTCTACGCGGCGCTGCAGCTCGGCATTTCGAAGTTTGACGCTTCCTCCGGCGGCTTGGGCGGCTGCCCATACGCGCCGGGTGCGACCGGCAACGTCGGCACCGAAGACGTGCTCTATCTGCTCCACCAAATGGGCATCGAAACCGGCGTCGATCTGGCCAAGGTGCGCATCGCCTCGCGCTTCATTGCGGGCGTCGTCGGCCACGCGCTGACGAGCAAAACGTATCAAGCGATGGAGGCGTCGGCCGCCGCCTGCATTCCGTGATTTTAAAAGTCGTTCATTGATGGGCCCGGGGCCGCCGTCGCGCTCTCAACTGGAAAGGCTTGGGGATCGTCTGCGTGACGGGCCTTTAGTGCTGACCGACTTACAACAGTTGCGCATTTTTTTGGACACGCTCGAACCATTTGCCGAGGACGTCTTCTCCAAGATCAACCAGCTCGACAGCGGAAAAATGGGATTACGGCAAAGTCGCATAACACGCAGAAACCGTAAGACCACTCGATCAATCCTTGCCAAACTCCGAAGACAGTCGACCACGCTTCCTCAGATTCAAGATCTGATCGGGTGCCGAATCGTCGTTCCGGATATCATCGATCAGGACCGGTGGACGCAAGCACTTGGTTACTTATTCCCGGATTCGGAGGTAATCGATCGAAGATTAAGTCCCCAGCATGGCTACCGCGCTGTCCACGCGATAGTGCGACAGCGCAATCGACGATTTGAAATACAAGTTAGAACGATCTTACAAGACGAGTGGGCCAACTTCGTTGAGAAAATCGACGATCGCCTGCGATTATCACTAAAGTACGGAGTTGGAAGCCCTTCGACAATCGCACAGTTACAGAAGCTGTCAGAGGCCTACGCAGAGGTAGAGAACTTCCAGCGACGATTCGAGGCTAGGGAAACGTCCCGTCGAGGACGCTTTCCAAAGTCGTTGCTTGTCACGTATGTTAAAGAATATGAAAAAGCCATCCAGCAGTCGTACGCTGCGCAGCAGAACCGCCAGGATGAATCCCTCGGCGCGGCACCACTGCACCTCCGTAAAGGAGAAGGCACTCAGCTACGTCGGGCCGCGGATGTAGCTTTCCGCGATATGCGAGAGGTCGAAGAAAATGCGAGCAGGTTCTTGCGTGTCATGCTTTGGAGCAGCCTCGAGCTACCGCGTGGCACCGAGATTGCGATTGGACCAGAAATCAAGGAAACGCCTCGGGTCGTAGTTCTGGCCGAAGCCGCAGTCGAGCAAAGAAGTGATCTGGCGTCAGCAACCTTCGATGACCTACGTGAAGGTCATGTCTATGAGATCACGCAACCGTCTGAAGGCGAGTACCTTCTTAACCTCGAAACGTTTATGGATATAGTGTTAGATGCCGATGTCGATCGACGAAATCTCGCTAGCATGCTAAATCTAGAAGAAGACTGAGATGATTTTCCTCCTCGTCTATGATACGAGAAGCGCAAAGCTTCTGGAGTTTAAGGAATACCAAGATGAGGCGCGAAGCCGTGCGATGAGTGAACTCCGAACTATGCAGGAAGCCTTGCTAGAGCAGCTCGATAGTGTAGAAGTCTGCCTGTTCGAGGCAGACTCTCGTAAGACGCTCGAACAAACGCATTCGCGCTATTTTAAGACCCTTCCCCAGCTAAGCAAAAGCCTTCGCGATGTTGCCAAGAGACCTGCGTGACTCAAGCTAACACCGCAAGTCTTTTTCTTTCTAAGGCCGTCCTTCGACTCCGCTTCGCTCCGCTCAGGATGACAAGGGTGAAAACCCTTTCGTTAGTCGGCTCGTGCTAGCGCCGAGCGATCGGAATGACAAAGCGCGTTGCGGTGTGAGAATCGGTATACGCGCTGATTTTATTGTCGACCAAGCCCGCGGCGAGCCCGGCCGCGCGCACCTCGCCGTCGCTCGGCGCCGCGCCTCGTCCTTTCGGATGAAAGACCCATAGCGCACCGGCCGGCTGGAGATGTGCCGCCGCGTTCGAAATCTTCGATAAATCGCGCGGCATATCGAGCTTCAGAAAGATGAGATCGTAGCGTCCACGCACGGCGCGCGACGCTGCCTTGGCTAGGATCGCGTCGAGTGCTGCGGTGAAGGCTGCGTCGTGGCTGCCGGCAATCGCCACGTGAGCCTCTGCAAAAACGCCGAGTTTGTCGAAGAGCGAGCGATGCGAGTAATCGCGCTCGGGCTTCTTCACGAGAATCCGAGGCTGCGCGGTTTGGGGGGGATCTGCGTGTACGCCATCGGCCGGTCCCACCAGTCGTGCGCGCGTGCGCGAAGCCGCTCTTCGCTCGGCGGCGGCGGAAGACGCCCTTCGACGACCTGCGCGTACGCATCCATGTAGCGGTCGATCATTCGCTCGACGCTGAACTCGGCTTCAACCCGCGCCCGGCAGGCCGCGCGCTCGAGTTGCGCCAGCAGCGGCACTCGCGCGACTGCATCGTCTACGCCGTCGCAAAGAAAGCCGGTTACGCCGTCGACGACGATCTCCGGAATCGAACCCATCCGCGCTCCCAGCACCGGCGTGCCGCAGGCCATTGCTTCGATCATCGTCAGCCCGAAGCGCTCCGGTCGCGTCGTCATATGCACGAGCGCAAGCGCATTGCCGAGCAGATCGTTGCGAGCCTCGCGCTCAACCGCGCCGAGGAACTGCACGCGGTCGCCGTCGATGTACGGCGCAACACATTCGCGAAAGTACGCTTCGTCCTGCGGAATCGCGGCGATCTTCAGCCGTACGCCCGCGCGTTTGGCGATCTCGATGGCGAGATGCGTGCCTTTCTCGGGATGAAAGCGTCCCAAGAAACAAAGATACTCGCCGGGTCTGGATTCAAATGTAAACTGCGCGGGATCGATACCGTTATACGTCGTCGCGACGTAGTCGAGACCGGGGTCGCGGTCGGCGTCGGAAATCGAAGCGTAAAAGCTGCGACCGGCCGCGGCATAATACGCGGCGAGAATCTGGGGCGTTGAAAAGCCGTGAACGGTGGTGAGCATCGGAGGCGCCTGCGACCCAAGCGCGTAGGTCAACGGCCTCCAATCGAAATGGTTGTTGATGAGGTCGAACTCGTGCGCGCGCCGGAAGAGCTCGCCGATGTGCAGCGCCGCGAAAACCTCGCCGTCGAGCGCCGGATCTTCGTTCAAACCCACCGGAGTTACCGAGACGACCTTCCCATCAAAGTGCGAGTCTCCGGCTGCAAAAAGCGTCACGTCGAGCCCACGGCGGCGCATGCCGTCCGCAACGTTGAACGCCATCTGCTCCCACGGACCATACCCCGGCGGCGGCGCGGGCCACGAGATCGCTGCAAGCACCGCGAGCCGGAGGCCTTTCAGTTCCACCTACCGATCGTCGTCCACGATCCGACGGTCGCGCTCCGCAACCGCCAGCTGGAAATGCGTTCTCCGAATCAGCTTCTCGACGGTTAGTTCCGAGAACGGGGGCACCGGTGCGGCGCGCGTGTAATCGAACATATCGCTCAGATCGTCGTCGGTCACGTCACGCTGGCCCATGTTTCCCAACGCCCAATTCTCTTCGATGAATTTCGTAATCGCGGTGGACTCGCGACGCGTATGCGAAACGTACGGCGGAGCGTGAAGATGGCCCGGGTCGTACCCTGAGCGCGCCCAAGCCGAGATCACCACGATCGGAATCCGAAACCCCCACGTGGTTCCGTTCGGACCCTGCGGCGGAACGACGTGGTCGTACCATCCGCCCGAGTCGTCCCAGGTGAGAATCATCGCAGTGTCCTTGTAGTAGTTGCACTGGGTGGCGGCGTGGCGGCTCTGCACGAGCGCCAGATAGATCGAGCCGACCCAACCCGGACCGCCCGAGCTCAAGCTGCCCGCGTGATCGGAATCGAGCGCGTTCGGCATCACGAACGAGACCTGCGGCAAACGGCACGCTTGGATGTCGCTCAGAACTCGACCCGAGGGTGTAACGACGTTGCGATGCCAGTCCGGGCCGTACCGAATCTTTCGAAACGCGTCGTAAATGTTGACGGTCGGGTTCATGAACTCGAGGAGAGAGCCGGTATAGTATTTCCAGCTGACGTGCGCGGCGTCGAGCAGATCCACGATCGACGTCTGGTCGAAGCAGGGGAAGGCCCCCTCGGGGATCGTCGACTCGCCCTCGCCGAAGATCGCGACGCTCGCACCCGGCTTCGCGTCGCAACCCCAGACGTTGCTGTTCGGATTGCCGGCGATTCGGCTCTGCGCCGTCGCCAGCGTGTAGTGGCTCGCGAACGTCGGGACGAGGCGAGGCGCGAAATTTTCGTCGGCCAGCGCATATCGCGCCGCGAGGAGGTGGTAAATCTCGATCTCCGTCGCCGGAACGTACGCGTAGGCAAAGCCGGGTTCTGCCTTTGGAAAACCGGACGCCGTGTGAACCGCGACGTCGGCGAAACCGTCCATTTTACCCTCGTTCCATTCGGCCAAGAGTGAGCGATGGGTATGGCTCGGGTCGCTTGGATCCTCCAGAGGAATGGAATGCAGCCGCACGGCGCTTCCGTCCACGGTCGTCGCTTGCGAGGTGTTCGCGCCGGGATACGGGGCGCCGTTGGCGAGGACCGAGGATGCAAAGAGATTGTCGAAGGTTCGATTCTCTTGCACGAGCACGATGACGTGCCGGATCGGACTTCCCGCAACTTGCTGCCCGAGCAGCGTCGCATTCGCCCCCGGCGCAACGGCGTTGCCGCCGAGCACCGTTGCCGGCGACCCGGCGAGAATCAGAACGCCGGCGAGAACGAACCGGCGCACCCTATTGAATGGTTCCATCTTTGAGCACGTGCAGCGGTTCGCGCAGCGCACGCACGTCGTTGCCGACGTCGCGCGTCAGGAGCAGTAGATCGGCAGGTTCGCCGATCGCCAGCACTCCACGGTGCAAGCCGACGAGTTCGGCGGCAACGTTGGTGGCCGCATGGAGCGCTTGCTGCGGCGTCATGCCGATTAACGCCCACATGAGTTCGACTTCCTGCGCGTAATCCTCATGATAGTTATAGGGCGTGCCGGCATCCGAGCCGCCGGCAATGCGGACGCCGCTCTCGTAGGCACGGCGGATATTCGAAAGCATCGCTTCGTTGAGCCCTCGGGCCTTCTCGACGACGTACTTGGGCTGATGGCCGTCTTCGAGATGCGCCAAAATGCAGGTCGGTGCGCTCAGGGTCGGCACGAGGCAGACGTTGCGCTCTTTGAAGAGCCCAATCGACTCGTCGTCGAGCATCGTGCCGTGTTCGATCGAGTCGATGCCGGCGCGCAGGGCGTTGTTGATGCCTTGGGTGCCGATGGCGTGAGCGGCGACGCGCAAACCGTGGCGATGCGCTTCGTCGATTGCGGCCGCAAGCTCGTCGAACGTGAGCTGCGCGTTGCCGGGCACCGCGCCCTTGGTCAAAACACCACCGGTCGCGATCATCTTGATGCAGTCGGCACCGCCCCACATCTGCTCGCGCACCGCCTTGCGCGCATCCCACGGCGAATCGACCGCTCGTCCGATCGGCCAGCCATGACCGCCGGTCATGCAAAGCACCGCACCCGCTGCGCGCATTCGCGGTCCAGGGATTCGTCCTTCTTCGATCGCATCGCGAACGTCGGGGGCGATGCGATTCGACGATCCGACGTCGCGAATCGCGGTGACGCCGGCTTTGATCGACTTGCGCGCGTTCTCAACCGCGCGCAGCAGCCGTTGGTTCGGCGTGGTCGTTTGGATCATGCCCATCATGTCGGGATCGCCGCTTCCCTCGAGATGTGCGTGTGCGTTGACGAGGCCCGGCGTCACGCAGGCGGCTTCGAGGTCGCACTCTCCGCTCGCCGTGCGAATCTCAACGACTCGGCCCTGGTCGAGCACGAGATCGACGCGCTGTTTCGGCGGCTCCAGCGTACCGTCATAAAAAACTCCGGCGCGAACGATCATCGTTTCTCCTAGTGAAACTTCAAGCTCGTCAAGCTGCTCACGCCGTTGACGACCAGCTGCACGGCGATCGCGGCGACGATGATGCCGACGATTCTACTAATCGCATCGATTCCCGTTTCGCCGAACCATTTCGTCAGCGTCTCCGCGGCGCGCATGAAGAGGTACGTTATCCCGATCACCACGAGCGCGATGACGACGAAGATGACTTCGTTGAGGATCTGATGGCCCGGTTCGGGATTGATCAGCGTCACGCTCGCGGTCAAGGCGCCGGGACCGGTAATCATGGGAATCGCGAGCGGAAAGACCGACGGATCGATCGCTGCGTGGCCGCTGCGGGGCGTTCTCTCGACGTTCTGACGGTCGGAGGCCTGGGCGAAGACCATATTAAACGCGACCTTCAGCAGCAGCAAGCCGCCCGCTATTTTGAAGGCTCCCACCTCGACGCTCAACGCGTTGAGCAACGCTTCGCCCGCAAACGCAAAGGCGATCAGCGCGATGAGCGCGACGATCGAGGCGCGCCGCGCGATCTGCGCTTGGTCGGCGGGCGTGCGGCCCTCCGTGACCGTCACGAAGACGGCCGCCGCGGAAATCGGATTGACCAGCGCGATGAGCGTGACGAAGGCGTAGAGCGCTTGATCGAGCGCGGCATGGATCATGCCGTCCACCGTAGCTTCGCGTGCGCCGCCTTCGCGCGTCCGATCGCTCGATCGTCGACCGGTCCGTCGACCAGCATCGTGAAGTGACCCATCTTGCGACGTGCGACCGCGTGGCGTTTGCCGTAGACGTGAAGGACGATCGCAGGATCGCTCAGGAGCTCGGCGACGCCGGCAAGATGATCGCCGGTGCCATCGCCGAGCACGTTCATCATGATCGCGTTCGCCAGCAGGCGCGGCGGCGAGAGCGGCAGCTCGCAGATCGCGCGGACGTGTTGTTCGTACTGCGAACAGGGCGTGACGTCAATCGTGTAGTGTCCGCTGTTGTGAGGGCGAGGTGCGATCTCGTTGAGCAGCAGCTCGCCGCTCGCCGAGAGAAAGAACTCCACGCAGTAGGTACCCACGATCTGCAAGCCGCGGCCGACCCGCGCCGCCATTTCGCAGGCGGCTTCGGCAACGCGCTCTTCGACGCGAGCCGGCGCGACCGTCATCGATAAGATTCCGCGATCGTGCGTATTTTCGGCAACCGGATAGAGCACGATGTCGTCACGTACGTTGCGCGTCGCGATCACGCTGAGCTCGCACGCCAGCGGTACCTTTGCCTCGAAGATGAGCTCCGCACCGCCGGCCGCGTCGAACGCGGCGTCCGCCGAATCGAGTGAGTCTACTTCCCATTGGCCCTTGCCGTCATAGCCGCCGTGGACGGTCTTGAGAATCGCCGGAAAGCCGATGCGTTGCGCGGCGTCCGCGAGATCCTCGGCGTTTTTGACTCGGGCAAACTCGGTCGTCGCGATGCCGGCATCGCGCGCAAACTGCTTCTCTAACAGACGGTCCTGAGTAACGTGGAGCACGCTGCTCGACGGCGTGACGTGATATCCAAGCGTTTCGAGGTGGCGCACCGAGCCGATCGCGATGTTCTCGAACTCATAGGTAATCACGTCGGTGCGGCGTCCCAGCTCTTCGATCGCGGCCAGGTCGTCGTACGCCGCGACGATCTGCTCGTCGGCGACTTGTCCGCAGGGCGAATGCTCCTGCGGATCGAGCGTCACCACGCAATAGCCCATGCGTTTTGCATCGAGCGCGAACATGCGGCCGAGCTGACCGCCGCCGATCACCCCGATTGCCTCGACAGATTTCAATCGAGGGAACTAGCGGCGGCGGCGGCGTGCATGCGCGCGACGTACGCGGCGAGATGCTCGGCGACGCCGGGGTCGTGCAGCGCGACGATCCGCGCCGCGAAGAGCGCCGCATTGATCGCGCCGCCGATCGCCATCGTTGCGACCGGAACCCCGGGGGGCATTTGGACGATCGAGAGCAGCGAGTCGAGACTCGCCGTTCGCGCCGACTCCACTGGGACGCCAATCACCGGAAGGAGCGTCTTCGCGGCGGTCATCCCGGGAAGGTGCGCTGCGCCGCCCGCACCGGCGATGATCGCGACGAGACCGCGCTGCGCGGCCGAGGTGGCGTACTCGAACATTTCGTCGGGCATCCGATGCGCGGAGACGACGCGCACTTCGCAGGGAATCCCAAGTTCGGCGAGCGTGTCGCGTGCCGGCGACATCGTCTGCCAATCCGAACGGCTCCCCATGATAATGCCGACGACCGGCGATTTCTCCGCTTGCGCCATCACCGACCGCTTCGCTTTTTGCTTCGCCTTGTCATCCTGAGCGTAATGAGCGTAGCGATTGTCATGGTGAGCGTAGCGACCCGCGGGGAGCGTAGTCGAACCACGAAGGGCTGAGCGTAGGGACCGGAAGCGTGTCATCCTGAGCGTAGCATCGCGAAGCGATGCGTAGTCGAAGGGCGAAGGGCGAACCACCGACCGCGGGCGGAGACCCGTATGGTCGGGGTCGAAGACGCACTCATGCCACGCTTTCTTCTCGGTATCAACTATTGGCCGCGGCATAGCGCGATGTATATGTGGCAGCGTTTCGACATCGAAGAGATCGGCAACGACATTGCGCGCATGAAGGAGCTGGGACTCGACGTCGTCCGCTTCTTCCTCATGTGGGATGCATTTCAACCGCAACCCGACGCGATGGATTCTAGCGCGCTGCACCACTTCGATGCGATCATGAATCGCATCGCCGATGCGGGAATGCGCGCGATGCCGACGCTCTTCTGCGGCCACATGAGCGGGGTGAACTGGCTCCCGACGTGGACGCTCGAGCCGCAGCTCTCGCAGGGACGTTTTCGCACGATTGCCGGCGGTAGAATCGTCGAGCGGTCGATCGGCGACTTCTACGCCGATCCCGACCTCGTGCGCGCGCAGCTCTTCTTCGCGCGGCGGATCGGCGAGCGCGTTCGCGACCATCCTGCGATGCTCGCCTGGGACCTTGGAAACGAGTTTTCGAACCTGCGTCAACCGGCAACGCCGCAAGACGCGGCAGAGTGGAGTGCGCGCTTGACCGACGCGCTGCTCGAAACGTCGGGCGCCGTGGTGAGCGCGGGAATGCACGGCGAGGATCTCGATCACGACCGGCATTTGCGGCCGTCGAGCATTGCCTTACCGTGGGCCTTTGCGACGATGCACGGTTACTCCGTCTACAGCACCTTTGCACGCGACCGCCTGGATCCCGACGTCGTGCCGTTTCTCAGCCAGCTGCAGCAATCGTTCAGCGGCAAACGCGTGCTCTTCACCGAGTTCGGGAATCCGCAATGCCCGCCGGGAGCGGACCGCGTCGACGGGTTCGCCTGTCTCGACGAAGCCGAGATGGCGCACTATGCAGGCTCGGTCATCAACCGGCTGCACGCTCGCGGCGCGCTCGGCGCGTTTTGGTGGTGCTGGGCCGACTACGATCTTTCGCTCGCATCGGTTCCACCCTTCGATCGTGCGCCGCACGAGCTTCGGTTCGGCATCGTCCGCAGCGACGGCACGTTGAAACCGGTCGCTGCAACGCTTCGTGAGTTCGCGCACGAAGCGCGTGAAGTCGCCGATACGTTACCCGCCCCGATTGCCGATGAAGCCGAGCATTATGCCGGCCTTCCCGAAAGCATCGCAAGCGAGTATCGCAGCTATTGCAACGCGTATGCCTGAAGAGCGCCGCACACTGATCGTCACCGGAGCGAGCTCGGGTATCGGTCGGGCGCTCGCGCTGGCAGCGTCACGTTCGGGTTTCCGCGTGGTGATCTCGGGACGGCGCGAAGCACGCCTTCGAGAAGTCGCCGCATCGATTACCGACGCCGGGGGCGCTTGCGTTATGGTTGCGGGAGATATTACCGCTCCCGACGTGCCGGCTCGCATCGTCGATGCGGCGGTGCGCGCGTACGGTCGAATCGACGTCGTGGTCAACAATGCCGGTGGAGGAGCGTACGGATTTCTGCTCGAGCAGAGCGAGGCGGCGCTCGCAGCAGCATGGGAAGTGCACGTCGCCGCCCCGTTGCGCCTCGCTCGAGCCGCGCTCTCGCATCTCGAAGCGACGCACGGCGGCCTGGTCTTCGTCGGCTCGGGAGTTGCGCGGGTCCCGCTCTCGCAACAGGGCGGCTACGCGCCGGCGAAGGCCGCGATACGTGCCGCGGCAACGCAGTTGCGGCGCGAGCTTCGCCCCCGCGGAATTGCCGTAACGTACGTCGACCCCGGCGTTGTTGCAACCGAGTTCCACTCGCGCCTGGGCGTTGCGCGGCCACCCGGATGGGCCGCCGATCCCGAGCGAGTCGCGCGCGCGATTCTTCGCGGCCTCGTGCGGCGCCGAGCGGTCGTCAACGCCGTTCCGTGGCAGACCGCGTTCGCGGCGCTCGGTGAGTTTTCGGGAACGCTCGCCGATCCGGTCGTCCGCCGCTTTGCGGTTCGGAAAATCGCCGAGCCGCCACCGGCTTGTCATCCTGAGCGTAGCGACGCTGGGCAAGCGCCGCGCAGCGAAACGGAACCAAGCCGAAGCGCGAGCTCTTTCGAAGAGGCGCTCGAACCGGTTGCACGGCGAATGGAACGCGTCAAGCTTTCGGCGAACTTTCTGCGCGAGGCGCTCGTCCCCGACGCGACCCTCGAGCTCAATGTGCTGGCGATGCGCTGGGCCGGCATGCCGAACAAGAACGAGCGGGCCGCGCTGCGCGAAGCGCTCGAAGCGCTCGAGGCGGGCGGTTATCTGCAACGGTTGGAGGAGGAAACGTGGAGAGTTGTACGCGCACCCGGTTGAGTTGTACGCGCACCCGGCTAATCGTTACGTTCGTAACCGGCGCCCTCGCCGCGCTATCGATCTACGGGATTGCGGGTGCGCGCGTCGAGGCGACCGGCACCTTTGCGCTGCTCGACGGCTCGCCCCAGATCGTCTCGAAACTCTGGGCCGACTCGGGGCCGGGGCAGAATACGACGCTGAGAGTGCGACAGTTCCAGCGCACCGGAGCGCCGATTCTCAACTACCAGATCGATATGCAGCGGCTCATGCATTTGGTCGTCGTCCGCGACGATTTTGCGATGTTTGCACATCTCCACCCCGAGTTCGACGCGACGACCGGGACCTTCCGGCAGTCCTTCGAGGAAGAGCCGAACCATCGGTACTACGTCTATGCCGACACGACGCCGAACGGCATCGGTCAACAGGTCTTTCGGTTCACGCTCGGCGCGAACTCTGCCCAAAGCTCGCCGGTCATCGACACGACACCGAAAGCAACCGCGGCTGCCGCTCCCTACACCGTAACGCTGGGCGCAGTAGCGATCGCCGCGCGTCGCCCTCAAATGCTGACGATTAGCGTTTTTGAAGGCGGCAAGCCGGCCCGCGATCTCGGCACGTATCTCGGCGCGGCCGCGCACGCCGTCTTGATCAATACGCAGACGCTAGCCTACGTCCATCTGCATCCGACCGTGCGCGGCGCACCCTCGATGGCGATGGCGAGCGGTTCGGGAATGCAAATGAGCGGCAGCGCTGCGGCCGGCCCGCTGATGGAAATGTCGCTCCCGGCGCTCCCGGCGGCTCCCTATAAACTCTGGCTGCAGTTCCGCGGTGCGGGCGACGGCATCTATACCGCGCCGTTCACGCTGCTCGTGCGGTGAGACGTCGCAAACGGTTCGCCGCGACGGCTGCAAAGAAGAGCAGCGTCGCAAGCAACACGATCGTGGCGCCGCTCGACGCG
>DASRSI010000001.1:0-1579 GCA_035695445.1 Candidatus Cybelea sp. | reverse complement strand
CTCCTATGACGCGCAAGCTCGCCCCCACGGCCCTCCGGCTCTACGGAACAGCGAAGCTGAATCTCAACGTGCCGTCGGCGTTCTTGGCGATCGTTAGCCGGATGCGTCCGCCGTCTATTATCATGCGCGTTGGGCGCGTGGTTGGGCAGCGCGCACCGGGAGATCGATCGCGCTCGAGATCGCGCGAGAATTCGAAGATCGTCTGCCCGCCGCTGGTCCTATTAAAATACAAAGCATATGGCTTGCAGCGCGCGGCCCCCTCGGAGTAGATTGCGAGTCGGTCACTGCCGGCGAACGAGATCAGCGCGCAAAGGTCCGTCGCGTAACAACGGTCGACGGCTTGCCCGAGGCTTCCGTCGTTAAAATCGACGTGCTGCGAGATCGACGATGCGAATGAAGGCGTACCTCGGAAGGTTATCATCCGTACGGCTGCGCGCTGAGGCGATCTTACTGGCATCGCTTGCGCCGGAGTTAACGCGGCGAACGGGGACGAGGCACACGCGGTGACCGACGCCGTTTCGCTCCGCGCGCCGGTATAGTCGGGCGCTCCGTTTCCCATCGCACCCGCAACGACGAACTGCTTAAACGCTTCGGCCGTTCCCGACGGGTCGGCGTTTTGATACAGGTTCGGGGGCCCGGCCTGAGGGTCAACCTGGGCGATTGGCCCTGAAAGGGGCTTGAGCTGAAACGTTCCAGCCTTTCCGAACTGCGAGTAGACCGCCGCGCTCCAGGCCCAGCCGATAATAATTCCCGGGCGCGATGCGGTAAAGGTTGCCGTCCACGTGACCGGCCCGCTCGAACGCGGAACGAACGCTGCCGGCACCGCGTAGGGCAGAGCGTTGAATAGTGGTTCCCGCGAAATCTGAGACGGCGAATAGGCGACACCGAGTTGTTGCGGGCCCGCCCACACGCGAGCCGGTACGCTAATCGAAGGATCGAGAACGACGGTACTGTCGGGCATAAGAATGACGTACGGCCAACCGCCGAAGGTGATGCGCGACTGGTGTATGGTGATGCGAACCGGCGATGTTATTGCGTTGCCGTCAGCGATGTGAACACTTTTCAGGACGCCGGTGAACCAAATGGTCGAGCCAGCCGGAATTTGCGTCGTTCCGTATCTGCCGAAGCGCACTGCAATGGCGGACGTGCACGGCGGCACGTTCTGCGCTTGCGCACCGACCGCACCCGAGGTCAGCAGCACACCCGCCGCCATGAAAAGAGCTCCTCGCAGGTTAAGCATTTTTGATATTCCTCGACGGCTCCGCTTAGCAGAAGAGGTAAAAAGGAATGCCGCAAAATCGAAACGAGTTTGATGGACTCATGAAGCTCAACCCCCCTTGCCCGGCGCTGCCACGGTCGATTTGAAGCTTCGGACAAAAACGGCTCCCTGCAAAGCGCGTAGCCTTACAAGGAGCCGGAGATGCGATGGGACGGCCCCGTTATTTGATCTTACCGCTCCAAGTCGCTGGACCCGTGCCGGTTTGTGCGTTCCAAACGTTAATGGTTATCGATTGGCCGGACAAGAGAACCCAGCAATCGTTGGGACCTTGGCCGTAGTCGCCGGTGAAGCCGCTAATAA